>LJSY01000006.1 GCA_001314805.1 Rhodobacteraceae bacterium HLUCCO18 | reverse complement strand
GCTCACGCGGGGCGAACAGCCCCCCGCCGCTCCGCTCGCCGCCGCCACAAGCCGCGAGAAGACCGATGAGCGCGACCACCCCGCCGCGCCTTAGCCAAACCATGCCAGCCGATGCTGATCTCCGCATGCGCTCCATCCCCGATCGTTCCGCGCGCCCGGATGCCCGCGCACGCCCAGTGCAGCGGCGTCTAGCACAAAGTTTTTGGACGCAAAACGCTTGAAATCGGAACCGGCTCCGATGGGCGTTCGAAAGCCCGCGCGCGCGGCGCCGGGAGCCTCAGGCGACGTTGGCCAGATCGGCCGCCTTCACGCCCATGCCCGGCAGACGCGCGGCCTGTTCCGGCGTGCATTCCACCACCCGCGTCGCACCCGGCGTCGCGAAAAGCGCGCGCAGGAGCCTGTTGGTCAGCATGTGACCGGCGCGCACGCCGGTGTAGCGCGCCAGAAGCGGAGAGCCCGCCAGTGCCAGATCGCCCAGTGCGTCCAGCATCTTGTGGCGCACGGCCTCGTCGGCATGGCGGAAGCCGCCGGGGCTCAGCACCACTTCGCCATCCACGACGACGGCGTTTTCATAGGTTCCGCCCAGCGCGAGGCCCGCGGCATGCATCGCATCCACGTCGGCCTGGCGGCAGAAGGTGCGGCTGTCGCAGTATTCGCGCACGAAGCGCCCGTTGGCGAGGTTCGCGACGCGGCGCTGCCGGCCGATGGCGGCATCGGTGAAATCGATCGAGAAATCCATCTCGAGCCCCTCTGCGGGGGACAGCATGGCGGTCGCCGCACCGTCTGTCACGACGATCTCGCGCGTCACCTCGATGGCATGGATGCCGGCGTCCTGACGCTGGATGCCCGCGTCGAGGATACCCCGCACGAAGGGCGCGGCCGAGCCGTCGAGGATCGGCACCTCGGGTCCGTCGATTTCGACCACCGCGTTGTGGATGCCGCAGCCCGCCAGCGCGGCCATGACATGTTCGATCGTGGAAACCGAGGCCGCCCCGTCGCCGTCGAGACATGTACACAGGCGGCTTTGCGCGACACGATCGTAGCGCGCCGGGATATAGGGCGCGCCCGGCAGGTCCACGCGGCGGAACCACAGGCCCATGTTTGCGGCATGGGGACGGATGGTCATCCGCGCAAGCCGGCCCGTGTGGAGCCCAACGCCGCTGAAACTCACATCCGATCTGATCGTCGCCTGCATGTCGAAACCTGTCGTCCCTTTCGTCCCCGTGCCGCGTGTTTCGGGTGCGTCTGGCCGGACCATGTGTCTGATCCCGGCACGACCCACCCCGCCAGTCTTTCGGGGGACGCATCCGCTCGGAGTGCCCCGGCGGTTTCCGTCGCATACGGGCTACCCCCGCGGGCGGGAACAGACAATTCAACGATTATGACGGGCTGCAACAATGCCGACTCATCTCGGCAGGAACCTGCCGATGCCTGTGGAGCGTCAGGCTTAGCCCCTGAAAATAAAGAAAAAGGGGTCGGCGTGGAACCGACCCCTTCGTTTCGATTGTGACCGGATTCAGTTGGCCTGACGGCGCAGGAACGCAGGAATTTCAATGCGATCCTGATCGGGGTCCACCGCACCGTCATCGTCACGGGCCGGGATGTGGCTCTGCGGCGGCGCGCCCGAGAAGCTGGGCGTGCGCCGCGCCACCGGCGAGGACGCTTCCTCGCCATGGCCGGTCATGCGGTTGATCAGGTTGTTGATCCCGAACCGCGTGCGCGATGGCTGCTGCGCGGCGTCATGCGCGGGCGGTGCCGCCGATGCGGGCGCCGGACGCGGGACGTCGCGCTGGATCGCGTCGCGCAGACGCGCCAGCGCTTCGGGCGTCGGGGCGCCGGCGGGCGGTGCCTTGGGCGCGACGAAACCGCGGTCGTCCTGACGGGGCGCGTGCTGCATCGCGACGGAGGCAGCCGGCGTCGGCTGGGACCTCGCCATCGCGGGGCGATAGGCCGGAGCGGGCACGCCGTCTTCGGTCATGTCGGGTTCGAACACTTCGTCCGGAACGTCCTGGTCGGCAAAGCTTTCGAAGAGCGTGGGTTCCGCCCGCTCGGGTCGGCTCGGGGCAGCCTCGGGCACCGAAGCGGCCTCGGCCTCGGCCGCGGCGACCTCCTCCGGAGTTTCGGTCATCGGCGCGCGGCCCTTGATCGCCGCCGCGCCGTAAATGTCGCGCACGGGCGCGGCCTCTTCGCCGGTGACGTCGATGCCGGTCGCGACGACGGACACGCGCATGCGGCCCTCCATGCCCTCGTCCAGCGTCGAGCCCACGATGATGTTGGCGTCGGGGTCCACTTCCTCGCGGATGCGGTTGGCGGCTTCGTCGAGCTCGAAGAGCGTCATGTCGTAAGCGCCGGTGACGTTGATCAGCACGCCGCGCGCGCCCTTCAGGCTGATCTCGTCCAGAAGCGGGTTGGCGATGGCCTTCTCGGCGGCCTGCAGCGCGCGGGTCTCGCCCTCTGCCTCGCCGGTGCCCATCATGGCCTTGCCCATCTCGTTCATCACCGCGCGGACATCGGCGAAGTCGAGGTTGATGAGGCCCGGGCGCACCATCAGGTCGGTCACGCCCTTCACGCCCTGGTAAAGCACGTCGTCGGCCATGGCGAAGGCCTCGGTGAACGTCGTCTTCTCGTTGGCCAGCCGGAACAGGTTCTGGTTGGGGATGATGATGAGCGTGTCGACGACCTTCTGCAGCGCCTCGATCCCCTCGTCGGCCTGGCGCATGCGTTTTGCGCCTTCGAACTGGAAGGGTTTGGTCACCACGCCCACGGTCAGCACACCAAGCTCGCGCGCGGCCTGCGCGATGATCGGCGCGGCCCCGGTGCCGGTGCCGCCACCCATGCCGGCGGTGATGAAGGCCATGTGCGCGCCGGCGAGGTGATCGACGATCTCCTCGATCGATTCCTCCGCCGCGCTTGCGCCCACGGCGGGCCGTGCACCGGCGCCGAGCCCCTCGGTCACGCGCGCGCCCATCTGAATGCGCCCATGCGCCTTGGTCTGCGCAAGCGCCTGCGCGTCGGTGTTTGCCACCACGAACTCGCAGCCCTCGAGGCTTTGGGAAATCATGTTGTTGACGGCATTGCCGCCGGCCCCGCCAACGCCGAACACGGTGATACGCGGTTTGAGGTCCTGCCCGGGCTGGGGCATGGTGAGATTGAGTGTCATCGCTTCGGTCCGCCTGTTGTCCGGGTTGCCCGGTTCTCGTGAAAAACGCCCGCGGTCTCCTGCCGCTTTGGCCACTTCTGCCTCTGTGGTGACGAAACCTTAATGATTCATACCCCGCGCGTCACGCGGAAAATCGGAGTTATCCCCGAAATATGGGGCGGAAACCCGCCGACCGGCCTTCAGCTTGCGTTCATACGCTAGATGCGGGGGCTACCAGTTGTCGCGGAACCAGCGGACGGCGCGCTTGACGCTGCGCGCCGGGTAGCGGTCGGCCGGCGTCTCGAAATCCCACCATTCGTCCTGCGGATGCGCCGCGAAAAGCGCAAGGCCCACGCAGGCCGAGAAGGCAGGCCCGCAGGCCGATTGCGGCAGGCCTTGCACGCGCAGCGGGCGGCCCAGCCTCACCTGGTTGCCGAGGATGCGGCTGGCCAGCCCGTCGAGACCGGGCAGAAGGCTCGCGCCCCCCGTCAGGACGATGCGCTGACTGGGCAGATGGTCGAAGCCCGCCGCGTCGAGGCGCGCGCGCGTTTCCTCGAGGATCTCCTCGATGCGCGGGCGCATCACGCCGATCAGCTCCGAGCGCGAGACCGAGCGACGGTCGTGGTGCCAGTCGCCCGTCTCGCTTTGCAATTCGATGATCTCGCGGTCGTCGAGCCCGGTGGCCATGACACCGCCGAAGCGCGCCTTGATCCGTTCCGCATGCGGCATCGGGATCTGCAACCCGTGGCTGATATCCGAGGTGACGTGATCGCCCCCCATCCGCACGGTGTCGGCGAAAATCATGTGCCTTTTCATGAAGATCGACAGCGACGTTGAACCGCCACCCATGTCGATGCAGGCCGCACCCAGCTCCTGCTCGTCCTCCACGAGGCTGGAAATGCCGCTGACATAGGGCGCGCTGGCCAGACCCGCGAGGTCGAGGTCGCAGCGCTTGACGCAATGCAGCAGCGTCTCGATCGCGCCGGCCTCGATGGTCAGAAGATGCATGTCCACCGAAAGGCGGCTGCCCACATGGCCGCGCGGATCGGACAGGCCCGTGCGGTGATCGAGCGAGAAATTCACCGGCTGGGCGTGCAGCACCTCGCGCCCGTGGCCGATATCCGGCACGTCGCAGGCCGCGAGCACCGAAGCGATGTCGCCATCTTCCACCGACCCCGTCTGGAGCGTGATCTCCCCGTCGAGCCCATAGCTGCGCGGGCGCGCGCCCGACAGCGCCACGATGACATGGTCGACGCGGGTCTGCGCCATCTTCTGCGCGCCCTGCACGGCGGTGCGGATCGCGCGCTCGGTCTCCTGCACCGTGTCGATCTCGCCGAATTTCACCCCGCGCGAGCGCGTCGTGGACGCGCCGATGACACGGAAACCCGCCTGCCCCGCCATCGCACCGATGCCGTCGCCGGGCGTGATGTCGGTCTCGTCGAAGCGCAGCACGAGGCAGGCGATCTTGAAGGTGCCGATATCGAGCACCGCGATCACGCCACGGCGCATGGCTTCTTCACGCTTGGCCCGCATGGCCCGTTGGGATTGGTAGAGCAGGTTCATCCGCGTTCGTCTCCGACAGGAACAAGGCCCGCGCGCTGGAGCTCGAGCGTCTCCATCGCGGGGGCGGTCAGTTGCACGGTCAATTGTCCCGGGTTGCGCAGGTCGATGCGCACCAGGTCACGGTCGAGGATCTGCTGCACGTCATGCAGCACGAGCACCCGGTCGAGCGCCGCGCGCGGCGCCTCGGCCGGCAGAAGGATGCGGGGACCGTCGCGAAGGACGATGTCCCAGCGGCGTTCGCCGACGCGCACGAGGCCGCGCAGGCGCTCGCCCAGGGGGCGGGCGGCCTCGAACAGGGCCAGCGCCTCGGCCACGGCAAGGTCGGCGTCCTGCCCAGCGATCATCGGCAGGGGCTCGGTCGGTGGGCGTGCGGCGATGTCGGCCACGAAATTTCCCTCCGCGTCGATCAGGGCCGTGCCCGTGCGCGACTGCCAGATCAGCGCGGGGACGCGTTCCGTGATCTCCACCGAAAGGGTTCCGCCGCCGGCGTTGCGGACCGAGGCCGATGCGACCGGTGGCAGCGCCTCCACCCGGTTGCGCAGGGCGGCGAGGTCGATGTCGAACGACGAGATCGGAAGGTCCAGCGCCAAGGTCGCGCGCACCTCCTCGGTGACCGCCGGGCTCGCACCTTCGATCGACAGGACGTTGATGCGGAACTCCGGCCGGTCCTCGATCTCGCGACGGATCTCGGCCACCTGGTCCTGCAGCGCGTGCACCCGCGCCTCGTCGGTGGCGTACCACAGAAGCGACGCGATCACCGCGAAGGATGGCAGGCCCACCCTGAGGAGCGCGCGAAAAAGCGGCGTGAGCCACAGCCGCTGCACGCGGTAGGTCAGCCGCGAGGGCGCGGGATCACGATGCAGGCGCGCAGGCTCGGCAACGGGGCGGGCGTGAACGGGGCCGCGATGGGCGATCAGCGGTCGCAAGAGGCATCCTCCACAAGCCAGCGGCAGAGCGCCCCGAAGGAAAGGCCCGTGGCCTCCGCCTGTTCGGGCGTCAGCGAGGTGGGCGTCATCCCCGGCTGGGTGTTGGTCTCGAGCAGGATCAGGCCGGCAAGGCCCTTGTCCTCGTCCCAGCGGAAATCGGTCCGGCTGACGCCCCGGCAACCCAGCACGCGATGGGCCCGCGTGGCAAAGTCCATGCAGGCGTCGAAGATCTCGGCCGGGATATCGGCGGGCACCACGTGGCGCGATCCGCCGGGGGTGTACTTGGCCGCGTAATCGTACCAGCCGTCGGTCAGGATATCGGTGACGGTCAGCGCGCCCGGATCGTCCTCGCCCCCGCCCATCACCGAACAGGTCAGCTCACGGCCCGCGACGAAGGCCTCGACCATGACGTGCTCGGGCATCTCGGGCCCCAGCTTCGGCGGGCCGTTGGCGCCCTCGGTCACGAGGTAGACGCCGACGGAAGAGCCTTCGTTGTTCGGCTTGACGACATAGGGCGGCGCCATGACATGGCGCGCCTCGACCTCCGCGCGGGCCGCGATCACGCTGTCGACCACCGGCAGGCCGTGGACGCGGTAGAGGTCCTTGGTGCGCGCCTTGTCCATCGCGAGCGAGGAAGCCAGCACACCGGAATGGGTGTAGGGGATGCGCAGCCATTCCAGCAGGCCCTGGACGCAGCCATCCTCGCCCCAGCGGCCATGGAGCGCGTTGAACACGACGTCGGGTTTCACCTCGGCCAAGCGCTGCGCGAGGTCGGGGCCGGCATCGGCCTCGATCACGTCGTATCCCTCGCTGCGCAGCGCCTCGGCGCAGCCCTGACCGGTGCTGAGAGACACCTCACGCTCGGCGGAGGGGCCACCCATCAGGACCATGACGCGGGACGCAGGTCTGCTCGAACCTGTCACCAACCTCTTGCCTCTGTCTGCCGCCGGAATTCTGTCGCCCGGTCGGCGGTTTATCGTTGCGCCCCCATCTGGTGCGGGGGTCGTTCGCGCGGCGGCCCTATGACCCGGGCCGACCGATGCGCTTGATTTCCCACTCTAGCGTTATTCCGCTGTGCTCGAAAACCCTTTTTCGCACCTCCTCGCCCAGTCCCTCGAGGTCTGCGGCGGTTGCGCCACCGGCGTTGACGAGGAAGTTGGAATGCATGGGCGACATCTGCGCCCCGCCCCGCGTCGCCCCGCGCATCCCGGCGTCGTCGATCACCTTCCACGCTTTCAGCTCATGGGTGTCGTCCGCCCGGCCCGTGGAGGAAAACCCGGCCGGGTTGCGGAAGGTCGACCCGGCCGTGCGGTCCTTCGTGGGTTGGGTCGCGTCGCGTTTGGCCAGTTGCTCCTCCATCCGCGCGGCGAGCGCTTGGGGATCGCCTTCGGGCGCGGTGAAGCGCACTTCGGTGACGACGGCATCCTCGGGGACGTCCGTGTGGCGGTAGGAAAACGCGATATCGCCGGGCCCGAGCGTGATGCGCGTGCCGTCCCGCAGCACCGCGTCGGCGCCCGCGAAATGGTCCGCGACATAGGTCCCGTAGCAGCCCGCGTTCATCCGAAGCGCCCCGCCGATGGAGCCGGGGATCGTGCGCAGGAAGGTCAGGTCGCGGCCCGCCTCGGCCGCGCGCCTGGCCACCTGCGCGTCGAGCGCGGCGGCGCCCGCGATCACGGTCCCGCCCTCGATCCGGACCTGGTTGAAGCCCCGTCCGAGGCGGATCACCACGCCCGCGATGCCGCCGTCCCGGACGATCAGGTTCGATCCGACCCCCATGGGAAAGACCGGTATACCGAGATCGAGCGCGGCAAGAAAATCGCTCAGGTCCTCCGCGTCGGCGGGCTGAAACAGCCAGTCGGCCGGCCCGCCCACGCGCAGCCATGTCAGCTCGGACAGGTCACGATCGGGCGTCAGGCGGCCTCGGGGGGTGGGCATCTCGGTCATGGCCGACGCCTAGCGCAGTTCGCCATGTGGTGCCAGACGCTCGGCGCGGCCACGCCGAAATGCGAACGCGGCGGGCCGTGGACCGCCCGCGATCATTGCCGCGGCAACCGCGCCGACAATCGACCCTCGCTCCGGCGCCGTTTCGACGTGGAACGCGTCATTCCCCCGGCTCCCCGGTATCGCGCTCGACGCGCACCACGATGCGCTTCATCTTCTGCGCCGCACGCAGGAGAGGCCAGCGCAGGACGGAGGCCCCGGCGGCAAGGCAGATCAGGCCCCAGACGGGGCCCGTCTGCAACGTGACATAGCCCAGCAGCGGGATGCCGGTGGCGATCAGGATCCAGGCGGCTGGCCAGTGGAAGCGCTGCGGCGCCATGCCCGCGAGGCCGGCCACGAGGCCCCAGACACAGGCAAGGACAAGGGACAAGGGCATCACGTCTCTCCCGCGATGCGTCGCCCGATATGCCGCAAGAGGACGGGCATCGGACGGCAGCGCGTGTATGTTACGGCGAAGCGGACGGCGACCTCCGTCGCGCCAATGCGATGGCCGGCGTAGCCGGCGGTCGGCAGCGCGAGGACCGGAAAGGCGCCCAAGCTCTTCATGATTCCCGCTCCGCCCGCATCTTGGCCTCGATCCAGTTCGTGACATGGCCGGCGATGCAACCGACGAGCGACACGAGGGCAATGACCAAGAACAACAGCATGACGGCGATGCTCCCGAAGCCTCTGCTCTGCTCGGAGACCGCTACCCGATCGATATAGATGACGTTCAGGACGCCCAGTCCCACGGCAACAAGCGGCGTGGTCCAGGCCCAGCCGAACCGCCGCGCGCGCACGAGTACGAAGGCTGCGGCAGGAAGGACGAGAAACAGGATGAGGATCAGCCAGTCCATGCGCCACCCTCCGGTTCCTGCCTCACGGCGTCGCGGCCAGACGCCCCCTCGGCACCCCCCGTCCACCGCTCCGACAGTGCGAGCAGGCGCGGCGCCCAGCGCAGGACCGAGATGCCGCCGAACAGCGCAAGAAGGCCGATGACCGGCCCGTTCTCGTAGGTGACGTAGCCTAGTAGCGGGATGCCCGCCACGATCAGCACCCAGACCGCGCCCCAGTGGAAGCGCTGCGGCGCCAGTCCGGCTATGCCGGCGGCAAGACACCAGAGACCGGCGAAGAAGATGGACAGGGGCATCATGTCTCTCCCGCGAAGCGGCCGCGCAGATGGCGGGCCAGCGCCGCAAGCGGACGGCGATACATGGACAGGACGGCGAACAGCACGGCGGCGACCCAGATCCAGCCAAGCTGCAGCCCGACGAAGACCGCGAGCGGTACGGCGAGGATGAGGAGCGTCAGGCCCGGCACGTATTGCAGGCGCATCGGCAGCATCGCCACGATGGCCGCCGCCAACACCCAGAGGCAGGCGAGGATCAGCGACAGCGGCATGACAGGCCCTCCCGTGTTCGCATGGGCGCCCTCATCCCGACACCACGCGCTTTTCGAGGTCGGCCAGCCGCGCGGGCAGCCCCTGCGCCCAGGTCGAGATCGTGCCCGCGCCGAGGCAGACGACGATATCGCCGGGTCGCGCCTGTTCGCGCACCAGACGTTCCAGATCGTCCTCGGAGGTGACGGCGCGCGCATGCCGGTGGCCATGGGCGATCAGGCCGGCCACGAGGTCGTCGCGGCTGGCACCCGCGATCGGGTCCTCGCCCGCGGCGTAGACCTCGGCGATGCCGACCACGTCGGCGTCGTTGAAGCAGGCGCAGAAATCCTCGAACAACGTGGCGAGCCGCGTGTAGCGATGGGGTTGATGCACGGCGATGACGCGCGCGTCCTTGCGGTCGGCCACGGCCTGCCGCGCGGCCTTCAGGACCGCGGCGATCTCCACCGGGTGGTGGCCGTAATCGTCGATGATGCTCACGCCGCCAACTTCGCCGACCTTGGTAAATCTGCGGTTGACGCCGCCGAAGGAGGCCAGCGCGTCGCGGATCTCGGAGGTCTTGAGCCCCAGATGCCGCGCGACCGCCACGGCGGCGAGCGCGTTCGAGACGTTGTGATCGCCCGGCATGGGCAGGCTGCACCCCTCGATCACCTTGTCCTCGGCCTGAAGCGCGATGTCGAAATGCGCCACCCCGGCCTTGTATTTCAGGTTGACCGCGCGCACGTCGGCCTGCGCGTTGAAGCCGAAGGTCACGACGCGGCGATCGGTGATGCGCCCCACCAGCGCCTGCACCTCGGGGTGATCGGTGCAGCACACGGCGAGCCCGTAGAACGGGATGTTGGAGACGAAATCGAGAAAGCCCTGCCTGAGCCTTTCGATCGTGCCCCAGTGCTCCATGTGCTCGGGGTCGATATTGGTCACGATGGCGATGGTCGCGGGCAGGCGGTTGAAGGTGCCGTCGGACTCATCCGCCTCCACCACCATCCATTCGCCCTGCCCCACCCGCGCGTTGGACCCGTAGGCGTGGATGATGCCGCCATTGACCACCGTGGGGTCGATCCCGCCCGCATCCAGCAGCGTGGCGACCAGCGTCGTCGTGGTCGTCTTGCCATGGGTGCCCGCCACCGCGATGTTGGAACGGAGCCGCATCAGTTCGGCCAGCATCTCGGCCCGGCGAACGACCGGCAGGCCCCGGAGGCGCGCGGCGTCAAGCTCGGGGTTGCCCGGCTTGATCGCGCTCGAGATCACGACCACCTCGGCCGCCTCGAGGTTATCGGCCCGCTGACCGATGAAGATGCGCGCGCCCAACCGCTCCAGCCGGGCGGTGATCTTGGACGGCTTCAGGTCGGACCCCTGCACGGTGTAGCCATGGTTCAGCAACACCTCGGCGATGCCGGACATGCCGATCCCGCCGATGCCGACGAAATGGATCGGGCCAAGCTGGGTGGGAAGTTTCGTGGCGGCGGCGTTCATGCGGCGTCCTTCCTGCCGGATGCGGCGAGTTCCTCGACCAGCGCGACGAGGCGCTCGGTGGCGTCGGGCACGGCGACCGACAGCGCGGCCTGCGACATGCGGAGCGCCGCGTCGGGTTGCGTGAGGATGGCGCCGATCGTCTCGGACAACACCTCGGGCGTGAGCTTGCGTTCGGGCATCAGCGCCGCGGCCTCGGCGGCGACGGGGCCGCGGGCGTTCGCGGTCTGTTCGTCGCGCACGGCGGCGGCGTAGGGGATGTAGATGGCGGGCCGGCCCACCACGCAGATATCGGCCACGGATGAGGCGCCGGAGCGCGCGATGACCAGCTGCGCCTCGGTCAGGCGCCGGGGCATGTCCTCGAAGAAGGGCTCGACCTCGGCGCGCACGCCCATCGCGGCATAGGCCCCGGCCACGCGGTCGAGATCCTCGGGCCTTGCCTGCTGGGCCACGCGCAGCCGGTCGCGCAGCCCCTCGGGCAGAAGCGCCACCGCCTCGGGAACGATGTCGGAGAGGATACGCGCGCCCTGGCTGCCGCCGAAGACCAGCAGGCTCATCGGCCAGTCGCCGGGCGGCATGTAGGGGGCGCCGGCGCGCGCGAGGATCGCGGCGCGCACCGGGTTGCCGGTGTGCACGCCCGCCACGCCCGAGGGAAGCTCGGTCGGCCATGTGCCGCAGGCCACGGCATCGACGCGGCGGGCGAACACCCGGTTCACCCGGCCCAGAACGCCGTTCTGTTCGTGGATCGCGCGCGGCCGCCGCGTGAGCCACGCCGCGGCCATGGCCGGGATCGCGGGATAGCCGCCGAAGCCCACCACGACCGACGGTTTTTCGCCCAGCATCCGCACCGTGGCACTGACGATGCCGCCGAGGATGCGGAACGGCACCAGCGCCTTCGCAAGGACCCCACCGCGCGCGAACGTGGCCGACGCCACCTGCCGAACGCTCACCGTGTGGGGAAAGCCGCCGGTATACCGCGCCCCGCGCGCATCGGTCGACAGCGTCACCCGCCAGCCCCGGCGCACCATCGCCTCGGCCAGCGCCTGTGCGGGGAACATGTGCCCCCCGGTGCCGCCGGCTGCGATGATCAGATGTGGTGCGCTCGTGGTCATGGGTGGTCCGGTCGATCCTCAGCGATGTCGGGCAAGCAGGATGTCGCCGATATCGCCCTGTGGACGGGTGCGGGTGAAACACAACACCATCCCCACCGCAATGCCCGTGGCGATCAAAGACGAGCCCCCGTAGCTGACAAATGGCAGCGTCATTCCCTTGGCCGGCAACAATCGCACCGCGACGCCGAGATTGATGAAGGCCTGAAGGGCAATCAGCGAAACAAGCCCCGCCCCGGCCAGGCGGATGAAGGGATCACGCTCGCGCATCAGGCGGTAGAAGGACCGCACCACGATGGTGGAAAACAGCGCGATGATCGCCACGACGATGACAAGCCCGTATTCCTCGGCCGCAACGGCGATGATGAAATCGGTATGGGCGTCCGGCAAGGTCCACTTGACCGAACCCTCGCCCAGCCCCGCGCCGAACAGGCCGCCCTGCCGGATCGCGTCGGTGGCGAAGGCCAGCTGCGTGTTGGGATCGACCTCCGCCGATAGGAACCCGTCGATGCGCCGGGCGAAATGCTCGGAGTTCTGGTAGGCGAAGTATCCCGCCAGCCCCACGGCACCGATTACCCCCACGAGGATCGTCATCGGCGCGCCCGCCACGAAATAGATCACCGACCATGCGAAGACGACCAGCGCCGCCTGTCCGAAATCGGGCTGAAGCGCGAGGAAGGCCACGATGGTGACGGTGACGGCCAGCGACACGGCCTTGCCCGGCGGGCCGCCGATCTCGTAGCTGGCCGCGATCATCCAGGCGGTGAAGACAACGTAGACTGGCTTGAGAAACTCCGAGGGCTGCACGGACGCGAAACCCAGCGAGAACCAGCGCACCGCGCCCTGCCCGTAATCCGTGCCGAAGACCGGCAGAAGCATCAGCGCACCCATCGCGGCGAAAAAGCCCAGAACGCCGAGGCGGCGCACGGTGACGGGCTGCATCATCGAGACCAGCACCATGACGCTCAGCGCCAGACCGCCGAAGGTGAATTGCCGGATCACGTAGTGGAAGGGCGCGTGCCCGTTGCGTTCGGCCAGCGGCGGCGAGGCCGCGAAACCCAGGAGGATGCCGATCGCGAAAAGCGACAGGACACAGCCGATCGTGACCCTGTCGACCGTTCGCCACCAACGCGGAAGAACGGCTTCGCCGGATTGCACGACAATGGTGCCATGCGCCATTTCCGTCATGTTGCCTGCCCGGGCCCCTGGGGCCCTTGTTCTTGGTTATCGGACTTCTGACGTGCCCGTATCTCTGCCCATCCGCGCCGGTTGACCCCGCGTCGGATATCCAAGTCTAACCCGAAATGCACGGTTGGGCCAGCAAAGATATGCGAAATATGGTGTGCTTCGGGCAGGTCGCCGCGATGCGCGCGCATCGCCGGATCTGCCGGCACATCCGGCCCGGAAAAGCCGGCTTTTCCGGCGCCAGCCCGAGGGCGGCCGTGTACCAGTGCCTTGTCGCTTCCGTATCCGCGCAAGGGAGAAACACCCCGCCGATCCCCATCGCTTTCGCCATGGCCGGTCCTCCGTCATCAGGATGACAGCCATGACAGCATGGCCCGGGCGCTAGCCCGAGAGCTTGCCGACCTGCGCGATGAAATCATCGCCACGTTTCTCGAAATTGTCGTACTGGTCGAAGCTCGCCGCCGCGGGCGCGAGCAGCACCGTGTCGCCGGGCTCCGCCTCGGCCGCCGCGCGGGCGACGGCGGTCGCCATCTCGCCGCAGACCTCGTGGGGCAGATCGCCGAGGCCAAGCGCGAAACCCTCGGCCTCGCGCCCGATGACATAGGCCTTGGCGACATTGCCGGCGGCGGCGGCGAGCGCCTCCATCCCGCCTTCCTTCGCCAGCCCGCCACAGATCCAGCGGATGCGCGGGAAGGCCGAGAGCGCCTTGATCGCGGCGTCCACATTCGTCGCCTTGCTGTCGTTGACGAAAGACACGCCGCCGATCTCGGCCACCCGCTGGCTGCGATGGGGCAGGCCCCTGAACGAGGCGAGCGCGTCCTCGATGACCCTCGGCGCAAGGCCCAGCGCGCGCACCGCCGCATAGGCGCAGGCCGCGTTCTGCTGGTTGTGCGCGCCCGGCAGTCCCGGCATCGCGCGCAGGTCGATCGAGGCGATCTGCCTGCCCTTGCGCCATTCCGAGAGCCATCCCTTGCGGGTGGAGATGTCCCAGCCCGGACCGACGAGCTTGCCCGACGACACGCGGATCAGCCGCCCGTCCCCGGGCCCCTCGGCCAGCTGGTTGGCGAGAAACCGGCCCTCGGGCTCGTCGACGCCGACGATGGCGCGATCCGGCCCGCCCTCGGAGAACAGCCTGCGCTTGGCCGCGAAATAGCCGCCCATGCCGCCATGCCGGTCGAGGTGGTCGGGGGAGAGATTGGTGAAGACCGCGATGTCGGGCGTGAGCGCGCGGGCAAGCTCGGTCTGGTAGGAGCTGAGCTCCAGCACGATCACCGCGCCGTCGGCGGGCGGGTCGAGGTCGAGGACGCCGCGCCCGATATTGCCGGCGAGTTCCGTGGGCGTGCCGGCCTCGGTCAGCACATGCGCGATGAGGGCCGCGGTCGTCGATTTGCCATTGGTGCCGGTGACGGCAATGACCCGGGGCGGCGTGTCGTGGTGCACCCAGTCGCCCTGCCCCAGCGAGCGGAAGAAGAGGCCGATGTCGTTATCGACCGGTATACCGGCCTCCATGGCCGCGGCGATGGCGCGGTGGGGTGCGGGGTAGAGATGCGCAATGCCCGGCGAGGTCACGAGGCACGCCACGCCGTCGAGCGCGCCCTTTCCCATCGGATCGTGCAGCGTCAGCCCCTCCGACCCGGCCGCCGCGCGGCCCGCGGCGCCGTCGTCCCAGCACAGCACCTCGGCCCCGCCCGCGCGGAGCGCCCGCGCCGCCGAGAGGCCCGAGCGGCCAAGCCCTAGGACCAGCACCCTGTGACCGGCGAAATCGCTGACCGGGATCATGGACGCATCTCATGCATCGTCGTCATCGACCTCTACCTGTCCCGTCAGACGCCGCCAGACAATACCCCAGTACATCCCCACGGCAAGGACCAGCGACAGGGCGACGAGGGCGATCCAGGTGTTCGCCGTCGGGTCCCTGAGGTCGAGCCAGCCATAGTCCCACAGCACCCAGACCAGCGCCGCCGCGACCGCGACCACGAGGATCGCGCCCAGCGCGCCGATCCCCCGCAGGATGGCCGTCAGGAACACGATGTAGACGGTCAGAAGAACGAGGCCGATCAGCACCGCAAGCGGCGTCTGGTCCGGCCAGTTGGCCTCGGCCCAGCGAACGTAGTTCCACGCGGTCGGGTTGTAGGTGGCCGCCAGCAGCCCGAAGGCGAAGCCCCAGCGCAGTAGAAATCCCATCGCGCCCTCCCGGCGGCCGCGCACGAAGCCCTAGCGCAGCTTCAGCGTCGCCAGCCCGATCAGCGCGAGGATCAGCGAGATGATCCAGAAGCGGATGACGATCTGCGGCTCGGCCCAGCCCTGTTTCTCGAAATGATGGTGGATGGGCGCCATGAGGAACACACGCTTTCCGGTGGCCTTGAAATAGGCCACCTGGATGATGACACTGACCGCCTCGGCCACGAAGAGACCGCCGACGATGGCCAGCACGATTTCGTGCTTGGTCGCGACCGCGATGGCGCCCAGCGCGCCGCCAAGCGCAAGGGACCCGGTGTCGCCCATGAAGACCGCCGCAGGCGGCGCGTTGTACCACAGGAAGCCCAGGCCGCCCCCGATCAGGCCCGCCGTGAAGATCAGAAGCTCCCCCGTGCCGGGCACGTAATGGACGTCGAGATATTCGGTGAAGTCGACGCGGCCCACGGCATAGGCGATCACGCCCAGCGTGCCGGCCGCGATCATCACCGGCATGATGGCCAGCCCGTCGAGCCCGTCGGTCAGGTTCACCGCGTTGGCCGAGCCCACGATCACGATCATCGCGAAGGGCACGAAAAGCCAGCCCATGTTGAACAGGACGTCCTTGAAGACCGGCACCGCGAGTTGCGCCGACAATTCGTCGGGGTGGACGCCGATGGCCACCACCGCCGCGATGGCCGCGATGATGAAACCGAGACCGAGGCGCAGCTTGCCCGACACGCCCTTGCTGTTGTTGCGGCTGACCTTGGCCCAGTCGTCGGCGAACCCGATCAGACCGAAGGCCACGGTCACGCCGAGAACCAGCCACACATAGGCATTGTCGAGCCGCGCCCACATGAGCGTCGAGAGCGTCAGCGCGGCGAGGATCAGCAGCCCGCCCATGGTCGGCGTGCCGGCCTTGGCCTCGATATGGTGGGCCGGGCCGTCCTCTCGGATCGGCTGTCCGGCGGCGTATTTCCGCCTCAGCGCGTTGATCAGCGGCCGCCCGAAGAGGAATCCGAAGATCAGCGCGGTGAAGAAAGCCCCACCGGCGCGAAAGGTTATATATCTGAAAAGATTAAATAAATCGCCGCCATCTGACAGCTCGCTCAACCAGAACAACATTCAGGAGGATCCTCGAGGCTTGGTCGGGACCGCTTGCCCGAGTTTCCGCAAGGCGTCAACCACGCGGGAGACGCGGCTGCCCTTGGAGCCCTTGACCAGCACCACGTCCCCGGCCCTCAGCGCGCGGGGCACGTCATGGGCCAGCGCCTCGGCGGTCTCGGCGTGAAGGCCGCGGCGCGGAGCGGCAAGGGCGTTGTGCAGATGCTCCATCAGCGGGCCTGCCGTGTGCACGATGTCGATCTTCGCCATGGCGGGGTGGTCGGCCACCTCGGCATGGAGGACGGGCGCGTCCGCACCGAGTTCCAGCATGTCGCCGAGGATCGCCACGCGCCGCCCGCCCGGGGGCGGATCGACCGTGGCGAGCATGTCGAGCCCGGCCGAGAGCGAGGCGGGATTGGCGTTGAACGCGTCGTCGATCAGCTCGATCACCAGATCGCCCGCGCCGCCCAGATCGAGCCGCTCTCGCGTGCCCCGGCCCGAGACCGGCGCCCATGCGGCAAGCGCCATCGCGGCCTCGGCGAGATCGGCGCCGAGCGCGTCGCAGACCGCCAGCGCGATCAGACCGTTCATCGCGTTGTGCGCCCCCGGCACCGGCAGCCGGTAGATCAGCGCCTCGCCCCGGATCAAGGCGCGGGCCGAGGACCCGCCGTCGGAGGCGCGCAGATCGGTCAGCCGGATATCGGCGGTGTCCGCCGCGCCGAAGGTCACGAGCTTCGCGCCCACGGCACGCGCCTTGTCGAAAAGGATCCGCGCCGTCTCGATATCGGTATGCGCCAGCGCGATGCCGCCGGAGGCGAGGCCCTCGTAGATCGACGCCTTCTCATGGGCGATGCCCTCGATCACGCCGAAGGCCTCGAGGTGGGCGGGCGCCACCGTCGTCACCACGGCCACGTCCGGTCGCGCCATGCGCGCCAGCGGCGCGATCTCGCCGGGGGCGTTCATGCCGATCTCGATCACGGCGTAGTCTGTGTCGGCGGGCATCCGCGCCAGCGTCACGGGCACGCCCCAATGGTTGTTGAAACTGGCCTCCGCCGCATGGGTTCGCCCCTGCGCGCCAAGGGTCACGCGCAGCATCTCCTTGACGGTGGTCTTGCCGACGGAACCCGTCACGGCGACGACCTTGGCGGCGGTGCGGGCGCACGCGGCGCGGCCCAGATCGGCCAGCCCCTCCAGCACGTCCGGCACGATCAGAAGCCGCGCCGGGTCCACACCGTCGGGCACCTTCGACACAATCGCGGCCACGGCACCGCGGGCCAGCGCGTCGGCGACGAAGTCATGCCCGTCCCGCGCGGCGGAGAGCGCCACGAAGAGGTCGCCCGGGGCCACGGTGCGGCTGTCGATGGAGACGCCGGTGGCCTCCCAGTCGCCCGAGACGCGCCCGCCGGTGGCCTGCGCGGCCTCGGCGGCGGTCCAGAGGGCCGCGCTCATGCCCGTCCCTCCAATGCCGCGACGGCGACGGAGGCCTGCTCCACGTCGTCGAAAGGATAGACCACGTCGCCCACCTGCTGCCCGGTCTCATGCCCCTTGCCCGCGATCAGGAGCGCATCGCCCGCCTCCAGACCATCCACCGCGCGCAGGATCGCCTCGGCGCGGTCGCCGATCTCGGTGGCCTCGGGGCAGCCCTGCAAAACCGCCGCCCGGATCGCGGCGGGGTCCTCGGACCGGGGGTTGTCGTCGGTCACGATCACGATATCGGCTTCCGCCGCGGCGGCCCGGCCCATCAGGGGCCGCTTGCCCCGGTCCCGGTCCCCGCCCGCGCCGAAGACGACATGCAGGCGGCCAAGGACATGGGGGCGCAGCGCCCGGAGCGCCGTTTCCAGCGCGTCGGGCGTATGCGCGTAATCGACATAGACCGGCGCGCCGTTGTTGCGGATACCGGCCAGCTGCATGCGGCCGCGCACGCCGGTGAGGTCCCTCAGAACGCCGAAAACCGCGTCCGGCTCCTCGCCGGATGCGATGGCGAGGCCCGCCGCCGTCATCACGTTCATCGCCTGGAATGCCCCGATCAGCGGCAGGCGCACCCGGATCGGACGGCCCCAGGCCTCGACCAGCACGTCCTGCCCGCGTTCGTCCAGCCGCCGCCCGGTGATCTTCAGCTCCGCCGCCGACGCGTATTGCGCGACGCCCACCACCTCGGTGCCGCGCGCCTCAACGATTTCCGCGACACGAGCCCCGTAGGTGTCGTCGATATTGACCACGGCCACCCCGTCCTGGGGCAGAAGCTCGGTGAAGAGCCTCAGCTTGGCCTCGAAATAGGCCTCCATCGTGCCGTGATAATCCAGATGGTCCTGCGTGAGGTTGGTGAACCCGGCGGCACAGGGGCTGACGGCCTCCATCCGGCGCTGGTCGAGCCCGTGGGACGACGCCTCCATCGCCACGCGGCCGATCCCGTCGGCGCGGATATCGGCCAGAAGCGCCTGCAGCGTCAGGGGATCGGGCGTGGTGTGGATGCCGGGCGCGCTGTAGCTGCCCTCCACGCCCGTGGTGCCGATGTTGACCGCGCGGTGGCCGAGCCGTTCCCAGATCTGGCGGGTGAAGCTGGCCACGCTGGTCTTGCCGTTGGTGCCGGTGACCGCGACCACGGTCTCTGGGCCCGGCCCGAACCAGAGGGCCGCGGCATGGGCCAGCGTGGCGCGCGCGTCCTCGGTCACGATAAGGGCGGCCTGGGTACCGGCCAGCGCGCCTGAGGCCATTGCCGCGCCCTCCCGGTCGGTCAGGATCGCCACCGCGCCCTCGGCCAGTGCGGTCTCCACGAAGCGCGCGCCATGGACCTGCGTGCCCGGAAGCGCCGCGAAAAGCGTGCCGGGTCCCACCTTGCGGCTGTCGATGGCAATATGCGTGACCCTCGCCTCGGCGCCGCCCTGCGCCGTCAGGCCCAGTTCCGCGAGGGATTTGGCTGTTCTCGTCATCCGTGGCCCCGCCCCGGTCGCATGGTCTGGCGCCATCCGGCGCGATCAGTTCGAACTGCTGGATAGCGGAGAACCGGCCACCTGTTCAACGGCGGGCCGCAGGCCGAGGAGGGGTGCAGCGCGCCGGATGAGCTCTGCCGCGACCGGCACCGTCGTCCAACCCGCCGTCCGGCGCGGTTCCTCCCCCGAAAGCTCGGCCGGTTCGTAAAGCGTCGTGATCAGCACGTATTCCGGCGCGTCCGAGGGGAAGACGGCGGCGAAGGTGTTGATGTTGCGGTCCTCGTAATAGCCGCCGCCGAGCGTGCGCGGCATCTCGGCCGAGCCGGTCTTGCCGCCCACGAGATAGCCGTCGACATCGCCGAAACTGGCCGTGCCCTCGGTGACGACCGAGCGCAGAAGCTCCCGCATCCGCGCGCTGACGGCCTCGGAGATCACGCGTTCGCCACGGGGTACCATGCCCTGAGCCGGGTCGCGCCGCAGAAGCGTCGGCGTCACCACCGTGCCACCGTTGACCATCGCGGCATAGGCCGATGCCAGATGCACGGGCGAGGTCGAGATGCCGTGGCCGTAGGAGATCGTCATCGTCGACAGCTCCCCCCAGCGCGCGGGGTAGAGCGGCCGGCCGCTGGGCGCCTCGACCAGTTCCAGCGCCGTGTGTTCCATCAGCCCCAGACGGCCAAGGAAGGCCTGCTGCTGCGTGTTGCCGATCATCCGCGCGATCCGCGCCGTGCCGATATTGGAGGAATGTGTGAAGACCTCCGCCACGGATTGCTCGGACCCGCGATGGCGGAAATCGGTAATCGCGAAGCCCGCCATCCGCATAGGGCTGCGGGTGTCGATCGTGTCATCGAGGTTCACCAGCCCCTCTTCGAGCGCCTGGGCGATCGTGAAGGTCTTGAAGACGGAGCCCAGTTCGTAGACGCCCTGCACCGCCCGGTTGAACAGCGGGCTGTCGGCCTGATCGCCCTCGGTCAACGGGCGGGGGCGCGCGTTCGGGTCGAAATCCGGCAGGCTCGCCATGGCCACGATCTCGCCGGTGCGGATGTCCATCAGGACGGCGGAAGCAGCCGAGGCGTTCATCAGCGCCATGCCGCCCGCCAGCACCTCTTCGATGGCGGCCTGCACCGTCAGGTCGATGGACAGCGCCAGCGGCCCGTCGCGGGCGGGATCGCGGAGGCTGTCGTCGAACTGCGCCTCGACGCCGGCCACGCCCACGACCTCGGCGGCGTTCACCGCCTCCTGTCCGAAGCCCGCACCGCCCAGGATATGCGAGGCCACGGCGCCGTTGGGATAGAGCCGCATCTCGCGCGGACCAAACAGAAGCCCGGGCTCGCCAAGGTCATGGACCATCTGCTCCTGCTCGGGCGAGATGTAGCGGCGCAGCCAGATGAACCGGCTTTCCGAGGTGAAGCGGCGCTCGAGGTCCGCGGCGTTCATGTCGGGAAAGATCTCGGCCAGCCCGGCGGCGGCGGCGGCGGGGTCGACGATCTCGTGGGGATGGGCGTAAAGCGCGTTGGTGGCGAAATTCGTGGCCAGCACCCGGCCCTGCCGGTCGACGATGTCGGCGCGCGTGTTCAGGATCGCGGTGCCCGAGACGGCCACGCTGGGCTCCTCGGCCTCGGTGGTGGCCAGCGCGCCCATGCGCATGCCCACGGCGCCGAAGGCCAGCAGGAAACACAAGGCCACCAGCAGAAGCCGGCTTTCGGCGCGCGCCCGCATCCGGTCGCGCTGCGCCTCGTGGCGCAGGCGCAGGTTCTCGCGTTCGATCGCGTCGGGGTTCTCGCCCTTCTGGCGCGCCTCGATGATCCGCGCCAGCGGCCTGAGGGGGGTCCGCGTCATGGCTCCTGCCCTCCTCCGCCGGTCGAGGCGTTCAGCAGCAGAAGACCTTCGAGCTGCTCCATCGGATCGGGCTCGGGCCGCGGCAGGGGCAGTTCCGCCACGGTACCGAACTGCTCGGGCACCATCGGCAGAAGCTCGAGCCGCTCGAAGTTGAAATATACCAGTTCGCGCAGCCGGTCGGGACGGTTGAGATAGGCCCATTCCGCGCGCAGGACCGAAAGACGCTCCCGCTCGGCGCCGATCTCGCGCTGGAGCCGTTCGACATCGCGGATCGCGGTCTGCGTCAGGATGGTCTGGGAATAGGCCCAGTAGCCCAGCCCGATGACCGCCAGCGCGGCAAGGAAGATCGGCAGCCCGCGCATCAGGCGATCCCCCCGATCTGCGGCAGCCCCAGACGGGTGGCGTCCACGGCCTCGGCCGGGGCGTCGGTGCGGGTGGCCACGCGCAGCTTGGCGGACCGCGCGCGGGGGTTTGCCGCGATCTCGTCCGCGTCCGGCGCGATGGCCTTTTTCGGCGTGAGCACGAAACCGGGATCGCGCAGGGCCTCGGCGGGCGCATGGCGGGAGCCGCCGCCGCCGGCGGAGGCGCGCTCGGCGAGGAAGCGCTTGACGATACGGTCCTCGATGGAATGGAACGTCACGACCGCGAGCTTGCCGCCGGGCTTCAGCGCGCGTTCGGCGGCGCCCAGTGCGGCGACAAGCTGCCCCAGCTCGTCATTCACCGCGATCCGCAACCCCTGAAAGGTGCGCGTCGCGGGATGGATCTGCCCCGGTTTCTTGCGCGGAAGGCAGGATTCGACGATGCCGGCGAGCCTGAGGGTCGTCTCGATGGGCGCCTTGGCGCGCTCGGCCACGATGGCGCGCGCGATGCGGCGCGCGGCGCGCTCTTCGCCGTAGTAGTGGATGATATCGGCCAGAAGCGCCTCGGGCGCATCGTTGACCAGATCGGCGGCAGACGGCCCCTCCTGCCCCATGCGCATGTCGAGCGGCCCGTCGCGCAGGAAGGAAAAGCCGCGTTCCGCGCGGTCGAGCTGCATGGAGGAGACGCCGAGATCCAGCGCCACGCCGTCGAGCGCGGGGTACCCGGCGGCGGCGGCGTGTTCGTCAAGCTCGGAGAAAGTGCCGGGAACGAGCATCAACCGGTCACCGAAGGCGGCGGCCCAGGGCGCGGCAAGCTCGAAGGCCAGAGGATCCCGGTCGACCCCGATCACCACATCGGCCCCCGCCTCAAGCAATCCACGGGCGTAGCCACCAGCGCCGAAGGTGCCATCGAGCCACACGCCAGAAATCGGGCCGACCGCCCGAAGAAGCGGACCCAGAAGGACCGGCAAATGCGGCGGCACGGGGGGCGGCACGGGGGGCGTTTGGGCGCCCGTCCCGGTCATTGCGCATCGACATCTGCAGGGTCCGGACGGCGCTTGTTGGCCAGCGAGATGGGATTGAAGAATTCTTTGCCTTCACTGAATTTCTCCAGCATTTTCCTAACTTTGTCGTCAGCAGCGGCGCCATCGTCGGGCTTGAGGATGTGGAACTTCTGTCCCTTGCCCTGGAACAGCGCCTCACCGTCGAGGCCCAGCTTCTCGCGGGCCGCCGGCGGCAGGACGAAGCGGCCCGTCTCGTCGACGCCGACCTCGTCACATTTCACGAAATAGAGGTATTCGAGCAGCTCGCGCGCGCTCTCGCCATCATCCATGCCTTCGATGCGGCGCACGAGGTCGTCGTAGTAATCGCCCGAGAGGCACTCGACGAAATTCGTGGTGGGGTTGCCATAGGCGATGTAGAGGCGGGCGGCATCGCCGGGGCCGCAACGGCTGTCACCGGACTGCAGGGCACGACGGAACTTGGCCGGAAGCGAGATCCGGCCCTTTCCATCCACCTTGTTCAGGCTTTCGCCTTGAAACCTGCTGTCCACGGGCCTTGCGCCTTCTGGTGTCGCCCCCGGGCTGTCGCCATTTTTTCGCCGCATTGCGGCCTTATTCGAGCGTCGGAAACGGAAACGGCGGATTGAGCAAGCTGCCACTGCTCAATCCGCCGCCCTCGTCCCATCGCTGGGTGTCCGACTACGCATGCCACCTGGGGGGATGTCTGCTCGCTTGCGCGCCGGATCTCTTTCTTCTGGCGTTCGAGATTGCCTGTATGAACCTGCCGTTTTTTGTTTTTGGTCCGGGCTCGTTGTCCCGGCGTGTCGATCTCGTTTGCCGATGACCAATGGGTGCCACGGGAATATCTCCCAATCAACACCTTTTTTTGGGATTTTCCCCCGCCGAGCGCCAAACGACGGAAATGCAACAGGACGCGCATGACGACCCATCGGCGGAATGGCGCCACCTCTGGTGGAAAATGCAGAACGGCCCACAAGATGTGGGGGAATTTCGGGATGGGAGGGGTTTTCCCCAGATGTGGTGGAAAGTGCCGAAAAAATCCGGCTCAGCCCGGCATTTTCCGGCTTTTCGCGGAGTCCGGGGCGCGAATCACCCCGTGAGGCACCCGCTCAGGCCATGCCACCGAGGATGAATCGCCGTGCCAGCGCAGCATAGGCGTCCGACATCGGCCCCTCGCCGGCTGCGATGGGGATCCCGGCGTCGCCCGCGATCCGGGTCTCGATGCTGATCGGCAGCGCGCCGAGAAAGGGCAGGTCCAGCCGCTCGGCCTCGGCCTTCACGCCACCCTCGCCGAAGATATGCGCCTCGTGGCCGCAATTGGGGCAGACATAGCTTGCCATGTTCTCGATCAGGCCCAGAACCGGCGTCTTCAATAGCTCGAACATGTTGAGCGCCTTGCGCGCATCCAGAAGCGCCACGTCCTGCGGGGTGGAGACGACGATCGCCCCCGTCACCTCGGCTTTCTGGCACAGCGTCATGGCCACGTCGCCGGTGCCCGGAGGCAGGTCGACGAGAAGGATGTCGAGTTCCCCCCACTCCACCTGCGTCAGCATCTGCTGCAGCGCGCCCATCAGCATCGGCCCCCGCCAGACCACGGCCTTTTCCTCGGGCAGCATGAAACCGATGGACATGCAGGTGACGCCATGGGCGTGGAGCGGGATGATCGTCTTGCCGTCCGGAGAGGATGGCCGCTTGTTCACGCCCATCATGCGTGGCTGGGACGGTCCGTAGATATCGGCATCCAGCAGCCCCACGCGGCGACCCTGCCGCGCCAGCGCCACGGCGAGGTTCGAGGCCACCGTCGACTTGCCGACCCCGCCCTTGCCGGAACCGATGCCGATGATGTGGCGCACGCCGGAGGGTTTCATCGAGCCCTGCTGCGGCTTCATGTGGCCGCCGATCTGCAGGTTGGGCGGCGCGCCTGCCGGCGCTGCGGGCTTCGGCGGCGCCTTGGCCGCGGGCCCGTGGGCCGTCAGCGCGACCATCACCTGATCGACGCCCGGCAGCTTCTTGAGCATCTGCTCGCAGGCCAGGCGCACGGGTTCCAAGCGCTTCGCGGTCTCGGGGCTGTCGGCCTCGAGGATGAAGGAGACGCGTCCGTCCTGCACGGTCAGCGCGCGCACGAGATCGCGCGAGACCACGTCGCCGCCATCGGGCAGGGTCAGGTCCGAAAGCGCCTGAAGAATGGTCTCTCGGGTCTGGCTAATGTCCTGTCCTTTCTTGCGCGTGCAAACTGTCTCGCCCCGCAGATAGGCTGAATCTCAGCCGCGTGCACCCCCGATGCGCCAAAGCGCCATGCCGAAAACTCCGGTGCACCCCGCGAGCACCAGCGCCGGCCCGATCCCGAACAGCTCGGCCAGCACCCCGATCAGGCCCGCGCCGATGGCCACCGCGCCGACGCCGACCACCGTCCAGAGGCTCATGACCCGCCCGCGATAGGCATCGGGCAGATCGGTCTGGATCGCCGCCTGCAGGCTGACCCCGCACCATGTGGCCGTGAACCCCGCCAGCGCCGTGGCCAACAGCGCGAGCGGCCAGACCGGTGCGAGACCCATGCCCGCGACCGCCGCGAAACCGAGCGCCATGGCGGCCAGAACGCTGCGCGGAATGCTGGCCCCGGCCGCGCCCGCGCCCCAGGCCTTGAGCATGGCCGAGACCAGGGCGCCCGCCCCCGCCGCCGCCGTGAGCATCCCCAGACCCGCCGCACCCTGCCCGAAGGCGCCGTCGGCCAGCACCGGCAGCACCTCCAGCGCGCCACGCACGAGCGTGGCGAAGACCAGCGTCAGGATCAGCGCCTCGCGGATCAGCGGCGCGTCGGCCGCGAATCGCAGGCCGCCGCGCAGCTCCTGGAGGAACGGGGCACGCGCGCGCGGGGGCAGCGCGCGCGGGCGCAGAAGCGGCAGGATCGCCAGCATCGGGATGTAGCACAGGACGGCCACCCAGAGCGCCACGCCCGCCCCGGCGCTTGCGATGATCCAGCCGGCAATCACCGGCGCCACCAGCCGCGCGAGGTTGAAGTTGAGCGCGGTGACCGAAACCACGTGCTGCACCATCTCGCGCGCCACGAGCCGCGGACCCAGCGACATGCGCACCGGGTGATGTGCCGAGGAGGTGATCCCGATGGCCAGCGCGGCCGCCGCCACGCCCCATGCCCCCACCAAGGGCAGCGACAGGGCCAGCACCGCGAGGATCCCGGCCATGATCCCGTTCGTGGCGAGCGCCGCCCGGCGGATATCCACCCTGTCGGCCATCACGCCGAACAAGGGCCCGGCCACCAGCGTGGGCGCGAGGCCCAGCGCCGCGACCAGCCCGACGAATCCCGCCGAGCCCGTCCGCTCCCACGCGAGCCAGGCCAGTGTGACTCGCTGAACCCAGATCGCCTGCACCGCAAAGAAGACGCCCACGAAAAAGCGCGCGAATTGCGGGTCCCGGAAGGCGCCGCCCGCGATCATTTCCAAAGCGCTTTCAAAGCCTTCCCGTGAGCGCTACCAGAGCCTTGCAATTTCTGCATAGCAGCATTGAGCGAGTGGTTATTGTGCAGTTGCAGCATATCCCTATCTTTCGACCTCAACGGGGCGGGAAACAGGCCCCACGCGACGGGTCGGAAGTGACCACCGTGAATTTTATGTCGAGGACACCATGGCTTACGTATCGAGCAACAGGACCGCAAGTGCTTCTCTCGGCCCCCGGCTGGGCGAGATGTTCAAGCAGGCGGCCGAAGCATATTCCGCGTGGCGGCTCTATCGCCGCACGCTCAACGAGTTGCAGGGCCTTTCCGTCCGTGAAATGGACGATCTTGGCCTGAACCAGTCCATGCTGCGCCAGGCGGCGTTCGAGGCCGTCTACGGCAAGCTGGACTGAAATCGAGGTTTCCCGCGGCCCTCCTCCTCCCTTCGGGCTTCGGGAACTTGCGGGTGCATCCAACCTCCTCCCAATCGGATGCACCCGCCTAATCTACCGGCCCTCGCGGTCGGACAGCAAATCGGCCCCCCTCCTCCCTTGGGGCCGTGACGACCGGCGAAAGGTCCCGCTCCTCCCTGGGGCCCGACGCCCAACATATCGGCGCCTCCTCCTCCCTTTGGCGCTGAGATCTGGCGGTGGTGCCTCTCTCCTCCCTCTGGCACCACCGCCATTTTTTTTTGATCTGCGCCCGACTCTCCCCTTCAGCCACGCTCGTCCTTGGGCGAGCCCATGACCACATAGGTCGTGATCGTGGCCACCTGCGGCAGGTCGCCCAGGATATCGGTGTGAAACCGCTTGTAGGACGGCAGGTCGGCGGCCTCCACGCGCAGGAGGTACTCCACGGACCCCGTCACGTTATGGCACTCGCGCACCTCGGCCGAGGCCGCCATCGCGCGCTCGAAGGCCATCTGTTCGGACTTGGTGTGGGATTTCAGGCCCACGGCGAGATAGGCCACGAAGCCCACGCCCAGTTTCGCGGGATCGGTCACGACCCGGTAGCCGCGGATCACGCCCGCGGCCTCCAGCGCCTGGACCCGGCGCAGCGTGGCCGACGGGCTGAGCGCCACGCGTTCGGCCAGCGCGAGGTTGCTGATCCGCCCGTCACGCGCAAGTTCACGCAATATCCGTCGGTTCTTGTCGTCGATGTCGATCATCTGTTGCGTGAGCTACCGCAAGACGCGGCATATTGCAATTTCATGCGGTGTGTCATGCATCATGGTTGCGCTCATGACCCTCGACACGCTTGCCGCGCTCATCCTCTTCGCCTTCGCCTCCTCGATCACGCCGGGGCCGAACAACGTCATGTTGCTGGCCTCGGGCGCGAATTTCGGGTTGCGCCGGACGGTGCCGCACATGCTGGGCATCTCGGGCGGCCATGCGGCGATGGTGGCGCTGGTGGGGCTGGGCCTTCTGGGCCTGTTCACCGCGCTGCCGTGGCTGCGCACGGGACTGACGGTGGTCAGCGTGGCCTACCTGCTGTGGCTGGCCTGGAAGATCGCGAACGCGGCACCACCGGCCGAGGGCGCGGCGAAGGGCCGTCCGCTGACCTGGGCGCAGGCCGCGGCGTTCCAGTGGGTGAACCCGAAGGCCTGGTACATGGCGATCTACGCGCAGACGAATTTCGGCGCGGCGGACGGCGCGTGGAGCGGCGCAGTCCTCGTGGCGCTGGTCTTCGCCGCGGTGAACCTGCCCTCCGTCACGGCCTGGGCCTGGGGCGGCACGCAGCTCAGCCGATGGCTGACCGCGCCCGGACGGCTGAGGGCGTTCAACTGGACGATGGCGCTTGTGCTGGTGGCCTCGCTCTGGCCGATGCTCAGGCCGGCCGGCTGAGGGCCGTGGCGTCCCTGCCAGGGCCGGAGACCGGACGCGCGCGCATCGAGCCGAGGTCGACCATGACGCAGTCGGGGCTTGTCGCGCGGGCCACGCCCAGAAGCGCCCGCGCCGCCCCTGCCCCGCGCCTGAGCGCCAACCGGTCGTAGCGGTCGTTCAGCAACATCAGCCGCGCCTCGGCGATGCTGCGGGCGATATCCACCCGGTCGGCATCGCCGCCGAACAGGGCCACGTGACCCCGGGCGCGCCCGGGATCGGGTTCATAGATCAGGGTCTTCATCGGTTCCTCCCTAGCCCGGGCCCTTGGCCCGCCCCCACATCCATGGGGCCGCGTCCCGATGATCTGTCTCGCAGGCCGGTTTTACCCGCGTTCACGCAAAAACGACAGCTTTGAAATCTTTCGCGCGCCAGATCGGCCTAGAACGGCACATCGCCGGCGGCATCGGCGGCCACGAGGAACCGGCCAACCACGTGTTTTTCACCGGCCTTGTCGAAACGGACGCCAAGCTTGTCACCCTCGACACTGATGATGGAGCCATAGCCGAATTTCTGGTGAAAAACCCGGTCACCTTCGGAAAACACGCTGACCGCCTCGGCGTCGATGGTGATTCCCTTGGCCTCCGAGGGCTGGCGCATGCCGAAGCGACCCTGATTGGCCTGCAGCCGTCTCCACCCCGGCGAGTTGTAGACATCGGCGCGCGCCGCCTGTTCGTGCAGGTCGGAGCCGCGCATCATGCCGCTGACGGGGCTGGCCGAGGCGGCCATGCCGCCCTGATGGCCGTAAAGACCGGGCGGCGTCAGCACCTCCACATGCTCGGCCGGCAACTCGTCGATGAAGCGCGAGGGCAGCTGGCTCTGCCACTGGCCATAGACCCGGCGGTTGCCGGCGAACGAGATCGTGCAGAGCCTCTCGGCGCGCGTGATGCCCACATAGGCGAGGCGTCGTTCCTCCTCGAGACCCTTGAGCCCGGTCTCGTCCATGGACCGCTGCGAGGGGAACAGCCCGTCCTCCCAGCCCGGCAGAAAAACGGCGGGAAACTCCAGCCCCTTGGCGGCGTGGAGCGTCATCAGCGTGACCTTGGGCTCGCTGTCCTCCTGCTCATTGTCCATGATGAGCGAGACATGTTCGAGAAACCCTTGCAGGTTCTCGAAGGATTCCAATGCCTTGACAAGTTCCTTGAGGTTCTCCAGCCGACCCGGCGCCTCCGGCGTCTTGTCGTTCTGCCAATGCGCCGTGTAGCCGCTTTCGTCGAGGATCACCTCGGCCAGCTCGATATGGGACAGCCGATCGCCCGCCCCCATATCTTCTATGAGATCGTCCGACGTGGCCGCCACCGCGCCCGCCATCATCGACCGCCAGCGTGCGACGCGCTCCAGAAGCGCGCGCAACTCCTTCGCACCCTTGCCGCCCAGCGCGCCACTGTCCACCGCCAGCCGGGCGCCTTCCACGAGGCTCACGCCATTGGTGCGCGCCAGTTTCTGGATCGTCGCCTGCGCCTTGTCGCCCAGCCCGCGCTTGGGCGTGTTCACGATCCGCTCGAAGGCAAGATCGTCCTCGGGGCTGACCACGACGCGGAAATAGGCCATCGCATCGCGGATCTCCATCCGCTCGTAGAAGCGCGGGCCGCCGATCACGCGATAGGGCAGACCGATGGTCAGGAAACGGTCCTCGAAGGCGCGCATCTGGTGGGAGGCGCGCACGAGGATGGCGATCCCGTCGGGCCGGATCGGGTCCATGCCGCGCGTGCCGTGGCCCATGGCCTCGATCTCCTCGCCGACCCAGCGGGCCTCCTCCTCGCCGTCCCAATGGCCGATCAGGCGGACCTTCTCGCCGTCCTCGCCCTCGGTCCAGAGCGTCTTGCCCAGCCGCCCCTTGTTGGCCGCAATGACGCCCGAGGCGGCGGAGAGGATATGGCCGGTGGAACGGTAGTTCTGTTCCAGCCGGACGACATGGGCGCCGGGAAAATCCTTTTCGAACCGAAGGATGTTGCCCACCTCGGCGCCGCGCCAGCCATAGATCGACTGGTCGTCGTCGCCCACGCAGCAGATGTTCATGTGCCCCTGCGCCAGAAGCCTGAGCCAGAGATATTGCGCGACGTTGGTGTCCTGGTACTCGTCCACGAGAATGTAGCGGAACCAGCGGCGATACTGTTCCAGCAGGTCATCGTTCTTCTGGAAGATCTCGATGACGTGGAGCAGGAGATCGCCGAAATCGACCGCGTTCAGCGTCTTCAGCCGCGCCTGGTATTCGGCGTAGAGCGCGGGGCCCTGCCGGTTGAAGGCGCCGGCATCGGCGGCGGGGATCTTGTCGGGCGTCAGCGCGCGATTCTTCCAGCCGTCGATGATCGAGGCCAGCTGCCGCGCCGGCCAGCGCTTTTCGTCGATCCCGGCGGCGTTGATCAGCTGCTTCATCAGCCGGACCTGGTCGTCGGTGTCGAGGATGGTGAAGTTGGACTTCAGCCCCACGAGCTCCGCATGGCGGCGCAAGAGCTTTACGCAGATCGCGTGAAACGTGCCGAGCCAGGGCATCCCCTCGATGGACTGCCCCATGAGTTGCGCCACGCGCCCGCGCATCTCGCGCGCGGCCTTGTTGGTGAAGGTGACGGCCAGGATCTCGTTCGGCCGCGCCGCCCCCGTGGTCAGAAGATGCGCGATCCGCGCGGTCAGCGCGCGCGTCTTGCCGGTGCCCGCGCCCGCCAGCATCAGCACAGGGCCGTCGAGCCGCTGCACCGCATCGCGCTGCGCGGGGTTCAGCCCGTCGAGATAGGGCTTGGGCCGCGCGGCCATGGCCTGCGCGGACAGCGAAACGGCGGAGGCGGCCTCGAACGCCTCGGAATCGTCGAAACTGCTCATGGGCGGAGCATAGGGCGATTTGGTGCGGGATTAAAGCTTTGTTCGCAGATTGTTCCGCGCGCTTCCGGCAGACCCCGGGGCGCTGCCCCGGACCCCGGCGGTATTTGGGGAAAGATGAAGGCGGGCCTGCGGTAGCGCTCTGGACAAGCCGGCGCGCGGGTGCTTCGTGTCGCGCATGGACCTGCACGCGAAATATCCCGCGATTTCCGACCTCAAGGCGCGCGCGCGGCGGCGCATCCCGCATTTCGTGTGGGAGTATCTCGACAGCGCGACCGGCAGCGAGAGCGTGACCGCGCGCAACCGCGCAGCCCTCGACCGCGTCCTGTTCCGGCCTGCCGCGCTGCGCGGGGAGATCGTGGCGGATCTCGCGACCACCTTCCTCGGGCGCGCCTTCCCGGTGCCCTTCGGCATCGCGCCGCTGGGCATGTCGGGGCTGGTCTGGCCCGAGGCGGAGATCCTGCTGGCGCGGCACGCGGCGCGGGCGGGCATTCCCTATGGCCTCTCGACCGTGGCGACGCGCACGCCCGAGGACCTGAAGGGCGCGCAGGGCGATCAGGGCTGGTTCCAGATGTACCCGCCCCGCGATCCCGGCATCCGTGACGACATGCTGGCGCGGGCGCGCGGCGCGGGGTTTCACACGCTTGTGCTGACCGTGGACGTGCCCGCGGCCTCGCGGCGGGAGCGCCAGACACGCGGCGGGCTGGTGCAGCCGCCGCGCCTGACGCCGCGTCTGGCGCTGCAGGTCGCGCGCTGCCCGGCCTGGGCCATGGGCATCCGGGCCTCGGGCATGCCGCGCATGCGGCTGATGGACAGCTACGCCGACCAGGAAAAGCTGGGCCGCCTGCCCTCCACGGCGCATGTGGGCTACCTGCTTCGCGCCGCGCCCGACTGGGATTACGTGGCCGGGCTGCGCGAGGCGTGGACGGGGCCGTTCATCCTCAAGGGTGTCATGGAGACCGAGGTCGCGACCCGCGCCGAGGCGGAGGGCGTCGATGCGATCTGGGTTTCGAACCACGCGGGCCGGCAGTTCGACGGCGCGCCCGCCGCGGTGGATGTGCTGCCGGAGATTCGGGCGGCGACCGGGTTGCCGGTGATCTGCGACAGCGGGATCGCGGGCGGGCTCGACATCCTGCGCATGCTGGCGCTGGGGGCCGATTTCGTGATGATGGGGCGCACGTGGCACTACGCGCTCGGCGCGTTGGGGCGCAAGGGGCCGGCGCATCTGCACGACATGCTGGTCAAGGACATGACCTCCAACATGGCGCAGATCGGGGCCGCGCGGCTGGACGAGCTGTCCGGACGTCGGTGGTCCGGGACCTGACCCCTCACTTTCATCCTGGCAGAAAACTCCCCGCGCGGAGCGCATGAGGAAAGCCGTGCGCGGAGCGCATGAGCGGCGGCAAGGGGGCTCGTCCCCCGAGCCGCCGCTGACCCCCGTTGTCCGGCTCATGCGGCACAGCTTCCAGTTGCGGGCTTGCCCGACGCGCCGTAGACATTCTGCAATCGCGAAAGGGAGTTCCGTCCGCCATGCCCGAGTTCAAGAAGATCCTCGTCGCCAATCGCGGCGAAATCGCGATCCGCGTCATGCGCGCGGCGAACGAGCTGGGCAAGCGGACGGTCGCCATCTACGCCGAGGAGGACAAGCTGTCGCTCCACCGCTTCAAGGCGGACGAGGCCTACAAGATCGGCGAGGGGCTCGGCCCCGTGGCGGCCTATCTCTCGATCCCCGAGATCATCCGCGTGGCGAAGATGTGCGGCGCCGACGCGATCCATCCGGGCTACGGGCTTTTGTCCGAAAACCCCGAATTCGTCGATGCCTGCGAGGCCGCCGGGATCGCCTTCATCGGGCCGAGGGCCGAGACGATGCGCGCGCTTGGCGACAAGGCCTCCGCGCGACGTGTGGCGATCGAGGCGGGCGTTCCCGTGATCCCGGCGACCGAGGTCCTCGGCGACGACATGAAGGGCATCGCGAAAGACGCCGGCGAGATCGGCTATCCCCTGATGCTCAAGGCCTCCTGGGGTGGCGGCGGGCGGGGGATGCGCCCGATCAACGGCCCCGGGGAGCTCGAGGAGAAGGTCCGCGAGGGCCGGCGCGAGGCCGAGGCCGCCTTCGGCAATGGCGAGGGTTACCTCGAGAAGATGATCCTGCGCGCCCGGCACGTGGAGGTGCAGATCCTCGGTGACAGTCATGGCAACATCTACCACCTCTACGAACGCGACTGTTCCGTCCAGCGGCGCAACCAGAAGGTCGTGGAACGCGCGCCCGCCCCCTATCTCTCCGAGGCCCAGCGCGAGGAGATCTGTCTTCTGGGCAAGAAGATCTGCGAACACGTGAACTACCAGTGCGCCGGCACCGTCGAGTTCCTCATGGACATGGAAACCGGCGCTTTCTACTTCATCGAGGTCAATCCCCGCGTGCAGGTCGAGCATACCGTGACCGAAGAGGTCACCGGCATCGACATCGTGCGCGCGCAGATCCTCATCACCGAGGGCAAGAGCCTCGTGGAGGCCACCGGCGTCGCCTCGCAATACGACGTGAAGCTCGACGGCCACGCCATCCAGTGCCGGATCACCACCGAGGACCCGACCAACAACTTCATCCCCGATTACGGGCGTATCACCGCCTATCGCGGGGCCACCGGCATGGGCATCCGGCTCGACGGCGGCACGGCCTATTCCGGTGCGGTCATCACGCGTTATTATGACAGCCTGCTGGAGAAGGTCACCGCATGGGCGCCCACGCCCGAGGCCGCGATCGCGCGGATGGACCGCGCGCTGCGCGAGTTTCGCATCCGGGGTGTGTCGACCAACATCGCCTTCGTCGAGAACCTGCTGAAGCACCCGACCTTCCTGAACTACCAGTACCACACCAAGTTCATCGACGAGACGCCCGAGCTGTTCGATTTCAAGCCTCGCCGGGACCGCGCGACGCGGCTCCTGACGTATATCGCCGACATCACCGTGAACGGGCATCCCGAGACCGAGGGACGCCCCCGTCCCCGCGCCGACATCAAGGATCCCAAGCCGCCCGTGCTCAGGTCCGACACGCCTGCGATGGGTACCCGCCAGCTTCTGGACGAGCATGGACCCGAGGCCGTGGCGAAATGGATGAAGGAGCAGACGCGCCTTCTGATCACCGACACGACCATGCGCGACGGGCACCAGTCGTTGCTGGCCACGCGGATGCGCTCGATCGACATGATCAAGGTCGCACCCGCCTATGCCGCGAACCTGCCCGAGCTCTTCAGCGTCGAATGCTGGGGCGGGGCCACCTTCGACGTGGCCTATCGCTTCTTGCAGGAATGCCCGTGGCAGCGGCTGCGCGACATCCGCGAGAAGATGCCCAACATCATGACGCAGATGTTGCTCAGGGGCGCCAACGGCGTGGGCTACACGAATTACCCCGACAACGTGGTGCAGGCCTTCGTCAGGCGGGCCGCCGAAAGCGGCGTGGACGTCTTCCGCGTCTTCGACAGTCTCAACTGGGTCGAGAACATGCGCGTCTCGATGGACGCGGTGCTGGAGACGGACAAGATCTGCGAGGGCACGATCTGCTACACCGGCAACGTGCTTGATCCCGACCGGGCGAAATACGACCTGAAATACTACGTCAAGATGGCCAAGGATCTGGAGGCCGCCGGTGCCCATGTGCTCGGGCTCAAGGACATGGCGGGCCTGCTGAAACCCGCCGCGGCGGCGGTTCTGATCCCGGCGCTGAAGGACGCGGTGGACCTTCCGATCCATTTCCACACCCATGACACGGCCGGTATCGCCTGCGGCACGATTCTCGAGGCCTCCGCCGCGGGCGTGGATGCGGTCGATTGCGCGATGGACGCCCTGTCAGGCAACACCAGCCAGGCGACGCTGGGCACGGTGGTGGAGGCCCTGCGCTTCACCGACCGGGATACCGGTCTCGATATCGGGGCGATCCGCGAGATCTCCGACTACTGGGAGGCCGTGCGCGCCCATTACGCGGCGTTTGAATCGGGGATGCAGGCGCCCGCCTCGGAGGTCTATCTCCACGAGATGCCGGGCGGGCAGTTCACCAACCTCAAGGCGCAGGCGCGGTCCATGGGGCTGGAGGACCGCTGGCACGAGGTGGCGCAGATGTATGCCGACGTGAACCAGATGTTCGGCGACATCGTGAAGGTCACGCCGTCCTCCAAGGTGGTGGGCGACATGGCGCTGATGATGGTCAGCCAGGGCCTGACGCGCGAGGACGTGGAGAACCCCGCCAAGGACGTCTCCTTCCCCGACAGCGTCATCGACATGATGCGCGGCAATCTCGGCCAGCCGCCGGGCGGCTTTCCGCCCGGCATCCTGAAGAAGGTGCTCAAGGACGAGCAGCCCGTGCTCGACCGGCCCGGCAAGCATGTGGCCCCTGTCGATCTGGAGGCCGAGCGCACGGCGCTGGAAGATCGGCTCGAGGAGGAGATCGATGACGAGGACCTGATGGGCTACATGATGTATCCGAAGGTCTTTTCCGACTACGCGATGCGCCACAAGGAATACGGGCCCGTCCGGACATTGCCCACGCGCACCTTCTTCTACGGGATGGAACCGGGCGAGGAGATCGAGGCCGAGATCGACCCGGGCGTGCGCCTTGTCGTGCAGCTGCAGGCCATAGGCGACACCAACGAGGAAGGCGAGGTCCGGGTCTTCTTCGAGCTCAACGGCCAGCCGCGCACGATCCGGGTGCCCAACCGCAAGATCGCCGCGGGCCAGGTCAAGCGCCCGAAGGCGGAGATGGGCAACCCAAACCATATCGGCGCGCCGATGCCTGGCGTCGTGGCCACCGTCGCGATCTCGCCGGGGCAGAAGGTGGCGCAGGGCGATCTCCTGCTGACCATCGAGGCGATGAAGATGGAGACCGGCCTTCACGCCGAGCGCGACGCTCTGGTCAAGGCCGTGCACGTGGCAGCCGGCGGGCAGATCGACGCCAAGGACCTGCTGGTCGAGTTGGAAGACTGACGCCATTGCCATGGAGGCGTCGGATTTCGAACCTGCGCAGCGTCGTGCCCCCGAAAGGCGCGACGCCACGATGAGGTTACGATAGCGCCACGACTTGGCCCCAATGTGACATATGATGGTTAACCGCGGGGCATCGCGGGTATGTGCATGGTTTGCAATTTCTTCAAGGACGAAGCGGGAGCGATCACCGTCGACTGGGTGGTGCTGTCCGCAGGAGTCGTCGGCACGGGCATCGCCCTCGTCGTGCTGGTGTCGGGCGGGATCGAGAGCCTGGCGGGCGAAACGGCGTCGCAAATGGCGGGAGTCGAGATCCGCACCGCCTTCGCCATGCCCGAGGCGCTTTTCTCCAACGATTTCTCCGACGGTATGGGCGGCTTCGTGGGCGGCACGCTGGCCAACCTCATCGGTTTCGGCGAGGTGTTGCAGCTCGGCCCGCTCGAGACGACGCAGGCCACCTTCGCAGTCCCCGCTGGCGCGGACACGGCGACCCTCACCTTCGACATGCTCGGCGTTGACGATCTTTCGGGCGAGGCCGCCTCGATCATGATCAACGGACAGGTCGTGGCGCTCTATGCCGACAATCACGGCACGATCACCACCACCGACGGCGGCGTGTCGGGCGTGAACGTGTCCGTCGCACAGCAGTACAGCAACGAACCGATGGGCGGCGGCAGCCACGGCAGTGACAGCCGCGCGACCTACACGATCACCATCGACGATCCCGGCGAGACGGTCACCTTCGGCGTCTACTCGGGCACCGCACAGCCGACGTCCGAGGAATTCTTCGCCATCGACGACGTGAATTTCGTGGCCGGTTGAGCGGGCACGGCCGGCGCGGCCGGCGCATGCATTTTCCACTTGCAGAGCCGCGCGGCCCGACCTAGATACGGCCCCCATAAGAGAGCGGGTGTAGCTCAGGGGTAGAGCATTACCTTGCCAAGGTAAGGGTCGTGAGTTCGAATCTCATCACCCGCTCCAGATTTCCCGGACATCGGATCGGGACACAGACGGGTCGCCACGGGCGGCCCTTCGTGTTTTCGGGCCCTCGCCAGGGCGCGTAAGGCTTTTGGCAACTTCTATACTGCAAAACCGGGGCGGTGGCGGCGGCCGAAATGGCCCCGCGGGTTTGCGAGGGTTTCGTGGATAAACTCCGTCAGTGGCGCCTGTCGGGCGCGCAATTCCAAGCGCCACGCCTTCGGGGCGGCGCATCGCGGCATCCGGCCTCCGCGGCATGAGCGGGTCCGTCGCGCATCTCCACGGGCTTGCGGCCGATGGCTCGCGTCCCGCCACGCCCTCGATCTCGAGGCGACAGTTGCGCAACCGGCGCGCGGCGATCATCGGCTGCGCAGGCGTACCTGCCTCCTATGGCGGGTTCGAAACCCTCGCCGAACAGCTCGCCATCGCGGCCGAGGCGCGGGGGATCGCGTCGAAACTGACGATCTGGTGCTCGGCCAAGGGCACGGCCACCCCCCGTCCAGACCGGTTCCGCGGCGCGCGTCTGCGTCACCTTCGGCTGCCGGCCAACGGCGCCTCCTCGATCCCCTATGACGGCGCCTCGGCGCTGGCCGAGATGATCGGGCGGGACGCCGCCGACACGGTCCTTGCTCTGGGCGTTTCGGGCGGCGGGCCGCTGGCCGCGCTCGCGCCGCTCAGCCGGACGCGCCTTGTCGTGCATGTCGATGGCCGCGAGGCAGAACGCGCGAAATGGGGCGGCACGGCGCGCCGGGTTCTGGCCTGGTCCGAGCGCAGGGCGGTACGCGCCGCCGACGTCGTCGTGGCCGACAACGCGGCGCTGGCCCGCGACATCACCGAACGCTACGGATGCCGGCCGCAGGTGATCGCCTACGGCGCCGACCACGCCCGCCGGGCCAGGCCGGGCGATATCTCGGACCTCGGGCTGCCGCCGCGCTATGCGCTCGCCATCGCGCGGGCGGAACCCGAAAACAACCTCGAGACGCTGATCCGCGCCTTCGCCCGCCTGCCCGACCAGCCGCTCGTCATCGTGGCGAACTGGTCGGCCACGCGGCACGGCCGCCTGTTGCGCGCGGCTTGGGAAGGCACCCGGAACCTGTATCTGCTGGAGGCCGAGTACGACCCCGCGCGGCTCCGGGCGATCCGCGACCGTGCGTGGCTCTACCTGCATGGCCACTCGGCAGGCGGCACCAACCCGTCGCTGGTCGAGATGATGCCTTTCGGCGTGCCGATCCTGGCCTGGGACTGCGCCTACAACCGGGTCAGCACGGCAGGATCCGCACCGGGCTTTCGCGACACGGAAGGGCTGATCGCACTGGTCCGGCGGCTCGCCACGCGCCCCGATATCTGCGCTTCGATGGGTGCTGCGCTGGCCACGGTGGCGGCGCGGCGCTATCGCTGGGATGCCATAGCCGACGCCTATTTCGACCTGCTCGACCTCTGATCCGGCCTTGCGCCTTCCCAAGCCGCGCCCCCGGCCCTATAAGCGGCCCGCCGTGACAGGAGAACGCCGATGCGCCGCGCAACCATCGCCCGCAAGACCGCGGAGACCGACATCTCCGTCGAGATTAACCTCGACGGCACGGGGGCTTACGACAACCGCACGGGCGTGGGATTCTTCGACCACATGCTCGACCAGCTGGCGCGCCACGCTCTGATCGACCTGACCATCGCAGCCTCGGGCGATCTGCATATCGACGACCACCACACGGTGGAGGATGTCGGCATCACGCTGGGCCAGGCGCTGTCGCAGGCGCTGGGCGACAAGCGCGGCATTAGGCGCTACGGCTCTTGCCACCTGGTGATGGACGAGGCGCTGGTGCGCGCCGCGCTCGACCTGTCGGCGCGTCCGTTCCTCGTCTGGGACGTGACGTTCCCGACGCCCAAGATCGGCACGTTCGACACCGAGCTCGTGCGCGAGTTCTTCCAGGCGTTTTCGACCCATGGCGGCATCACGCTCCATGTGACGCAGCTTGCCGGGGTGAACAGCCACCACATCGCCGAGGCCGCGTTCAAATCCGTCGCCCGCGCGCTCCGCGAGGCGGTGGAGCCCGACCCGCGCCGGTCCGACGCGATCCCCTCGACCAAGGGCGCGCTGTGACGGCCAGGCGCGCGCGGCAAGGCATCAAGACATGACCACGGTTCTCGTAGACTACGAATCCGGCAACCTGCATTCGGCGGAAAAGGCGTTTCAGCGCATGGCCGCCGAGGTCGGCGCGGGCCCCGTTGTCGTGAGTTCCGACCCCGACGAGGTGGCGCGCGCGACCCGTGTCGTGCTGCCCGGCGACGGCGCATTTCCCGCCTGCCGGCGCGGGCTGCAATCCTTCGACGGGCTGGAAGAGGCGGTGATCGAGGCGGTCGAGAAACGCGCCCTGCCCTTCCTCGGCATCTGCGTGGGCATGCAGATGCTGGCCGAGTGGGGCCGGGAATACGAGGACGTGGCGGGCTTCGGCTGGATCGGCGGCGAGGTGGTGCGCATCACGCCCTCCGACCCGGAGATGAAGGTGCCTCACATGGGCTGGAACGATCTGGTCATCGACCGCGCGCACCCCGTGCTCGACGGGATCGAAACCGGCGATCACGCCTATTTCGTCCATTCCTACGCCATGCGCGTGGCCGACCCCGCCGACCTTCTGGCCCATGTGGATTATGGCGGCCCGGTCACCGCGATCGTCACCCGCGACACGGTCATCGGCACGCAGTTCCACCCCGAGAAAAGCCAGCGCGCGGGCCTGCGGCTGATCGCGAATTTCCTGCAGTGGCGCCCCTGAGGGACACGGCGCTCAGCGTGGTGGCGCGTCAGTTCTCCCGCGTCCAGACACCGCCTTCGCGGCACCCCCGCACGCCGAAGACCCGGCGGCAGCCCGACACCCACAGGCTGTCACCGGTCAGAACCAGCCGCGAGTCGTATTCCTCGTCCCGGTCCGGCGAATAGACGCGGCCCACGTAATCGCCGCCTTGCGTCGGGTTGGTGTCCCAGATGATCAGCCGTCCGATATTCGGTGACGGCATCGGGTTGCCATTCTGATCGAAGGCACCGACCAGCTCTCCGCAGAGCGACCTGCCGCAGACCGTCACCTCGATCAGGCCGCTGTGGCCATTGTCGTCGGCCGCCGTCCGCCAGCTTCCCAGAAGCGGATCGGCCGAGGCCGCGCTCGCCAGCCCGAAGGCCAGGGCCAGGCCCAACAGGGTCGTTCTCATCGGTTGGTCTCCTCCCTGACTTTCCCCGGACGGGCTGCCGCGCGCCCGTGGCCCTGTAAAGCCTGACGCAACGAGGGCCGCCCCGCCTTGCCCCCGGCCGCCGCTTGCGGCACAGAGCGGCCCGAGACCAGCCGAAGGGACCCGCGATGATCCTCTACCCCGCCATCGATCTCAAGGACGGCCAGGCCGTGCGCCTCTTGCGGGGCAAGATGGACAAGGCCACCGTGTTCAACGCCGACCCGGCGAGCCAAGCGCGCGCGTTTCAGGACGCGGGCTGCCAGTGGCTGCACCTTGTCGACCTGAACGGCGCCTTTGCAGGCGCGCCCGTGAACGGCGCGGCGGTCGAGGGCATTCTCGAGGCCACGGATGTGCCCGCGCAACTGGGTGGCGGCATCCGGGACATGGCCACCATCGAGACATGGCTGGAAAAGGGCATCGCGCGGGTGATCCTGGGCACGGTGGCGGTCGAGAACCCCGGTCTGGTCCGACAGGCCGCGCGTGCCTTTCCGGGCCGGGTGGCCGTGGGGCTCGACGCGCGGGAGGGCTTCGTGGCGACCAAGGGCTGGGCGGAGCAGACGGATGTCGCGGTGACGGATCTCGCCCGCGCCTTCGAGGACGCGGGCGTGGCGGCCATCATCTACACCGATATCGACCGCGACGGGGCGATGCAGGGCCCCAACGTCGCGGCCACCGAGGCGCTCGCGCGCGCCACCTCGATCCCGGTCATCGCATCGGGGGGCGTGTCCTCACTGACGGATCTGGTGGCGCTCAGGAACACCGGCGTCATCGCGGGGGCGATCTCGGGCCGCGCGCTCTATGACGGGGCGCTGGACCTTCGCGAGGCGCTTGCGGCGCTGGCCTGACCGAAGGGCGCTTAACCCGCCATTGAGACCGTTTTGTCAGATTGTCCGCGATTTGCGCGGGAAAGAACGGCATGGCGATCGGCGAAACGGGCAGTTTGCGGGAGAACACGACCTATGCGGGCGAACCCATCGAGGTGGAGTTCAGCGAGGCGCTGACCGATCCGGTGGTTGCCCTGACCGCGACGAATAACGGCGGCAACACGTTTTCCCTCCGCGTGATCGAGTTTCGCACCGACGCGAATGGCGATGCGACGGGCTTTTCCTTCACCATCGACGAGTGGGAACACCATGACGGCGCGCATCCCGCGATGGAGACGATCAACTGGATCGCCATCGAAAGCGGAACCCATGTGCTGCCCGACGGCCGCCTGATCGAAGCCGGCTACGCGCAGGCCGACAGCGACGGGGAGGACGTGACGCTTGCGCATGATTTCCCCGACACGCCCGTGGTGTTGACCACGGTCGCCTCCGACCGGCACGCCTCTCATGTGGACAGTGACCCGACCAAGGTCGGCGCGAAGGGCTTTACCCTGAGCGTCGAGGAGGCCGAAAGCCAGGATGGCGTGCATGGGCTGGAAAAGGTGGGCTGGATCGCGGTGCAGCCGGGCGGCGACGGCAGCGCGGGCACCGCCTCGAACGCCAGGACCGTGGACTCCGACTGGGCCGCGTTCGGGCTGGGCGCGACGTTTTCCGATCCCGTCGTGCTGGCCGAAACCCAGACGAAAAACGAGGCCGACACCGGCAACGTCATCTTCCGCAACCTCGACGCGGACGAGATCGACCTGCGTTTCGAGGAGGAGACATCGGCCGACAAGGAAACCTCCCACGGGTCCGAGACGGTCGCCCTCGTCGCCTTCGAGGCCGGGATGATCCTGTGTTTCACCGCCGGGACGATGATCGACACGCCCCACGGCCCGCGCCCGGTGGAGCAGCTGGCTGCGGGCGACGCGATCCTGACGCTTGACCATGGCGCGCAACCGCTGCTCTGGGCAGGCGGGAGCGCCCATGACGCCACGGCGCTGCGCACGCATGCCCGGCTGACCCCGATCCGCATCCCGACGGGCGCCTTCGGGCCGGGCAGGCCGTCGCGCGACACGCTGGTTTCACCGCAGCACCGGCTCATGTTGCGGGACTGGCGGGCCCAGCTCTGCTTTGGCAGCGGGGAGGTGCTGGCGCCGGCCAAGGCGCTTTTCGCGCCGGCCACGGGCATCCGGGCGGTGCGCTATGTCCACCTGCTCTTCGCGCGGCACGAGATCGTCACGGCGAACGGAATGCAGATGGAGAGCTTCCATCCCGGCCAGATGTGCAAATCGGCCCTCACCGGGCCCGCGCGCGAGGAGATCTTCGGTCTTTTCCCGACACTGCGCACGGCGCCGGGCTCTTGTGGGCCCACTGCCCGCCCCGCCCTTCGCCCGTGGGAGGCGGCGCTGCTCGCTCCCTGTGCCGGCGTCTCTTTCCTCCCGCCGCGCGATCCCCTAAGAACGCGCCCATGCTGAAGACGCGCATCATCCCCTGTCTCGACGTCGCCGACGGGCGCGTGGTCAAGGGCGTGAACTTCGTCGACCTGCGCGACGCGGGCGACCCGGTGGAACAGGCGCAGGCCTATGACGCCGCCGGCGCGGACGAGTTGTGTTTTCTCGACATCCACGCGACCCACGAGAACCGGGGCACGATGTACGACCTCGCGACCCGCACGGCGGAGCAGTGTTTCATGCCGCTCACGATCGGCGGCGGGGTGCGGACGGTGGAGGATGTGCGCAACCTGCTGTTGGCCGGCGCCGACAAGGTCAGTTTCAACTCCGCCGCCGTGGCCGACCCCGACGTGATCGCGCGCGCCGCCGACAAGTTCGGCAGCCAGTGCATCGTCTGCGCCATCGACGCCAAGACGGTCGCGTCCGGCAAGTGGGAGATCTTCACCCATGGCGGCCGCAGGCCCACCGGCATAGATGCCGTGGCCTTCGCGAAAACGGTCACCGAAAAGGGCGCGGGCGAGATCCTGCTGACCTCGATGGATCGTGACGGGACGAAACAGGGGTTCAACCTGCCCCTGACCCGCGCGATCACGGATGCCGTCCCGGTGCCGGTGATCGCAAGCGGCGGGGTGGGCACGCTCGATCACCTCGTGGAGGGCGTGACCGAAGGCGGGGCCAGCGCGGTGCTGGCCGCCTCCATCTTCCATTTCGGCGAATACACCATCGCCGAGGCCAAGGCGCATATGCATGCGGCCGGCATACCGGTGCGCCTGACATGACGGCGCTGGAGCGTCTTGCCGCCACCATCGCCGCACGTCGCGGGGCCGACCCCGAGACGTCCTGGACGGCGAAGCTGCTGGCCAAGGGGCCGGAGAAATGCGCCGAGAAGTTCGGCGAAGAGGCCGTCGAGGCGATCATCGAGGCCGTGAAGGGCGACCGGGATCGCCTGACGGCGGAGGCGGCGGACGTGCTCTACCACCTGCTGGTGATGCTGGCTGCGCGGGACGTGACGCTGGAGGATGTCCTGATCAAGCTGGAGCGCCGCGAAGGTGTGTCCGGCATCGACGAGAAGGCCGACCGCAAGACGGGCGGCTGAGGGCGGAGGCGCCGCCTCGGGGGGCAGGCCCCCTCGCCGGCGCCGATGCCTCCGGCGGGAGTTTTCCGGCCAGAATGAAGAAGGGCCGGGACGCCTAGAGCCTGGACGAAATGATCCCGGTGGCGAAACCGCCCATGCGAAGCTCTCCGAAGAGCCTCTGGTACTCGATCTTGGGGCAGCGGTTTTGGATGACCGTCAGCCCCTCGGCCTCGGCCAGGGCGGCGGCCTCGGGATGCGTCACGCCGATCTGCATCCATATGACCTTGGGGCGCGGCGACATCGCCAGCGCCGCCTCGACGATCCCGGGCACGGCCTCGGGCCGGCGGAAGATGTCGATGACATCGACGCCACCCTCGATCTCCGACAAATCGGCGTGCACGGTTTCCCCGAACAGCGTCTTGCCCGCCTGCCCCGGATTGACCGGGATCACGCGGTAGCCTTTCAGCTTCAGGTAGCGCGCCACGTAGTGGGACGGCCGGACGGGATTGGGGCTGACGCCGACGCAGGCGAAGCTTTTGGACTCGCGCAGGATACGGCGGAGCAGGTCGTCGGAGGGCGTTTCGGTCATGCCCCCGGATACCATGACAACTGCCCCATGCCACAAAAAAAGCGCCCGCAGCGGGGAATGCGGCGGGCGCAGTCACGGAACGAGGGACAGTGATGGGCGCGCGGTGTTCCGAACCGCGGCGCCTGTACGAAAGGTGGGGTCCGTCTGGCCGTTTTGTAGAGCGCGGAACGAAAACGTGATCACGTGCTGCAGCTTCGCGGCTCAGCCGAGGATCGCGGGCCAGTGCGCCTCACCCGCTGCGATGACGTCGGGGAGTTCCGCCAGCCACAGCTCCCGCGCGCGGAGGGTCGCGTTGAGGTAGAGGCGGTCGTCATGGATGGCCCAGGCCTCCGGGATCGTCGGCGCGAGGTAGCCGCGCGACGCGGCGAAGGCGCAGTAGCCGCCGAAGGCCGGGGCGAAGCGTTCGGGTGCGGCGAGAAACGCCTCGCGGTTGGCGGCCGTGGCGAAGGTCCATAGCGCGCCCATCCAGTCGGCGCCATGGACAGCATCGCCGCGGACCGGCGCGCCGTCCTCGAAATAGGCGACCGGGTCGGTGCCGCCGAGGGCGAGGCCGTCGCTTTGAAAGATCGCGGGTTCCGCGGCGCGGACACGCGTGGCGGCGGCAAGGCCGGGCATTGCCGTGGCAAGGGCCACGAAGGAACGGCGGGTCAGCATCTCTTCGGTCTCCGGTCGGGTGATCCTGTCGCCGGGAAACTGCCACCTGCCGGCCCGTGTTGCATCCCCCCTCCCCGTGATGTGACGGGCCGTGACGGGGCCGTTACGGGGCAGCGTTCAGTCGAAGATGTCCTCCAGCACGTCGAAGGCCTCTTCGAACATCTCGCGCAGGAGACCCTTGCGTTTCCTGCGCCGTTTGCGCCTGCGCGGGTCCTGTCGGTCCTCCTGCCAGCCCTGCGGCGAAGTGGGCACCGGGTGGCCATGCGGCGCGGGCTTGCGCGGGCTGCGCTTGACCGCATCCACGTCCCGGTCCGCGCGGAGCCATTTCATCTCGTGCAGGGGCGCGCCGCAGGCGCCGCAGGCCAGTTCGTGCCCGTCGCGCGCCGACAGCTTCAAGGTCTGGCGGCGTCCGCAATAGGAGCAGGTGGCGATCTTCGTCTGGTAGGGCATCGGGCCTCCGGCTTACTCGGTCCCGAGTGCATATAGGCTCACCGCCGCCGCGTTGGAGACGTTGAGTGAACCGAAGGCGCCCGCGGAGGGAATGCGCGCGAGGATATCGCAAAGCTCGCGGGTGCGCGCCCTGAGCCCCGGGCCCTCGGCGCCGAGGACCAGCGCGGCGGGACGCCCCCTTGCCTCTGCCGCCGCCCCGCCGATCTCGACCGCACCTTCTCCGTCCAGGCCGATCACCAGGAAGCCCATGGATTTGAGCGTCTCGATGGCATTGCCGAGGTTCGGCACGCGCAGGTAGGGCTGACGCTCCAGCGCGCCGCTTGCGGTCTTGGCGAGCGCGCCGGTTTCTGGCGCGGAATGGCGGGAAGGGGCGACCACGGCGCGGGCCCCGAAGACTTCGGCCGAGCGCAGGATCGCGCCCACGTTATGCGGGTCGGACACCCGGTCGAGCAGGACGAGACGCGGCGGCCCCGCGCCTTCCGCCAGCGCGATGTCCTCGAGCCGGCCCCAGTCGAGCGCGCGCACCTCCAGCGCAGCACCCTGATGCACGGAGTCCGGATCGAGTGGTGCTGGAAAGCTGCGCGGATCGGCGATTTCGGGCGCAAGGCCGACCGCGGCGATGGCCTCGGCCAGCCGGTCGGCGGCGTTGCGGGTGACTACGAGGCGCAGCTTCTCGCGCGCGGGATTGGCCAGCGCGTCACGCACCGCATGCAACCCGAAAAGCCAGACGGTTCCGGCCGCCGAAGCCTTGCGCGCGCGCTCCTTCTCGATGATCCGTGCCGGTTTCTTCGCCACGCGTGACCCTCCGTGCGCCAGCTTCGGACCTACGCGCAGACGGTGCCGAAGGAAAGCCCGGACGCGCCCGCACCCCACGGGTTTTTCGGTTGACGGCCCAAAAGCGCAGGGCTATCCAGCCCATCGCGTCGGGCGACGTGCTGCAAGGTGCGGCAGCGGACTGTAACTCCGCCGGGGAGACCCATGCCTGGTTCGATTCCAGGGTCGCCCACCATTCTCTCCCCGAAAAGCCGGCCTGTCCATCGAGGCGCACTCTGCGCGTGTGCTCCGTCGCAACGGGGGTCGAAAACGGGGGCCGCCGGCTTTTTTTCGAAACCTCCGCCGCTGTAAGTCAGTTCCTCAAGGAACCGACACGGAACGGACGGAACCGTCGATTTGGGACACCCACACCATCACGACATCGACGCGAACGCGGGCGACCGCCGGGTTTTCGGTGCCATCGCGGTCAATCTGGGGCTCACGCTGGCGCAGATCATCGGCGGCATCGTCTCGGGCTCTCTCGCGCTGATCGCGGATGCGCTGCACAATTTCTCCGACGCGATCTCGCTGATCCTCGCCCTTGCCGCGAGACGGATCGCGCGACGGCCGATGGATGCGCAGATGACCTTCGGCTATGCAAGGGCCGAGGTCGTGGCCGCGTTGATCAACTACACCACGCTTATCGTGATCGGCATCTACCTGCTTTATGAAGCGGCGCTGCGCGTCGCGGACCCGCAGCCTGTGTCCGGATGGATCATCGTCATCATCGCGGGCATCGCGCTGATCGTGGACGCGGTCACGGCGGCGCTGACCTACGCCATGTCGAAATCCAGCGTGAACATCCGGGCGGCGTTCCTGCACAACCTCGCCGACGCGCTCGGGTCCATCGCCGTGATCGTGGCGGGTACGCTGATCCTCTTGTACGACTGGAGGCTGATCGACCCCATCGTCACGGTCATGATCGCAGGCTACATCCTGTGGCAATCCTTCCGCGAAATCGGCCCGGTGATCCGCATCCTCATGCTCGGATCGCCACCGGGGATCGAGACGGAAGCCGTGCTCGACACGGTGCGCGGCATCGATGGCGTGAGCGGCATTCACCACGCCCATTTCTGGCAGATGGACGAACATCGCGCGGCGCTGGAGGCGCATATCGTCATCGCCGAGGGGTGCTGGAGCGACGCGGATGCGATCAAGTCGCGGGTGAAATCCGTGCTCTCCGATCGGTTCGACATCGAACACACCACGCTGGAGATGGAATGCGCGCGGCACGCCTGCGACGCGCCGACCGCGTTCGGTGGCCGGGGCCACGGCAAGCGCGACAGCCGGTAGACGCGCGTTCGACGCACGGGCGTGCCGTCGGCGGTCCGTGGTCAGAGGTTCTCGGGCTGCAGCATCCCCAGAACGTGATAGCCGCCATCGACCGTGATGATCTCGCCGGTCGTGCAGGCGCCGTAGTCGGAGGCGAGGTAGACCGCCGTACCGCCGATGGCCTCCAGCGTGGCGTTGGCGCGCAATGGCGCGTTCGCCTCGGTCGTCTTGAAGGTCTTGCGCGCGCCGCCGATGGCCGCGCCCGCGAGCGTCTTCATCGGCCCCGGGCTGATCGCGTTGACGCGGATGCCCTGCGGGCCGAGATCGTTGGCGAGATACCGCACCGAGGATTCCAGCGCAGCCTTGGCCACGCCCATGACGTTGTAATAGGGCGTCACGCGGTTCGACCCTTGGTAGGTCATCGTCAGAAGCGTGCCGCCGTCGGGCATCAGTTCCGAGGCCCGGCGCGACACGTCGATGAAGGAATAACAGCTGATCGTCAGCGAGTTGCGGAAGTTCTCACGGCTGGTGTTGATGAAGCGGCCCGTCAGTTCCGTCTTGTCGGAAAAGGCTATGGCGTGGACGAGGAAATCGAGGCTGCCCCAGGTCTCGGCGATCTTCGCGAAACAGGCATCCATCGAGGCGTCGTCCATCACGTCCACATCGACCATAAGCGTCGATCCGACCGAGGCGGCGAGCGGTTCCACCCGTTTGCCGAAGGCCTCGCCCTGGTAGGAAAACGCAAGTTCTGCGCCCTCCGCGTGCAGCGCCCTGGCAATGCCCCATGCGATCGAGCGCTCGTTGGCCACGCCCATGACAAGCCCGCGCTTGCCCTTCATCAAGTCCGTCATCTGGGGATCATCCGTCGTAGCGGCTGAGGAGCATCGACCCGTTCGTGCCCCCGAAACCGAAAGAATTGGTCATCACCGTGTCGAGGCCTGCATCGGCGACCATGGAGGTCGCGATCTCTTCGGGCTTCAGCGCGGGGTCGAGTGTCTCGACATTGATCGAGGGCGAGATGAAATCGTCCTTCAGCATCAGCAGGCAGAAGATCGCCTCGAGCGCGCCGGCCGCGCCCTGCGCGTGGCCGGTCATGGACTTGGTGGAACTGACGGGCGGGGTCGTGCCATCGCCGAAGACCCGGCGGACGGCCTCGATCTCGCCCACGTCGCCCACCGGCGTCGAGGTGCCATGGGCGTTGATGTAGCTGACCTTTCGGCCCTCGGGCAGCGTGCGGAGCGCCCCGCGCATGGCCCGCTCGCCGCCCTCGCCGGAGGGTGCCACCATGTCGGCCCCGTCCGAGGTCGCGGCGAAGCCCGTGACCTCGGCATAGATCGGCGCGCCGCGCGCCACGGCACGCTCCAGCGGCTCCAGCACCACCATGGCACCACCGCCCGAGATGACGAAGCCGTCACGCTCGGCGTCGAAGGCGCGGGAGGCGCGCGCGGGCGTTTCGTTGAATTTCGAGGACATCGCCCCCATAGCGTCGAAGAGGCAGGAAAGTGTCCAGTCGAGCTCCTCCCCGCCGCCGGCGAACATGATGTCCTGCTGTCCGAGTGCGATCTGCTGTGCCGCCATGCCGATACAATGCAGCGACGTGGAGCAGGCCGACGTGATGGAGAAGTTCATCCCCTTGATACGATAGGCCGTCGCGAGGTTCGCACTGACCGTGGAGGACATGCATTTGGGCACGGCGAAGGGCCCGATCCGCTTGGTCCCGCCAGAGTTCAGAACCGTCTGATGGGCCGCCAGCATGGCCGATGTGGAGGGCCCGCCCGAGCCCGCGATCAGGCCCGTCATGGGATTGACGACCTCATCCTCGGCGAGGCCCGCATCGGCGATGGCCTGCCCCATGGCGATGTAGGAATAGGCCGCCCCCGGCCCCATGAAACGCAGCGTGCGCTTGTCGATATGCTCGGCCGGATCGAGATCGACCGCGCCCGCGATCTGGCTGCGGAAGCCGTGTTCGGCCATCTCGGCATTGGCGGTGATGCCGGACCGCCCGGCCTTCAACGATGCAGTGACTGCCTCGGCATTTGTTCCGATACTGGAAACAATTCCAAGCCCTGTGACGACGACGCGGCGCATGCGGCCTCCCTTGGTTCTGCGCAGCCTGTCTATGGCAATTGGGGCAGTCGGGACAAGCCGGTTGGCGTTTCGCAGGGGGTAGCGCTGTCCTGTCGACGGCACAAAAGACAGCGTGCCCGCCCCGTCCGGCTCCGCGATCAGCTTTCGCTGAGCGCGACCTTCATGTCCTTCACGAGGTAGATGACCTCGCCGTCGGCCTCCACGCGCCCGTCGGCGACACCCATTGTCAGGCGGCGGGTCTGCATCGCCTTGGTGAAATCCACGTAATAGGTCAGCATCTTCCGGTCGGGACGCACCATGCCGGTCAGCTTCACCTCGCCGACGCCCAGAGCGTAGCCCCGCCCCTGCCAGCCGCGCCAGCCGAGGTTGAAGCCCGTCAGCTGCCAAAGACCGTCGAGGCCGAGGCATCCGGGCATGATCGGATTGCCGGGGAAATGGCATTCGAAGAACCACAGGTCGGGCGTGATGTCGAACTCGGCCACGACGTGCCCCTTGCCATGTTCGCCACCTTCCGCGGAGATATCGGTGATCCGGTCCATCATCAGCATGGGCGGCAGGGGAAGCTGGGCGTTTCCGGGCCCGAACAGCTCACCGCGCGCGCATTTCAGGAGATCCTCCCGATCGAACGATGTGGGGAATGTGGTCATGCGCTGCCCTTTGCGTACCCGGGCGACCGACGACGGCGCGCACGCGGGTGTCCCTCCTCCTGCGCGGGTCGACCGTTGCGGCGCCTGCGCGTCTGTCTCGTCTAGCACCGGCCCGCGAGAACTGGCAAGTGCACGGGCCGGTGCGAGCCGCGACGCAAAAACGCGGTTTGGAATTGAAAACCGAGCTCGGAGCGCCCTATATGAGGGGGTGGAACGTGCACGGAAAGCTGAACGATGACCCCGCAGGCCCTTGAACGCGGACGTAACTGGCTGGAAAAGGGCGCTCTGCGTCCGACGCGGCAGCGTCTTACGCTGGCGTCGCTTCTGGTCGGCGACGGACAGGATCGGCACGTCACGGCCGAAGGGCTGCATGACGCGGCACGCGTCAGCGGCGACAAGGTTTCGCTGGCCACCGTCTACAACACGCTGCGCGCCTTCTGCGACGCCGGCCTGATGCAGGAAGTCACCGTCGACGGCACACGGTCCTATTTTGACACGCGCGTCGACGATCACCCGCATTTCTACCACGAGGACGATGGCCGGCTCAGCGATGCGCCCTCCTCCGGCGTGGAAATCCGTGCGCTTCCCGACGCGCCCGAGGGTTACGAGATCGCCAAGGTCGACGTGGTCATCCGCCTCCGCAAGATCTGAGCGACCGGAAAAGCCGGCTTTTCCTCACGCGATCCTCCGGCAGATCGCTTCCCCTCTAGCCAAGCGCGGCCTTGGGCTGTAACGGCTCGGGCCAACCCTTCCCATTCGGCAAGAATTCCCCATGGACCTGCGCAATATCGCGATCATCGCCCATGTCGACCACGGCAAAACCACGCTGGTCGACAACCTTCTGAAGCAATCCGGCTCCTTCCGCGCGGGTCAGGCCGTCGCCGAACGCGCGATGGACTCCAACGACCTCGAACGCGAGCGCGGGATCACGATCCTCGCCAAGGCCACGAGCGTCGAGTGGAAGGGCACGCGCATCAATATCGTCGACACGCCCGGCCACGCCGATTTCGGCGGCGAGGTGGAGCGGATCCTGAGCATGGTGGACGGCGTGGTGCTGCTGGTCGATGCCGCAGAGGGCCCGATGCCGCAGACGAAGTTCGTCACGCAAAAGGCGCTGGCGCTCGGCCTGCGTCCCATCGTGGTCCTGAACAAGGTCGACAAGCCCGACGCAGAACCCGACCGCGCGCTCAACGAGGTGTTCGACCTTTTCGCCGCGCTCGATGCCAACGAGGATCAGCTCGACTTCCCGCATCTCTACGCCTCGGGCCGCGCCGGCTGGGCGGATGCCGAACTCGACGGTCCGCGCGATGATCTGCACGCGCTGTTCAACCTGATCCTCAACCACGTCCCCCCACCGCGCCAACTGGCGCGCGCGGCTGAGGATTTCCGTATGCTGGCCACCACGCTCGGCGCCGACCCGTTCCTGGGACGCATCCTGACGGGCCGCGTCGAATCCGGTCGCCTGAAATCGGGTGCCACCGTCAAGGCGCTCTCGCGACATGGCGAGGCCATCGAACGCTTCCGCGTCTCCAAGATCCAGGCCTTCCGCGGTCTTGCCCTGCAGGAAATCGAGGAAGCGCAGGCTGGCGATATCGTCACGCTTTCGGGTATGGCCAAGGCGACGGTCGCCGACACGATCTGCGCACTCGCCGTGGAGGATCCGCTCCCCGCCCAGCCCATCGATCCGCCGACGATCTCGGTGACCTTCGGGATCAACGACAGCCCCCTTGCCGGTCGCGACGGCAAGAAGGTGCAGTCCCGCGTCATCCGCGAACGCCTCATGAAAGAGGCCGAGAGCAACGTCGCAATCCGCGTCACGGACACGCCCGGCGGCGAGGCCTTCGAGGTCGCTGGCCGCGGCGAATTGCAGATGGGCGTCCTGATCGAGAACATGCGCCGGGAGGGTTTCGAACTCTCGATCTCACGCCCGCAGGTCATCCTTCGCGATGAGAACGGCGTCACGGTCGAGCCCATCGAGGAGGTCACCATCGACGTCGATGACGACTATACCGGCGCGGTGATCGAAAAGCTCACCGGTCCGCGCAAGGGCGAGATGACGGACATGCGGCCCTCGGGCACGGGCAAGACGCGGATCACCGCTCTGGTGCCGTCCCGCGGCCTCATCGGCTATCAGGGGGAGTTTCTGACCGACACGCGCGGCACGGGCGTGCTCAACCGCGTGTTCCATTCCTGGGCGCCCCACAAGGGAGCCATCCCGGGTCGGCGCGCGGGCGTGCTGATCTCGATGGAAAACGGACAGGCCGTGGCCTACGCGCTCTGGGGACTGGAGGATCGCGGGCGGATGTTCATCAATCCGCAGGACGAGGTCTACGAGGGAATGATCATCGGCGAGCACAGCCGCGACAACGATCTCGAGGTCAATCCCCTGAAGGGCAAGAAGCTCACGAACATTCGCGCCTCCGGCTCGGACGAGGCCGTGCGCCTGACGCCTCCGGTCAGGATGTCTCTGGAGGAGGCCATCGCCTATATCGACGATGACGAACTGGTCGAGGTGACGCCGAGCGCGATCCGGCTCAGGAAGCGTTACCTTGACCCGCACGAACGCAAACGTCAGGCACGCGCCGCCGTCTGAAGATGAGCTTCGGCCCCAAGGGGGCCGACTGCGGGAACGGGAAGGTCTTCCGAAGCTGTTTCGGGATATTCACAGCGTTCGCATCCCCGCTCTGCGCCGGCGGTTACGCCTGCCCGGAAGGCGACATCACCGGGCTCGGCGCCCCTGTTGACCGCGCAGGCGCGATCTGCGCCGCGACGGAACTGGCGACCCGGCAACGTGCCAGCTGCAATCCCGAGGTTTCGGACGGCGTGACAATGGCGGTCACGCAATCCGTTCCCGGCGATTGCCACGGGATGTATCACTGCCACGTGGAGCTGATCCAGCTCCAGCCGCTCGAGGCGTTCGAGAGCTGCCTCGCGGCCAAGTCCGAAACGCCCTCCGGCCATCTCTCGCAGCGTGTCTTCTTCGACAGCGTCCTGCGCCACTAACTGGTCCACGAACTGGTCCACGCGGCGCTCGAAAACATGCCGTCTCCGTTCGACGAATGCCGCGCCAGCCAGGAATTCATGGCCTCCACCATGCAGATCATGTTCCGGCCGGAAACCGTCCGCGCCGCATTCGATGCGCGCATGGATATGGCGGCACGCCCTTGTGCCGCGCGAGAGGTTGAAGGCCATGATCCTGATGATGGCGCCCAGTGTGTTCATAGAACACGCCTAAAAGTACCTGTCCCGGCAGGACGATGCCTGCATGTTGATCGGCAAGATCGCGCGGGTCGAGCCACGTCTGGAGACGCCGCTGGATTGGCCGCGTCGTTGCCACAAAAAAAGTGGCGCCTGTAGAAGGCGCCACGATCGGTCATTGGAAAGTGTCGGACCCGCTTACGCGTCGTCTTTTCGCACAACCGCGCCCGGCAGCAGATGATCCATGCGCACCGACGGCTGATCGCAGCCCGCTTCGCCCACGATTCGCGCCGGCACCCCGGCCACGGTCTTGCACGGCGGAACCTCCTCCAGCACCACGGAGCCTGCGGCGATGCGGCTGCAATTTCCGATCCGGATATTGCCCAGAACCTTCGCACCCGCCCCGATCAGCACGCCGTCCCCGATCTTTGGGTGACGATCCTCGGTCTCCTTGCCCGTGCCGCCGAGCGTTACGGAATGCAGCATCGAGACGTTGTCGCCGACGACCGCCGTCTCGCCGATCACTATGGAATGGGCGTGGTCGATCATGATGCCCTTGCCGATCCGCGCCGCGGGGTGAATGTCGATCCCGAACACCTCGGACACGCGCATCTGGATGAAATAGGCGAAATCCCGGCGCCCCTGCTGCCAGAGCCAATGCCCCACGCGATAGGCCTGCACGGCCTGGAATCCCTTGAAGAAAACGAGCGGCTGCAGGAAGCGGTGGCAAGCCGGATCGCGGTCATGAACGGCGACGACGTCGGCACGCGCCGCATTGCCCAGACCGGGATCCGACCCATACGCCTCGTCGGCGATCTCCCGCAGGATCTGCTCGGACATCTCGCCCGACGACAGCTTCTGCGCAAGCCGGTAGGCCAGCGCGCTTTCGAGGTTGGAATGATGCAGGATGCAGGCGTGCAGCACACCGCCCAGCAGCGGCTCGTCGATGACGGCTGCCTCAGCCTCCTCGATGATACGCCGCCAGACGGGATCGAGCTCGGAAACACGGGACTGAACGCGGGCCATCGCGCGGCCTCCTTGACTGTTGGCTGCAAGTTATAGCGCAGCGCGCCGCCGTGGTCCAATCACCATGGCGCCACGGCCCGCCCCTTCATCCTAGCCGAAAACTCCCGCCGGAGGCACCAGCATCGTTTTCGCGGCTCCCGGTACGGGGCCCGAAAACGAGGCTTCCCTGTGGTCTGTTGCCGTTCACTTCACGCGAATGACGGTTGCAGCGATGGCCTTGAATGCGTTGTAGCGATAGAGCGCGACGGGCTGGTTTAGGAGGGCGCGCGCGGCGCTTTTGGCGCAGCGCGATCCGCGCGGCCGTGGGTGACGCTGGCGGTCACCGTCGCTGTTCGGAGAAGGTTCGGGTTGCGAGACCTGGAACCGACAATGGAGATGACGATGACCCAAGCGAGAATGGCGCCGATCGAGCGCATCAAGGAAGCCGAGGTCGAGGCGCGAACCGGCGCGACCAAGGGCGCGCGCGCGCCGCTGCGCGAGAAGCAGTACAAGCGCGGTGCCCTTATGGATGCCTTGCGGGACGACGTCCTCGCCTGGATGACGTTCTCGTGAAAACACTGGACACAGCGCGCCGCGACCCTCGACCAATCCGCTCGAAAGGTTGAACGGCGAGGTGAAGCGCCGCTCGGACGTCATAGGCATCTTCCCCAACGACACGGCCATCATCCGCCTCGTCGGCGCGCCCATGCTCGAGACCAACGATGAATGGGCCGTGGCGCGGCGCTACATGCTCGCCCGGGTGACCGACAATCCCACCGTCAGGCCGCCCGCCGTGGCGTTCTGATCAACGCGGACCGCTTCTAGGGTCGGCGGTCCTGCACCACAAGGTGGGACACGACCGCCCTAGACAGCCACGGGTGGTGACAGCGCCACGTAGTGGGCTACGAGACGGACCGCACCACCAGCGAAGTCACCGCCCACTCCTGTCACGACAAGCGCCGTAGGATCCCAGTAGACCACCGGCGCCGCCGGCCCGTTCAGCCAGGAATTGAGGCTCGGCCCAAGACCCGTTCCGTAGCGTGCGCTGTCGCCGTCCACCCCGATCTGCCAGGCGGTCGCGGTGCCGATGATCTCCGCCGTGACACGCCCCGTGACGCCGAGCGCGATCGAGCGCGCCGGAAAGACCAGCGGCGTGACCACGTTTGCGCCTCCCGACAACACCACGTCGGCCTCGACCGACCGTATGGTCAGCGACGCGTCACCCGGAGTCAGTGTCGCCGCTCCGACGCGCCAGTCCGTTCCATCGAAGAGCGCCGGCTGACCGGTGTCCAGCACCATGGCGCGCCACCCGCGCCGTGCCGGAACGAAGACCCAGCCCCCACCGATGACAATGGCCACATGGCCTGCCTGTCCTGCCCATGCGCTCTCGGCGCCCAGCGGCACGCCATAGGCCGCGCCCTCGGTCGGATTCACAGGCGGCACGGTCTTGCTGACCGAAGCCAGCGTGATCTGCGCCAGGCTGTCGAGCCGCGCCAGCGCCTCGTTGACGGTCACATGTTTCTGCGCCTGAGCAGGCTGCAAGAGCGGCAAGGCGAGGTTCGCGGTCTCAGTCATGGATGTCCATCCTTGCATAAGGTCCGGGCCCGAAGCGGTCGGAGACCTGGGCGACTTCGATTGTGAAGGGGAATTGGGTGCCGTCGGCGACCCGCTCGGCCGCGGCGTAGCGGAAGGCGGGCTCGGCCGTGTAGACCTCCCGTCTCAGGCCTGTCGCATCGACGATACGCAGGTGGTATCGCTCGACGGCTTCGCCGAGGGGCACATCCTGCCCCGCCCAGCTGTCGGCATCGATACGCGAGCGCCTTATCCAGCTGACTGCCAGGTCTGGCCCCATCGGTATCGCCTTGAGATGCACGGGCCGAAGCGGCCTCAACCCGATGCCGTCGAAGGCCAGCACACGCTCGACATAGCTCGGATCGTCCAGCGCGCGCCGCGCGGGCCCGACGCGCCAGTGCCGCGCCAGCCCGCGCGCCGAGGCGGGCAGGTCGACTTGCGTGACCGAACCGTCGAGAAGCACGAAGAGGCTCCCCTCCGGCCAGACCTCGGGCATGTCGGCATCGCTGCCGGCCTGTCCCCGCAGCCGCACCGAGATGTCCCACTGTTCTTCGGCCACCAGCTCGGCGCGGCCGAATTGCAGCACTTCCCAGCCCGAACCATCCCCCGGCCCGATTGCGGCGACATTGGCACCGTTGAGCACCGCACCCAACTCGGCCGAGGACAGCAACCCCGTGGCGATCCGGACCCGCACCGGCGCCCCGCGATCCCACAACCCGGCGGGTGCGGCCGGCAGCGGCGTGACCAGCGTTCCGGCCATTGCACCGCGCTCGATTATCCGGTTGAGCGAGTACCCGTCCGGTCCGGGCGCCTTGTAGACCGCGACGGAGCCGGGCCAAGGCGTCCCCGCCACCGCGACATGCGGCGCGTGCGGCACCTCCTCACCGGTCAGAAGCGGCAGATCCATGAAGATGGGGGAGACGGGCAAAGGCGGCAGGAAGGGCGCCACCACCGCAGGCTCCGATGCGATGTCGGAGGGTTCCGCCGTGCTCGGCTCGACCCGCACGGCCTGCAGGTCGCGCGCGCCGCGTTCCAGGACCCGGTCGATCCGCCATGTGGACCCGTCGGGCAGGCTGATCATCGCCCCCGCTCCAAGCGCGCGCGACGACGGCGGCAGGGAAAAGCTCACCGCGTCCCGGGCAACCCGGGCCTCGGCAAGACGACGCTCGGCGATCCCCAACGCCTCGGACGGGATCAGCGCCATCGGCAGCCCGATATCCGTCACGAGATCGGACTGCTCACCCGGCAGCACCGACTCCGCCACCCGGTCGTCGTAGCTCGCTTCGCCGTCGGCATAGCTGATCCTGAGGCGGCCAAGGGTCTCGGCCTCGGCCGCGCGTGCATGGCTGATGCCGCCGCTTCCGCCTTCGTCAAGCGCGGTCAGGGCGTCGCTGACCTCCGCCTGCGGCTTGCGCGGCAGCGGCGCGAATTCAAGTCGCCCGTTCTTCTCCACCGCGCCGAAACCATGGGCGATCATCAGGGGCTGGAGTGCGGCGCGCGCCGTATCCGTCTGCGCGGTGACATACCCACGAACCAACCCATGCAGTCGCGACACGTCGTAGTCGCGCAGCCCCGCCCTCTCGCAGATCTCCGCCACGACCAGATCGAGCGGCGCGGCATCCAGCCGACCCGTCAGCCAATGGCCCTTCTGCCAGTTGGCGCCATCCGACCAACGCTCGATATCGTTGGGAAAGGCTGGCCAGGGGCGCGCGTCCCACGCCCAGGCATGAGCGCGGGTCACATCGACCATGGGACCGCCATAGGCGTGGGAGACCGGGTTGAGACCGGGGTCGGACCAGTAATCCAGTACCGCCCGCAGGTACTGCGCCTGGATCACGTCGTCGCGGCGACCGGTCGAAAATTGCGGCACGCGGCTCTCGGCGCTCTTGGGGTCGAGGAAAGTGTTGGGCTCGTTGGTGCCCTTGTCGATGGCAGGACACCCGAACTCGGTAAAGCGGATCGGCTTGGACTGCGGCAGCCATTCGGTGTTCGGATAAGGCCACGGAATCACGGCTGCGCCGAAGACGACGACGTCTTGCCCCGGCGCGCAGGCACCGGGACCGACAGACAAGCTGATCCCCGCCTCCACGGGAAGCGAAAACACCAGGCGGACGACCACGGCGCCACCCTCTGCCGCTTGGATTGCCATTCCGTAGGCGATGGCCCCGAGAAAGGTCGTGACGATGGGCGACGCGACATCGCCGTCCGCGATCACCTCGACGACCGGGACCCCATCGGCAAGGACCCGTGCGCGGAAACCGCCGGAGGTGCCAGCCTTCAACGTCAGGCGTAGCTCATGATCCCGATCGGCTTCGGCCGGAAAGGCGGTACCGGTCTCTATCGCCTGCCACGGGTCGGCACCCCCCGCCACCGAAACCGGAGCGCCGTAGACCCCCACCACCTCCGCAACCGGGCTGACCCACGCGGCCAGCTGCGGCAGCCATGCCGCAGGGCTCTCCCCCCCCGACAGAACGGAACGACGGGCCGGATCGATCCGGTCCGTATGGAGGTTCGACCACCAGTCCCGCAACGCCTTGTAGCGGTAGATCCATGGCGTGCCGCCCTGTCCGTCGGCGATCGGCTCCCGCTGCTGCGCCTCGCGCGCCGCGTCGCTCGGATAAAACCAATCCCAGCCCTCGCCACCCTCGATATTGGCCTTGAGATAACCCAGATCGTGGATGGCGGGCCATTCGGCGTCGGCATGCTCCGCACCATCCCGCCAGTCGGAGAGCGGCATGTAATTGTCGATCCCGATGAAATCGATGTTGTCGTCGGACCAGAGCGGATCGAGATGGAAGACCACATCGCCGGACCCGTCCTGCGGCTGGTGCCCAAAATATTCCGACCAGTCGGCGGCATAGGTCAGCTCGGCACCCGGCAAGAGCTGCCGAACCTCGGCGGCCAGCGACATCAGCCGTGCGACCGCAGGATAGCCATCCGCGTCGCGCATCTGCGTCACGCCGCGCATCTCGGTGCCGATGCAGAAGGCGTCCACGCCACCGGCGGCGGCGCACACTGCGGCGGAATGCAAGATGTAACGCGAGTAACTCCATTCCGGCGCGCCGGTATACTGAACCGCGCCATCCGAGACGTTGAAATCCGCTGCCGTCACGCTGCCGAAAAACGCTTGGCAGTCGGCCCCATTCCCTTGCGTGCCGTCCGAACTGCCCGGCAGGCCCGGCGCAATCTCGCCCGTCACACGCCCGCGCCAGGGGAAAGCCGCCTGCTCCGCACCGCCCCATGGGTCGGGCAACCCGTTCCCTGCGAGGATCTCCATGAGCATCAGAGGATAAAACATCACCTCGACGCCCTTGTCCCTGATCGCCCGGATCGCCTCAATCACACCCGCGTCGCAGGGTGTTCCGCCATAGACCGGACGGCCCTCCTCGTCGCGCGCGATTTCCTCGACCGCGGACCGCGGAAGGCCACCAATGGTCCAGGGCTGTCCAACGCCCTCCCGGCCATTGGCTTCGACCTTGGGCTTGACGCGGCAATGGCCGGCGCGCAGATCATCGCCGAACCAGCAATAGATCAGCGAGACCGAGGTCAGGTTGGGCAGTGTTTCGCAAAGTGTTTCAAGCGATTGCGCGAAATCCGGAAGCCCGCCCTCTGCGCTGACATTCGCGGCACCCGACGCGCCCAGCGCGCCAGCGTAATGGACCGGCGTCGTGGAAAGCGCGTATTCGCCAGTGCCCGGGATCATGGCCACCGCCCTGAGCAACTCCGCGGGTGCCGGCACAAGGTCCGCGGTGTCGGCTGGGCGCGCGGGCCGCACGACCTCGAAGGAGAATTGCGGTACGCGGTTGCCGAACGGTCCGAGGTCCAGATCCTCGAATACCACGTAGGCCAGGCCGCGATAGGCAGGCACGCGGCCGGCGCCTTCCACGGCCTCCATGAGGGGATCGGGCATCTGGCTTTCGTCGCCGCGATGGACCCGCAGCGTCACGGACTGGAGGTCCATCTCCACCCCGTCGGCCCAGATGCGCCCCACCCGAGAGATCTCCCCCTCGCACAGCGCAACGGCGAGGCTGACGGAATAGGAATAGGTGGTTGTCTGCGGCCGCGAAGGCGCACCCTTGCCACCCCCGGTCGTCGTCGCAGTCTCGACGAAACGTGTCGCCCAGATGACCTGACCGCCGATGCGCATGCGGCCGAAGAGGCGTGCGATCGGTGCTCCCTCGCCCGCCCCGGTAAAGCGAAAACGATCCACACGGCCGTGCTCAACCGGTTCGGAGCCTGACGAAAGCAACCGCTGGTCGATGGCCCGACCAATCGTCGCGCCGACAGCCCGGCCCAGCACCATCCCCGATAGGCCGAATGCCGAAACGCCGGACGCAGCCCCGAGCGCAGCGCCCGCTGCCGACAGAAGGAGTGTCGCCATGTCCTAGGGTCCTTTCGGGAATTCGAAACGCGCCACGATACGGCGCGCCCAGGAGCCGTCGAGGCGGCTCTCGACGACACCACGCCCGGAATAGGCGTGGATGAAACAGGCCTCCGCGCCGATGGCCGACTGGATGCCGAGATGCTTGGCCACGGCCCCACGCCGCATGCGGAAAAGCAGAACGTCACCGACCTGCAACCCCGACAGGGGTTTGGGGATGAGGTGCCGCTCAGCCGCGCGCCACAGATGCTCGCAGCCCCCGGCCTCGGACCAATCTTGCGTATACGGTGGTGGGGGCTCCGGAAGCCCGCCGAAAAGATCGCTCCAGATGCCCAGCACCAGCCCCAGACAGTCGCAGCCGACACCCCGGCAACGCGCCTGATGCACATAAGGCGTTCCGATCCACTCTCGCGCGAGGTTCACCACGTCGATACGGGCTCGGCTCACCGTCTGCTGCCCCCGTCACGGGCGGAAACCCGAGTCGGATGCGCCACCAGCCAGTCCTCGCCGGGAATGTCAGGAAAACCCCGAAAATTCAGAATATTGGAGAACTTCAGGCGGCAAGTTTCCATGCGCTTGTCACAGCCGGCGGTCAATCGAACCATGTTGCCTGGCTCAACCTCCGCCCTCAGCCGGTCCCACAGCTCGATCCGGCGCGATCCGTCGTGCTGCGGCCTGTCGCTCTTGATCGCGCCCGCAAGCCCCGAAGCCTTTCCATCGAGCATGCGCAATCCGCCGCGCTCGAACCACCGCGCCTCGTAGGCCGGGACGCCCTCGAAAACGAACACGCGCCCCTCTGCGACCGACGAAACGGCGACGTCGAAGGCGTAGTCCGGCAATGTCAGATCCACACCACAGGCCGCGTCCCCGAGGACGGCGAGGCAGCTGCGCTGATAGACTCGCCCCATGGGGACATTGAGCACTTCGGCAAGGCCGCGAAGCTCGGCCGTGAACGCCCCCCCCGACCGTGAAATCTCGCCGATGCTGCCGCGGAATTGCATGACCCGGTTCTCCGGGTTGGCCCACTCCACCAGCCACGCCTCGACTTCCGCCCCGTCGAACCGGCCCGCCACGATATCGGCCTCGGTGACCGAGACATCCGACAAGGCACCGACCGCCTCGCTATTGTCCACGGCCAGCCCTGTGCTCTGGCTCAGCGCAGCCGCACTCAGGCCCGTGCCCGCGAGGAAGATCGTTCCGTCGAAACCGAGATCGCGATCATGATCGGTAAACCCGTGGACCACCCCGTCCCTCCGCGTGAGCCTCCAGCACCGCGCCACGCCCGTCACACCGGTGGCAAGGTGCGCGTCCAATGCCTCAACACTCATTGCCGCAGCTCCAAGACCGGAACGTCGGGGATTTCGCCCGCCTGGAAGCTCGACAGCGACGTGCGAATGGCGTCCGTGTCGAACCGGACCGGGACGTCGAATTCGAAACCCGCCGTCACCTCTTCGCCGGATGCCGGGGGATCGACGAATGTCACCAGACCTGTGGCTTCATCAACGTCGAAGTGGGTACCGGCGGTCAGTTCGCCACCGGCCACTCCCGCCAGGACAGTGCCGCCAACCGGTTTGGAAATCGGCCGAACATAAGCGGCGCTCCCCATCTCGTAGCTTTTTGCGAGCTGAAAGGACGTGGTTTCACCATCGCCCGTGCCGATGCGCTGATCGGTGAAGGACGGGGTCTGCGACGGCGCGCAGCTCTTGAAATCGGCCCAGTCTTTCCACCTGAAACCATGAAGCATCCCGCGACGCGCCTCGAAGAAGGCGACCAGTACGGCAACATCGTCCAGCGACCGCATGCCCGCGCCCGCATCGTAGCGGCGGCGGGAATGGGCCCATGGCGTGTTACGCTCCTCGAATCCATTGCTGAGCGTGACGATCTCGGTGCGCCTCTCCGGGCCGCCCACTGAACCGAGACTCAGGTTTACCGGGAACCGGACGTCGTGAAAACTCATCTGCCTTCGTCCTTCTCAGCGATTGCGTTGCCCACGGGCCAGCGCGCGCCCCATTTCGGCGGCGACCTGGCTTTGGCTGCGACGGAAGCCCTGCACATCTGGCGTGGTGATGTTCATGGTGACATGGACCGGGGTGCCGCCGCCGCTGCTCGCAACGCCCAGCCGACCATCGGCACCACGAGCGAGGGGAAGGATCGCTTCGGGTCCTGCCTCGCCCATCAGGCCGATGCCACCGCGCATCGGAAAGACGCTGGGCCCCCGCACGACACCGCCGCGCGCAAAGGGCGTGATCCGCCCCTGGCTGAACGCGCCACCGTGCTGAAATGGCAAGATCCCGGACAGAAGGCCGGTAACGCCATTCGCGATCGCGCCGCCGAGGGCGTTCTGAACCGGCCGCATCGCGGTGTTGTAGGCGGCATCGACCATGCTCGTGGCGACCGTGCGCAACGCGTCAGACAAACGAAGCCCGTCGAAGACCAGACCATCGAAGGCACGCCGCAGGCCCCCGCCGATGGATCGGCTCATCGACCCGGCCTCGCGGCCGGTATAGATCATCGTACCTTGAAGCGATTGCAGCTCCGCCTGAAAGGCTGCCGTCATGGCGCTGGCGCTCGAAAGCGTCGTCTCGAGGTTGCCGAGCTCCGCGTCCAGACCCTCGAAACCCTCGTCCTGCCCCGTCATGGTTGATCCCCCTTGAATGACGTCTCTCGCAGATCCGGAAACCGGGCCGCCAACGCCTCGAAGGCGGACCGGTGCATCGGCGCCGGACCCGTTTCACCCAGCATCAGAAGCAGTTCAGACGGGCTGAGCCGCCAGAACTCACCCGGCGGAAGGCCGAGCCCCGAGATGCCCGCCCGCATCATCGCGGCCCAGTCGAAACCGGTATGCCGGTTCATTCCGGCACCCTGAACGCGCGCGACAACAGCTGCGCCGCCACACGGGCGGCCTCGATCACGCCGCCGTCGATCTCGGCCGTGACAAGGTCCTTCTCATCGCCCGACCAGCCGCCGCCACGCAGCCCCGCCACCACCAGCGCAAGCACGTCGCTCGCCCGCACCGCATCGCCCTCGAAGCGCGCCACCAACTCGCTCAGGCTCTGTGCGCCCAGCCGGTCCTCGAGCTCGGCCAGCGCACCGAGCGTCAGTTTCGCCACATGCCGCTCGCCATCCAGACGAAGCACGACCTCCCCAGCCCATGGATTTGCCATCACGCGCCTCAGATCGCGGTGAAGGTCAGGGCACCGGCGGACGCCAGAGACATCTCATAGGTCGCCTCGCCGTCGTGATTGCCCGCGTAGTCGATAGCGGTGATCTGAAACGCACCCTCGACGATCCCGAAATCGGGGATGACCACCTGGAAGTCCGGCGTGTCGGCGTTCCAGAAGATCGCCCGCACCCGCTCGTCCGTGGCCGCGTCCCGAAAGATGCCCGCACCCGAGATCGCCGCCGACTTGACGCCGGTCCCGCCGAGCAGCTCGCGCCACCCGCCCGCGGAATCGAGGTTCGTGACATCCACCGTTTCCGCATTGAACGTCAGTCGCGTGGCCCGCAGGCCCGCAATCGTCTCGAACAGGCCCGAACCGTCCATGTCGACCTTGATCAGAAGGTCCTTACCGCTTTGCGCCGGCATCAGTTGTCTCCAGTGCTTTCAGGATTTCCGTTTGAGTTTTCAAACCGGGCCAAGATCGACCCGTGCGCGGAACCACATCTCGATCTCGCGGGCATCGCCCGTGCGCCGCGCCGTCGCGCGCCTGAAATCGAGGCTGACCAGTCGACCGCGTGACAGCATCAGGGGCACTTCGTCCAGGGCATCCGACACCGCCACCGCAAGCGCCTTTGCCGTCCCGAAGCCAGCGTCGTCGGACAAGACAAGGACCGAAAAGTCATGCAACGCGCCCCGGCCCGACTTGTCGGCGCTCAAGCGTACTCGCTCGGGTCCCAGGCTGACATACAGCCCAGGCACCGCCCCCGGAGGAAGCGCATCGAATATCGCGCCACCGGACAGATCCATGACGGCCGTATCCGCCAGCAGAGCCGCGTAAACCGACTGCTGCAAGGCCATCGCACCCGCATAGCTCATGCGCCGGTCTCCTCGCTGGCGAAGCACAGCAGATACCGCCCGCTCGGGTCGGTCTCCGTGACTGCCTCGATCCGAAAAAGCCGCGCGCCATCACGAAAGCGCATGGCAGGTGTCGGCCTCGACGGCGCATCCTGTGCCGCGGCACGGACCGTGATCCTGAAATTCAGGCGCGACGCCGTGGCATTGACCTCCCGTCCCGCTCCGCGCGGCACGACCTCGGCCCAGTGCCACCCCCGGGCGACCCAGGTCTCCGTGTAGCCGCCGGCCCCGTCCGGCACCCGCTCGGGTGCTTCCAGAACCAGCCGCCGCGAAAGAACGGGACGGCTCATGCGCCCGTTCCGCGCAGCCGCAGGGTCCGGTAAGGCTCGATCAAGGCCATCGCGCCCGGCGAGAACCCCGCGGTCGCGTCCTCGTCCTGCCCGAAGAACGTCCCGGCCAGCATCAGAACCGCCTGCCCAAGATCCGCGGGCACGCCATCCCACGTCGCTGAATAGCCGGCGATGAACTCGATCTCGGCGGACCTGCCGGACCCCAGCGTCGGAAGGGACACCGACTTGGGCACAAGACCGGGGCAATGCATGTCCGTGACCAAAGCATAGGCTGCGGGCTCAAGAACGCGCGCCTCGCCCAACCGGTCGATCATCCGGACGACCTCGATGCTCGCGACGGGGGCGATGGGCAAGACATGCCGCTCGGACGTTGCCCAAAGGGTGACGGTCTGGACGAAGCGTCTGCGCAAGACGGCCTTACCCGTGCGCGCCTCGATCGCAGCGAGGGAGGCCCGCAGACAGCTCTCCAGTTGCGCGTCGAGATCTCCATCATTCGTGAAGCCTCGCGACAGGCGCAAGTGCTCGGCCAGCCGCTCCACCGGCAAGCTCGAGCCCGGGACGGGTGTCATTTCTGCCAACATGCTGGGCGCCTCCGATTGTCGCGTCGCAAACGGGATCGGCCCGACGCCGCCTCGCCGGGCCGGGGTTCGGACGCGATCGTGAAAAAGGAATGGAAGGCAAGTGGCGGCAGCGGGTCGCCTGCTTGTGCGGGAAGACGCGCAGCTGGATCGCGATCCGCCGCCGCCGCCCGCCCCGGCACGCCTTGGGCGGCCGGAACGGGATGCTCATGGGAAGCGTCAGGCCACCCCGAATTTCATCAGTTTGATCGCCGCGAAGTCGGTCACGTCGCCGCCCACGCGCTTCGTGGCATAGAACAGCACATGCGGCTTGGCCGAGAACGGGTCACGCAGGACCCGCAGGTCGGGCCGCTCGGCAATCGTGTAGCCCGCGCCGAAATCGCCGAAGGCGATTGCCATCGCGTCCGTCGCGATATCCGGCATGTCCTCGGCGATAAGCACCGGATAGCCCATCAGACGGGCCGGCTCGCCCTGGCTCAGGCCGTCCGACCACAGGAACCGCCCATCGGCATCCTTCATCTTGCGCACCGCGCCCGCCGTCTTGGAGTTCATGACGAAACTCGCATTCGCACGGTACCGCGCGCCAAGCGCGTAGACGAGGTCCACGATCGCGTCCGAGGCGTTCGAGGGATCGAAATCGCCCGCCGTGCCGGTCGCCACATAGCCGATATTGCCCCAGCTCCAGCTGCCGTTCGTGACCGTCGCGTGGCTCAGAATGCCCCTGGGCCTGCCGGACACGTTCCCGTTGATGAAGGCGTCCGCCTCGGCGCGGGCGAACTTGTCCGCGATCCGGCCCGCCAGCCAGCCTTCGATGTCGAACGCGGAATCGTCCAGCAGCCGCTGCGACGCCTTGGGCAGCGCCGAAAGCTCGTGCAACGGGATCGAGATACGTTCGATCTGCGGCGCATCTGTCTCGCCGGTCGGGGTGACCTCATCGGCCCAGCCGGCGCCGACATCCGTCGCGTCGATCAGAATGTCGAAAGAGGTCGCCTCCACCGTGACGACATTGGCGATCGCCCTCAGGCTCGAAGCCGTGCGCAGCACCGACTGGATGCTCTCGGCGGTCTGCGGATCGACCAGGTAGCCGCCCTCGGCATTGACCGCGGTATTCATGGCCTTGCCGTCGAGTTCGAGCCCGCGCAGTGCGTCGTCATCGCCGCAGCGCAGGTAGGTAGCCATCGCCTTGCGATGCGGCAAGGACGTGTTCGCCTCGACGCTCAGGGCGGGGCGGAGGTGGGTCATGGTCTTCGTGGTCAGCATGGCAATCCGCTCTTCCTGTTTCTGGAGCTTCACGTTGAGATCGTCCTGAAAATCATTGAATTCATTCAGAAAGCCGGAAAGTGCAGCTTTCACCTCGGACAACGGGGCCGTCTCCGGGCCTGCTGGTTCGGTCTCGGTCATCACATCACCTCTACGTGCGGTTGGATCAGCGGGCGGAGCGCACCGCCATCTTGCGGCGGGCCTCGTCGAACACCGTCGCCAGGTCGCGCAGCATCTCCGCCTTGGCCGCGTCTGGCCGCGCTGGGGAAAGCCGCGCCTGGGGAAGCATCGGGAAGGTCACCAGAGACACCTCCCAAAGCTCCAGCTCCGACAAAAGCCTCTGGCCCTTGTCGTTCTTCGTGGCCCGCACCGTCCGGTAGCCGATGCTCAGCCCGTCAATGGCGCCCGCCTCGATCAGGGCCGCCGCCTCGCGCGCCCGTGCGACACTGCTCAGCAGGTGCCCTCGGACATAAAGCCCCTTCTGGTCCTCCCGGACCTCGTCCCAGGTGCCGATCGGCTCACGCGGGTCGTGCTGCCACAGCATCTTGATCCTGCGCCCGTCGCCGAGGCTGCGGGCATAGGCCCCGCGCTCGACCACATCGCCGCTCTGGTCCGGCGCCCCGAAGAGCGAGGCATACCCTTCGATCAGGCCATCCGCGCCGACCGAGGCCTCCGCGTTGAACCGGCAGAACTTCGTTTCAAGTCCCGCATCCGAAAATACATGCATGTCAAACTCCTAGAGGCCGGCGTTGATGTCGAGCAGATGGCTGATCGCTTCGGTCAGGATGACCGCGACCACGCCGAAAACGGCAAGCCAGAGGCGTCGCTCGAGGCGCTCCAGCGCACCCTCAATGCCTTCCAGCCGAAAGGTCAGCGCCTGCCAGCGTTCCTCGAGCACCCGTTCATTGGCCTCGATACGCGCATTCGCCACATCGAACGGCGCGTAGAGGTACCGCGAGCCTCCAACGTTCTGACGGACACTCATGTCGCCTCCGGCCGATCCGGAAGCCCCAGCAGACGCCGCTTTTCAGTCTCCGTCAGGAACTCCACATCGCTGATCCGCCGCCATTGCGCCTCGCGCTCCGCGGCCAGCGCTGGCACCTGGTCGAGGTCGGGGCGAAGCTCCACCCGCTCGCCGCCGAGCCCCGATATCCAGTGCGACATCGACGCCAGCACCTTGTGCGCCAGCGGCAGAACGGTCAGGCGGTAGAATGCCCTGTGGGCCTCGGCATAGTTGGCATAGGTCGCGTCGCCCGGAATGCCAAGCAGCATGGGCGGAACGCCGAAGGCCAGCGCGATGTCACGCGCCGCCGCCTCCTTCGTCTTCTGGAACTCCATGTCCGACGGGCTGAAACCCATCGGCTTCCAGTCGAGCCCGCCTTCCAGAAGCATCGGCCGCCCGGCGTTGCGCGCGCCCTGATGATGGCTCTCCAACTCCGACTGGAGGCGCTCGAACTGGTCCTGGCTCATCGCGCCGCCGCCTTCCATGCCGCGATAGACGATCGCCCCCGAAGGACGCGCGGCATTGTCGAGCAACGCCTTGGACCACCGCGAGGCGGCGTTATGGACGTCGATGGCCGTCGCCGCCGCCTGCATCGGCGCCAGCCCGTAGTGATCGTCGCGCGGATTCACAGACTTGATGTGACAGATCCCCTCGGCCGGAAAGCGGTGCTTGCGCGAGCCGACCGAGTAGTCGTACGCGGCCGGCCAGCCATCGGCGCCCGGCACGACACTCATCCGGTCCGATCGCAGCACATGCAGCTCGACCGGCCAGCCCTCATCTGCAAGCACGGCCTCCAGATATGCGTTGCCCGACAGGAGGAGCTGCACATACGCAGCCTCCATCAGGTCGGCCCGCCCCTGTTCCATGTTGGGCCGGGTGATGAGCTTCAGTGCCGGATGCGTGTCATAGCGCCGGCGCGCGTCCTGGCAGATGACGGGAAGCGCTGCGGCAGCCTCGGCGATCATCTTGACCGCGCGATAGCCCACGGGGTTGCCGTGAAAGCCGATCTTCGTCAGCGAGGCCGTGTCCCGCGGGCTCCAGGCGACGCGCCCAACATTACCCCAGACCGCGACACGCGCGCCGGCCGACGCCTTCCCCTCATTCGAGAGAGGCTTCGCTTTTCGAAGATATTTCAATATCATGCGCGTCACTCCTAAGGTTCTTCATCACGCCCGGGACTTGGGTCACAGGGCGCGGATGCCGGGATGAAGCCGGGCCGCCGCCGGACGGAGCAATCCGTCGGTCAGCGCCCAGACCAGCGCATCGACCCGGTCCGGGCTGCCTTGCCCCTCGTAGCCCTGGCGTGTCATCAGGCACATCTCGTCCTCCAGCTCGGCCAGCTCGCCCAGATGCGCCACGCGCCCCTGCTCGTAGAGTGCCGCCACCGGCTCGGCCCTTGCGGCCTTGCCGCGGGTGGCACGGACAGGGGCGTAGTTGATCAGCGGATCGACCTGCCGCATCACAACCTCCACCAACTCACCGCCCTGGTTGACCTCGGCGACCATGCGCCCGGCCCCGTAGCGGTGATAGGCGCGGGCGGCGGCGCGGGCCCATGTCGCCGGGCTTGCCGCGCTCACGCTGCAATCGGCGACCACCACCGCACGCCATTCATTCGGTTCGCCATCGGTCAGGACGGCCACGACGACGATCCCGCACGCATCCGAGCCATCGTGCCCGGTGACCGGCGGATCGACCGCGACGATGATCCTTGCGCCGTCGGGGATCGCGTCCACCCGCCCCGCGTCGATCTCGGCGCGCCGCCAGAGCGCGTCGTCGGCCTCCGCCAGAAGCTCGCCATCGATCTCCTGCCGGCCCAGCCGCGTGTTGCCGTAGCGCGCGCGCATCTCTTCGATGAACCCGTCGGCCAGATACGCCCGGTTGGCCTCGGTCGGTGCATGCGTCCGCACCGTGCTCTCGCGCTCCAGAAGCTCCCGCAGGATCGCCACATTGCGCGGCGTCGTGGTCACGACCGCCCGCGGGGACGCCCCCAGCCTGAGCCCGAATTGCAGCATGTCCCACGCCTCGCGGGCGCGCGGCCATTTCGCCAGTTCATCGGCCCATGCACAGTCGAACTGCGGGCCGCGCAGCGCCTCGGGATCATTCGCCGAGTAGACCCGGGCCTCGGCGCCGTTGGGCCACACCAGCCGCCGTTCGCTCGACATCCATCGCGGTTTCCGGTCGGGCGGAGCACAGGCCAGAAGCCCGCTGTCGCCCTTGACCATCACCGCGACGGCCTGGTCGTAGGTCTCGCCGATCAGGGCCACGCGCCGCGCCACACCGGCATCCTCGGGCCCCGCGCCTTCCACCTGAGCACGCACCCATTCGGTGCCCGCGCGCGTCTTGCCCGCGCCGCGCCCGCCCAGAACGACCCATGTGCGCCAGTCACCCGCCGGCGGGCACTGGTGCGGCAGCGCCCAAAACTCGAACAGCCAGCCAAGCGCGCCAAGCGCATTGTCAGACAGCGAGTCAAGAAACGCCGTCTCCATCCGCGACGTCCCTGAGGCGAGCCAGTCGAGCGTCGATTTCCGCCCGGGCGGCCGCGAGATCGAGGCGCGCTCCAGTTCCGCCGCCAAAATGCTTGCTACCTGCGACACGTGCTTTCTCCTGCATTTCCATGGCAAGCATCAGGGCGGAATTCATCGCCCTGACATCCTTCACCACCTCGCGTTCCCCGGTCCCGGGCGTCGAGTTCAGGGTCCGAACCGCGTTCTGAAGCGCTTCGACGGTCGTCTCGAAGACCTCCTGCGCCCGCGCGACCAGCGTCTCGGCACGCTCCAGCGTCAGCTCAAGGTCCGCCGACCCGCCCTCCCCGTCATCGGGAGGCGGGGTCCGATCGCTCGTGTCGGTCATTGAAGGGTCCCTTGTGTCCGAAGATCGTCTTCCGGTCACAAGCAGCGCGGCAAAAAAGAAAGGCCCGCGAGGCATCTCCTGCCCCGGGGCCATTCACCCACGTCATCCAGCTTGGCATAAGAGGTGCCATGGAGCGCGCGCAGGGTCAATAAGTTTTTCGTTTTCAGTAGATTAACGCGGGAATGCGGCGCTTACGAATTGTTAAGGGGTTGCGCCGCCCGCCCTATCGGATCGCTCGCAGCAGCCTCGCTCCGAAAGCCGCCGGCTCAGTTCCCCGATGCCGCGCGCTCCGCCTCGATCTGACGCCAGATCGCGACATTTCGGTTATGTTCCTCAAGGGTTTCCGAAAACGCGTGCCCCCCCGTGCCATCGGCCACGAAGAAGACGTAGGGCGTCGTATCTGGGTTCACCGCCGCCTCGATCGCGGCGCGACCGGGGTTGGCGATCGGCGTCGGCGGCAGCCCGTCGATCACGTAGGTGTTCCACGGATTTTCGTCCCGCAGCTCCGATTGCCGGATGCCGCGGCCCAGACCCCCCCGCCCGTTCGTGACCCCGTAGATCACCGTCGGGTCGGTCTGAAGCCGCATGCCCCGGTTGAGGCGATTCACGAACACGCTCGACACCTGCCGCCGCTCATCGGGAACGCTGGTCTCCTTCTCGATGATCGAGGCCAGGATCAACGCCTCCTCCGGCGTCGCGATGGGCAGATCCTCGACGCGGTCCTCCCAGACCTCGGCAAGGATCGCCTCCTGCGACGCGCGCATCCGGGCAAGGATCTCGTTGCGGTCATCGCCGCGCTGCACCTCGTAGGTGTCTGGGGCAAGCGAACCCTCGGACGGGATGTCGACCACCTCTCCGGTCAGGAAATCCGCCTGGTTCAGCCCCTGAACGATCTGCCAGCTGGTCAAGCCCTCGGGGATCGAGACCCGGTAGACCGTGATCTGCTCGTTCGCCACGAGGTCGGTGTAAACCTCCGGCACGCCCTCCTCGTAGGAGAACGTGGCCAGCTCCACGATCTCACCCGTGCCCGGCAGCCGCTCGCGCAGGCGCAGCTCCCCTGTACCCTCGATGCGAAGCACGTATGTGGCGGCATAGCGGAAGCTCGACGGCCCGCCGGCGGTCACGATCTCCAGCACCGTCTCCATCGGGGCCCCTGCCGGGATCTCGTAGGAGCCGAAGCGCAGATCGCCCGCCCGGTCCGCGTATTCCGTGCCCAGCCGGAAGATCATCGCGGAGGACACCGCCCCCGCTTCGGCCAGGTCCTCCGACACCGCCCGCAGGCTCGCCCCGCGCGGCACCTCGAAAAAGATCGCCTCTTCCAGCGGGCCTTCGGCCGTCCACTGCCGTTGTCCCCAGCCGACCGCGACGGCAACGCCGATCGCAAGAACGATCAGAAGGCTCAACCCGTTGGCGGCGACATGTTTCCACATGATCTCAGACGCGCCCCATGATCAGGCACGCATTGGTGCCGCCGAAGCCGAAGGAATTGGACTGCACGATATTGATCTCCCCCTTCTGCGCGGCATTGGCACAGAGGTTGATGCGCGTCTCGGCCGCGGGCGTGTCGAGGTTGATCGTCGGCGGCGCGGTCTGGTCGCGAATGGCGAGGATGGCGAAGATCGCCTCGATCGCGCCGGCCGCCCCAAGCAGGTGGCCCGTCATCGACTTGGTCGACGACATCAGGAGCTTCTCGGCATGATCGCCCATCACCCGCTCCACGGCGGCCAGTTCGATCGTGTCGGCCATGGTCGAAGTGCCATGCGCGTTGACATAGTCGATATCCGACGGCTGCAACCCGGCGCGCTTCAGCGCTGCGCGCATCGCGCGCTCCGCCCCTTCATGATCGGGCGGCGGCGCGGTGATGTGATAGGCGTCCCCCGACAACCCGTAGCCCAGGATCTCGGCGTAGATCGTGGCTCCCCGAGCCTTGGCGTGCTCGAATTCCTCCAGCACGACCATGCCCGCGCCCTCGCCCATGACGAAACCGTCGCTGTCGGCATCCCAGGGGCGGCTGGCCTTCTGAGGCTCCTCGCCCCGCTTCGTCGACAGCGCCTTGCAGGCGTTGAACCCGGCGATCCCGATCTCGCAGATCGGGCTTTCGGCACCGCCCGCCACCATGACATCGGCATCGTCCAGCATGATCAGCCGCGCCGCGTCGCCGATGGCATGCGCGCCGGTGGAACAGGCCGTGACGACCGCGTGGTTCGGCCCCTTGAAGCCATGGCGGATCGAAACCTGCCCCGAGATCAGGTTGATCAGCGCACCCGGCACGAAGAACGGCGACACCCGCCGCGGCCCCTTTTCCTTCAGCGTGATGGACGTGTCCGCAATGGAAGAAAGCCCCCCAATGCCCGACCCGATCAGGCAGCCGGTCCGCTCGAGGCTTTCCGTGTCGGTGGGCGCCCAGCCCGCGTCCCGGATCGCCTGATCGGCGGCGGCCATGCCGTAGAGGATGAACTCGTCGACCTTCCGGGCCTCCTTGGGTTCCATCCAGTCGTCGGGGTTGAAGGTGCCGTCCGTGCCGTCGCCGCGCTTGAGTTCGCAGGCATAGGTCGTGGCCAGATGGCTCGCGTCGAACCGGGTGATCGGTCCGGCACCGGACTGTCCCGCCAGAAGCCGCGACCACGTTTCCTCGACCCCTGTCGCCAGCGGGGTCACCAGTCCCAACCCCGTCACAACCACTCGCCGCATGTGTCCCGCCCCTTCTGTCTGGCCCGATCACGTCGCGCCCTGATAGCGCCAAGGGGTCCGCTTGGGCAATCCCTCCGGCATCATACGGTCCGGGTGAAGCCCGCGGACGGCAGGTTCACGCCCGGATCGGAACGCCGTATCGCGCCGGTAGGACCCAACCGCGCCGCGCGGTGCCCTGGACAAAAAAAGACAGCGCCCGCTTGGGCGCCGTCCTGTCGTATCGAAACTTGTGCCGGGACGGTGAGGCCCCGAACCGGCCCTTACTGGGCGTCCTTGATGAACTTCACCGCGTCGCCGAAGGTCTGGATGGTCTCGGCCGCGTCATCGGGGATCTCGATGCCGAACTCTTCCTCGAAGGCCATGACCAGTTCGACGGTGTCGAGCGAATCCGCGCCGAGATCGTCGATGAAGGACGCGTTCTCGGTGACCTTGTCCTCTTCCACGCTCAGGTGCTCGACCACGATCTTCTTCACGCGCTCTGCGATGTCGCTCATTGTGTTTCCTCGTCTCTTGTCTCGCGTCGCCGTTCGGGCCACGCCGGTTTGATCTTTCGCCTGTCCGGCCGACGATTGGCCCCTGCACGACTCTGACGACATCACACATGGGCCAGGACCGGCGAGTACGCCCCCCGGGCCAAATATGCGCCGCCTATAGCATAGTTGCTGCCGAAGGCAATGGCCGCCCGACGCAAAAGCAGCGGCCCGTGGCGACGGGGTCAGAGCATCGCCATCCCGCCGTTGACATGCAGCGTCGCGCCCGTGACATAGCCCGCCTCCGGACTGGCCAGGTAAACCGCCGCCGCCGCGATCTCGTCCGGCGCGCCCATCCGTCCGGTCGGGATCTGGCCGAGGATCTTTTCCTTCTGCTCATCCGTCAGCTTGTCGGTCATCGCCGTCTCGATGAAGCCCGGCGCAATGCAGTTCACGGTGATGCCCCGGCTCGCCACCTCATAGGCCAGCGACTTGGACATGCCTACGAGACCGGCCTTGGAGGCCGCGTAGTTCCCCTGCCCCGGGTTGCCCGTCGCGCCCACGACCGAGGTCACGTTCACGATCCGGCCCCAACGCGCCTTCATCATGCCCCGCAGGACGCCACGGCAAAGCCGCATCGACGCCGTGAGGTTGATCTCGATGACCTGCGCCCATTCCTCGTCGCTCATCCGCATGAAGAGGTTGTCGCGCGTCACGCCCGCGTTGTTCACGAGGATGTCGACGGCACCCATCGCGTCGGCCGCCTGTTTCGGCAGGGCCGTGACCGCCTCCGCGTCGCCAAGATTGCAGGGCAGCACATGGGCCCGCTCGCCCAGCGTACCCGCCAGCTCGTTCAGCGGCGCCTCCCGCGTGCCGGACAGCCCCACCGTCGCCCCGGTCTCGTGCAGGCGCGTGGCGATGGCCGCGCCGATGCCGCCCGAGGCCCCCGTCACCAGCGCGCATTTTCCTGTCAGATCGAACATCGCTGCGTCTCCGTCCTTCAAACTGTCTCTGCGCCTTTGCGCACCGTCATTCCGCCGTCAGGATCCCGAACCCGGCCAGGTCAGCCTCCGTCACCGGCCGCCCGGTCCCCTCGCCGGCCTCCAGCATGTACCAGTAGAAATCCTCCGACCCCAGCATTCGGCGCATGTAATCGCGCCGTTCCTCATGCGCCGGATGCTCCCGCGGCAGGGCTGAGGCAGGCCCGACCCGCGTCTGCCAGTCGGTCACGACCAGCCTCGCGCCATCGCCAAGGCGCCGTTGCGTGCCCGCAAGGAAAAGGTAGACGGCATCGCCCGTCAGCGTCACGCCGTCGGCCACCTCGGTCGCAAGCCCGGCGCCGCGCACAACCGCGCCTTTCTGCAAGAGCGAGGTCGCGTCGCTCGCGGCCGCGACGTCGCCCAGCACGAAGGTGGCAAGACCCTCATGCTCCTCGAGCAGCCTGTCGAGCCGCTCGGTGGAGGCCAGCGTCAGCTGCCCCGACACGCTCAACCGGTCGCCCTCCACCTGGAACTGCGCCGACGTCGCCGTCGTCCACCACAAAAGGCCCACGGTCGCGCCGACCACGACAACGGCCGCACCGAGCCAGATGAACAGCCCACGCATCGCCGGTCAGCCCCGCAGCGCCGCGGTGGCCGCCAAGACGTCCTCGGGGCCGCCCACGGCCCGCGTCTCCAGCGACTTGTCGATGCGCCGGACCATGCCCGACAGCGCCTTGCCCGCGCCGATCTCCCAGATCTCGGTCACGCCGTCTTGGGCCATCCAGATAACGCTCTCGCGCCAGCGAACCCGGCCGGTCACCTGCGCCACAAGCTGCTCGCGAATCGCGGCCGGCGCGCTTTCGGAGCGCGCGGTCACGTTGCCGACCAGCGGAACGAAAGGCGCCTTGATGTCCGCATGGCTGAGCGCTTCGGCCATGGCGTCGGCCGCCGGCTGCATAAGGGAACAGTGAAACGGGGCGGAAACCGGCAACAGCACCGCGCGCTTGGCGCCACGTTCCTTGGCGATCTCGATGGCGCGCGTGACCGCGTCGCGGTGGCCCGACACGACCACCTGCGCGGGATCGTTGTCATTGGCCGCGGCACAGACCTCGTCCCCGGCCGCCTCGGCCGCCACGCGGGAGACGGTATCGACATCGAGACCGAGGATCGCGGCCATCGCGCCTTCACCCTGCGGCACGGCGGCCTGCATCGCGTCGCCCCGCACCCGCAGGAGACGCGCGGTGTCCGCCAGATCCAGCGCGCCCGCCGCACAGAGCGCCGAGTACTCTCCCAGCGAATGGCCGGCCACGTAGGCCGCCGCCGTCACATCCACACCTTCGGCCTTTAGCGCGGCCATCGCCGCCATGGACGTGGCCATCAGGGCCGGCTGCGCGTTCCGCGTGAGCGTCAGCCGCTCGATCTCGCCCTCCCAGATCAGAAGCGAGAGCTTTTCGCTCAGCGCCTCGTCGACCTCGTCGAACACGGCACGCGCCTGCGGGTAGGCCTCGGCCAGGTCGCGACCCATGCCGATCGTCTGCGCACCCTGCCCGGGGAAAACGAATGCAAGCGTCATCTGGAGCTCCCTCGATCGCGATCGCCTCGGCCCCGGCACCTAGCCGAGCCTCGGCGCGCGCGCAATCACCAAGGCCCCCAACGCGCCGAAGAGCGCCGCGAGGGCGGCGCTTCGGCGCGTTGGGGGCCTGGGGTCAGTCCGAAAGGCGGATGATCAGATTCACATCGTCACAGGTGTCGCCCCAGTAGGTACCGACCCAGATGTTGATCCGACCGTTCAGGTCGGCCATGTCGAACAGACGCACCCGCGCATTGAAGTTCTTGCCGCTGTCGTCGTCGAAATGGATGTTTCCGGCCGCGTCCTGCACGACGATCCCGGTATCGCAAGAGCTGTTCGTGTGCACCTGGAAGCGCCAGAAATCGTCCGACATGCCGGACAGGTCCAGCGTGTAAGTCGGATTGGCATAGAAATGGCCGATGCCAGTGATGCCCGGGCAGTTGACGAGGTTCGTCGTGGCGCCGCCGACTGTCATGTCGCTGACACGAATGCGGTTGTCGACGAGCTGGTCGCCCGTCCTTGCCACCGGATTGGCGATGTAGGAACTGCTGTCGGGGCAGCCCTCGACATTGCTCGCCGGGACGATGGGTCCGCTGGTTCCGCCGCCGCCGTTCTGATCGGAATCCGGATCAGATGTCGGATCCGGATCGGGGGTTGGGTCCTGATCAGGATCAGTTGTGTCGCTATCGGTCGTGTCGCTGTCGCTCGTGTCGCTGTCGGTCGTGTCGTTGTCGCTCGTGTCGTGATCGGTCGTGTCGCTGTCGGTCGTGTCGGTATCGGTCGTGCCGCCGTCGGTCGTGCCGCTTGTCGTGCCCGAGGACTGCAACAGGTCCGGCATGCCCTCGCCCGAGGGACCCACGGGGATGTGCTCGGTCCAGGACGTATCGAAGATGTTGTCCTGAAGCTCTCCGCGCACGTTCTGCGCATGATCGCCCAGCGGGTTGGAGGTCACGTCGACGAGCGCGACGCCAAGGCCCGTGAGCGCCGCCAGAAGCACGATCCAGTCGATGGTCGCGACACCGTCCTCGGCATCGATCACGGCCTTTTTTACAGTTCTGACGTTGAAGGGATCCACGCCACCAAACTCCTCTGACGCTCCCTTCGCGCGACTCGAACGGCGAAAGGAACAGCTTTTCGGGAGCGATGATCCGTAACGAGCGTGGTCTAATTGAGGCGTGGTTGCGGTCTCGGCGTGACCATGGTGGCGCGGGACCTACTGCGTGGACGGCAAAGACACCGCGACATAGTCGAACCAGCCGGTCTCGAAATGCGGGTCCTGCAGTTCTCCGCGCACGGCGTTCGAGTGATCGCGCAGCGCGTGACCGCCAAGAAATTGCGTCATCCAAAGGCCGACACCGGTCAGAGCCGCCAGCAGCACAACCCAATCAATGGTGGCAACGCCATCTTCGGCGCTCAGGAAATCAGAAATCGACATCGAAACAACTTCCAAACAAGGCAGCGATAAGGCATGACCGGAAATATCGGCCTAACATTCACCACATTTCTGCCTAATTGCGGCAAAATTGTGGCAAACGGCCAGATTTTCGCCACATCCTCCCGTGCCGCCGGGGCTTGCCAGCGGGATGCGCGCCGCGTATAGGCCGTGGGTCTCCGCCGTGACACCTTGATCGGCGTGCTCCCTCGTGGCCGGGAGGCGGAGACATCACGCACCCGGCCTTTGAAACGCGCCCGTAACAGAACTGGAGATGACATGCCGCTCTACGAGCATGTTTTCATTGCGCGCCAAGACCTGTCCAACACGCAGGCCGAGGGGCTGATCGAGCACTTCGGCACGATCCTCAGCGACAATGGTGGCAACGTCGTCGGCTCCGAATACTGGGGCGTCAAGACGATGGCCTACAAGATCAACAAGAACCGCAAGGGCCATTACGCCTACATGCGCACCGACGCCCCGTCGGACGCCGTGCAGGAGATGGAGCGCCTCATGCGCCTGCATGACGACGTGATGCGCGTGCTGACCGTCAAGGTCGACGGTCACGAAGAGGGCCCATCGGCGCAGATGCAGAAGCGCGACGACCGCGATCGCGACCGCGGCGAACGCCGCGAGCGCCGTTAAGGAGAGGATGAGGACAATGGCAACCAAACCGTTTTTCCGCCGCCGCAAGACCGATCCGTTCGAGGGCGACAACGCGCCCAAGATCGACTACAAGGACACGCGTCTTCTGCAGCGTTACATTTCCGAGCGCGGCAAGATCGTGCCCTCACGCATCACCGCCGTCGGCGCCAAGAACCAGCGCAAGCTCGCCCAGGCGATCAAGCGCGCGCGGTTCCTCGCGCTCCTGCCCTACAGCGTGAAGTAAGGAGACAGACCCATGGACGTCATCCTTCTGGAACGCGTGGCCAAGCTCGGCCAGATGGGAGAGGTCGTGACCGTCAAGGACGGCTACGCCCGCAACTTCCTTCTGCCGCAGAAAAAGGCCCTGCGCGCCAACGAGGTCAACATCAAGGCCTTCGAGGAGCGCAAGGCGCAGCTCGAAGCCCGCAACCTCGAAACCAAGAAAGAGGCCGACGCACTCGCCGCCAAGCTCGACGGGCAGCAGTTCGTCATCATCCGCTCCGCTTCGGATGCCGGTGCGCTCTATGGCTCCGTCACCACCCGTGACGCGGCCGATGCCGCCACCGAGGCCGGCTTCAGCCTCGACCGCAAGCAGATCGTGCTGTCGCGTCCGATCAAGGAGCTGGGCCTGCACACCGTGCATGTGAACCTGCATCCCGAGGTCGACGTGGACATCGTCCTGAACGTGGCCCGCTCGAACGACGAGGCCGAGTTGCAGGCCTCCGGCAAGTCGATCCAGGAGCTTGCCGCCGAGGAAGAGGCCGCCGCGGAATTCGAGATCGCGGAACTGTTCGACGATATCGGCGCGGCACAGCTCGACGAGTTCGAAGAGGGGCCGGCCGGCGAAGAGTCCTCCGCGACCGAAGAGAACACGGCCGAGGACAGCGACAAGGACTGAGCCCCGCGCTCACGCAACTGCGAACAGGTAGGCCGTATCCCTTGCCGGGATGCGGCCTATGTCTTTTCCGGACAAGACCAACCGCGAGGACGCCATGCCCCACCCGTCGCCCCTGATCGCCGCCATCGCGCTGCTGCTGCCGCTCACCGCCCTGGCGCAGCCCGTCGCCGACGGTCCGCCCAATCGTCCGGATATCACCCCCGCCTTCCCCGAACAGACCGAGGCGCCCGAGCGGATCTCGTCCTTCGTGGCCGACCCGCGCCTCATCGCCGGCGGGCTGGAACATCCCTGGGCCGTTGCTGTCCTGCCCGACGGCGCCGGGTATCTCGTCACCGAACGTCCCGGCCGTCTGCGCCACATCTCGCGCGATGGCACGGTCTCGGCACCGATCGCCGGGGTGCCGGACGTGTTCGATACGGCGCAGGGCGGGCTGCTCGATGTCGCCCTCGCTCCCGATTTCGCCGAGTCGCGTCAACTCTACCTCAGTTTCTCCAAGCCGCTGGGATTGATGCGCGCGGCCACGGCTGCGGTCCGGGCGACCCTGTCGCAGGACCATGCGCGCCTGACCGACGTGGTCGAGATCTTCGAGCAGACCCCCGCCTCCCGCGTGCCGATCCATTTCGGAAGCCGCGTGGTTCCCGCCGCCGACGGCACCGTCTGGATCACGACCGGCGAACGCGGCGGCACGCCCGGCCTGCGCGAGTTGGCGCAGGATGCCTCGACCACCTATGGCGCCGTCGTGCGCGTGACCGCCGATGGTGCGCCTGCCCCGGAAAACCCTTTTCTCGGCGATACGGATGCAGCACCCGAGCGCGTCACGCTAGGCCAGCGCAACATTCAGGGCGCGGCCCTCGCGCCCGTCTCAGGCGCGCTCTGGACGGTGGAACACGGGCCCGCCGGCGGGGATGAGCTGAACTTGATCGAACCCGGCGCGAATTACGGCTGGCCGCTGGTCAGCTACGGCATCAACTACAATGGCAGCGAGATCGGCGATGGCCGGGCCGCCCATGCCCCCGACTTCGTCGAGCCGGTCTATTACTGGGACCCGGTGATCGCGCCGGGCGGGATGGTGTTCTACGCCATGCCGGTGGGCGACGAGATGTTTCCCGAATGGTCGGGCGACCTTCTGATCGCGGGACTTCAGGCGCAGGCCATCGTGCGCCTGTCGCTGGAGGACGGACGCGTCGTGGCGGAAGAACGGCTGGCGCGCGGGATCGGACGCGTGCGCGACGTGGCGGTCGACAGCAATGGCGCGGTGCTCTTCGTGACCGACGCGTCCAATGGCGGTCTCTACACGCTCATGCGCAACTGAAAACGGCCCGCCTTTCGGGCGGGCCGTCGTCAACACCGCAAGGCGCGGCCTACGGGCTGCTCCAGGTCTCGAACTCGACGCTCGCCGGGCAGCTGTCATTTCCGAAGGTGCCGACCCAGACGTCGATCCGACCGTTCAGCGCGGCCATGTTGCGCAGGTTCAGCTCGGGCGTCCAGTTCCCGCCGGTGTCATCGTCGAAATGCCACTGACCATAGGCATCGCGCACCAGCAACGTGGTGTCGCAGCTGGAATTCACCTCGATCTCCAGACGGCCGTAGCTCTCCATGCCGCTCAGATACATGGTAAAGTTCGGCGCAGCCGAGGCGAAGCCCGTCCCCGGCAAACCGCAGGAGCCGATATCGGAGCCGCCCATTGCCGTGGTCTGGAAGGTGTCGGGACCAAAAAGGTCCTGCCCCGTCGTGCTGATCACCATTCCCTGAAGTTCCGGGTTCGGGCAGCCGACGACCGGTGCCGGTTGTGGCACGGGTTGCGGGATCGGCTGGGGGATCGGCTGGGGGGCCTGCGCCGCCGCGGGCACCGCCTGCAGGTAAAGCGTCGCGGGACAGCTGTCCCCGCCGAACGTCCCGACCCAGAGATCGAGACGTCCGTTCATCGCCGCCGAGGGCACCGTCAGGCGGGGCTGAAGGTTGCCGGCACTATCGTCGTCGAAATACCACATCGCGTCCGACCCGTGGGCCAGAAGCGTCGTGTCGCACTGGGCCTGCACCTCGAGCACGAGGTCATAGCCCTCCATCCCGCTCAGGAAAAGGCTGGTCTGCGGCGTGGAGGTGGCCGTGCCACCCCCGAAGATGCCGGGACAGGATCCGACATTCGTCGTGCTGCCCATCGCGGTGAGAGTGTATCCCTGCCGCTGCAAGAGCTGGCTTGACGCAAGCGAGATCGGCGGGCCACCGATCGTCGGATTGGGGCAGTTGCCCGCCGGAGCCGGTTGCGGCACGGGTGCCGGCGAAGGTGCCGGTGCCGGCGCAGCCGGGACGGGTGCAGGCGCCGGCGCAGGCGCAGGCGCAGGCACCGGAGCAGGCGCGGCGCCGATCACGCGGCTCGCCACTGAGAAAGTCGCGGCACATTCGCCACCGGAAAAGGTGCCGACCCAGACGTCGATCCGCCCCTCCAGCGCCGTGGGATCGGAGATCACCAGACCGGGGTTGAGCCCCTCGGCGTCGTCATTGAAAAGCCATTGCCCGTCTGCCGTATTGATCAGCATGGCCGGATCACACGCGCTCTCGACGAACAGATCCAGCTCATGCCCCTGCATGCCGGACACATCCAGACTGAAATCCGGGGCCGAGCGGAACTGACCGGTGCCCAGCGCCGCGAGGCCGCAGGACTCGAGCGTGTGTTGGCCGCCTGCCATGACCTCAAACTCTGAACCTGGTCCGATGCCGAAACCGGGATACTGCCACTGCTGAGCGACGGGTCGGGGCAGGCCATGGCCGCGCCTCCCATGCACATCAATCCAATTGCCGAGACAAATACGTAGTGCACGGGCACGTATCTCATTGTCGTGGGTCCTTTTCTGCCACTTCGCTGCGGTCGATCGGACAGCGCAACGGGCTCACCATACGCAGCTTTCTTGGGCGTACATGCGAGCGAGCCGTGGCGAAACTGCGGAAACCCTGACCCCTGACGCTCTGGTACCATAGCCGAGGTTCTTCAGGTCCCATAGCCGAAACAGAGCCCCTTGGATGCTGACCGTCAGGGCTGGCGCGATGTCAGGATGGCGAGCGCCTCGGAAAGCGGAACCTCGGCCACGACGGACCCGCTGCCCTGCTGCCTGACGACCCAGCGCATCGGGCCATCGTCGCGCGAGACAACGGGTGCCTCGCCGCGCAGGGCGATGACCGGCGGTGGCGGGCCCGTGTCGACGCGGTCCTGCGACAGCACGACCACCCTGTCGGACGGCGCGGAACGCTCCACGTACGCGGCACGCTCCGTCCGCACGGAACGCTCGGGGCGCGGCAGGGGGCGGCGCAGGTCGGGGACGGCGGCAATCTCTGTGCGGCTCTCCGGCGTGCCCGTCGCGGGCTGCCGGAGCGCGGCCCGCACCGCTTCGTGCTCCGCCGCGGTCAGCGGGCGCTCGATCGGCGCCGGGGCGCCCACGGACCAGGTCTCGCCCAGCAGTGCGATGGCCGTATCGGGCTCCGCCACCTCGGGCTCCGCTACCGCTACCTCTGGGGGCATGTCGGAACGGGCCTCGGGGCGGGGCGTGTCGGGCTGAACCAGTACCCATGCCGCGCCCAATGCCACGATGCCGGGGATCGCCAATCTCAAGACCATCTTCACATTCTCCTGCGTCACCGACCGCATGCCGGCATGGGACGCACTAGGCCCGAAGTGCCGCTGTTATCCAATATCAGCCCCGGTTGCCCCACCGGAACGCGATGGAACGCCAAATGAAAAGGGCGGCTCCGTCGGAGCCGCCCCATCGCATGCCGTCCGCCGCAGCGTCGGGATCACTCTTCCTCGAGCGCGTCGACCGCCGCCTTCAGCTCGTCCTTCGAGACCTCTTTCTCGGTGATGTCGGACATCTCGAAGACGAAATCGACGACCTTGTCCTCGAAAAGCGGCGCCCGGATCTGCTGCTGCGCGCCCATGTTCTTCTGGACGAACTCGAAGAAGGCGCGTTCCTGTCCCGGATACTGACGCGCCTGCGCCATGATCGCCTGAGACATCTCGGCGTCGGAGACCTGGATCTCGTTCGTCTGGCCCAGCTCGGCCAGCAGGAGGCCCAGTTTCACCCGGCGTTCGGCCAGCTTGCGATGCTCATCCGTGGGCTCGATCTCGGGATGATCGTGGCCCTCGACCTCCGGGTTTTCCTCGTGCCAGAGCTGGTGCGCGATCTGCGACGCCTCGGCATCCACCAACGCAGGCGGCAACTCGAAGCTCACCTTCTCGTCGAGCTGGTCGAGAAGCTTGCGCTTCATCACAGCGCGGGCGGCGCTGGCATATTCGGCCTTGAGCCGCTCGGAGATCTGGCCCTTCAGCGCGTCGAGATCCTCGGCGCCGTATTTCTTGGCCAGCTCGTCGTCGATCTCGGCGGGAACGGGCTTCTTCACCTCTTTCACGGTGACCTCGAAGACCACGGCCTTTCCGGCCAGATGCTCGGCGCCGTATTCCTCGGGGAAGGTGATGTCGAGCTTCTTCTCCTCGCCCTTCTTGGCGCCGATCAGCTGCTCCTCGAACCCGGGGATGAAGGAGTTCGAGCCCAGGACAAGCGGGTAATCCTCGGCAGCACCCCCTTCGAAGGGCTCGCCATCGAGGATGCCCTTGAAGTCGATCACCACCTGGTCGCCCTCGGCGGCCTTGCCGCCCTTCTTGGTGTCGAAGTTCTGCACGTTCTCGGCGAGGTTCTTCAGCGCCTCGTCGATATCGGCCTCAGCGGGCGCGACGGTCAGCTTCTCCAGCGTGATCGACTTGTAGTCGACCTCGGGGATCTCGGGCAGCTTCTCATAGGACATGGCCACGACCACGTCGTCGCCTTCCTTCCAGTCCTCGTTGACCATCTTGATCTCGGGCTGCATCGCCGGACGATCGCCGGTTTCGTCCAGATGACCCTGCATGGCGCCGTCGACGGCCTCCTGCATCGCCTCGCCCATCAGGCGGGGGCCGAACTGCTTTTTCAGAAGCGCCATGGGCACCTTGCCCTTGCGGAAGCCCTTCATCTCGATATCCGGGCGGGCCTCCTCGAGCTTCTCGGTGACACGCGTTTCGAGATCGTCTCCGGTGATGGTGATCTCGTACGCGCGCTTGAGGCCTTCGTTCAGGGTCTCGGTGATCTGCATAGGGGTCCTCACGGGTCCAGCGCCGCGGCGCCCCCATTGAAACGGACAGGGCCGCAAAGCGCGTCTCGGCTTGAAAATCAGGGGCCCTTCTAGGTGTGCCAAGCGGGGCTTGCAAGCGCAAAGGGGCACCGCGCGGCAAGGGCGAAAGGCATCGTTTTTCGTCTTGTGGAAAGGCGCCACGCGGCTGGCCCGCGAAAGGCCCGTCGCCGTATCGGCAAATGACGCGGCAGGGCGCGGCCGCCTGCATCATCCCTGCGCGGCCCAGCGCATGCCGCGCCGCAAGATCTTGGTCACCTCGGGATGCTTGAGATCGTCGAGTTCATGCCCGATCGAACAGTAGAAAACCCGGCCCTTGTCCCAGCGCCGCTTCCACACAACGGGGATGATCGTGCCCTCGATCCACCACAGGTGATCGCCGGAAAAGGTCGTGGTCGCGAGCACCTCGTTGGAGCGGTCGACCAGCATGTAACACTGCTCAGACGTCAGGCGGAAGCTGCGCACGCCTTCCATGATCGGATCGGCGGCGCGCGTGACCGTCACCTCGTAGTCGATATAATCCTCGCGCGGCTGCAGGTTGTCGGGCCAGCCCGGCGGATGAGCCACGAACTGCCCGCCGATCAGGAAATGATAGGTCGGCCGGTCGCGGAAGGCGTCGCTCATATGCCCGTGCCAGCCCGCGATGCCCCGTCCCTCGCCGATCAGCTGCAGAAGGCCATCCTCCTGCGGCTTGGTCATGTTGCCGAATTCCTCGCGGTGACCGGATCGGGCCGAGGACCAGATCGGCACGATCAGGTTCACGTCCCCCAGGCTCTCGGGATCGGCCAGCGGCTCCAGCGTGTCGTGGATCACCACCCCGAAACCGTCATCGGTCAGCAACTCGCGGCACCAGTTGGCGAAATTGCCGGGGTCGTGACCTTCCCAGCCCCCGGCGAAAAGCGCCGCTTTCATCTCGTCTTGTCCTCCATGTAGGGCACCATCGCGGCCATGTCGCGCGCCGCGAAGCCCTCGTTGATCGCCGCCTCCAGCTGGGCCAGCGTGACGCGCGATTGCGGCAGGGCGACGCCAAGGCGCTCGGCCAGCGCAGCCGTGCGCGCCGAGGCCTTCGGCATCGAAAGCCACCGGGTCGACGGGCAGGACGTGATGGCCGTCAACGACCTCACACGAAAACTGGTGGAGCGCGCGCGCAAGGGTGAAGGCCCGTTCTTCATGGAACTGATGACCTACCGTTACCACGGCCACCACGTGGGCGACATCAACCGCGACTACTACCGCTCCCAGGACGAGGAGAAGGACTGGAAGGAGAACAAGGACCCGATCATCCGCTTCCGCGGCTACCTCGTCTCCGAGGGCATCGCCACCGAGTAGGAGATCGAGGCGATGAACGCCGAGATCGAAAAGGACGCTGCCGAGGCTGTGGCCTATGCCGAAAAGGCCCCCTACCCACCGGCCCACGAGGTCGACATGCACGTTTTCGCGGACTGAGGAGAGACACGATGCGAGAGATCACCCTGTCCCAGGCCGTGAACGAGGCACTTGCCGAAGAAATGCGGCGCGACCCCACGGTCGTTATCCTGGGCGAGGACGTGGCCGAGGCGGGCACGTCGTTCAAGGTCCTGTCCGGTCTTGTAGATGAATTCGGCACCGACCGCGTCATCGACACGCCGATTTCCGAGCCCGGTTTCGTCGGCATCGCCGTGGGCGCGGCCATGACCGGGGCGCGGCCCGTCGTCGACCTGATGTTCGGCGATTTCATCTATCTGGTGATGGACCAGCTCTGCAATCAGGCGGCCAAGCAGCATTACATGTCGGGCGGCAAGCTGACCGTGCCGATGGTGCTGCGCACGAACCTTGGCGCGACCCGGCGCTCTGCCGCGCAGCACAGCCAAATCCTTCAGGCGCTGGTGGCGCATATTCCCGGGCTCAAGGTGGCGCTGCCGTCCTCGGCCTACGAGGCGAAGGGCCTGATGAAGACCGCGATCCGGGACAACAACCCGGTCGTGATCTTCGAGGACAAGCTGATGTACCAGCACAAGGCGCCCGTCCCGGAGGAGGAATACCTGATCCCCTTTGGCGAGGCCAACGTGAAGCGCGAGGGGAAGGATATCACCCTGATCGCCACGTCGTCGATGGTGCAGGTGGCGGAGAAGGCGGCAGAAACTCTTGCACAAGAAGGTATCGACGCCGAGATCATCGACCCGCGCACAATCGTGCCGCTCGACGAGAAGACGTTGCTTGACAGCGTGAAGAAGACCTCACGCGCCATTGTCATCGACGAGGGCCACCAGAGTTATGGCGTGAGCGCCGAGATCGCCGCGCGCCTCAACGAGAAGGTGTTCTACCATCTCGACGCGCCGGTCCTGCGCATGGGCGCGATGGACGTTCCCGTCCCCTTCAGCCCCGCGCTGGAGGACCTGACGGTGCCCACGCCCGAGGCCGTGGTCGAGAACGCCCGCAAGCTCTGCGCCGGGGAGCTCATTCATGCCGCACGACGAAACCTCCGGTTTCAGGCCGCATGACGTAACCATGCCCCAGCTCGGCATGGCGCAGGACACGGGCCTTCTGGTGAACTGGCTGAAGTCACCGGGCGACGAGGTGGCGGCCAACGACATCCTGTTCGAAGTCGAGACCGACAAGAGCAAGATGGAAGTCGAGGCGGGCCGCAATGGCTTCCTCGCCGCGACGCTGGCCGAGGCCGGCGAAGAGGTTCCGGTGGGCGACCCCGTCGCAATCATCTCGGACGCCAGGCCTGAAGCGCCTGTCGCTCGGTCGGCCAGGGACGGCGGCGCGCCCCCTGCCCCTGCGGCCCCCGTTCCGGCAGAGAAGGACACGACAGGGGCGCCCGCGAAACCGGCGGCAGCCGCGCCCGCGCCGAAGACCCCGGGCGCGAAAGGCGGGCGCATCCTCGCCTCGCCCAAGGCGCGGCGGCTGGCGCTGGAACAGGGTCTCGACCTCAACCGCCTCGCCGAGGCGGGCCATCCCCAGCCCTTCCACGTCGCGGACCTCGATGTCCTGCGCAAGATGCCCGCGACCGCACCCGCCGGCGCGCCCTCCGAAGCGCCGCGCCGCCTGACGGCGAGCTGCGCCGGGGACGGCCTGTCGGAGTTCGTGCCCTGGGCCGCCGAGGCGCAGGGCCTCACCCTCGACGCGATCCTCGCGGGCCTTGCCGGTGCCAGCCTCGGCGCGGACGGCTCCGTCACCGTCGTGGTCGAACGCCTCGGGCTGACGCACAGCTTCTCGGTCCCGCCCGGTCGCAGTCTCTCGGCGGTTGCCGAAACAGACGACGCCCCCGCGCTCATCGTTCGCGACCTGCGCGGAACCCCGATCTCGACCGTTGCGTTGGGATCGGAGCAGACGCCGGTGCTGACCGTGACGGGTGCGGCCGAAGGCCTCTCGATCACGCTGGAATGCGCCGCGGGCGCGCGCGACGCCACAGAGGCGATCCGGCTTCTCACCGAATTCGCGGGACGGATGGAGCAGCCGCTCCGCCACCTGCTCTGACACACGGAGTGCCACCCATGGACTACACCGATCTCTATATCCACGGCGAATGGCGCAAGACGTCCGACCGCTTCGACGTCATCAACCCCGCGACCGAGGAGGTTCTCGCCTCCGTCGCCTCCGCCGATATCGCCGACGCCGACGCGGCGCTGGATGCCGCCGAGCGTGCCATGGCCGACTGGGCCGCGAGGAAGCCCCGCGAACGCTCCGAAGTGCTGCGCAAGGCATGGGAGCTGATGACCGAACGGCTCGATCATTTCGCCCATCTCATCACGCTGGAAAACGGCAAGGCGGGGACGGATGCGAAGGGCGAGGCGACCTATGCCGCCGAGTTCTTCCGCTGGTTCGCGGAGGAAGCGGTGCGCGCCGACGGCCTGATCACCCACGCCCCCGCCTCTGGCGCGCGCATCGTGGTGCAGCACAAGCCCGCGGGCCTCGCCGTGCTGATCACGCCGTGGAACTACCCCGCCGCCATGGGCACGCGGAAGATCGCGCCGGCGCTCGCCGCGGGCTGCGGCGTGATCACCAAGCCCGCCTCCGAGACGCCGCTGACAATGCTCGCCCTCATGCCGCTGCTGGAGGAGGCCGGCGCGCCCAAGGATCTCGTTAACGTCCTGCCCTCGAAGAAGACCGGCGCGCTGGTCGATCACATGCTCCACGACCCTCGCGTGCGGGTCGTCAGCTTCACAGGCTCCACCGGCGTGGGCCGCAAGCTCCTGAAATCCGCCGCTAACCAGGTGTTGAAACCTGCGATGGAGCTGGGCGGCAACGCGCCCGTGCTAGTCCTGAAGGACGCCGACATGGACACCGCCATCGAGCGCACCATGCTGGCCAAGATGCGCAATCTGGGCGAGGCCTGCACGGCGGCCAACCGCATCTACGTCCACGAAAGCCTCGCCGAGACCTTCACCGCCCGTCTTACGGAACGGATGTCGTAGCTGAAGGTCGGCGACGGCACCGACCCGTCGGTCGATGTCGGTCCGCTGGTCAACGCCCAGACGCGCGACAAGGTGGCCGAGTTCGTCTCGGACGCGCTCGCAAAGGGTGCGAAACTGGAATGCGGCGGCACCGTTCCCAACGGACCCGGGTTCTTCTACCCGCCCACGGTCATCTCGAGCGTCCCAGAGACCGCCGATTGCGTCCATGACGAGATCTTCGGCCCCGTCGCCGCGATCCAGACCTTCACCGAGGAGGAGGACGCGATAAGGCGCGCCAACGACACCGAGTACGGGCTTGTCGCCTATGTCTTTGGCGGCGATTTCAGGCGCGCCATGGAGGTCTGCGAACGGCTGGACTACGGGATGGTGGGCCTCAATCGCGGCCTCGTCTCCGACCCCGCCGCGCCCTTCGGCGGCACCAAGCAGTCGGGCCTCGGACGCGAGGGCGGGCATGAGGGAATGCAGGAGTTCATGGAAACCCAGTACATCTCGGCGGAATGGTGAGACAGATGAGTGAGATCTCCGCCAGCCCCTCGACCCGCAAACTGGCCCTGCAGAAGGGGGTCGACCTCGAAGCGCAGGCCAAACGGCTCGGCCGCACCACGATCGGCCCCGAGGACCTCGATGGCGGGCCCGCCCCTTCCGCGTTGGGCGACACGTCCTACTGGGACGTGGATCATGCGCAATACGGCCCCGTCACCGAGGAACCGATGAGCCGCTTCGCCAAGGTCGCGGCCCGAAACCTCGCCGCGCACAGGCGCTCATCCCGGCGGTGACCCATCACGACCGCGCGGATGTTTCGGCCATCGAGGCCCTGCGCGCCGCGTGGAAGCCCGAGGCGCAGGCGCGCGGGCTCAAGCTCACGGCGCTCGCCTTCCATGTCGCGGCGCTGGCCCGCGCACTTAGGGCCTTCCCTAAGTTCAACGCCTCGCTCTCGCCCGATGGCGAAACGCTGATCCTGAAGGGCTACGTCCATATCGGGATCGCCGTGGACACGGAGCACGGGCTGAAGGTGCCGGTGATCCGCGACGCGGACCGCAAGGGCCTGTGGTCCATCGCAGCGGAGATCGGCGATCTGGCCACCCGCGCGCAGGCCCGCAAGATCGGACCCGACGAGATGGGCGGCGCGTCCATGACCATCACCAATCTCGGCGGGATCGGCGGCACGGGCTTCACGCCGATCGTGAACCCCCCCGAGGTCGCGATCCTCGGCATCACCCGGACCGAGACGGTCACGGTCTGGGATGGCGACACCCCGCGCCCGGTGCCGATGGTGCCGCTCGACTTGTCCTACGATCACAGGGTGATCAACGGCGCGGACGCCGCGCGGTTCCTGTCCCGTTACACCGCGCTGATCGCCGATCGGCGCCACATGCTTTTGTAAGGGCGTCGACCGTGGATGGCGCACCGGCCCGATAGGCCGCAAGCCGACGATGCCGCCCGTGCAAACCGGTGGCATCGCACGCATTCCGGTTCCCAAGGGGCCGTGATGCGATATGCTCTGTCGGAGACATGACCTCCGTATTGAAGAATTACTCCGTCATCCTCCCGCTCGCGGCGCTGGTCCTCGCGTTCTGGTTCAGCCCGGACCTGCAGGAGGTCGCGGCGGGCGTCGCGATCTTCCTCTTCGGCATCCTGATGCTGCAGGATGGCTTCAAGCGGCTGGGCGGGGGCAATCTGGAGCGCGTGCTGGGGGCGGCGACGCGCTCGACGCCGCGCGCGCTGGCCTTCGGCCTCGTGTCGAGCACGCTCGTGCAGTCCAGCTCCCTCGTCTCGGTCCTGACGATCTCCTTTCTCAGCGCCGGGCTTATCTCGCTGATCGGTGCGATCGGGATCGTTTTCGGTGCGAATCTCGGTACGACGACGGGCACGTGGCTTGTCGCGGGGCTGGGCCTGAAGGTCGATATCGCGGCCTATGCCATGCCGATGATCGCCTTCGCGGTCGTGCTGGTGTTCCAGAAGGCACGTCCGGTGCGGGGCTTCGGCTATGTGCTGGCCGGCGCGGGGTTCCTGTTCCTCGGCATCTTCTACATGAAGGACGGATTCGAAGCCTTCCGCGACGGTCTCGACCTCACCCGCTATGCCCTGCCGGGGATTCTCGGCCTGCTGGTCTACACCGCGCTCGGGGCGGCGGCCACGGTGATCCTGCAGTCGAGCCATGCGACCATGGTGCTTGTCATCACCGCGCTCGCGGCGGGCCAGATCACCTACGAGAACGCCATAGCTCTGGCCGTCGGCGCGAATATCGGCACGACCGTCACCGCGATCATCGGGGCCGTCGGCGCGAATGTCCAGGGCAAGCGGCTGGCGCTGGCGCATCTCCTCTTCAACCTCGTCACGGCGGCGGTGGCGCTGATCCTCGTGGCGCCGCTGACGGCACTCGTCGATGTCGTGGCACAGATCGTCGGGATCGCAGCCGAGGACTACGCGCTGAAGCTCGCGGTCTTCCAAACGATCTTCAACACGCTCGGTGTGATCCTCATGCTGCCGCTGACCCGGCGGCTCGTGACCTTCCTCGAGCGGTATCTGCCGGAGCCGGAGCCGGATGTCAGCCGCCCGCGGTATCTGAACGCCGCGATCGACGACTACCCCGAAACGCTGGAACGCGCGCTCAGGCAGGAGGTCTCCCATCTCTATGACAACGCGGTGAAACTCGTGCTTCACGGGCTGAACCTGCATCGCGAGACGGTGTTTGCCGCCAGCGACCTCGCCGCCGCCGTGCGGCGCAGCCGGTCCCCCATCAATCTTGATATCGGGGATGAATACGAACGTCGCGTGAAGACGCTCTATGCCGCCATCGTGGATTTCGCCACGCGCGCGGCGCGGCACCGGGAAAGCGCACCCAAACTCGTCGCCCGCATCGACGCGCTGCGCGACCTGGCGGGCGGGCTGGTGCGGTCGGTCAAGTCGGTCAAGCACATCCGCAAGAACGTCCTGCGCTACACCACGTGCGACGCCGGCACGGCGACCGAACTCTATGATGCGTTGCGGACCGAGGTCGCGCAGGTCGTCGTGGCGATCCGCAATCTGGACCGCGAAGCGCCGGACGAACGGAGCACCCTCTGCCTCGACCAGGAGGCCGCGCGACTGGCCGCTGCGTCCGGCAAGCGCGGCCTGCGCGTGGGCGCGCTGATCCGCGAGGGCAAGCTCGACCCCACCGCCGCGACCTCTTTCCTGAACGATGCAAGCTATGCCGAGGCCGCCATGGCCGAGCTTCTCGCGGCCGCCCGCGCCTATTTCGCCGAGCCCGACCGCGCTATCGCCGAAGTCGAGGGGTTGTTCGCCCTCGACGAGGAGGAGATCGGCGCAACCATCGGACAGGCGTCAGAGCGGGCAAAGCACGCACGCCCCCGGCCGGGACCGATGCCGAACTGTCACAATCGGCGCCTGGCATCGACCGGGACGAAACGGCGGAGCGACAGCGATGAGATTGAAGAAACTCGCCGCGAAGGTGGCAGAATATCAGGACCGGCTGGCGGCGGGCCACGCAAGCAAGATTGAGCCCGAGCACGTCGAGCGTGTTCTGGAAAAGCTGCGCCGGAAGGAGGCCGACCTCCGCGCCCGCCTCGCTTCCGACCCCGTTGACGCGGAATGTGAAGATCTCCAGCACAAGCTCAAGGTGGCGCGCGAGCACATCGAACGGGCCGAATGGCTACGGCGCGAACTCGCCTGAGCCTTGGCCCACTTCGCGCGGCCAACGTTCGCGCCGTCGCCACGGTGCGAACCGAAAACCGATGCAGCATCCGACGGGGCACCGCGTTTCGCGTGGTTTCGCGTGTCGGGCCGGCGGCAGGCAGAAAACCGCCGTCGCCCTTGAATTCGCGCCAGCGTCCGATACGATTCCCCCATGACCACGATGACCTGCGCATTCGCGACACGCTCTCGCCCTTCGACCGGCCTCTCGGACCCCTTCGGCACCGTGATGGCATGGCTCAGGCGTCTTCCGATCCGGGACATGCTCCTGGCCGCCAGCGTCGTGTTGACGGCATCGGCAGTCGTCTACGCGGAAGAGCACCTGCAGGACTGGATCCCCGACGTGCTCACGATCCCGGACGATGCGGAGATCGTCACGGATCGCGCCATCGGCTCGACGGCGCGCATGTTCGCCATAACGACGGGCGCCGATGTCGATGTGCTGTTCATGGACTGGGAAGAAAGCCTCAACAGCAACGGTTTCCCGGTCAGTCAGGGCGCGGATGACCTTCTGGACCGGTCGATCGAATTTTCGGGTCCGGGTATCGCCAACGCGAAGATCATCGTCGCACCCACGACCGACGGGGACCGCAACACCATCGAGTTCGACGCGACGCTGAACTGACCGTCGGTCCCGCCGGTCCGGGCCTGCCCAATCGGCACGACTTCAGAGGTCCATCGCTCCGACAAGCGACCACGCATCGCGGCGCTCGGGCCACCACCGATCAAGCCTGTCCAAAGATTCCCAGTTGCTCGGCGGTGCGGCTTCGGAACCGCCCTGCGGGCCCGTGCGTTATCGGATAACACCGTTCCGAACGTTGTCGGCACGACGCAAGACACGTACCTCTCGCCGCAGCCACCGTCCTTTCATGGGAATCGAAACCGACATGCGCAACACTCTTCGCACCTCCACCGCCCTGATCGCGAGCCTGTCTCTCGTCATGGGTCACGTGCCCGTCGCGGCCATCGCGCAGGAGTTCGACGCCAGCCAGTGCGCCGCTGGCGAGGATACGGAGGCCTGCCTCGCGCGTCTGCTCGAGGAGGCCGCCACGGCTGAAGCGGCAGCGGCCGAAGCCGCAGCCGCCGAGGAGGCCGCGCGGATTGCCGCGGAAGAAGCCGCACGGCTCGCCGCCGAGGAGGAAGCACGCCTCGCCGCGGAGGAGGAGGCACGCGCGGCTGCCGAGGAAGCCGCACGCCTGGCTGCCGAGGAGGCAGCACAACTCGAAGCCGAGGAGGAGGCCCGGCTTGCCGCCGAGGAGGCCGCGCGCCTCGAAGCCGAGGAAGAGGCACGCGCGGCCGCCGAGGAGGAAGCACGTGTTGCCGCCGAAGAGGCCGCGCGACGTGCCGCCGAGGAGGAGGCCGCCCTCCAAGCTGCGGAAGCCGCGGCAATGGAGGCCGAGGCCGCCGAGGAGGCTGCACGCACCGCTGCGGAGGAAGCCGCGCGCCTCGCCGAGGAGGCTCCCGTCGACGAAGGTGCCCCCGCAGCGACCCAGACCGACGAGGAGGCGCTTGCCGCCGCACTGGCCGAGGAGGCCGAGGAGACGTCCGAGACGGAGGAAGCCGCAGCGGATGACGAAGCCTCCGAGACCGAAGCGCCCATGGTTGAGGCCCCGCCCGAGGCGCCGATATCGGACGAGGACGCCATCGCCCCCGGCCGGGCCGAAGCAGAAGAGACAAACGGCGAGAGTACCGCCGAAGCCGAGCCCGCCGACACCCTGATCGTCGCGCCCGATGAGCAGACCGCCGAGGATGCGGCGGTGCTGGATGCCGCGCGCCTCGCCGCCGAGGCTGCCGAACTCGCTGCGGAGGCCCCTGTCGATCCCGTCGAGGAAGCCGAGGCCGAGATCGCGGCCGCCGAGACCGAGGCCGCCGAGGCGCGGCAATCGCTCGCCCTCCAGCCCGAGGCCGCGCCTGTCGCCGCCGCCACAGAGGAGGTCATCACCGAAGAAACCGCCCGCCAGCCCGACGAGGATTTCGACCGACTGACGACGACCACGACCGAGACCGCGACCGAGCCGGATCGCACCGGACTGACCGGCGCGCAGGGCCTGCTTCTCGGGGGGATCGCGGGGCTTGCCATCGGCTCGATCATCGCGGGCAACCGGCAGGTGGTGAACCGTGCCGATGACCGGATCGTCGTGCTGCGGCCCGGCGGCGACTACCAGGTGATCCGCGACGACGACACGCTGCTGCGCCGCCCCGGCAATGAGGTCGCGACCGAGACCTTCCCGGACGGCTCCTCGCGCAACATCGTCACGCAGCCCGACGGCACGCAGGTCATCACCGTGCGCGACCGCGACCTGCGGATCCTGCGCCGGACCGTCGTCCACCCCGACGGCACGCGAACCGTGCTGATCGACGACATCGCTGTGCAGACGCCGGTCGTCGTCTCCGAACTGCCGCAGGTCCGGCCGGGCACCTCCTTCGCCACGGAGAACATGTCGGCCGATGCCGCCGCGCTGGCCCGCGCGCTCGGCGCGCAGTCGGCGGCGGAGCGGTCGTTCAGCCTCGCGCAGATCCGCTCGATCCGGGCGGTGCGCGACCTCGCCCCCGCGCTCAATCTCGAGAACGTGACCTTCGCAACGGGCTCCGCCGCGATCTCGCCCGACCAGGCGACGCAACTGCTGTCGCTCGGGCGCTACATGGCCGACGCCATTGCCCGCAACCCGCGCGAGGTCTTCCTGATCGAGGGCCATACCGACGCGACCGGTAGCGCCTCGTTCAACCTCGGTCTGTCCGACCGGCGGGCCGAGACCGTGGCACTCGCGCTCACCGAGTACTTCGGGGTGCCCGCGCAGAACATGGTCATCCAGGGCTATGGCGAGGAGTTCCTGCTGGTTCCCACGCTCGAGAACGAGCGGCTGAACCGCCGGGTCGCGGTGCGACGGATCACGGACCTGCTGCGCGTTGCGGACGCACAGTGAAGGCGGAGGCTACGAACAGCGGGCCTGGAGCGTGTCGGGCCGAACGGGATTCGCCCCGCACGCTCTAACCCGTTGGTGACGCACGTCCGGGGAGCGCAGCACCGGTTCCCGCTTTTGCGCGACGTGCTTTAGATCACCAGCACATCGAGCGGCGGGAAACCGTTGAACCCGACGGAGGCGTAGCTGGAGGTGTAGGCGCCGCAGTTGCGGATGATCACCCGGTCACCGGACTTCAGCCCCAGGGGCATCGCCACGGGGCGTTTTTCATAGAGCACATCGGCGCTGTCGCATGACGGACCGGCGAGAATGCAGGGGCCCGCCGGCTCGTGATCGCGGTCGGTGACGAACTGGTACCGGATCGCCTCGTCGATCGTCTCGGCAAGGCCCGAGAACTTGCCGATGTCGAGATACACCCAGCGGCAGAGATCGTCGTCCGACTTGCGGGCGACCAGCAGCACCTCGGCGGCGATCATGCCCGCTTCGGCGACAAGGCCGCGACCCGGCTCGGCCATCACGCGGGCGGCGCCGCGAAAACGGGCCTCGACACGTTCCATCACCGCCGCCGCGTAAACCGTCGGGTGCGGGATGTCGTCGCCGTAGAAGGCCGGGAAACCGCCGCCGATATTGAGCAGGTCGAGCGCAATACCCTCGTCCCGCGCCTCGTTCCAGATCGCGGCCACCTGATCCAGCGTGGCATCCCACATGGAGGGATCGCGCGTCTGCGATCCGACATGAAACGACAGGCCGACCGGCGCGAGGCCGAGCTCGCGGGCGAACCTCATCAGCGAAAGCGCCTTGTCGCGCGAGGTGCCGAACTTGCGGGTCAGCGGCCAGTCCGCGCCCGAGGCCTCGACGATCAGGCGGATATAGACCTCCGCGCCGGGGGCGTTCTCCGCGATCTTTTCCAGCTCTTCCTCGGCGTCGGCGGCAAAGAGCGTGATCCCGGCGGCATGGGCGAAGGCGATGTCGGAGGCACGCTTGACCGTGTTGCCGAAGGAGATCGTCCCGGGCTGCGCGCCCAGTGACAGGCACAGCTCGATCTCGCCGCGCGACGCGGCGTCGAAATGGGAGCCCTTGGCGATCAGGCACTCGATGATCTCGCGCGCGGGGTTGGCCTTCACGGCGTAATGTATGTCGGCGCGACCGAGACCCGCCGACAGCGCCTCATACTGCGCCACCACGGCATCGGTATCGAGCACCAGCGTCGGGCGCTCGAAGGACGATGCACGGATGAAGTCCTCGACACGGGTCGAGCGACGGGACAGGGACGGGACGGCGAAAGCCGCCGAGGCATCGGCGAACGTAGCGTTCATGGTCATCTCCAATAGACCCGGCCCGTCATTAGGGCCGACCAGTTCCAAGGGAGACGTTACCGTCGCTACGTAACTGCGGTGGTTCGGCCCTGAAGACCTATCACCCGTGACAGAGGCGCGTGCGTTGGCGTCTGATCGCGCATTTGGGACAAAGCGATCCGCAAATCAAGATGATTCTTGGCGACATGCTCAGATTGCGGTCATCGTGCCGGACACGCCCTCGCCACCGGCCGGCGCGATTCCGGAATGGTGCGGGTGAAGGGACTCGAACCCCCACGCCTTGCGGCGCCAGAACCTAAATCTGGTGCGTCTACCAGTTCCGCCACACCCGCGATCCGGCGCGTCCATAGCAGAGCCTTCGACCCATGGCGAGAGGGCAGACGACTGCCGGGCCCGTCAGCGCCCCGGCCCGTCCTTCCCGAACATGTCGCGAAGCACCTCCGGCACCCGCTCGGGCAGGTCCTCGGCGATCATTCCCGGCCCGGCGACGCGTGCGGCCTCCACGTGCAGCCACGCGGCATCCTCGACCGCGGTCCGCAGGTCCGGCATCCGGGCGGCGAGGCCGGTGATCAGGCCCGCCAGCACGTCCCCTGCTCCGGCGGTGGCGAGCCACGGGACCTCGCGGGCATAGGCGGCGCTGTTGATCGCCACCTCGCCCGAGGGTGTCGCGATGACGGTGTCGGGCCCTTTCAGCAGGACGATGGCGCCCGACCGCGACGCCGCTTCCCGAACCGCCTCGATCTTGGATATCCGCCGGCCCTCCCCGTTGTCGTCCGCACCCCTCCATCGCGCAGCGACATCCGGGAAGAGGCGTGCGAACTCGCCGGCATGTGGGGTCAGGACCACCGAGGGTTCCGTCCCGGTCCCGATCGCGTCGAAGAGCATGTCGGGCAGGTCTGCGAAACTGGTCAGCGCGTCGGCGTCGAGCACGACCTTGCGCGCCCCGCCAATCGCGGCGCGTACCATGGCCCGTGTCGTGTCCCCGACGCCGAGGCCCGGACCGAGGCACAGGGCGTTGAACCGCGGATCGGTCAGCAGATCGGCAAGGTCCGCCGCCCCGTCACAGCGTCGCAGCATGATGGCGGTCAGCTGGGCGGCGTTTTCCTGCATCGCGTCCGACGGACAGGCCAGGGTCACCAGACCGGCGCCCATCCTCAGCGCCGCGCGCGCCGCCAGACGGGCCGCCCCGGTGCGCGCCGCCGGGCCCGAGACGACAAGTGCGTGGCCGTGGTCGTACTTGTGCCCGCCCTGCTTGGCGAAGTCCGGCGCGCGGTGGCCCGGGGCCCGCGCACTGGCCACCATCGGCACATGGTCGATCAGCCGCGCGCGCGGCGTGAGCGCCTCCCCCTCCCCGCCCGGCGCGCCGGTCAGCGCATCGCGGCGAACTCCGCGCCATTTCAGCAAGCCGAGGTCGACGACCGCGATCCGCCCGCAGCAGGCCGGCCCGTCAGCGAGGAAATGGCCGACCTTGGGCATTTCGAATGTCACCGTCAGCGCGCAAAGCGGCACCGTGGCAGAGGACGGCTCCGCCTTGCCGCCAGCCAGCATGCTCCCGGTGTCGAGATCGAGCCCCGAGGGCGCATCCACGGCGACCAGCCGTGACACGTATTGCGCCCCGTCGCGGCCCGCGAGGTGACGCAGCAGGTCCAGCAGATCGCGCTGCGGCGGGCGTGTCAGCCCCGTCCCGAAAATCGCATCGACGTAAAGCTCGCTCTCCGGCCCTTCGCGGAACCGGGCAAGGGTCAGCGGCTCCACCTCGCCCATCGTCTGCCAGCGTCCGCGGTTGGCCCGCGCATCGGGCGGCATCGCCCCGGCCTCACCCATGCCCAGCACCCGCACGCGCCAGCCGCGTGTCCTGAGCAGTCGCGCGACGACATAGCCGTCGCCGCCATTGTTGCCGGGGCCGCAAAGAAGGGTGACCGAGTGCGCGCCCTCCGAAAACTGCGGCCACCGGCGCAGGATCGCGTCGACAACGCCGCGCCCCGCGATTTCCATCAGGCCAATGCCCGTCACCTCCCCCGAGGCAATGGCATCGCGCTCGATGGCCTGCATCTCGGCGCCTGTCACAAGTTCGGTCACGTTTCGGCCCCACCTGTTTCAATATCGCTCATTTTTTATGCGCTCCGCCCATTTTCTGACCGCGCCTTGCGGAATCCTTAAGGATACAGCCCCTCGCACAGGCTAGCCGATGGACGCTCCTCTCACAAAGTGGTGTCACCGTCGGCGCGGCGCGTGACGCGAGCGAGGAGGAAGAGACCCCATGAAGAAAATCGAGGCCATCATCAAACCCTTCAAGCTGGACGAGGTTAAGGAGGCCCTTCAGGAGATCGGCATCCAGGGACTGAGCGTCACGGAAGTGAAGGGTTTCGGCCGTCAGAAGGGGCATACCGAGCTCTACCGAGGTGCCGAGTATGTTGTTGATTTCCTTCCGAAAGTCAAGATCGAGGTCGTCCTGAGCGATGACATGGCCGATGCCGCCGTCGATGCGATCATCGAGGCCGCCAAGACCGACAAGATCGGCGACGGGAAGATCTTCATCTCCGACATCAGCGAGGCAATCCGCATCCGGACGCGCGAGTCCGGCGAAGACGCGCTCTGAGAGCGCGACGGCGCAGCTGACGGCAATCCATCAACCCAGGCGGGTTCCAGCCCGCGAGATCAGACCAAATCGTCAAGGGAAGGTCACGATGAGCAAAGAAGACGTACTTAAAATGATCAAGGACGAGGATGCGGCCTATGTCGACATCCGCTTCACCGATCCGCGCGGCAAGCTGCAGCATGTGACGGTGGTCTCCGACCTGGTCGACGAGGACTTCCTTGACGAAGGTTTCATGTTCGACGGCTCCTCGATCGCGGGCTGGAAGGGCATCGAAGCCTCGGACATGAAGCTCATGCCCGACACCGAGAGCGCCTATGTCGATCCGTTCTACGCGGAAAAGACGATCTGCCTTCACTGCTCGATCGTCGAGCCCGACACCGGCGAAGCGTACAACCGCGATCCGCGCGGCACGGCGCAACTGGCCGAGGCCTACCTCAAGTCCACCGGCATCGGCGACGTGGCCTATTTCGGCCCGGAAGCGGAATTCTTCCTGTTCGACGACGTTCGTTATTCGAACACGATGAACAAGGTCTCCTTCGAGGTCGACGCCCAGGACGCCGCCTGGAACACCGGAACCGAGTACGAGATGGGCAACATGGGCCACCGCCCGGGCGTCAAGGGCGGCTACTTCCCGGTGAACCCGACCGACGCGGCGATGGACCTGCGCTCCGAGATGCTCTCGACGATGAAGCGCATCGGCATGAAGGTCGACAAGCATCACCACGAGGTGGCGTCGTGCCAGCACGAGCTTGGCCTGATCTTCAGCTCGCTGACCAAGCAGGCCGACGAGCTTCAGAAGTACAAGTACGTGATCCACAACGTCGCGCATGCCTACGGCAAGTCCGCCACCTTCATGCCCAAGCCCATCGCGGGCGACAACGGCACGGGCATGCACGTGAACATGTCGATCTGGAAGGACGGCAAGCCGCTGTTTGCGGGCGACAAATACGCCGACCTGTCGGATGAGGCGCTGTGGTTCATCGGTGGCATCCTCAAGCACGCCAAGACGCTGAACGCCTTCACCAACCCGTCGACGAACTCCTACAAGCGCCTGATCCCGGGCTTCGAAGCCCCGGTTCTGCGCGCCTATTCCGCCCGCAACCGCTCGGGCTGCGTGCGGATCCCGTGGACGGAAAGCCCCAAAGCCAAGCGCGTCGAGGCCCGTTTCCCCGACCCGTCGGCGAACCCCTACCTCGCCTTCGCGGCGCTGCTGATGGCGGGCCTCGACGGGATCGAGAACAAGATCCATCCGGGCGAGCCGTCCGACAAGGACCTCTACGATCTGCCGCCCGAGGAACTGGCCGGCATCCCCACGGTCTGTGCGTCCCTGCGCGAAGCCCTTGAATCGCTCGAGGCCGATCACGCCTTCCTGCTCAAGGGCGACGTGTTCACCAAGGACCAGATCGAGGGCTACATGGAGCTCAAGTGGGAAGAGGTCTACGCCTTCGAGCACACCCCGCACCCCGTCGAATACGGCATGTATTACAGCTGCTGATCGACGTACCGTCGGTTCGAAAAAAGAAGGGGCGCCGGTTCGGCGCCCCTTTTTTGCTGGTTTTCGCGTGCGGCTCAGACGCGCACGTCCTGTTCCTCGCCACCCGTCTGCCGGGCCCGGCGCGCGACGCGGATCTGGTCTGCCTTGAAGGCCGCCAGCGCGCGGTCATGGCTATGCCCCTGCGCGATGCGGTTGAGGGGCATGTCCGGTGCGGATGCATCGTATCCGGGAACAAGCCGCCTGATCTGTTGAACGAGCCTATTCATGTGCTGCCTCTTGATTTTGTTGTCATGCGTCGATCGGTGCGAGAGGCAAATGGCCGCCGGAATGTGGCGAAATCTGGGCAGCTGCGAAGCAATCCTGCATCCAGAACATCAACTGTGTCCCGACTGCCACCGGGATCAGCAAGACGCTGTTAATGGGGGGGAAACCGTCCGGGCAGAGATCAAGGGACGGGGGCTTCAGAACCGCCCGAACCGCCGCGCCAGCTGCATGGCCTGCCGCACGGTGCGTTGACCCTTGACCACATGGGCGCGCTGTTCGGCGGTCAGCTCGGCCGGACGCCCATCGGCGGTGCGTCCGCGCGACATGCGCTCCATCGCGGTGTCGACACCCTTGCCGACGAAGCGCCAGATGTAGCGGCGCGCGACCATGTTCAGGAGGCGATCCATGTCTCGATACCTGTCTGCCCGGTTCGGTTTGGCGGTTTATTGCGGCCAAATATGTCAGAAATCAGGCATCCTCGTCGCCGTCCATCGCCTCCGAGGGGTCGTCGAATAGCTGTCCGGTGTCGTCCTCCGGCAGTTCCGGAGCGTCGGCATCTGCCGGCCGGCTGTCCAGAAGACCCGCTTCGCGCAATTCCTTCAGCCCCGGCAGGTCGCGCGCGTTCTCCAGCCCGAAATGGTCGAGGAAGCCCTGCGTCACCACGAAGGTCACCGGCCGGCCCACCGTCATCCGCCGCCGCCCGAAGCGCACCCAGCCCAGTTCGATCAGCTGGTCCACCGTGCCCCGGCTGGCCGAGACGCCGCGGATTTCCTCGATCTCCGCGCGCGTCACCGGCTGATGATAGGCGATGATCGCCAGCGTCTCGATCGCCGCCCGGCTCAGCCGCCGGCTCTCCACCACCTCGCGGGCCATCAGGAACCCCAGGTCCGCCGCCGTCCGGATCGCCCAGCCATCGCCCACGCGCGCGACCTGCACGCCGCGCCCCTCGTAGCGGCGGCGCAGAAGCTGCAGCGCCTCGGCCGGGTCGCAGCCATGGGGCATCCGCGCTTCCATCTCGGCCACGCTCAGCGGTTCCGCGGAGGCAAACAGCATCGCCTCGACCATGCGCTCCTGCTCGGCCAGCGGCGGCGCGCGGAACAGGCTTTCGCCCTGCTGCATCCCGGGCGCGGAGGTGTCGTTGTCCGGCGTGTCGCTCACGCGTCGTCCTTCCGTTTCAGATGGATGGGCGCGAAGGTCTCGGACTGGCGCAGGCTCAGACGCCCTGCCTTCACAAGCTCCAGCGCCGCCGCGAAATTGGCCGCCGTGGCCGTGCGCCTGCGCTTGGGATCCATGGTCCAGCCATCGGGCAGGAAGGACATCAGGTCCGTCCATTCCGCCAGATCGCCCACCAGCGGCCGCAGCCGTTCCAACGCCTGTTCCAGCGTCAGGATCTCGTCGCGGTCCATGGCGTAGGGGCGGAAATCGTCCCGCGTGCGCACCCGCGCATAAGCCTGCAACAGATCGATCAGGCTCGCGGTGTAGTCCACCCGGCGCGCGGTGCCCGTGGCCTCGGGCATGCCGCGCACGAACCGGTCCTGCCCCAGCCGGTCGCGCGCCATCAGCTTGGCCGCGCAATCGCGCATCGCGGCGAGCCGTTCGAGCTGAAAGGCCAGATGCGCCGCCATGTCCTCGGCGCTCGGCCCGTCATCGGAGACCTCGGCGGGCACCAGCAGGCGGGATTTCAGATAAGCCAGCCAGGCCGCCATCACGAGGTAATCGGCGGCCAGTTCGAGGCGGAGCGCGCGCGCCTCCTCGATGAAGGCGAGGTACTGCTCGGTGAGCGCAAGGATGGAGATCTGGCGCAGGTCCACCTTCTGCGTCCGCGCGAGGCTCAACAGCAGGTCCAGAGGCCCCTCGAACCCGTCCACATCGACGACCAGCGCCTCGGCGGCACGGCGCGAGGCGACGGCATCCCACTCCTCGGCCTCGTTTGCCGGAACCGGCGTGTCAGCCATGCACATCACCCTCGCAGAAGACGCTCAAACTCCGCTTCCGCCGCCGCGATGTCAAGCGGCTGGCCCCTGCCGCGCAGGCTCAGCGCTGCCTCCCCCCGCGCCAGCGCGTCCGGGTTCAGCGTGCCCGCCTCGCCCAGCACGTCCTCCATCTCGCCGCGCCTGCCGTTGCAATGCAGGATCAGGTCGCAGCCCGCCGCGATGGCCCGCCCCGCGCGCTCCGCGATAGACCCGGGCAACGCGCCCATGGACAGGTCGTCGGTCATCAGAAGACCGGTAAACCCGATCTCCTCCCGGATCAGCCGGATCGCGGCGGGCGACAGCGTGGCAGGCGCCTCCGGGTCGATCGCGTCGTAGACGATATGCGCCGTCATCCCCAGCGGCAGGTCCGCCAGCGGCCGGAACGCCCCGAAATCGACGGCATCGAGGTCCTCCAGCGGCGCGCCGACGCGCGGCAGGTCCTCGTGGCTGTCGACGACGCCCAGCCCATAGCCCGGCAGGTGTTTCAGGACCGGAACCACGCCGCCGTCGGAAAGGCCATCCGCAACGGCACGGGCGACCGCAGCTACGGTCTGAGGGTCCTCACCATAGAGCCGATTTCGAAGCACGGGATGGGTCACATCGCGGGCCACATCGGCCAGCGGCGCGCAATTGACGTCGATGCCCGCACCGCGCAGCTCGGCTGCAATGATCCGGTAGCGCAGGTACATCGCCCGCAGGCCGGCCTCGCCACCCACCCGAGCCATCTGCTCCAGCGGCGGCAGCCACTCGCGCCAGTGCGGCGCGCGCATGCGCTGAACGCGCCCGCCCTCCTGGTCGATCAGGATCGGCGCGTCACGCCCCACCGCCGCGCGCAGATCCGAGGTCAGGCGGCGCAGCTGCTCGGGGTTTTCGATATTGCGCGCAAAAAGGATGAAGCCCCAAGGCTGCGCGATGTCGAAGAACATCGCTTCCTCGGCTTCGAGGATGGGCCCCTCCAGCCCAAGGATCGTCGCCGAAATGGCCACCGCTCAGCGCACGGTGACCGGGATGCAGGGCCTGCCCTCGGCTACCAGCACGGCGCAGAAGCGGCGCGAGCCCGCGAGGTCGTCGAAGCCCGCCGCACGCAGCCGGAAGAAGGTCTGGCCACCCGACTCCGCCTCCTCGATGACCCGGGGGCGGGCGTCGAAATAATCGGGGAAGCGGCTGGCGATTCGGTCCCACTCCTCCCGCGCGATGTCCGGTGTGTCGAAGGCGCCAAGTTGCACCAGCCGCGTGCCTTCGGGAAGCTCCGAGACCTCGATCTCCGGGGTACTGCGGGCCGAAACGGTGCTCGGCGCGCCAGCATCGGCCCGTGTCACGAAGGCGGCAGGCCGCGCCGCGGGTCGAAGCGAGCGCGCGATCCCCGGGGCCGAGACGGGCAGAACCTCCGGCTCGCCCGCGCCGCTCTCCAATGAAGCTGCCGGATCTTCGGTGGCGAAGCCTTCGATCTCGGCCGCCACGGCATCCGGCTGCGCCTCCTGCAAGAGGCGGTCGATCAGCTGCATCGTCTCCTCCCGCGTCGCGGTGTGGGGCGTGTCGGCCGCCACCTCGCTGCGCGGCACGGGAGCGGCATCGGTCTCCTCCTCGGTCTCGAACCGCACGTCCTGCAATTCGATCGGCGGCGGCGCGAGCACCAGACGGTCGGGCACGGGCTGGGCCTCCTCGCCCTCGGCGATGCGGTTGACGGCAAGCCCCTGGTGCGGGGCCTGCGTGCCGCCGGGATCGGCGGGCGGTTCGCGCATCGGCCCCTCGAGCGCCTCGATCACCGGCACGCCCGAGACGTCGCGGATCATCAGCTGAAAGGCCCAGACCCCCATGCCGATGACAAGGCCCAGCGACATCAGCGCCCCGGCCCAGTTCACCAGTGTGCCCAGACGCGGTGCAGCCGCAGGTCGCGTGCCGCGGTCATCGACCTCCCCGGCGCCATAACCGTCTTCGACGTAATCGATATGTGCCATGCCTGTCCTCATGTCGCCCGGTGTCCGGACACACCATGAGGTCACGTCCGGCCGGATCTGTTTGGTGCCTGCTCGGCCCGGCCGCGTGCGAGGTTATGTCCTCACATCTTTTCGACCGGTTTCACGCCCAAGATACCAAGACCGTTGGAAATGACAATCGCCACGGCGCGAATCAGCGCCAGTTTCCCGCGCGTCGTGTCCACGTCATCCTCCTGGATGAAGCGCAGCTCGGCCTGGGCGTTGCCCTTGTTCCACAGCGCGTGGAACTCGGACGCAAGGTCATAGAGGTAGAAGGCCACCCGGTGCGGCTCATGGGCCTGGGCTGCGATCTCCACCATGCGCGGCCAGTCGGCGAGCTTGGCAACCAGCGCGAATTCGGCCGGATCCGCGATGGAGGCCAGGTCCGCAGGCGTGGAGGTGTCGATCCCCGCCTCCTCGGCCTTGCGCAGGACCGAACTGATCCGCGCATGAGCGTATTGCACGTAGAAGACCGGGTTGTCCTTGGACTGCTCGCGCACCTTTTCCACGTCGAAATCGAGCGGCGCATCGTTCTTGCGCGTAAGCATGACAAAGCGGGTCACGTCCGGACCCACCATCTCGACCACGTCGCGCAGCGTCACGAAGGTGCCCGCGCGCTTGGACATCTTGAGTTCCTCGTCGCCCCGCTTGAGCCTGACAAGCTGCATCAGCTTGATGTCGAGCGGCACGCGGTTTTCGCTCAGCGCCGCGACGGCGGCCTTCATCCGCTTGACGTAGCCGCCATGATCGGCCCCGAAAATGTCGATCAGCTCGTCATAGCCCCGGCTCACCTTGTCGTAGTGATAGGCGATGTCGGGCGCGAAATAGGTCCAGGAGCCGTCGGATTTCATCACCGGGCGGTCGACGTCGTCGCCGTATTCGGTGGATTTGAACAGCGTCTGGACCCGCGGCTCCCAATCCTCGGGGGTCTTGCCCTTGGGCGGCTCCAGCGTGCCCTCGTAGATCAGGCCCTTGCCCTTGAGATCCTCGATCGCCGCCTCGATCCGGCCCGTGCCGTAAAGCGACTTCTCCGAATAGAACACGTCCATCTCGACGCTCAGAAGCGCCAGATCCTCCCGGATCAGGTCCATCATGGCATCTGTCGCGTATTCCCGGATGGGGACGAGCCATTCCCCTTCATCTTTCCCCAAATACGCATCGCCCACCTTGGCCTTCAGCGCGGCGCCGACGGGAACGAGGTAATCGCCGGGATAGGTCCCGTCCTCGAAGGCCACGTCCTTTCCGTGCGCCTCGAGGTACCGCAGGTAGACCGACCGCGCGAGCACATCGACCTGCGCGCCGCCGTCGTTGATGTAGTATTCCCGCGTCACGTCATGGCCGGTGAAATCCAGCAGCCGCGCCAGCGCGTCGCCGAAGACGGCGCCTCGCGTGTGGCCCACATGCATCGGCCCCGTGGGGTTGGCCGAGACGAATTCGACATTGACCTTGCGCCCCAGCCCCACCGTGGAACGCCCGAATGCGTCGCCCTGGGCCAGTGCGGCGAGGACAAGTTCCCGCCAGGTCCCGGCGGCCAGCCGCAGGTTCAGGAACCCCGGCCCCGCCACCTCGGCGCTTGCGATGCGCGGATCGCCGGCCAGCCGCGTGGCCAGCCGCTCCGCGATATCCCGGGGCTTCTGCCCGGCGGGCTTGGCCAGCACCATCGCCGCGTTCGTCGCCATGTCGCCATGGGCCGGATCGCGCGGCGGCTCCACCGCCACGGCATCGAGCGACAGACCCTCGGGCAGCGCGCCGTCGCGCATCATGGTGTCGAGCGCATCGATCACGGCCGTGCGGATGTCGTCGAATAGGTTCATGCCGGGTCCTCGAGCTTGCCGGCGCGGGTGTATCACGGGCGGAGCCGAGGTCAACGGCGCGTGCGGAGGCTCAGGCGTCCTCCAGCGGCGGCTCCGGCAGGCAGGTGGTCAACGTGGCGGCCAGACCGCGCAGCACGATGACGATGCTGGTGGCGTCCGGCCCGCCGCCGAAGAAGATGCGCGCGTCGGAGACGTCGCCGCCCTCGTCCGTGCAGACCCCGTCATAGAGGAACTGGTCCGGCAGCCCGCGAAGCCGCGTGGGATTTGACAATTCGCAGCAGGCACCGTCGAAACAGACCTCGGGGAAGGCGAGCCGCGCCTCCAGCGCGCCCTCGGCCGGAATGCCCTCACCCACGCAGTCGGAGTAATAGGTGCCGTCGAGGGGGAAGGCTTCGGCCACTCCGGCGGCCAGCGTCGTTGTCAAAACCGAAAACAGAAGGCGTCGCACCATGCCCGGGACCCTCGGCCTGTCCTTTGCCGCCAAGTCTGCCGGAAGGCCCGTCGCGGTTCAACCGCCCGGATCAGAGCACGCGGGGAAGCTCCATGCCGCCGATCAGCGTCGCGTGCCGCTGCAGCGCGAAGCGGTCGGTCATGCCCGCGATGTAATCCGACACGATACGCGCCAGCGCCGTCTCGTCGCCGGCGACGGCCTCGACGTCCTTGCGCCACTGCTTCGGCAATTCCTCGGGGTGCGCCATGAAGAAGGGGAAAAGTTCGGCCACGACCTTGGTGACCTCTGCGCGCATCTCCACGACCTTGGGCGCGCGGTACATGCGCCGGAACAGGAAGGCGCGGATTTCCTTCAGATCGGCGAAAAGCGCGTCGGAGAAACGCACGACCGGCCGTCCCGCCGCCCTGACGTCCTCGGGCGAGTGCGGGTCGATCTCGGCAAGACGCGCCTGGCTCTGGGCCAGAACATCCTCGACCAGCACCCCGAAAAAGCGGCGCAGCGCCTCGTGGCGGCGGCGGTAGTAGTTCAGCCCCGGATAGAGCCGGTCGACCTCGGCGAAACAGCCCCGCAGGATCGGCAGTTCGGCCAGCTCGTCCGTGGAGAACAGCTCCGCCCGGAGCCCGTCATGCAGGTCGTGGTGGTTGTAGGCCACATCGTCGGCAAGTGCGGCCACCTGCGCCTCGGCGCTGGCATGGGTGTGCAGCTCCAGATCGTGTCGGTCGCAACAGGCGGCCAGCGCCCAGGGGATGGGCTCGACCACCGGACCGTTATGTTTGGCAATGCCTTCAAGTGTTTCCCAGGTGAGGTTCAACCCGTCGAATTCGGCATAGTGGCGCTCCAGATGGGTCACGATGCGGATCGCCTGCGCATTGTGGTCGAACCCGCCATAGGGCGCCATGGCGGCGGCCAGCGCGTCCTCGCCCGTGTGACCGAAGGGCGGATGACCGAGGTCATGGGCCAGCGCCACGGCCTCCGTCAGGTCCTCGTCGAGGCCCAGCGCGCGCGCCATCGTGCGGGCCACTTGCGCCACCTCGAGCGAATGGGTCAGCCGCGTGCGGAAATAATCGCCCTCATGCTCCACGAAGACCTGCGTCTTGTGCTTGAGCCGCCGGAAGGCCGAGGCATGGATGATCCGGTCCCGGTCGCGCTGGAACGGCGAGCGGAAGGCGCTTTCGTCCTCCGGCACGAGGCGGCCTCGGCTTCGCGCGGGGTCGCAGGCGTAGATGGCGCGCATGGGCGGGGGCTCCGGCGGTGAAATCACGGGTTTCAGACGCGCCTTGTTCGACGCGCCCCTCCCCCATATATTTCTTGAAGGTGAAAATCGACCACCCCGGCCAAGGATGCACCCGAGATGACCCTGACGTTGACCGTTCCCCCGAAAGTCACCGAGCGCGCCTTCGCCCGTCTGGCGGAGATCAACGAAGCCGCGAGCGAAGCCAAGGCGCTGCGCGTGGCCGTGGATGGCGGCGGCTGTTCGGGGTTTCAGTACGACATCAGACTCGACGATCCGACCGAGGACGACATCGTGCTCGAGGGTCAGGGCCAGAAGGTCGTGGTCGACAGCGTCTCGCTGCCGTTTCTCGCCGATGCGGTGATCGACTTCACCGAGGAGTTGATCGGCGCGCGCTTCACGATCGAGAACCCCAACGCCACCTCCTCCTGCGGCTGCGGCACGTCGTTTTCCATGTGATCGGCGTTTTCGATGTGATCCTCTCGCCGCTTGGCTTCCCGGGCGGGAGCGGGCAAGACTGACCATGGAACGCCGGGGGAACATGCCGCGGGAGCATACCGGGAGGCACGATGCGCATCGCGACATTCAACATCAACGGCGTGAAGGCGCGGATCGGCGCGCTCTGCGACTGGCTGGACGAAGCAAAGCCCGACGTGGTGCTCCTGCAGGAGATCAAGTCCGTCGACGAGGCCTTCCCCCGCGAACCGCTGGAGGATCGCGGCTACAATATCGAAACGCACGGCCAGAAGGGGTTCAACGGCGTCGCGATCCTGTCGAAGCTGCCGCTCGAGGACATAAGCCGCGGCCTGCCCGGCGATGACGGCGACGCACAGGCGCGCTGGATCGC
>LJSY01000004.1:53374-130412 GCA_001314805.1 Rhodobacteraceae bacterium HLUCCO18 | reverse complement strand
CGCGCTTGAACTCGTCGCTGTAGTTGCTTGTCCCCATGGTCGCCTCCTCGGCTCAAAGTAAGGGGGCAAAGCGTCTACAAATCTAGGGGCACCTCACATTTCTGAAACCGCGTACGCAGCACGTCCAGGAAAACTACGGACACAATCCACCCTGCCAACCACGACAAGTCACATTCCAGCATTCAAGAAGACCGCTCCTGACTAAGGTTTCGCGCTGGGCTCCTTTGGCAGTGCTGTTCAGCGCAAGACTTCGACCATTCTCGGGCCGAGTGAGTAAGCTTTTTTGCAGCGAAAAGGCAAACGCCGCAGCGTCGACGAGTTCAATATTGTCTCTCGATCAAGCCTAGCGCAAAGGCGAGTGGCGGCAGCGGGCTGGAGCTACCTTCAGCGCAAGCTGCGCAGGGCGCGTTCGGTCTCGGGCGTCGCCATTTGCCGGTGCAGTCGCGAGAAGATCTCCTCCGCGCCCTGCCGGTCGCCCGAATTCTGCAGCGCATAGCCATGCAAAAGACCGAGATCCCGCCGAGTGGAGCCGGTCAGTTCGGCATGGGCAGAGAAGAAGGCCGCAGCACGCCGAAAGTCTCCCGCTTCATAGGCCCTGACGCCGCGCTGGTCTAGGATCTGGCCCTCGATCTCGATGCGTTGCGTCCGCGTCAGCGGAGCCGCGGCGGCGATCTGGGCGGCCTGCTCGGTCATGTTCAGCTGAAGCATCGAAAGAAGCAGACCGTAACTCGCGTCGCGGCGCATGTCGGTGTTGCGGGCCTGGCGCGCGACCTGTTCGAAGGTGGATACGGCCTCCATCGCGCGGTCGGCATTGTAGGCACACCAGCCACGCTGCAACAGGACATCCGCGTTGCGCGTACCCTGAGACAGGGACAGGCACTGGGCCCAGGCCCCGCGCGACGCCGCGGCCCGCACGGCCGAGAGTGTCCCGCCGCCCCCGCCACCGGGTGTCACTGGTGCCGCTGCACCGTCGCCGGACCTTGCGGGCGTGGAGACGGTGGCCCGGCGGGCCGTGTCCGGTCGCGGTGTCGGACGCGCAGTCGCCGGGACGGACGCTGCCCCGCTCAAAGCGATCCGCTGTTCCCGCTGGCCGGCGCGCGGCTCGGCGCCCAGGCCCAAACGCAACCGGTCTTCGGCAGCACGGATGCTCGTCGTCGCCTCGGGGGCCTGACGCTGTGCGGCATCCGAAAGCTCCGCGAGTGTGCCGATCGTCGCAACGTCCGCCGCCTTTTCCAGCGTCGCAATCAGGATCTCGGGCGCGTCACAGGTGGCGATCACGGCGCTCAGCACCGCGATTGCGCGCTGCGGGTCGCCAAGCTCGGTATGCGCTTCGGCAAGAAGCCAAGCATTGTTCACCCGTTCGCAGGACAGAAGGGCCGGCACCCCGCGCACGATGTTCACCAGCGTCGACTCGTCGCCCCGGCGCTCGGCATCTTCGAACTCGACCTGCGCGTGCGCAAGCGTAAGGTATTCCATCATCTCCGCAGGCGGCGTCCAGTCGAGGCTTTGCCGGTCGATCTCGGCGATGAGGGCACGGGCGGCGTCGAACTCGCCCATCTCGATCAGGCGATAGACCTCGGTGATCCTCTCGGGCTCGGTCTGCAGGAAGAGCTGCCCCAGATCCGACGGCGGGGTCCAGTCGGGAAATTCCAGCATCAGGCGCCGGGTCTCGGAACGGACGGACGTCTCGTCCTGCTGCTCCCAGTAATACCGCAGGGCCGTGAGGTCGCCCGAACTCGGCGACTGGGCCGCCGCGGCCTGTGCGATCCCGACGACAAGGGCCGCCCCGCACAATGCGGTGCGAAGGACGTCGAGGATACGGGGCTGCATCAGATTGGAAGGCATGACGGATAGGCTTCGATTTGAGACAGGAGGGTGAACAGGTGGAGCGTCGCCGGATAGTAGGGCTGCGACGGGTCAAAGGGTGGAATGGACGCACCGACGCCGCCATTTACAACGCAGGTCACGAGCCCCGAGATCGCGGCATAACCGGCGTCGCCGCTTGCCTCGAGGACAGCGCCGGTGCGTGCGTCGATCACGGTCGCGGTCTGCGGCGGGGGCAGGGTGCGCCGCGCATCGGAGAACGCCGCCGCGGCACGGCGCAAAGCCGGGTGGCCGCGCTCGCCCGACCAGGCGAGAAACAGCGGCACCCGGAGCGCCTCATAGCCGGTATTTCCCGAAAAACGCGGATCGGGCTGCGGCCCCGCCCCGGTCAGCAGCACCCAGTCGGGCACGAGCTGCACCGAAGCGATTTCAGACATTAGGTCGAGGCCCGCGCGCGCGACATCCTCCAGCGCCGACACGCCTGTGGCCTGCGCCACCTCCCGCAAGGCCCGCGGCATCATGTAGGACGGATTGACGGTGATCCCCTCCTGCGTGACGAAGCCTATTTCGGCAGGCAGCAGGATCGGCGTTCCGGGCCGGTCCGGCCGGCTTGCGACGCAGGTCGCGGCGAGGTCGCGTGCGATCGCGGTGGCGCGGTCGCGCCAGGCGGACTGGCCGAAACGGTCGGCGCCCCGGATCAGCGCCCAGGCATAGAAGAGATCACCGTCCGACGCGTTGTTGGGATCGGCCACCCGGCCGGGCACATCGGGCTGCCAGCGCCAGGCGAGCAGGTTGTCGGGCCGGATCGCGAGGTTGGCTTCGCTCCAGTCCATCATGCGGCGAAAGGCATCCTCGTCGCCGATTTCGGCGGCGAGCACCATGCCGTAGCCCTGCCCCTCGGAATGACTGGCCATGCCTTGTGGCCGGTCAATGACGCGGCCGGAAAACTCCAGATTGGCAAAGCGCCACGCTTCCCAGAGCGACCATAGCGGATGCTCGGGCCCGGTCGCCGCCTGAGCGATCAGCCGTTTCGAGCCCATACCCGCCCCCAGCGCGGCCCCTGCGGCCAGTGCGGTCAGAAAATTACGCCGGATCATGAGCGCCCCCGTGTCGCTACCAGAAAGCCAAGGGCCGCAAGCATGGACAAGGCTGTCAGCGCCAGTGTCGCACCGATGAACACAAGCGGCTCCAACGTCGCATAGGTTCCCAGGATCGCCCTGATATTTTTGTAGGTAATGCCTTCGTGTAAGTCGAGGTGCCTGTCCGGCGAGGTCCAGTTTTCCCAGCCGGCTGTGTCCGAATACACCGCCAATTGCCCTTTCGGACCGTCGGGGGCGTCGCGGCTTGCGGCAAGAAGCCGGGCGATTTCAGCCGGATCGGCTTGCGGTCCAAGCACGAGCCAGATCTCGTCGGGACGGTCGACATTCGGCTGCAGGAGCGCGACCGACGAGGACCGTTCGTTCAACCATGTCTCCGCCGGTTCCGCCGCGCCGAGCGTCAGGCGGCGCAGGTCCGCCATCAGCGGTGCGGCGAGACCCGTCAGACCTGCAGCAGCCGACGGCGCGTCCGGGCTGTCGCCGGTAACCGCGTCCCATGCGGTCCCGGCGGCGGCGGCCAGACGCTCCGCATCGAGGAAGCGCTGCCGGCTCAACGTCTCGGTCAGCGCCTCTCGTGTGCCGCGAAGCGCACCGGTTTCGATCAGCTCGAGATCGGCGGGCGTGGCGATGACAAGGGAAGCGTTGCGATGCGGGTCCACGGATTCCTGTCCGCCCGGCGCGAGGGCCGCCGCGATCTGCGGCACGGTCCCGGGGTCGAAGGTATTGGCCACGCGGGCCGTTGCCTCGACCCGGTCGATCGACAGCCGCGCCAGGGCGAGATCGAGCGACGGGACCGACATGCGCGGTGTTGCAGGCACGGTCAGGCGGCTTTCCGGGGAGACCGACAGCACTGGTTGCGAGAGGGCGGGACAGGCGCGGTCCACTGGATCGCCGGGCACCAGTACCTCGAAATCGATCCGGTTGGCACCGGGGGCGAGCAGTCGGGCGGGAAAGTCGACCATTAGGGTCGGCAGCGGTTGCTCCACCTCCTCATCGAGCGGCAGCATCTGGATGGTCGTGCCGTTGGCCTTGACCAGCAGGAGCGCGCCCTCCGGCAATCCGACGGCGAAGGTGTAGTCCAGATCGAGCCGGGCCCTGGCCGATGTCAGCATCAGCCAGTCGGGCGGCAGGCTGAACGGCACGGTCAGTACATCGTAGCGCCCTTCGGCCGTCAGGCGGCCCTGCTCCAGCGCGCCAAACGTGATCGGCCTGCCGGGCACCAGGGCGGGTATCGCGTCTTCGTCCGGGGCCTCGAACGCGGTGGCGAGGATCTGGCGCAGATCGGACCAATCGGTGCCTTCCTCGACCAACAGGACAAGCGCTCCGTCGCCGCTCCTTGCCACGCGCGGGGCCATCAGACCGGCCTCGCGCGGGACGACGGTAAGGCGCGCCATCGGGGCGTCGTCGCCTGCCACGGTCCAGTGGGGCCGCGTGACGATTCCCGGCGGCGGCCCGCCGATCAGCGCGCTCAGTTCGGCCAGGAGCGGACCGGCATTGCCCAGCGGCTGTTGAGGGTCGGCGCGGCGCAGGGGGATCGACGCGCCCTGCGCCACCTGCGCGGCGAGCGCCGACACGAAGCCGATCGCGTCGGTTCCGAAGTCGGCCGAAGACAGGGCCACGCCGCTTTGGACCGCGGCGACCTCGGTCCAGAGAGCGAAGGATGCATCCGGTCCGCATGCGACGCGGTGGGTGTGGCGCGCGACGATCTCGACCACGTTTTGCCCGGCGCGGAGCATCCCCGCCTCAAGCCCGAGACTGTCCTCCTGAAAGCCCGAAAAATTGTCAGGCACGAGCGTGCCGGCTTCGCGTCCATTGACGAAAACGACAAGACCGCTTTGTTCGGCCAGAACGTCGATGCTGCTGCGATGGGCGATCCTCAGGTCGGTGGCTCCGGGATCTTGCGGAAGGACGAGCACGAAGCTCTCGGACGTGACCTCCCCGGTCAGACGCGGTTCCGTCAGGCTCTCGACCCGGCGACTTGCGGGCCGGAGGGGGGCCATGCGCAGATCCGTTTCGGCCGGTGTCACCGCGGGCTCAGGGGCGGCCGCGCGACCTCGATCCTCCGGCACGGCGCCGCGCGCCGCCGTGGAGGGTATGGCACGATCCGAAATGGTCCCCCCCGCCCTCGGCGCCGGATCGACCTCTATCAATTGCGCCGAAAGCGGCAGGCTTGACGCGACCCCGACGCAGAGCGCCGTGGCGAACACGCGGGAAAATCGTTGCCAGCTCATGCGCGCTTCACCTCGTCGAGAATGAAATCGAGAACGTCGTCCTCGTTGTCGCGCCGCTCGGCCGAGCGTTTCGGCGGGCCCGGATCGAAGTCGGCGCCGAAGGCCAGCAGATGCACGGGCACCTCCGACTCCTCGGCGAATTCCTCCTTGCGGCGGCGGCGGGCCGGTTCCTTGGCGAAATCCGAGAAGGTGCGCGGGATCGACGTGACCGCCAGCCACAGCACGTAAAGCAGGCCATGGATCAGGCCGCGCGCCTTGAACTGCTCCTCGCGCCGACGGCGCCAGTGGTCGCTGTCATTAAAGATCAGGTAGGCCACGGCCTCTCGCGCCGTCATCGGCTGATCCGGCACGAAGCGCACGCCGATGGCGATACCCTCAGCGCCGGTCTGAACGATCTGCACCGTCGCCCTTATGTCTCGCTCGAGATCGGGGGCATCGGGGAAGCGGGGGCGCAGGACGATCTCGTCGCCTTGCGCAATGTCGGAGATGCGCTCAGCGGCGGGCGAGCCGTGGGGCGGCGGCGGGATCTCCAGCCTTAGGCCACTGGTTGACGCGTCCACGATCGTGGCACGCAGCTCCGGTCCTTTGCCGCCGGCATTCGGCCTCCAGGCGGCGGCATCGACCTCCATCTGCACGCGCGGCACCGCGCGACGCTGCTGTTTCTCGGCCACGGATCTGAGCGCGAGCGCGGCGAGGAGCATGTTGAACACCGCCCAGGCCCCGACGATGGCGATCACGCCCCGATCGCCCGGGAAGGCGACCCAGCGGATGCCCGCCGCGGCCACACCCACGACCATCAGGAGGAACAGGAGCAGAAGCGGCAGGTAGATCGGCGAGATGAAATCCTCCGCCAGCGTCTCGTCCTTCGCGGTTACGGCGAACTTGGCCGCGCGGGGCCGCAGAATGGTCTTGAAGATCTGGATGGCGAGGTAGGGCGCCTGCGCGACCTCGTAGACCTCCGAGATCAACGGCCATCTCACGTGGGCGAAAAGCGCGTTCTGCACCATGAAACTGACCACCAGATAGGAGATCGCGTAGGCCAGAACCTCGTCGCCCGAGGCCACGAAGATCTCCAGCCCGAAGAAGAGGTAGAAGAGCGGGATGATCAAGAAACTCAGCCGTACCAGCGGGAACAGCCAGAAGCTCATGGAGTTGATGTAGCATAGGCGTTGCGCCGGCTTGAGGCCCGGCCGGAAGAGGGGGTTCTTCAGCAGGAGCATCTGGACCATGCCGGTGGCCCACCGGCCGCGTTGCTGGATGAACGACGCGAAGGTCTCCGCCTGCAGCCCCGCGATCATGGCGCGATTGACGTATAGGCTCTCCCAGCCCTTCGCGTGGATATCGAGCGCGGTCTCGGCATCTTCGGTGATCGTCTCGCCCGAGAAACCGCCTGCCTCGTTGAGCGCCGTGCGCCGCAGGATCGCGGCCGAGCCGCAAAAGAAAGCGCCCTGCCAGCGATCGAGGCCGCGGTGGATGTCGGAATAGAACATCTCGTTCTCCGCCGGGCAGCTCGGCGCGAGGCCCAGATTGCGTTCCACGGGGTCGGAGTTCAGGAAGAAATGTGGCGTCTGAACGAGAAACAGGCGCGGGTTTTCGACGAAGTAGCCGACTGTGCGCGCGAGGAAATCGCGGCTGGGCACGTGGTCGGCATCGAAAACCACCACGAGATCGCCATCGAGGCGTGACAGGGCTGCCGACATGTTGCCGGCCTTTGCATGTTCGTTGCGGGCGCGCGTCGAGTAGAGAACGCCCAGCTCGCGACAGAGCTTCTGCAACTCCGCTCGCCGGGTCTTGGACGTCTCGGCGATCTGCGGGTCGGGATGGTTGCAACGCTGATCCGTTCCGCCATCGTCGCAGAGCACCACACGCAGCTTTTCGCGCGGATAGTGGATGTGCTTGGCCGCGGAGAGGGTCACGCTCAGCATGTCCGTCGGTTCGTTGTAGGACGGCACAAGAATATCGACCGTCGGCAGCTCTTCGGCCTTCACCCGGCGCGGCAACGGTCGGTCCTTGGGATCGGCGTTGATGAACGCGGTCAGCATGAAGACGGCGATGGCGTAGGTCTCGATGGCAAAGAGCAAGAGAGCAGCCGCCAGCGAAACGGGCTGTTCGGGCGACGGAAGCGATTCCAGCAGACGCCAGATCCAGTAGCGAAGCACCAGAACGCTTGCCACGGCCAAAAGCGACAGTCGCGCCACGATGCTCGTCCGGGTAAAGGGCTTGAGGATGGCGACAAGAACGACGGCGATTACGCCGAGAAGCGCCTGAACTTCGGTCGAGGTCGGAAGGCTGGCCACAACCACGATAGGCACGACGAGTGCAACCCACACCAGGGCGAGGAACACCGGCACCACCGCACGTCGCTGGAAACGGTTCCGGCTCATGGCATTGGTGCCGCAAGCGGAGAGATGGTTAGGATGTCACCGCCTGGTGCTGCGCCGTGGGCCGCGGGCAAGGTGACGGCGGACGGTCCGGCCGGACGCAACGCCGCCTCCACGCCGTCGGCGCTGCAATTGCGCACGATCACATCCATGGCGTGGGCACGACCGGGCATGACACGCACCGAGGGCCCCAACCGACGTAGCGCCAGAACGCAGGTGTTTCCGGCGCCATCGGTCCATTCCGTCCAGTTGATTGCGCCCGCACTATCCTCGCGCGAGTGCATCACGCGAATCTCCTCGGCGGTGAACGGGGCCGGCAGGCCCCCGACAAGCTCTAGCGCCCGTTCGATCTCGAATATCCTGGAATCGGACGGCGGCACGGCGCGCACATGCACGTAATTGTCCCCAGCGAGCATGGTTTGATTGGGCAGCGACACGCGTTGTTCGACCACGTCGGCGAAGCGACGCTCGAGCACCATGCTTGCCTCGGGCACGTTCATCCACGCCTCTTCCTGTGGCACGATCGACCATTGCGCCCGATCCAGGCCGCGCGCGCGTTCATGCTGGGACATCACCGTTGTCTGGCACGCGGGCAGTGCAAGAAGGCCCAAGAAAATCAGGGCCTTCCCAAGCCAGCCGCGCTTGCCTTCCGGTGACGCGTGTGAACTCTGCACCATTGCCACGTCTGTTTGCTCTGCCTCATTTTTCTCCTTGTTCTACACGGGTGTGGCAAAAAGAAGATGCTTTTGCGCAAACTTCTAGAGAACATTGAATGACACGACCGTCGCGACTGCGTTGCACGATTCCAGCCCACTGAACGTTCTCAGGTCACCGAAAGATGCCCGGTCATCGTGCATCCTGCTCTGGTAAGCCTTATTCACGCATCGGCTTGGCGGATGGCTCGTATGTCCGCATGCGAGTCTTCAAACCGTCGTGCAGCGAACAACCGGTTCGAATCCGCCCACATCTGCCGTGCTCAAATCAACGCTTCCGGAAAACCGAACCGCAATGGCGCGATGAGTTAGCTTTCGGAATGTGACCGCGGCGACCGGCCACGCTGCGGACGCATCGGTCGGATCGGTCCGTCAACCCGGGACTTCACAATGGTTTTGCGAATGTCAGCTCATGTCAGCGCCCCAGCTTTCTAGGCCACCGGCATTCATGCCGCATCTGCGAGGACTCCGGCTGGGTCACGTCCGCAACGGGCTCGGCGCAGTCATCTGAGTAGATTGGTCGGATGATGGCTTCGATCCGGATTCCGGGCAAGGCCAAGGCGACGATGGACAAAACCGAATGGCTTCTCAGCATGGCGATCGACGCCTTCGGATCGCGGCCCATCACTGAGGTGACGGCTCCGGTAATCCTCGATTGCTTGCGACGCGTCGAGGCCAAGGGCAACTACGAAACCGCCCGCCGTCTGCGCTCGAAGATCGGTGCGGTATCACGCCCATACTGGCATCGGTGTTGGCTGCATCACGTCCACGTGGAAGCGAGTAAACCGCGCCTCCGCGATGGATGAACTGCCCCGCGTGGCGCAGGGCCGCTGTCCGGAACCTGTCGGCGATGGTAGCGACGCCTAGGAGAACTCGTCCAGGGCGTCTTCCATTTCGTCAAGCAGCGCTTCGATCTCGGGGCGCGCGACGGACCATGGCAGGGTGCCATCGGCGCGTGTCATCAGCTGCTCGACGGCAAGAGCCTTTTCGCCCAGCACGGAAAACCCGAAGGTCGCGGCCACACCTGCCGTCTTGTGCGCGTGCTGCTGGATTGCCTCACGATCCGCCTCCGCGACATGGCCCTCGTCGGACCCGTCAAGCTCCGCCAGAATGCCTTCGATGGCGAGGCAGCGTGCCGTCACCCTTTCGAGGAAACCGTCGCGCAGCGCCTGCAGACCTTCCCGGAGCTTTTCGCTATGCATCGGAGCCGACATGCCGGCCCCCTCAGGCCATGCTCGCGGCGTAGACGTCACGGGCCTTCACCGCCGCGATGGCCTCGTCGATGATCCGCGTGGGCGAGTTGATCTGCGCCGCGCGCACGGTGATCGGCACGCCGACCGAGATCGTCGGAAGCTGGATGCCCAGTTCGCCATAGACTTCCTCGAATTCGAGGATGTATTCCCGCAACCGGTCCGCAAGCCCCTCGGGATCGCAGATCTCGGAGCGCGGCATCAGGCAGACGAAGATCCCGCCGCCCGCATAGGCGATCATGCGATGGCTGGGCTTGAGACAGTCGGAGATACAGGTGGCCACGTCGATCATGACCTCGCCGAAGACATGCCCGCCTTCGAGGTCGTGGATCGACCGTGCATTGACGACGCGGATGCCGATGGCAGACACGGTCAACGCCCGGAAGAGCCCCAATGTCTTGAGGTAGTTGCCCATCGAGAACAGGTCCACGGCACCCTCGACGCGCTTGAGCGGGATACCGTCGAGAAAGCCGTAGGAGGGCCCGCTATAGGCTTCGATGCCCGGATGCGACAACGCGATCTGCGCGCGCAGCCTTTCGGTGACGAGCTTTTCGATCACGCCGAGGCGGGCCTTCACCTCCATCTCGTCCACGGGCTTGGTCAGATAGTCCGTGGCGCCCGCCGCGAAGGCTGCGTCGATATAGTCGCGGTCGGCCACGGCCGTGTTCATGATGATCGGCGTGTCCTTGTAGCTCTCGTTCGCGCGGATCTGGCGGCACAGTTCGATGCCGTCCATCCCGGGCATCTGGACATCCAGGATGATGCAGTCGAAGCCGGAGACCGATCTCGAGATCAGCTCGAGCGCCTCCTGCCCGGACGAGGCGGTCGCAAGATCGGAATAGCCGAGACCCTCAAGAACCGTCGTGAAGACCCCCATGAAGTCCGGATCGTCGTCTACCGCAAGAATTTTCATCTCAATCCTCGATCCTCGAGCCGTGCTGCGACATCACTCGTTCAGACTCATTCAATTTTCGATGATACTTTCGAAAGCTGTCCGAAATTGGGCGTAACTTGGTTGAATACAGGTACCGCCCGGTCATGGCTGCCGCGCTGCCCATGCGGCCCGGATCTGAGATCCCAGTGTCATCGGATCGAAAGGCTTGGTGACGACCTCGAGCGCGCCCCTGTTCCGCAGTTCCGCCGAAAGCGTGTTCTCCGCCTTTGCGGTCATGAAGACCACCGGAATGTCGGCGCTGTCCTCCCGTGAGCGGACGGCCTCCCACAGCTCCGGCCCGGTCATTTCGGGCATCATCACATCGAGCAGCAGGAGGTCCGGGTTCACAGCATCGATCGCCTCCAGCGCCGCTGACCCGGATGCGCACTGGTGCAACTCGAACGTGTCGACCAGTTGCAGCGCCATACGCGTGATTTCGAGGATATCCTCGTCATCATCGACATGAAGTATGGTTTTGAGCTCGGTCATGTCTGTTTCTGTCCTGCGATTTTCCCGGCGCTTCATCGATCCCGGTCATGCGACACTGATTTGCCGGGCGCTTGCCGATGCCGCTTTGGCATCAAGCTTGCCAAGCTCGAAATAGAAGGTGGAGCCTTTGCCCACCTCGGTCTCGAACGCGATGTGACCGCGGTGGCGCGAGACGATCTCTCGGCAGATGGAAAGGCCGAGGCCGGTCCCTTGCTGATGCTTGCCGGCCATGTCGGCGACTTGCGTGAAGTTGTCGAACAAGGTCTTTCGCGCCGCTTCCGGAATGCCCGGCCCTTGGTCGCTCACGAAGACACGCCAGACATCTTCACGATCCTCGATGCCAAGCCGGATAGAGGCCCCGTCGGGCGAGAACTTCGCGGCGTTGGACATCAGGTTCGACATCACCTGCATCAGCCGGTCCGGATCGCCCCAGACCAGGGCCGGTTCCTCGGGCCTTTCCGTTTCGAAGCGCACCCCGCATTCGGCCGCGAAGGCCGCGTTCGCCTCTGCCGCCTCGCACAGAAGCGCGCCCAGATCGATCTCTTTCTTCTGGAACGTGGTCTCGCCCGAGGCCATCTTTTCGAGGTCCAGGATGTCGTTCACGATCGTCAGAAGACGGTCGCTGTTCCGCCGGGCGACGGTGACCATGCGGGCGGCATCGGGACCGAGTTCGCCCGCGACCCCCGACTCCAGCAGACGAAGCGCGCCCTTGATGGACGTCAGCGGCGTGCGCAGCTCGTGGCTGACCGTCGCGACCGAGCTCAGGCGGATCTGTTCGGCCTTCTTGCGTTCCGAGGTATCGCGAACCACCGAGACAAGGACCCGCGTGCCATCTGGCGTCTCGTCCAGATGGGTCAGGATCTCCGCGGGCCCGGTCACGTGGTCGACTTCCAGATGCGCGCGCGGCGCCTCGCCCGACAGAATCGGCGCGATATGATCCTTGAAGCGCCGCTTCTCGTCGGCGTTGAGCAGATCGAGGATGCTGAAACGCTGCAGGTTTTCCAGATCGAGGCGCAGCCTGCGGCGCGCGTTTTCGTTGGCATAGCTCAGCCGATAGGTCTCGGGGTCGTAGAGATAGACCTCGTCTGGCAGGGCTTCGATGACGGCATTGCGGCCTTCCTCGGCGCCCTGCGCCTTGGCGCGCGAGACGTCGGTCCGGATCGAAATCGAGTTCTCGAACCGACCGGTATCGTCGAACCGGGGCAGGATCGTGGTTTCGAAGGCAAGACGGCGGCCATCCTTGGTGCGCAGGCGTTGCGACCCCTTCCATGTGCGGCCCGAACTGACGATCTCGCGCACCCGCTCGAACTCGCCCTCATCGCAGTCCCAGAAATAGGTTTCGGACTTTCTGCCCACGATTTCATCCACATCGTAGCCCAGAATATCCACGAAGTTCTGATTCACCGCCGCGACGCGGCCATTGGGATGGGACATGGTGACGATCGTGTGCTCGTTGAGCGCCTTTTCACGCAGATGGATCGCAAGGTCCCGCGCCGCGATGACACGATTGGCGGCCGCGTTGGGCTTCGTGAAAGACAGGCTGACCACGGTGATGAGCGCAACGAAGCCCGAGGTCAGGACGAACAGGAGAAAAAAGCCCTTTGACCCCAGCGCCGCGAATTGCGGCGCCCACGTGATCAGAAGCATCGTGAGGATCACGGCGATCGTCACATCGCTGAGGAGAAGGCTTAGACTGGTAACGGGCTTCAACTTGGGCATCGGAAAACTCTCTGACGCGATCGTCATCTGGACTCGCTCAAAACTTCGAAAAACACGCAGAGAATTGCCCGTGATTCAGGCGGCAATAAGACACAAACCGAAAGATGTGCTGTCACTGTTCATGAAATATGGCGACTGCGCCGTGTTCTTCGGAACTGTTGGCGGACCCGGGCCGGCATCAGCCGACTCCCCCTGACCGCGCCGCGCCCACCCTCTGGCGGTGCGGTCCGAAAAGGCAGGCCAGACCGAGGATCACGCCCGACACGGCAGCGATCATTCCCGCGGCGGAAACCGAATCCGACCCGCCCAGCCACAGCGGTCCGTAGCCCGCCATGACATATCCCGCGACGGCGGAAAGCGTCGCGAAGACGACCGACCACAGAACCTGTCGCTCGAGGTTCGACGTCATCAGGCGCGCCGCCGCCGGCGGGCAGATGAACATCGCGATCACGATGATGGAACCCACCGCCTCGAAGGCGGCGACCGCCGCGAGCGCCGAGGCGATGACCAGCCCGAAACCCAGCGGCGCCGCCGGGATGCCCAGAGCCTCCGCGAATCCTTCATCGAAGGTCGCGATCTTCAGCCATCGCCAGAACACCAGCGTCAGCGCAATCATGACCGCACAAGCCAGCGCCATGCGCCCCAGTTCCGGCGGCAGCGTGGCAAGCGCCACCGGGTCGAAAAGAGACCCCCATCCCCCCGCCCTGAGCCAGATGAGCGATTCGAGGTTGCCCATCAGCGCGTGCTCGACATCGAGATGCACCGACGACGTATCCGACTGTTCCAGCAACAGCACTCCGGCGGCGAAGAGCGTCGTGAACACCACGCCCATGGCCGCGCCGGGCTCCACCTGCCCCACGCGTTTGACCAGTTCGATCAAGACAACCGCCACGATGGCGGACGCGGCCGCGCCCAGCAGCATCGGCATCGCCGCGACGACGCCCGACAGCAGGAACGCCACGACGATCCCGGGCAACACGACATGGCTGATCGCGTCCCCGATCAGGGCCTGGCGGCGCAGGATCAGGAAGTTTCCCGGCAACGCGCAGGCGACGGAGGCGAGGATGCCGATCAGGATCGGCGTCAGCGAGAACTGGACGAACTCGGCCCCCATCGATCAGCCCTCCACCGCGACGGGCGGACCGATCCGGCGGTCGAACTCCTGGATCTCGTCCGCCGTGAACACGTCCTCGATCGGGGTCAGACCGTCGTAGCGTCCGGTCAGCCCGGCATCCTGGTGTATCCGCCGGGCGATGTCCCATCGCCGTTCGTCTCGGGACACCTTGGCCGCCGCGGCGCGCCCTGCCTCGGTCGGCACGCCATCGGCGCGGATCAGGTTCTCGCGCTGCAGAAGCCTCAGGGTGAAGGTCTCCCGGATCGGCTCCTGCCGGGCGATCGCCAGAAGGCCCTGCCGGTGATGCACCCGCGCCTTGAACCGGCGTTGCCGGATGAACGCTGCAGCCACGCCGCGAACCGGCGCGAACAGGAGCGACGCGACGAAGACGCCGGCCGCCATGAGCACGATGATCGGACCCGTCGGCAGGTTCGGCGCGGAGGCCGAAACGGCGGCTCCGGCATAGCCCGAAATGCCCCCAATGGCTCCGGCGATCCAGATCATGCGGCCCACGGATTCCGTCCAGAACCGGGCCGCGACCGGCGGGATGATCAGAAGGGCCACGATCAGGACGAGGCCCACGACCTTCAGACCGATAACCGTAACGACGAGCGCGGCCAGCATCATCATAAGGTCGATCCGCGAGACCCGATAGCCCGCGGCGGTCGCGAAGTCCGCGTCGAACGACACCAGCGTCATGGGTCGACGCAACGCCCAGGTAAGCGCCAGCGCCAGCGCGCCGCCCGCCGCGATCACCAGCGCGTCCTGGCGCAGCATGCCCGCGGTGGAACCCAGCAGGAAATCCTCGAGCCCCGCCTGCCGGCCTGAAGACATGGTCTGGATCACCGTCAGAAGAACGACCCCCACACCGAAGAACACCCCCAGCACCGCCCCGATCGCGGCATCCTCGGTCAGGCGTGTATGTGCCACGATCCACTGGACCGTCACGAGCCCGATCGCCGCCGTGATCGCCGAGCCCAGCAGGAGCCCGGCGAGGTTGCGGCCGTCGCCACCCAGCGCCACCATCACGATGAAGGCCAGCGCCACCCCGGGCAGCGTCGCATGTGCGGCCGCGTCGGACAGCAATGCGCGTTTACGCAGGAAAAGGAAGGTGCCCGTGGCGCCTGAGGCATAACCGAGAAGGCCGGCGCCGATGGCGACCAGCGCGGCGTTATGGCCCGCCTGCAGGAAAAGCGCGTCCAGAAGCGGCGTCAAACCCTTGTCCCGGCAAGCGCCAGTTCATCGACATGGGTGGCGGCCAGGCGTCCGCCATAGGCCGCCATCAGCGTCTCGGCCGTGAAGGCCTCGGCCACCGGGCCTTCGGCCACCGGGCTCACGTTGATCATGAACACGCGGTCGAAATATTCCGTGACGGTCGCAAGATCGTGATGCACGGCGATCACCGTCTTGCCCTCTGACTTCAACGTCCTGAGCACATCGACGATCGCCCGTTCCGTCGCGGCGTCCACGCCCGCGAAGGGCTCGTCAAGAAGGTAGAGGTCGGCACCCTGCGCCAAGGCCCGCGCGAGGAACACGCGCTGCTGCTGGCCGCCGGACAGCTGCCCGATCTGGCGATCCGCGAAACCGGCCATGCCGACCCGCTCCAGACAGGCCCGTGCGCGTGCCTCGGGCTCGCCCCTGAGCCGTCCGAAAAGGCCCACGCTGCGAAAGAGGCCCATCTTGACCAGGTCCAGCACGGTCGCGGGGAAATCCCAGTCGACGCTGGCGCGCTGCGGCACGTAGGCGATGCGGTGACGCGCCTTTTCCAGCGGCTGGCCGAACAGCTCGACCTCGCCCGAGAGCCTCGGGACGATACCGAGGCAGGCCTTGAGCAAGGTGGATTTGCCGGCGCCGTTGGGGCCGATGATGGCGGTCATGGCGCCGGCTGCGAAGGCGGCGTCGACGGAAAAGACGGCAGGCTTTTCGGCGTATGACACGGTCAGACCGCGCACAGACAACGCCGCTTCGCCGCTGGATGCGCCGCGGTGTCCCGACCCGATCCGGGCCGCCACCACGTCCTTTGTGCCGGCCGTCCCGGTCATCAGTTCAACAATCCGGACATGCCGCGATCGGGTGCATCCCCGCCCATCGCGGCCGCGATCACGGTCGCGTTGTGGTCGATCATGCCGATATAGGTGCCCTCGTAAGTGCCATCCTCGCCCATGGCGTCCGAGAACAGCTCTCCGCCGATCACGACATCGTGGCCGCGCGCGGCCGCACCCTCGATCAGGGCGCGGATATTCCGGTCGGATACGGAGCTTTCGACGAAGACCGCGCGGATGTCGCGGTCGACGAGCATGTCGACAAGCTCCGAGATACGCTGAAGCCCCGCTTCGCTTTCGGTCGAGATACCCTGGATCCCCATGACCTCGAAACCGTAGGCCGACCCGAAATAGTTGAACGCATCATGGGCCGACAGCAGCACGCGGCTTTCGGCGGGCACCGTGCCCAGAACCTGCTGTGTATACTGCGCAAGTGCGGCCAGTTCCTCGAGATAGGCATCGGCATTGGCGCGGAACATGTCCGCGCCTCCCGGGTGAACCTCTGTCAGCGCATCGCGCACCTCGAGCACGACCCGAGACCACAGATTGGGGTTCATCCAGACATGGGGATCATGGCGGTCCGCGTAATCGTCATGGGCGATCAGCAGGTTGCGCGGCAGTTGCTCGGCCACTGCAACGACGGGGCGGGTTTCTGCGAGGTCGAGAAGAAATGCCTCCATCTGCGCCTCGAGGTAGAGCCCGTGCCAAAGAACGAGGTCGGCATTGGCCGTGGCGACGATGTCGCTGCGGGTCTGCCGGTAGGCATGCGGATCGACCCCCGGGCCCATCAGCGCGGACACCTCGACCAGGTCGCCGCCCACTTCCCGCGCGGCATCCGCGATCATTCCGGTCGTCGCGACGACGTCCAGACGGTCCTGCGCTTGCGCCGCGACGGCGAAGACCGAAAAGATAGCCGCCGCCAGAGCGGCCGAAAAACGTGCGTACAGGCGTTCCACCTCAATGCTCCCTGATCATGCCGGCCGATTTCGGCCGAAAGGATGCCGTCAGGAGGTATATAATGCGAAGCATTCGCAACGTCAACGCAAATGCGAATCGTTCTCAAATCAGGCTCTCGGCATCAGCAGGACAGATGCGCCGTTGCGACGGTAACACAAAACGTCACCTTCGATTCCGTCCGAGCCGCGCCTTTTCTCGTTGACGCATGAGCAAATGGATCGCGTGCGACGTCACGGCACCGCCATCCCGCCCGATACACCGCGCGGGGTGGCGCTTCAGAATTCATGCCACGATCCGCCCGCCTGAGCCACATCCGCCGAAGCCGGAAGCGGGGTGGCGGCAAAGCTCGCCGGCTCCCGCGGCAATGCCTGTGCCCTCGGAGCACGCGCCGCTGCATCCGCAGCCGCCTGCCAGTCGGCGACGCGCGGCTTGACGGCGACGGAGGAGCCCGTTGGCCCGCCCGTCACGTCGTTTTTTGCGTCATCTCGAAGCGCGCGCGCGGTGCTGCCGCCTTCGATGCGAAACTCCGACAGCGCGGCGATCAATTCGTCAGATTGGGAAAGGAGATCGGCCGAGGATGCGGTTGTTTCTTCGGATACCGCGCGGTTTTGCTGCGTCGCATGGTCCAACTGGTTCACGCCCGTGTTGATTTCCTTCAGGCCGTTGGCCTGTTCAGCGGCCGCAGATGCGATCTCCTCGACGAAGCTTGCGGCGCGTTGCGCACGCTCGAGAATATCCGCCAGCGCTTCACCCGCCTGGTTGACAAGACTGGAGCCGGTCTCCACCTGCTCGGCGCTTTTCGAAATCAGCTCCTTTATTTCCCTTGCGGAGTCAGAGGCACGCTGCGCGAGCAGGCGAACCTCGGAGGCAACGACGGCGAAACCTCGGCCCGCCTCTCCCGCACGAGCCGCCTCGACGCCGGCATTGAGCGCAAGAAGGTTGGTCTGAAACGCGATATCGTCGATGACGCCTATGATGCGTGTAATCTGCTCGGAGCTCTTCTCGATCCCCTGCATCGCCTCGACTGCCTTGCCGACGACCTGCGCGCCGCTCTGGGCTCCGTTGCGGTTCTGCTGGCTTGCCTCTTCCGCGCCCGCGGCCCGTTCGGCGGTCGACCGCACGCTGACCGTCAGCTGGTTGAGGGCGGCGGCGGATTCCTCTAGCGTCGCGGCCTGGGTCTCGGTCCGGCTTGACAGGTCCCGGCTTGCCTTGGTGATGGTCTGCGAACTGGCCCGCACGCCCTCGGCGATGCCGTTGACACGCGTCAGCACGCCACCGACACGGTCGATGACGGCGTTGTAGCTTTCCCGCAGGGTTTCGTAGGCTTCAGGGAAGGGATTGTCGCTCGGGCTGTCGATCCGACGGGTCAGGTCGCCGTCGGCCAGCCGCGACAACCCAGCCTTGAGTTCGTCGACCACACGCACCTGCTCGAGGCGCTGGCGTTCCCGTTCAGCCTCTTGGGATTTCGCCTCGGCGGCCATGCGCGCGCCCTCGGCAAGATCGTGGCGCAACTCCGCCACGGCGCGGGTGACGCGACCGACCTCGTCATCGCTTTTCACGCGCGGCAGCTCCATGCCGAAATCCTTTCGGGCCATTGCGGCAACCACACGGGTCGTCTGGGCAAGTGGACGCAGCAGGACCCAAAGCGCCGCCACCGTCACCGAGAGACCCACACCCAGCGCCAGAAGCAGCCAGGAGGTGAGCGCGCTCACGATCTCACGCGCCGTGGCGGCGAGCGATTCCTGGGGAACAGCGGCGGCGATGGCACCGGTCACCGCGCCACTTTCCGAGCGTAAAGGCTCATAGATCGTCAGGAAGGTCTGGCCCAGAACTTCACTGTAACCGTCGAATCGCGAACCGGACAGTAGCGCCTCGTTCGCCGACCCTTGCGCGTCGAGCGTCGTGCCGACGGCGGGCCGGCCGTCGGCCCGTCGAACATTGCTGAAGCTCCGGCGGAACTGACCCGTGTCGCTCTCGTACGCGAAAAAGGTGAGCCGGGCACCCGCGACGTCACTGATCCGGTCGAGCATGTCCTGTGGGAAGTCGAACGCTTCCCCGTCCCAGATCACCGCCGTGTAATGGCCGGCCATCGGCTGACCAGAGCGCACTGTGTCACTGTATCCGGCGAGGCTATCCTCCAACACTCCGAGCGCCGTTCGCGCCTTTAGCTCCGCAGTCTGACGCGCTTTTTCGTACGAGATTTCAAGGATCGCGAAGATCATCACTGCCGCCATCAAGGCCATGGAAAGCCCGGCGACGAGCGCAAGTTTCACGACCAGGCTCATTTTTCCAAACACACTCATTCTATCGCTCCTTCATTCCGGGATGCGACCCGGGCGTGGATCAGAAAAGCTCGACCGAGCCGGCGGGTCGGGTCGGGCGCTCCGCCGCGATTTCTCTTGCCTGTGCCGCATCGCATCGTTCGATCAGCAGTTGCTGCGCGCGCCCGCTCGCCGGCCAGAACCGGACGCGGCGCGCCTGGGAGCCGCCAAGGCTCTGTGAGCGGCAGGGGATGCCCTCGTTTCGAAGAAACGCCAAGGCTGACTCCGCGTTGCGTCGTCCGATATCGGGCAGGTTCGGCATGATGCGGGCGCCTCCGAAAAGCTTTGCCTGCAAGCGCCCACGTTCAGCGCCCTTCTTGAGCAATTCGTTGACCAGACGCTCCATCGCCGCTGAGGCGTAGCGCATATCCGTCCTGGTCCCGTCATCGGGCAGCAAAAAGTGATTCATCCCACCGATGCGCCGGACCGGATCGTGCAGACAAGCCGAGACGCAGGAGCCAAGAACCGTTTGCAACGTGGCGTTCACGTCATCCGAAACGGCCTGCTCCCCCTGGATGACATGCGCGTCATGGAACGCCAGCGCGCTCATCTCACCATCTCGCGCGAGAATACCGTTCCGGGGCCCCTGGACATCGACCCGCCGAACAGCGCGGCGGCAATGCGGTCGAGGGGCAGGACATGGTCGGCTGCACCACGCTCGACCGCGACGCGCGGCATGCCGTAGACGACGCATGTCTCTTCGTTTTGCGCGATCGTGAGACCACCACCCGACTGGATCCGGGCGAGACCGTCCGCGCCGTCGGCGCCCATTCCTGTCAGCAGGGCGGCCGCCACACCGGGCCGTCCAGCGACCGATTCGAAAAGCGCATCGACCGACGGGCGGTGTCCATGCCGGGGTGCCTGCGCCTTAAGACGGCACCGCGCCGGCTCGCCCGGTTGCACGACGAGATGCCGATCGGGGTCATGCGCGACATAGACATGCCCCGCTTGCAGGCGGAGCCCATCATCGGCGGGAACGACGCGCGGCAGGCATCGAGCATCGAGACGCTTGATCATGCCGTCCACGAAACCCGCGCGTATGTGCTGTACGACCAGAGTGGGCGGACAGTTGGCCGCAAAGGCCGTCAGGACGGTCTCGAGCGCGCTGACGCCACCGGTCGATGCCCCCAGCACCACCAAGGACGGTGCGTGCACGCCCGAGGCCACAGGCCTGGCCGCCCTTTCGCGCGGCGGCCGGTCGGACGCGGGGAGGTGCCCCGGTGCGTCGAGGAAACCATCGAGAATCCGTTCAGGATCGTCTGTGGCTGCGAAGGAGATGAAGGAAATCGATTTCCTCAGCCGTTCTGGGGTTCTGTCGCGAGCGCGATCACCATAGACGACGAACGAAATCGACAGCGCGTCGACGAGATGCAGGAACATGTCGAGGCCGGCGTCTCCGGTGATGTCCGCGCAAAGCGCGATCGCGTCGGGGCGTTGCGATTCGGCGAGATCGAACGCCTCGGACAAGGACGCCGCCTCGATCGCCGCACCGGCAGGGGCATGCGCCATGATCCGCCCGCGTCGCGTCTGATCGGGATCCGCGATCAGAAAGCGCAGGCTACCTTCGGTTCTGTTTTTCATGAATGCGGAACTCACAGTTCGGGCGAAGCGCCGGTTGCGGTTCCAAATGACACATGGCCGTAAAGAAAACCTTTCGGCCGCGACCCGATGACCCCTCCGATTCGTCCGATCGGTCCGATTTTTCCGATCCGTTTCGTTCGCTCGTGAGGACGCGGGACCGAAAGGAAACGTTAAGCCGGCTGTGCGTATGTCGTCTCGGCGACATTGCCGGCGGATTCGCACCAACGGTCAGTGTTCCGGCCCGACGGTCGGTCGCGCCTGGTGGTTGTTTATTGGAGAGGCTCAATTGGACGACGTGCTGAAACTGCCCGAAACGATGGACGTCGCCCGCGCGCGCACCCTCTTCGACGACCTGTTTCGACGTCGCGGCACCCCGCTGACGATCGATGCCTCGCGGGTCGAGAAGGCCAGTGCGCTTGCGGTCGAGGTAATGGTCGCGAGTGCCCGACAGTGGCGGTCGGACGGCATCTCCTTCGCCATCGCGCCCATGTCCGACGCCATGCTGGAAACATGCGGCGGTCTCGGACTGGACCCCGGCACGTTCATGCCGGCGCATGCCCCGATTGCGAAGGAAGGAGGTGCGCGATGAGTATCCGCATTCTGGCCGTTGACGATTCTCCGACGATGCGGGGCCTGATCGGAGCGGCTCTCACACCAAGTGGGTTCGACGTCCGCTTTGCGGAGGATGGGATCGACGGACTCGAACGCCTGCCCGAGGCCGACCCCGACCTGGTGATCACGGATATCAACATGCCGCGCCTCGACGGCTTCGGCGTGATCGAAGGCGTGCGGAGCGACCCGACCTACGGAAGCCTGCCCGTGCTCGTCCTGACGACGGAAAGCGGGGAGGAACTGAAGACGCGCGCACGAAAGGCCGGCGCAACGGGCTGGATCGTCAAACCCTTCGATGACGCGCGACTGGTCTCGGTCATCAACCGTGTCCTGGGGGTCTGAGATGTCCGGTCTAGACGAATTGCGCATATCGTTCTTCCAGGAATGCGAGGACCTGCTTGACAGCCTGGGCGAGGGGCTCCGCGCCATGTCCGACCTTGCGGCAGCTGGAAACGTCGATGACGACATCGAAACCGTGCATGCCGTCTTCCGCGCGGTGCATTCCATCAAGGGCGGCGCCGGCGCCTTCGGGCTAGACGACCTGGTGACCTTCGCCCATTTGTTCGAGACGGTTCTCGACGAGATGCGCGGTGGCAAGGTGGGCATCACCGTGGACGCCATGCATGTCCTGCTGCGCGCCGGGGATATGCTGTCTGATCTGGTGGCCTGTGCTCGCGATGGTGTGACGCCCGATTGCGAACGCATGGGCCAACTCCTTGCGGAGCTCGATGCGCTCGTCGATGGCGCAGGCGGCGGAATTGACGACGCACCGTTCGAATTCGTGCCCACGATCGTGTCCGTCGAGGCGATCGAAACGATCGACATCGTCGAGGTCGCACCTGAAACCGGACTGGGCGCATCGAACTATAGCATTCGTTTCGCACCCAAAGGCGAGCTTTACGGAACCGGCAACGAGCCCTTGGCGCTGTTCCGAGCGCTGCAGCAACTCGGCGATCTGACGGTCCAAGCCGACGTGGAATCGGTACCGCTCCTGTCGGACTTCGACCCTTCGGAGCCCCGCCTGCGCTGGACACTGACACTGGCGACCGAGGCAACGCGGGAAGAAATCGAGGCGGTCTTCGAATTCGTGGCCGACGTCGCCGAGCTCGGGATCGAGGCTCTCCCCGACCCCGGAAAACGGCCGGATGGAGGCGACACGCCGCAGGATCGAACACATGCCGACGCGGCACCTCTCCGGGACAAGGCACAGCCGTTCTCCGGTGACCCCCCCCCCGCCGCGGATATCGATGAGACCCACGCCACCGAGGCGACCTCAGAGCCCGCCGCCGACGAGCCGCAAGCGGGTCTGCCAGAACCCGCGCGATCAGCTGGCCCCGGTTCACCATCGGCGACGCCGTCCTCCGCAGCCGCGCCCGCGACAATCCGGGTCAATCTCGACCGTGTCGACCGGCTGATCAATCTGATCGGAGAGCTTGTCATCATGGAGGCCATGTTATCGCAGGCAATCGAAAGTGCCGGGCTGGCCTCCGACAGCGATGTCTCCAACGGTCTCGACGGGATCAAGCAATTGGCCTCCGGTATCCAGGAAAGCGTCATGGCGATCCGGGCGCAGCCGCTGAAACCCGTGTTCCAGAGGATGCACAGGATTATCCGCGAGGCCGCTGACGCGACGGGCAAGCAGGTGCGCCTCGTCACGGTGGGCGAGACCACGGAGGTCGACAAGACGGTCATCGAAAGACTTGTCGATCCTTTGACCCATATGATCCGGAATTCGGTCGACCACGGTCTCGAAGACGCCGCCGGCCGCGCGGCCAGCGGCAAGCCCGAGACCGGGACGATCACCCTGTCGGCCGCACACCGCTCCGGCCGGGTCATCATCGAGGTTTCCGACGACGGCGCCGGAATCAACCGCGAAAGAGTGCGCCGCATCGCGGAAGACAAAGGGCTGGTCGCACCAGGGACCGCGTTGACCGCGGGAGAGATCGACAATCTCCTGTTCACGCCCGGTTTTTCCTCGAAAGACGAAGTATCGGCGCTTTCCGGCCGGGGCGTCGGTCTCGATGTGGTGCGACGCGAGATCCAGGCGCTTGGCGGGCGCGTCACGATCCAATCGGCGGCTGGCGAGGGCACAACCTTCACCATCGCCCTGCCCCTAACCCTCGCCGTTCTCGAAGGCATGCTCGTCGAGTTCGGTGGCGAGATGATGGTTCTTCCGCTTTCGGCGATCCTCGAGACACTTCGCCCCTCCAGTGCGACGATCCACGCGATCGGACGCACCGGCCGCGTCGTGGCCAATCGCGGAGAGCTGATCCCGATCATAGATCTGGCGGATGCCTTCGGGGTCGCCGAACCTGGGGAACCGGAGGAGCGCGACGTGCTTCTTTTGGTGGAATGCGAGGCCGGACGACGCGCAGCCCTCGCCGTCGACGTGATCCACGACCAACGCCAGGTCGTCATCAAGAGCCTGGAGGAAAACTACGGGGTGATCCCGGGGATTTCCGCGGCCACCATCCTCGGCGACGGGCGCATCGCCCTGATCGTCGACCCGGAGGAGATCATCGCCTCCGCCGGACTTGACACCGCCACGCCTCAACTTGCAGCAAACGAGTAGACAATGCTTCAGAACAGCGCCCATGATGCGCCCGGACGGCGCGAAGTCGTATCCTTCAAGGTCGCGGAACAGGATTTCTGCATCGACATCGGCGTCGTGCGGGAAATTCGCGGCTGGACCCCCACGACGGTCCTACCGCATGCTCAGGATTACGTGAAGGGCGTGGTCAATCTGCGCGGCTCTGTGGTGGCCGTGGTCGACCTGTCCGCCAGGTTGGGCTTCGGTCCGACCGTGCCCGAGGCGCGCCACATCATTATCATCGTCATGATCGGCGATCAGACGATCGGACTGCTGGCCGATGTCGTGTCCGACATCCTCACCATCGACGACACTTCGATGCGCCAGGTCCCGGATATCGCGTCCGAGATTGCAAGGGATTTCATCAGCAGTGTCGTGACCTTCGAGGATGGACACATGCTGCGGAAAATCGACTTGTCGCGCGTCCTGCCCGAGTTGGGGGCCGAACTGGCATGAAACCGGAATGTTCAGACACGCCCGGACAACGGGAGCCGACTTCCGTCATCATGTCCGACGCCGACTTCGCGGCATTCGCGCAGCTGATCCATGCCAAGACCGGCATCGTCATCAACGATGCGAAGCGAAGCATGCTCGTCTCGCGCCTGTCGCGCAGGCTTCGCGATCTCGGGCTTCGCGACTTCGGCAGCTACCGCAAGCTGCTCGCGTCCGGTGGGGATGCCAAGGAACACGGCGCCTTCATTTCCGCGATCACGACCAATGTCACGAGCTTTTTCCGTGAACCCGGTCATTTCGACGTTCTGGCGGGAATGGTCCCCGATTTCGCGGCGCGAGCTCAGGCTGGGGACAGGATTCGCATCTGGTCGGCCGGGTGTTCCTCGGGGGAGGAACCATACAGCATCGCAATGACCCTCAAGGAAAACTGGGCCACTCTGGACCGGGCCGACCTGAGAATACTGGCCACCGACATCGACCCTGGAATGGTCGCAACGGCGCGGCGGGGCATATATACTGCGCAGCAGGTCGGAGAGGATCCCAGCGCCCTGCTGCGCCAGAACGTGAAACGACAATCGGATGGTGGAGATTTCGCCATCGACCCGTCGCTCAGGCACAATCTGCGGTTCGAGGAATTGAATCTGCTGGGACCATGGCCCTTCAATGGCATGTTCGACGTGATCTTCTGCCGCAACGTCGTGATCTATTTCGACGCCCCGACAAGAATGGGACTGTGGCGGCGCTTCGCCGAGCGTCTGCGTCCTGGCGGAACGCTCTTCGTCGGTCACTCGGAACGCGTGGACGGCGATCTCGAAAACCTGCTCGAGCCAGCTGGCGTGACCCAGTACCGACGCACCGACCATCCAGCCAGCGCATCCTACAGTCGCGCCAGCGCCTAGCGCGATTTCCCGACGCCATGCCCCCAACCACGAGCGGATCGATCATATGTCCCTGAAAAACAGCCTGCAGATCATGGTCGTCGACGACATGTCGGTGAGCCGCGGTCTCATCGAAAACGCCCTCGACGAAATTGGCCTCAGACACGTGGACTTCAAGACCGACGGTGCGAGCGCCTTGCGCAGCCTTGTGGGCAGCCCGGTGCACCTCGTCATTTCCGACTACAACATGCCCGGCATGGACGGGTTGAGTCTTCTGGAAGCCTTGCGCCGCAACAAATCCACGCAACGGATCGGCTTCATCCTGATCACCGGCCGCGCGGACCGGGAGGTTCTGACGCGGGGGCAACAGCTGGGCATGAACAACTTCCTGACCAAGCCGTTTTCGACACAGGGTCTGAAGACCTGCATCGAACAAGTGGTGGGCGTGCTGCATTGATCATCGATGACCATTCCGCTGGCGGACCGGAGGAACCGCTGACAGGCCAGCGCCTCACGGCGGCCGATATTCTGGCCGCCTGCGTGGTTGAAGCCGACCGTCATGCCAAGGCTCTCGCCCGCATGGACACGACGGTCGGCGCGGCGCTCGAAAACGGCCAGGTCGCAATCGACCATAAGACCCTGCAGGCGCTTGATCTTCTTCGCCAGGAGGCGGACGGGCTCGCACGCGTGTTGCACCTCGTCACCTCCATGCCGTCAACCGGATCGGTTATCGACGCCGCTTCGATCTTGCGCTGCGCGCCTCTGGCGGCCCAGCGCGCACGACTGACGAGGTGAGCGCCCAGGTGGATACGCCGGACCATGGTGCATCCGGTCCACTCTGGACCAGGCGCATCGCCCCCCTTAGGCCGACCTTTGCGCAACCAACTCTCTGTCCGCTTGCACCTGATGCCCGGGAACACTTGCGGCGATGAAGAATCGCTGTGCCCCGGGCGGCATCCGGCATCGAGAGATGCCTTGAGGGATCGCAGACCGGGATCCAACCCGGCATCATGTTCTCATCAGGAGGCGCCCGAAATTGAGCACCGAGACGAACACCCGCCCATTGATCATCAAACGCAAAAAGGTGTCCGGAGGCGACGGGCATCATGGCGGCGCGTGGAAGGTCGCCTATGCCGATTTCGTGACGGCGATGATGGCCTTCTTCATGATGATGTGGCTTCTCAACGCGACCACGGAACAGCAGCGCAAGGGCATCGCGGACTATTTCAGTCCGACGATCCCGATCACGCGGATCTCGGGCGGCGGTGACGGAAGCTTTGGTGGCGAAAGCGTTTTTTCCGAAACCACCGCGGCGCAGAACGGGACCGGCGCCACATCGCTCAGGCCGACCGAGGGACGTCAGGCGATGGGCGCGCAGGGCACCGATCATCGTGCCGAACGCGAGGAGATGACACTGCGGTCGATCGAGGATGCACTGATGTCCGGCCTCGGGGATGCGTCCCTGTCCGACCTCATGGACCGCCACGTTCAGATCCGGCTCACCGACGAGGGGTTGCTGATCGAGGTCTTCGCACGCGAGGGCACGCCGCTCTTCGACCCGGCGACAGGGGGCCCCGAACCCGTCTTGCAGGAGATCGCCCGCATCATGGCCATTCTGTTCGCGACCGTCGAGAACCACGTTGCCGTCGCGGCCCATGTGGCGGCCGAGCCCGTCGTCGTTGCCCAGACCCGTGTGTGGGATCGATCCTTGGACCACGCGCAAGCCATGCGCGTCCTTCTTGTCGGAGGCGGACTCGATGCCGCGCGCCTGATGCGCGTAACCGGGCACGCGGACCGGAGCCCGGTGGACAGGGACGCGATCAGTGTCCGCAACAACCGGATCGTCGTGACGTTGCTGCGTGAGTTCTGACCGCCGCCGGGAGAGAGCGGGAAAAAATCGCTCGCATTCGAAATGTTAAGTCCCCCTTAGGCGCATGCAGGCAGATTGGGCGGGATTTCACATGCAGCAGAAAGGCGCATGACATGACGATTTCGTCCTCGCTCAACGCGGGCGTTGCTGGCCTCAACGTCAACGCCAGCCGTCTCGCCACGATCGCCGACAACATCGCCAACTCCGGCACCTACGGCTACAAACGTTCCGTGGCGGATTTCCATTCCATGGTAATCAGCAACGGCAGCGGCACCTATTCGGCCGGCGGTGTCCGGGTCACGACGCAAAAGCTCATAGATCAGCCCGGCGCGCTCGTGACGACGGACAACTCGACCGACCTCGCGGTCCGCGGACGCGGCTTTCTGCCCGTCACCACTGGCGCCGCCGTCGATTCCGGTGACGGGGAGTTTCCGCTTTTCATGACCACCACCGGATCCTTCCGCACGGATTCCGAGGGCTATCTACGCACCTCGACCGGGGTGACGCTCCTGGGCTGGCCCGCGAACGCCGACGGCACGATCCCCAGTTTCCCGCGCGACACCGGCGCCGGTCTGCAGCCGGTCCGCGTCAACGTGAACCAGTTCACATCGGAACCGACCACGCGCATCTCGCTGGGGGTCAATCTGCCTGGTACGGACACCAACCCGGACGCGGATGGCACGGCGCGAACACTCTCGGTCGAGTACTTCGACAATCTCGGCACGTCGCAGAGCATCAACGTCACGTTCACGCCGACGGTGCCAGCCGCGCCGCCGGCCTCCAATACATGGACCATGACGATGACGGACAGCGCCTCGGGCGGGTCCATGGTCGGCGAATATACCGTTGTTTTCGACGATTCGCGGGCGGCCGGGGGCACGATCGCGACAGTCACGCAGGCGCCCGGGGCGCCCGGAGGCGCCTACGACCCCGTGAGCGGTGTGTTGACGGTCAACGTGGACAGCGGGCCGATCGACATCAATATCGGCGATGCCGGAACCGGTGCCGGCCTGACGCAGCTTTCCGACAATTTCGCGCCCACGGCCATCTCCAAGGACGGATCGCCCGTGGGCAACCTGATTTCCGTGGAGGTCGACGCAAACGGGTTGGTGAGCGCGAATTTCGACGTCGGAATTACGCGGACGGTGTACCAGATCCCTCTGATCGACTTGCCGAACCCGAATGGCCTCATGGCCAGCGACAATCAGCTCTATTCAACCTCGAGCGCCTCGGGCAGCTTCTTCCTCTGGGACGCGGCGGATGGCCCCACGGGCGACATCGTGGGCTTCGCACTGGAGGAAAGCTCGACCGACGTCGCCGCCGAACTCACGCAACTGATCCAGACGCAGCGCGCCTATTCGTCGAACGCCAAGATCATCACGACGGTGGACGAAATGCTGCAGGAAACCACGAACATGAAACGCTGAGGCTGATCGCCGGATCAGGGAAACCAGCCCGTGAGCATCTCCTCCGCCCTGAACAACGCCCTGTCGGGCCTGACCGTGTCGTCACGCTCGGCCGATGTGGTCTCTTCCAATATCGCCAATGCGATGACCGAGGGCTATGGCGTTCGCAGTCTGGATATCGGTGCGCGCATGGGCGCCCGTGACGGATCGGGCGCGCAGGTTCTAGGTGTGCTGCGAGACAGCGACCCGGTTCTGACGGGGCAGCGGCGCGGTGCGGATGCGGCCCTCGCCGGGGCGGCCGGAGAAGCCGCGTTCCTGCGATCGGTGGAGGATTTGATCGGTCTTCCGGTCGATGATGCCAGCCTGTCCGCGCGCCTCGCCGAGTTCGAGGCAAGGCTGATCGACTCCGCGAACGCCCCCTACGACCAAATCCGGCTTACGGCTGCCGTGGATGCGGCCGATGGCCTGGCGCGAGCCTTCGGAGACATTTCGAACGGCATCCAGAAGACGCGGGAAACTGCCGACGCCGCCATCGGCGAAGCCGTGACGGAAATCAACCAGAGCCTCGCCGGCATCGCCGATCTCAACGCCAGGATCCGCGCGATCCCGGACCGTTCAGGGGACCTGTCCGCGCTCCTTGATGCACAGACCCGCCTCGTGGACCGGCTCGCCACGCAGATCCCGGTCGAAACACGACGCGACGCGGCCGGGACGCTCCAGGTCTTCAGCAAGGGCGGCGAGATTCTCGTCGACCGCGCCGCCGCCGTCCTCGAATTCAGCACGACACCGGCCATTGATGCCACGATGCTTTTCGGCGCCTCCATCCTTTCGGGAATTCGCATCGACGGTCGCGACATGGCATTGGACACATCCGCCGGCCCGCTCGGCGGTGGGGGGCTTGCCGCCCACTTCGCCCAGCGCGACGACTGGGCACCAGCTGCGCAGGCCCGCCTTGACGGTATCGCGAGGGACCTGGTCGAGCGCTTCGAAACGGCGGGCCTCGATGCAACGCTTCCACCGGCGGCGGCCGGGTTGTTCACCGATGCCGGCGCCCGCAGCGATCCGGCGCTGGAACAGGGGCTCGCGGCGCGCCTCGCCGTGAATGCAGCCGTACGGCCCGAAGAGGGCGGCGCCGTTTGGCGCCTGCGTGACGGGCTCGGCGCGGTCGTGGAGGGCGCCACGGGAGACGCCACCTTCCTCGCAGCCCAGATCGACATTCTGTCCGACACCCGGATCACCTCGTCCGACAGCTTCACCGCATCGGCGCGAAGCATGGCGGATCTGGTGTCGCACCAGATCTCGGGCATTGGCCTTGCGCGCCAAGGCGCGGACGCGCGCGAAGCCAATGCCGCCTCGGTCCAGTCCGCTCTTCGACAGCAGGAACTGTCGCGCGGGGTCGATACGGATGCCGAGATGCAGAACCTGATCCGGATCGAGCAGATGTACGCCGCCAACGCCCGCGTGGTTCAGGCTGCCGAAGCCATGCTCGACGAACTCATGAGGATGACCAGATGAGTTATGTGACATCCGGCGACGCCGCCCGCTTCTCCGCATTCGGGCAGGACGTGGCACGGCTGAAGACCGAGCTGCAGCGCCTCTCCTCGGAACTCGGCAGCGGCCGCAGGGAAGATATCGGCCTCGCGGTGGCTGGCGATTTCACGGCCCTGTCGGACGTGCGGCGCGGTCTGCGTCTGAACGAAAGCTTCCTGTTGGGGCTGTCGAACGCCGCCGTCGCGGCCGGGGCACGACAGTCCGCGCTCGATCGCCTCGCGGCGGAACTGGACAATGCCGGTCCCGAACTGCTTGCCGTCGTCAGCAACGGACGCTCCAGCGAATTGTCGCGGCGCCTCGCGGACGCGCCGGACCGGCTCGAGGCCGCGGTCGCGACCATGAACACCCGGCTGGGTGGTCAATCGCTCTTTGCCGGCAGCGCGCCGGATCGACCGGCGCTCGCCGATGCGGCGACGATCCTCGATGCGCTGCGCCCGATCGCCTCCGCCGCGCCGGACGCCGCCACCGCCATCGCCGAAATCGATACCTGGTTCCAGGACCCCGGTGGCGGGTTCGAAACGACCGGCTACCTCGGAGGCGATCCCGACGGCGCGACCGTCTATCTGGGCGAAGGGCAACGCACGAGACACGGGATCAGCGCTGCCGAGACCGGAATTCGCACGGCGCTGGCGGGTCTCGCCATGGCCGCGCTCGCCGCCGAAGGCAGCCTGCCGCCCACGGAAGGCGCGCAGGCGGACCTGGCCCGCGCCGCGGCGGAGCGCATGATGAACGGCGAAGCGGGTCTTGTGGATATCCGCGCGCGCCTCGGCGTTGCGGAGGGACGGATCGAGGATGCGAAGGTGCGCGTGGAGGCGACACGCACCGGCCTCCAACTGGAAGAGGCCCGGCTGACGGATGCCGACCCGTTCGAGGTCGCCACCGACCTCGAGACCGTCAGGCGGCAGCTCGAGAGCATGTATGTGCTCACCGCCCGGCTGTCTGACCTCAGCCTGACGACCTACCTGCGATGATCCGGAGCGTCCTTCTGACGATATGTCTGCTGCTCTCGGCCGGCGCCGGCTGGGCCACACCGATCCGGATCAAGGATCTCGTCGAATTCGACGGGGTACGGGGCAACGACCTGGTGGGCTACGGCCTGGTCGTCGGCCTGAACGGCACCGGGGACGGGCTGCGTAACGCGCCGTTCACCGAGGAAATCATGGTCAACATCCTCGAAAGGCTCGGCGTGAACGTCACGGGTGAGCAATTTCGCCCAGAGAACGTGGCCGCGGTCATCGTGACGGCCGTCCTGCCGCCTTTCGCGCGGCAAGGGGGGCAGATCGACCTCACCGTCTCCGCCATCGGGGACGCCGACAGCCTGCTGGGCGGAACGCTCGTCATGACCCCGCTCACCGCCGCGGACGGAGAGATCTATGCGGTCGCGCAAGGTGCGATCATTGCGGGGGGCGCGTCGGTCGAGGGCGATGGCGCGACCGTGGTGCAGGGCGTGCCGACCGCCGGCGTGATCCCCGGCGGCGCGCGCATCGAACGCGAGGTCGCCTTCGATTTCGGCAGCCTCAGGGAGGTGCGCCTCGCACTGAAGAACGCGGATTTCACCACGGCCGCCCGGATCGAAGCCGCCATCAACGGTGCGTTCGAGCGCCGCGTCGCGGTGATGCTCGATGCCGGAACGGTGCTGCTTGACATTGCATCCACAGGCGCCCCCTCGCCCGCCCATGCGCTGACCCGCGTGGAAAACATCATGGTTCAACCGGAGCGCCGCGCACGTGTCGTCGTCGATCAACGGTCGGGGACGATCGTGATGGGCGCCGATGTCCGAATCAGCCGGGTTGCCGTGTCGCAGGGCAACCTGACGCTTCGGATCGAGGAGCGGCCCGTCGCCGTCCAGCCGAACCCCTTCGCCGAGGGCGAAACGGTGATCGTCCCGCGCACCGCCGCCGAGATCGAGGAGGAGGATGGCCCACGGCTGGCGGAGATCCCGAGCGGCACCTCCCTGTCGGAAGTGGTCTCCGGGCTCAACGCGCTTGGCGTGTCGCCGCGCGACATGATCGACATCCTTGCCAGCATCAACGCGGCCGGCGCGCTCCATGCGGAGTTCATCGTTCGCTGAACCTTGGCGGACGTGGCATGCACGGCGCACCGGAACCGCTATCGTCCAGGAGCTGACGGAGCGATTGCGGCGCGCGCGCCCCGGCGGGGCGCGAAAACCGCGTCCCCCCTTGTGACGGAAACATGGGTGGTCAGGCGAGCATCGCCGTCCCGGCACCGACCAAACGAGCTGCGCCCCGACGGCTCAGCGGGATCGCAACCGATGGATCACCGCTCGCGCCGTCGGTCCGGGGAGGCACCGCAGAACGGCGATGCGCTCTTCCCGGTCCATCTTCTCCAGCACGCGCACGATAACGGCCGGATGTTCGTCGGCCAGCGTCGCGAGGTCCACCGCGGCGGCGATGCGCGTATCGACACTGACCGGAGCTTCAGGGCCGGCGCGTCGCGTGCCCACAGCCGTGGCGGCACCGCCGCGCGCCTCGACCGTACCCGCTTCGGCCGACCACTGGCCACGGAGCCGCTCGATCAGGCGATTTCGCTGCCACGCCACACGCTCTTCGCTGGTCGAGGACAGCGCCACAGCGGGCTCGCGGAACCCCGCGTCGCGCCGCCGCAACCGGTCCATGGCCTCCGGCCCGAGCAGCGCCGAGAGCGCCGAGAGCTTTTCGGCCCTCCGCGTCGCAGGGCCGGTCTGGCGTTCCGCGTTCTGGGTTCTCTGTGCCATGGGACCTCCGGTATCGATAGGGGAATCGGATTGTTCAGAAATAGCTCCGTACGAGCGCGCCGGTGATCAGCACCCAACCATCGGCGACCACGAAGAAGGCGAGCTTGAACGGGAGCGACACGATCGCCGGCGGCACCATCATCATGCCCATCGACATCAGGACGGCCGCGACGACGAGATCGATCACGAGAAAGGGCAGAAAGATCAGGAAGCCGATCTGAAAGGCGCGCTCCACCTCGCTGAGCATGAAGGCCGGAATGAGGATCGACGCATCCGGCGTGGCGCCCGGCGCCACTCCGCGAAGCTCGGCCAGGCTGCGCAGGGTGTCGGGATCCACCCTGTTTGTCATGAAGTCCCGGAACGGCGCGTAGGCTGCCGGTATCGCCTCCTCCGGGGTCAATGCGCCGCTGATCAGGGGCGCGATCCCGGCCTCGTAGGCAGCCGCGAAAACCGGCGCCATGACGAAGTAGGTCAGGAACATCGCAAGGCTGACAATCAGCATGTTGGGCGGCGCCTGCTGCAGACCCAGCGCCTGTCGCAGGATCGACAGCACGGTCACGACGAAAGGGAAGCAGGTGATCATCACCGCAAGCCCGGGTGCGAGACTCAGAACAGTGATCAGCGCGATCAGCTGTATGGCGCGACCGCTCAGGCTGTCGTCGCCCAGGTCAAGGGTCAGCTCCTGCGCCATGGCCGGACCGGACCCCACGATGGCGACAAGCGCGCAGAGCCCGAAGGCGAACGCTGCCGCACCCCCGGCATGGGGTCTAGGGCGTGTCATCGGCGCGTCCGGCCAGCTCGACGATGCGCACGGCGAGGCGACCGGCCTGGTCGCCGTCGAGTTCGACGAGTTCACCCTTCGCGATCATACGTTCGCCGACGAAGAGTTGAACCATGTCATCGATCCGGCTGTCCAGCGGCAGAATCCCGTCGGGCTGCATCGCCAGCATGTCGCCCAGCTTCGGGCGCGCGTGCCCGACGCAGACGCGGATCTCGATCGGCAGCCCTTGCAGAGCGGCGGACCGGGGCGCGGAGAACGTGTCGGAACCATCGGTCATCTTGCAACTCCCCTGTCGGCGTGGTGCGGGACCGAACCGAACTGCGGCTTGGCCGTGTCCGTGCCGGCCGCGAAGGCCCGGATGAGCTCCGCCATGCGTGCGGCCGCTTCGGACAGGTCGATGTCGCGACGCTGGTCAGCGAAGCGGATCGAAACCTGCCCCTCGGCATATGCGGGTTCCGGCACCACCGTGACGGCAAGCTCGGTCGAGGCCTCGATGAGCGCCTCGATGGAGGTGCACTTCTGGGGCGACGCCAGAACCTTGAGCCCCAGGGGGTCCTGTCCGGCCACGATGGTCCGGATTTCCTCCACGAGGATCGGCGCCACGGCCTCCGCGGCCATCCGCGGAAGCAGCTGCCCGGCGATTCCCTCGAGAACGGGCGCGATGGACGCAAGAAGCTCCCTCCGCACGGTCTCGGCGGTGAGCGCGATCTCGGACAGGGCCGCGCCGAGGTCGGCGCCGATCCTGCGCCGCTCTTCCGTTTCGTTGGCGATGCAATCGTCCCAGCCGCTGCGATAGCCCTGATCGAACGCGTCGAGACCGACCGTCTCGGCCTCCTGCTGGACACCTTCGGGAGGCGGCGCATCCGGCACCGCGAAATGAGGGGCCGGGCCGGGAGTCGGGCCGGTTTCGGGCTGGGCGAAATCCTCGAGGATCAGCGCGCGCATCATCTTGAAACGTCCTCTTCGTCTTCTTCCATCCAGCTGCGGAGTATGTCGACCGTTTCCTCCTCGCGTTCCTCGATCAGGCGCTTGAGCCGGGTGACGGGGTCCACCTCGAACATCTCGCCAGTGCCGAAGGTCGAATCGAGATCGGGCAGGGCGACCTGCGGGAAGTTCGGCATCGCATCGAAATCGACCGTGGCCGGCACCATCGGGTTGGCGCCCGCCTCGTCAGGGGTGTCGGCGCGGTAGGGCGCATCGGGTTCGGACATGAGGCCGAAGGCGGGGTCGAAATCCGGCCTCGCTCGCGCTTCGGCGGCGGATCGCAATGCGGGCCTCACCAGGCCGAAGGCGATCACAAGGGCGACGACGCCCAGAACCATCGTGCGTGCGAGTTGGCCGAGATCCAGATCAAGGCGTTCGAGCAGGCCGGGCTCTGTCACGTCAGCGATGGCCGCTTCGTCGAACGCCATGGATTGAACCGTCACCGTGTCGCCCCGGGCATCGTCGAATCCGACGGCGGAGCGGACCAGTGCCTCGAGCGCCTCGATCTCCGGCGCTGGGCGCGGGACCAGCCGCAATTGCCCGTCCTCGTCGAGTTCGGGGACGCCGTTGAGCAGGACGGCCACCGAGACGCGCCGGATCGTGCCGGGCTCCCGCGCGATTTCGCGCTGGGTCTCGGACATGTCGAAAGTGACGGTCTCGCGGGATTCGGTGGATTGGGCGGAGGACGCGCCGTCCCCGCCGGTGGCATCGCCGTCGGGCAGGTTGGACGCGACCGTCACGCCGCCGCTGGCCGTATCACGGCTCGTATTGTCGCGCGCCTCCGACTCGGTGGCGACCACGACGCGGCTTTCGGGGTCGATGCGGCGTTCGACGATCGTTTCCCGGGACGTGTCGAGCTCGACGCTGACCTCGACCACCGCATTGCCGGGCCCCACCCGCGCGGCGAGTAGGCGTTCCACGTTCTCCTGAAGTTCGAGGGCGCGGCCCGAGGCATCGGCACCGGATGATCGTTCCTGCGCGGGGCCCAGAACGCGCCCCGAATCCGCATCGATCACCGTGACGTTTTCCGATGCGAGCCCGGGCACCGATGAGGCAACGAGATATCGGAGCGCCTGCGCATGTCCCGGCGCCAGACCGGCGGCGGCAGGCCGGATCGCCACCGATGCCGTCACCTCGCGATCGGGCTGAAACGGGTCGGCGGACGGATTGGCGATGTGAACACGGGCTGCACGGATGCGCGGCGAGGCGACGATCGTCCGGGCCAGCTCCCCCTCCTTCGCGCGCCAGTAGGCGGCGTCGAACATCTGGGAGGTGGTGCCGAAGCCGGACAAGTGATCCAGCAGTTCGTACCCCTGCGGACCATTGGCCGGAAGGCCCTCCCCGGCCAGCGACATGCGCAGCGCATCGCGTTGTGCCGCGTCGACCTCGATCGCCGTTCCTGTAATCCGATAGGGCACGCCCCGCGCCTCAAGTGCCGCGACCACATCCCCCGCGGCAGCCGGTTCAAGACCGGAATAGAGCAGTGCGAAACTCGGCGCTGTGGCGACGCGGCTCAGAATCACCAGTACGACCACCAGCGCCGCCACGCCGCCGACCAGCAGACCACGACCCCTCGTGTCGAGGTTGTTCCAATACGTCGTCAGCGATTCCACCGCGATCCTCACGCTCCTGCCGTTCTGGCCCGCCGTTCTGGCACCGACAGGTCATAGGGCACGGGCGCTTAACAAACGGTTAGGTCTGGCAGGGTAAAAACCGGGCGAAGGTAATCGGTTCGGGGCAGACCATGGCGGTCGTGGACACGGAAACGGACGGCAAGAAGAAGAAGAAGAAGAAGGCCGGCATGCTGCTGCCGCTTCTCGTGGGCCTGTTCCTAGCGCTCCTTGCCGGCGGCGGCGGCTACTGGACCGTCACCAGCGGACCCCTGGCGCCCGAGGTGGCGCCCGAGGCGCCGCCGACCGCGGAGGACACCGGCGTCGCGGAGACGCAGGTAATGGCGCCTTCCGACGCCGTTTTCGTCCCTCTCGATCCGGTCATCATCACGCTGGGACCGGAGGTTGCCGGGCGGCACCTGATGTTCACGGCCTATCTCGAGGTGCCTCCGACCCACGAGGCCGAAGTCACGCGCCTGCTTCCGCGCGTCCTCGACGTCCTCAACGGTTATCTCCGCGTCATCGAGCTGACCGAGCTCAGCGATCCGACAAGCCTCGCGGTGCTCCGTGCCCAGATGCTGCGTCGCATCCAGACCGTCACCGGTCCCGGGCGGGTGCAGGACCTGCTCGTCACGCAATTCGTGGTGAACTGAATGTCCATCCTCATGAGCTATGCCGCCGATCTTCTTCTCGTGACCGCCAGTCTCGGCGCGGCCGCCTATTGCATGGTGCTGTCGCGGCGACTGACGCGGCTTGGCAGCTTCGACAAGGGTATCGGCAATGCGATCGCGATCCTGTCCGCACAGGTCGACGAGATGAAGGCCGCCCTCGACGAGGCCAAGGCGGGATCCGACGGCGCGGGGCAGCATCTCAACGACCTGGTGCGGCAGGCACAGGACATCTCCGCGGAGCTCGAGATGATGATCGCCGCCTGCCACGACTTCGCCGAAACCGCGATCCAGGTGCAGAACAACACCTCTGAGGGTCCCGGGGGCCACGACACCGAAAAACGCGCAGACGATGCGCTGGCGGAGATCGGCGTGCCGCTGACTGCGGACGCATCGACCATGCCCGGCGACGAAGGCAACACCGGCCATGCGACCTCCGGAGACGCGGTGCCGGTGTTCGGTTCGCGCCGCAACGCATCGCCACAGGACGTCGACGGTGATGCGGTCCCGATGTTCCGACATCGCTCGGGCACGGGGGCGTAGCCGCCATGGCGCTCGGCACGAAGAAGCACGCTCGCGCGATGCCCAAGGACGTTCGGCGGCGGGTCCGCTCGACCGGCAAGCGACGGCGACGTGTCAGTATCCTTCTGGCGCTCGGCACGATCTTCCTGCTCAGCGCGCTGCTACGCCTGGGACAGCTCGGCACACCGTTCGACGCCCAGCCCGCCATCGCCTTCGATCCGGGCATGTCGCCCCTGGGGGTAGCAGGTCCGACCGCACCGATCCGCGCAGCGCTGGACGAAGTCGAACGCCTCCGCGCGGAGCTTGCAGACCGCGAAGCGGAAATCGTGGAACGGGAACGGGCCGTCGATGCCGCGCAAATTCTGATAGAAGAACGTCTCGCCGCCCTCAGCGCCACGGAGGACCGGCTGACCGCTCTCCTCGCCCTGTCCGACACCGCGGCCGAAACCGATATCGACCGTCTGACGCGAGTCTACGAGACGATGGAGCCCGATGCCGCGGCACCGCTCTTCGCCCAGATGGAAACCAGCTTCGCTGCCGGGTTCCTCTCGCGCATGTCGCCCGCCGCAAGTGCGGCCCTGATGTCCGAGCTGGACCCCCAGACGGCCTATGCCATCTCGGTGGTGCTGGCGACTCGCAACGCCGGGGCGCCAAGGCGGGACACCGCAGAGGACCGCGCGGCGGAAACCGGCGATTAACCTGAATCGGCGACACCTGCGGCAGCAGCAGGAGTTGTCGCCATGATCGGCTTGATCGGTATCGTATGTGTCTTCGGCATGGTGTTCGGCGGCTACCTCTGGTCGGGGGGCAAGTTCGGGATCATCCTCAAGGCTCTGCCCTACGAAATGACCATGATCATCGGCGCGGCCGTCGGCGCCTTCCTGATCTCCAACGACAAGGCGGCCATCAAGCACACGATCAGCGATCTGGGAAAGGTGTTCAAAGGCCCGCACTGGAAACCCCACGACTACCGGGACCTTCTGTGCCTTCTGTTCGAACTGATCCGTCTGGGTCGGCAGAATGCCGTCGCGCTCGAGGAACACACCGAGGATCCGGCGGGCTCCGAGATCTTCGGACGCTATCCCCGGATCCTCTCGGACCGGGAAGCGGTCGAACTGATCTGCGACACGCTCCGCTCCGCCTCGATGAACTACAACGATCCGCACCAGGTGGAAGAGGTTCTCGACAAGCGCCTCGAAAACCGACTCCAGCACGCCGGGCACACGGCCCACGCCCTGCAGGCGGTGGCCGACGCGCTGCCGGCGCTCGGCATCGTCGCCGCCGTGCTCGGGATCATCAAGACGATGGGCTCGATCGACCAGCCTCCCGAGGTGCTGGGCGGGCTGATCGCCGGTGCGCTGGTGGGCACCTTTCTTGGCGTCTTCCTCGCCTATGGCTTCGTGGGGCCGTTCGCAGGCCGCGTGAAAACCGTGATCGAGGAGGATCACCAGTTCTATCTGCTGGTGCGGGAGGTTCTCGTCGCGAACCTGCACAATCACTCGACCAATATTTGCATCGAGGTCGGTCGCCAGAACGCGCCGGGCCATGTCCGCCCCGCCTTCAACGATCTCGAGGAAGCTCTGCATGGCCTCAAGCAGGCCGCTGCCTGATGCGGCTGCATGTCAGGATTGGTGCCATGGCGCTCGCGATTCTGGCCGGCGCGCAGGCCGCGTCCGCACAGACGTTGCCGGTCCAGACCGGGGAACATGACGGGTTCACCCGCATCGTGATCCGGATCGGGGAGGGTCGGCAGTGGCAACTGGACCGGTCGGACGGCGCCGCCCGCCTGTCGGTGACCCCCGCCATCGACGGGTTCGACCTGTCCGGCAGCTTCGACCTGATCCAGCGGACGCGGATCTCCGACCTCAGGGAGGAGGATGGCGCATTATCGATCCTGCTCGCCTGCCCGTGCCAGGTCTCCTCCTTTCGCCATCTCGAGCGTTTTCTGGTGATCGACGTCTCCGACGCTGCGGAGATCCCGCCTGCGTCAGCCACCGATCCGGTGGCGACCGGGAACGGTATGGATGACAACCGCACCGAAACCAGCACCGACACCCGCGCGCGGGAGCGCGCCGCCGCCGCCGCCGCACTTCCGGACCTTGCCAGCCTCCTGACAGGCGGGGTTTCCATCCCGCCCCGGCAGCGGGACACGGGCGACCTGCCGCCAGACCCGCCACCGGACCCGCCGCCGCAATCCGCGGCCGTCGAAACCGATCTCGAGGAGGCCGCCCGCATCATGGCCGAACAACTGGCCCGCGCCGCGGCCGCCGGTTTGCTCAGCCCCGCCGCCGACACACCGACGGCCTTCGCCGACCCACTCACGGCGGCCGCAGGACCCGGCGCGGACCGCCAATCCGATGCTCCACCGTCCGTGTCCTCGGTTGCGCCAACCATGCCCGCGCCAGAACTCCCCTCGGCACCCGTTCGGCCGCAGCCGGACCTCGATGAGGGAACGCCGCCGGATACAGCAATCCGGACCGCCCCGGGACTTCCCTTGCGCGCGCAGACGGCGTTCGACCTGACCATCGAAACAAGGGTCGAGCCTGCAACACCGACCCCGCCCCTGTCGTGCACCGGCACGGCGCTCGGGATGAGCGAATGGCCGGCCTCGGATGATTTCTCGTCCGGGCTGGGTGCACTTCGCCTCAGCCTCTTCGATGACCGTGATCGCCTCGTCGAGGCCGCTGCGCTGGACCTCGTCCGGCACTACCTGTCGTACGGGTTCGGCACCGAGGCGCGTTTCTGGCTGGCACGGCTCGCCGCGCCGCCCCAGGAGCTCGTGTCGCTGGCAGCGCTTGTCGAAGGGCGCGTGGACGCGGCGCATCGAACCATCCTCGACACGGCCGCCTGCAGTGACGAGGAGTTCCTGCTGCGCTACCTCGGCGGCGCGGTCGACACGCCCGTGACGGAAGGGCAGGCCAACCGGGCGCAACGCGGATTTTTCAGCCTTCCCCCGCCGTTGCAGGACCGGTTCGGGCCGGATCTCGCCCGTTTGCTCGCCGCCGACGGGCACGCCGCGCCCGCCCGGAATATCCGGGACGCACTGCATCGCTCCGGCCGCGTGCCGCAGGCGTCGCTTCTTGCGCTCGATCTCGACGTCGGGATCGAGATGGAAGCGGACACCACGCGGCGGGCACTGGACATCGCCCTGCGCGACGATGGCGCCGCCCCGGTGCCGACCATGACCCACGCGCTTGCGCTCGACCGCGCCGAAGGGCGCCGAACGGATACCGCGCGTGTGACCGCCGCCCAAGCACTCCTGCGCGAGACACCGCCCGGCCCCGATGCCGACGGTCTCTGGCGCGAGATCACGGCCGCGCAGGCGCGTCTGGGCCGGGTGGACGCGGCGATCTCGATGCTCGACGCCGGCCGCGACACACATTCCGAGATCTGGCAGGCCGCCGTGTCCGACATCCTCGCCGACCGGCTGGAGCAGGATGACGGCGCAGCCCTGCTTCTCCTGGCGCATCTCTTCGCCCCCGACTGGACAGCCGGCGGATCGGAGGCAGGCCGGGTCCGCACGGCGACGGCGCGGCGCCTGCAGGCCGCCGGGCTCGACGCCGCTGCCGACATGATCCTGGCCAATGGTCCGGGCCTGATCCTGCCGCAGGCCGATACGGCAGCGCCAGCGCCGGGCCGGCCGGTGACCCTGTGGGCCGAGGGAGACTGGACCGAGGTCGCGCGCGTCATCGGCGGACCCCATGGCGAGCTGGCAAACCGCATGATGCAGCGCGAGGCGCTTTCCGACCGGCCACCGGAGCGCGATCAGGGCATCGACCTCGACACGCTTGCGGCGCAGGTCGCGGATAGCGGGGTTCTCCGACGCACGGTCCGCGCCGTTCTGACCACCCCTCTGCCCGAGCCGGCGCCGTGATGCGACGCGGCGCGTTCCCCAACTCGAGCACTCACGCCTGGCGCCGCCTCGCGGCCATGGTCCTTGTCGGTGTCGTCCTTGCCGGCGCGCCACCCGCGGAGGCCGACGCCCGGACCGCCGCGGCGCTCTGCGACGACGCCGCCGTCCTTGCCGCCACGGAAACCGGCGTGCCCGTCAGGATTCTGCGCGCACTCTCCCGCACCGAAACCGGCCGCACGCACGAAAATGCGTTCGGACCGTGGCCGTGGACGGTGAACCATGCAGGCGATGGCCGCTGGTTTTCCGATCGCCGCAGCGCGCTTGCCCATGCGGAAGGGTTGCGTGCCCAAGGCGTCCGGAACCTCGACATCGGCTGTTTCCAGATCAACCTGCGCTGGCACGGCCACGCCTTTGCTTCCGTCGCCCAGATGTTCGACCCGCTTGCGAACGCCCGCTACGCGGCGGAGTTCCTGACGGATCTTCACCGCGAATTCGGTGATTGGGACGCGGCTGTGGCGGCGTACCATTCGCGCACTCCCCATTTCGCCACCCGCTACATGGAACGCTTTCACCGCATCTACGCCGCGCTCGCGCCGGATGTCCAAAACCACGGGCCGCGCCCCGAGGCCGCGCCCGCACCGGCGTCCACACCGATGCGGCGCGCGCTCGATACCGGCCGCCGCCCGGCGCTGGTGGCCGCCCGCGCGGGCACCGGCCCTGCCGGCCTCTTCTCCGACGCCGCGGTGCAACCCTTGTGGGAAGGACGCCCCTGATGCGCCCCTCGACCCTGTTTCAACCGACGATCCTTTTCGCGCTCGCGCTGATGGCGATCATCGTGATGATGATCCTCCCGGTCCCGAGCTTCATCGTCGATGTCGGGCTTGCGGCATCCTTCGGCCTCGCGATCCTGATCTTCACGGTCACGCTCTTCATCGAACGGCCGCTCGATTTCTCGTCATTTCCGACGGTTCTGCTGGCCTCCCTGATGCTGCGGCTTTCGCTGAACGTCTCCTCGACCAAGCTGATCATCGGGGAGGGTCACACCGGCACCGCCGCGGCCGGCGGCGTGATCGAGGGCTTCGCGATGTTCGTGATGGGTGGCTCGGTCGTGATGGGCCTCGTCATCTTCTGCGTTCTGTTGATCGTGAACTTCATCGTCATCAACAAGGGTGCCGCGCGAATGGCCGAAGTGGGCGCGCGTTTCGCGCTCGACGGCATGCCGGGAAAGCAGCTGGCCATCGACAGCGACATGGCCGCCGGCGCCATCGACCACGCCGAGGCCAAAGCGCGGCGGGAACGGGAACAGGCCGAAACCACCTTTTTCGGGTCCCTCGACGGGGCATCGAAATTCGTGAAGGGCGATGCCATCGCGGGGCTGCTGATCACGCTTCTGAACCTCGTCGTCGGACTGATCATCGGCACGACGATCCATGACATGCCGCTGGGCCGCGCGTTCGAGACCTATTCGATCCTCACCGTCGGCGACGGGCTGGTCAGCCAGATACCGGCCGTCATCATCGCCATCGCCTCCGCGCTGCTGCTGGCGCGCGGCGGATCGACGGGCGCGACCGACACCGCGCTGCTGTCGCAACTGGGTCGGCACCCCTCGGCGCTCGCCACGGTGGCCGTCCTGCTGGCGATCTTCGCGCTGGTGCCGGGCCTGCCATTCCTGCCCTTCGTGCTTGGCGCGGCGGCGCTCGGGCTGGCCGCCTATCTTCGAACACGACAGAGGCAGGCCGAGGCGGACAGCGCCGCCTTGCCGGCGGCACCTCCCGAACCGGCCCGCGAAAGGGTGGGCGATCTCCTGGACATCGACGACATCCACGTGGAATTCGCCCCCGACCTCGTGGGCCTCGCGCTGGACCCCGGCACGGGACTGGACGCGCGCATCCGCAACATGCGCGAACATATCGCGCGCGCCTTCGGCGTTCTCCTGCCCGAAATGCGCCTGACCGATCGGGCCGACCTCGAGCCCGGGACATACGCGATCCGGCTTCTCGGCGTGGAACACGGGCGCGCGGCGCTCAGGCCGGGGCAGCTTCTGGTCCTGAAGGGTGACGCGGCCGAGGCTCTGCCGCGAGGCGACGATGTCGAGGAACCGGTCTATGGTGCGCCGGCGCGCTGGATCGACCCCTCCGCGCGCGAGGACGCGGCTCTGAGCGGGCTGACCATCGTCACGCCGTCGGAGGTTCTCGCCACGCATCTTCTGGAGGTGCTGAAACGCAACCTCGACCGTCTGCTGACCTTCAAGACGCTGCAGCGGCAGCTCGACGCCTTCGTCACGCTCTCCGACAGCGCCCGGGCGGAGGAGAACCGCCGCCTGCTCGATGAACTGGTACCAGACAAGGTGCCGCTCGACCTGTTGCACTCGGTTCTGCGACTGCTCCTGTCCGAGCAGGTCTCCATCCGGAACCTTCCCCTGATCCTCGAAGCGATCGCCGAGATGCGCGGCGGCGGCAACCGGCCGGAGGTGATCTGCGAACACGTGCGCCAGCGCCTCGGCTTTCAGCTGATCGCGGAATTGCGCCGCAGCGACGGCACCCTGCCGCTCGTCCAGCTCTCGGGCGAGTGGGAGGATATCTTCCTGAAGAACCAGATCGGCGGCGACGGTGGCCTTCCGGAGGTCGCCCTGCCCCCCGAAGTGTTCCACGGCCTCGCCCGAAGCGTGTCCGAACAGATCGCCGAGGCCAGCCAGAGGGGCAGCTATCCGGCGGTGGTCACGACCGCGCTCAGGCGGCGCTTCGTACGCATGGTCCTGTCGGCGCGCGGCATCCAGAACCCGGTGCTCTCCTTCGAGGAAATCGGACTGGACGCGAAGCCCGCGCTCCTGGGTCTTGCCGCACCGTGATGGACCTGTTCGAGCATCTCCTGTCCGCGGCTCAGGTCTGGCTCGCCACCTTCGCCGGCGTGTTCCTGCGCGTCGGCGCCTGTTTTTTCGTCCTTCCGGGACTGGGTGAGCAGATGATCCCATTGCGCGTGCGCCTTGGCGCGGCACTCGCCATGTCGCTGCTGCTGACCCCGATGCTGCACGGCGAAATCGCGATCACCGGCCTGATGCCTCCACGGCAGGCCTTTCTCAGCGAGGCGGTGATCGGCCTCTGCCTCGGTCTCGCGCTGCGCTTCATGGTCTACGCGCTGCAGACCGCGGGCACGATCGCCGCGCAGGCCACGTCGCTCAGCCAGATCATGGGCGGCGCATCGCCAGACCCGCTCCCGGCGATGGGCGCGATCCTGTCTCTGGCGGGCATCGCGCTCGTGGTGCTGACAGGCCTCCATGTGCACATGGCCTCAGCCTTCCTGCAATCCTACGCGCTGTTCCCGTTCGGAGCACTGCCAGCGCCGTCGCACCTCGCGGAGTGGGGCATATCCCGCGTGTCGGCCAGTTTCGCGCTGGCGTTTTCGCTTTCGGCCCCGTTCCTGATCGCGTCGCTGCTCTACAACGTGGCGCTCGGCGTCATCAACAAGGCCATGCCGCAGCTGATGGTCGCCTTCGTGGGCGCGCCGGCCATCACATGGGGCGGCGTCGGTCTGCTCATGCTGGTCACCCCGGCCATCCTGACATCCTGGTCGGCGGCGTTCGACGCCACGCTCGCCAACCCCTGGGCAGCGCCATGAGCCAGGAGGAAGAAAGCCCCGGCGACAAACCATATGACGCCACTCCGCGAAAACTGGAGCAGGCCCGCGAAAAGGGCGAGATCGTCCGCTCCGCCGATCTCAACACCGCCGTGGTCTATGGCGGTTTCCTTCTGTTCGGGGCCCTTCTCGCGCCCTGGATCATCGAGACGACAGGACGGTTGACGCAGATTTCCCTCGAGGGCGCGGACCGTCTCGGCCGCCTGATGCTGGCCCCGGACGGATCCAAGGTGGCGTTCGCGGTAATGTGGCCCGCGATGCAGGTCACCTTGGCCATCCTGATCGCGCCGGCGTTGCTTCTGTGCCTTGCAGTGATCGCGCAACGGGGGGTCGTGTTCTCGCCGGACAAGCTGGCGCCGAAGCTCTCGCGCATCTCTCCGATCTCGAACGCGAAGCAGAAATACGGTGCCGAGGGACTGTTCCAGTTCGCGAAATCGGCAGCCAAGCTGATCATCGTGTCCTGTCTTCTGGCGATCTACCTCTGGGGACGTGCCGAGGTCGTCCTGAACGCCATCCATGGCACGCCGGGCCAGATCCTCGCCCTGACCGGGCGCCTGACGCTGGAGTTCATGGCGGTCTTCTTCGGTCTCAGCCTGCTGATCGGGGCCATCGACTGGGCGTGGGAGTGGCGACAGTTGTTGCACCGCAACCGCATGAGCCACCAGGAACTCAAGGACGAAACCAAGAGCTCGGAGGGAGATCCCGCACTCAAGCAGGAACGCCGCCAGCGCGGGCATCTCATCGCCACGAACCGGATGATGACCGACGTGCCCAACGCCGACGTGGTCGTCGTGAACCCCACCCATTACGCGGTCGCGTTGAAGTGGACGCGAGCGAACGGCCAGGTCCCGATCTGCGTGGCCAAGGGCGTCGACGAGGTGGCCGCCCGGATCAGGGAAATCGCTGCAGAACACGGCGTGCCGGTGTTTTCCGACCCGCCCACGGCCCGGGTTCTTCACGCCACGCTCGAGATCGGCGACCCGATCGCGCGCGACCAGTTCCGCGCCGTCGCGGCTGCGATCCGCTTCGCCGACGCGATCCGCAAACGCGCAAAGACGCGCGTTGCCCCGAACCGTGACGGCGGACGGCCATGACCCGACGCATCGGTTCGCGACGTTCGTCGGCCGAGCTTGCGACGCTCATGGTGCTGGCGCAGGTAAAGGCGGATGGCATCGAACACCGCCTTGCCACGGATCTGCGACACATCCGGGCGCTCAAGACGGAAATCGGAACGCTGGGAGACCGGCGCGGCGCGCTGATCGCGAGCCGTTCGGTCAGCGATGGCGCACAGGACAAGGCCGGGACGGGGGATTTGGCCCTCGCCGCCTACTGCCTCGCCCAGGCAGATGGGCTTCGGCTCCGGCAGGCCGCGCTCTACCGCGACCTCGCGCGAGCGGAGGCAGAGGTCACGCTCGTCAGGACCGAAGCCGCCCGTGCCCGGGGACGGGCGGCGGCATTGGAGAAACTGGCGTGCTTCCGCGACCGTCGGCATTCCTGAAACACGCCGCCGACACGCTCGACCGACCTCCGTCGACAGCGCGTAGCATCACGCGTCCTGCCGCGTGATATCGACGATCAGAACATCGCGTGCCACATCGCCCAGAACCGACGTGGCGGCATCGCGCAGTCCGGACCGCAACGGCGCCATGGCCGCGGCTTCGGTGAATTGCCCGTCGAACCCGCCTGCATTGGCATGGGCGAAAAGGACGCGAAGAAAGGAGTCCCGCAGACGCGGTTCATGCTGGAAAATGGCGTCGCTCCCGCCAATGGTGACCTCTACCGTCAGAACCATTATGACCAGAGACCGCACCGATCCGTGCCGTACCACGGGCACGATGAACTGATTGCGGAGCCTGACGTATTCCGTCCCCGCATTGGCCGGCGTAACCAAGCTGTCGCCGGTTGCGCCGGGGGCTGGTGTCGCAGCATCCTCGGTCCCTTCACCCGTAGGTGCATCCTCCGCGTCGGCCTCCTCCATCTCCGCGCCGCCGCCGAGGAACAGGCCGACGCCAACTCCGCCGCCGAGGCCGAGCAGCAGAAGCAGGATGGGGAGAAGGAGGCGCATGGAACCGGACCTCTTCAGAACGGCAGCACGATATCGGCGACCTGCTGGCCCAGCCGCGGCTGCTGCACGTCGCTGATATGGCCGCGTCCACCGTAGGAGATCCGGGCCGCCGCGATCCGGTCATAGGCGATCTCGTTCTGCCGCGATATGTCCTCGGGACGGACATAGCCTGACACCAGAAGCTCGCGGATCTCGTAATTCACGCGCACCTCCTGGCTTCCCTCGATCCTGAGGATCCCGTTATCAAGCAGGTCGGTCACCGTCGCGGCCACGCGCAGCGTCAGCTGCTCGTTACGCCGCACCGCGCCGGACCCCGAGGAATTGCTCGATCCGGTCGCGCCGACGGCATCGGCCATGGAAGCGCCGTCGGGCAGCCCTTCGTCGATGCGCTGCGGCAGGCCGAAAAGCCCGGTCACGCCCATCCGTTCGGATCCCGAGCGTCCGCGTTCGGAGGAATTCGAGAACTCGGCGCTGTCGTCGATCGCGATCACCACGGTCAGGATATCCCCCCGCTGGCCCGCGCGGCGATCTCCGAGCAGGGACTGGCGGCCGGACGTCCAGAGCGACGACGCCACGTGTTGGTCGGGATGCGCGCGCGTGGCCGCCATGGGCTGCGCAGTCATCGCGAAGACCTCGTTCCCGCGTACCGGCGAGGTGAATTGCGGCACCTGTCCGACGGACTGCAGACGCGCGCACCCAGACGCGGCCACCACGACCAGAACACAGAGAAAGCCGTTGATGTGGTTCATGGTGCACCTCCCACGCGTGCGGCGCCCGGCCCCGTGGCCGTGGCGGTCACCGTCATGCGCGACGAGAGGTTGATCACGCGCAAACGCTCCCCCTCGGCGGCGCGGTCGAGCGCGCGCCCGTCGGTGACGATCATCAGCCCGCCGGCGGCGAAGCGCAGCGTCACGATGTCGTTGCGGTCGATCACGGCCGGCGTCTGCAGATCGGCCGCGCGGATCGGGCGCCCTGGATAAAGGTTGATCCGCGCCTCCATGCCGATCGCCTCGTGCGGATCGCTCAGCGCGCCCGGCACGCTCTCGGGAACCACCGTCACATCCCCGGCGCCGATCGGGGTCGCCCCCCGGATCGTCGTCGCCGCCACGAGCGTTTCCGACCGCAGCGGTGAGGTCGCCAAGACCATCAGGGCGACTGCCAGAAGGACAGCGCGCGCCATCAACGGACCTGCGTCGCGGCACCGAGCATCTGGTCGGCCGCGGTGATGACCTTGGCGTTCAGCTCATAGCCGCGCTGCGCCTCGATCAATTCGGTGATCTCCCGTACCGCATCCACCGAGGAGGCCTCCACATGACCCTGGCGGAGCGTGCCGAGCCCGTCGGTCCCGGGATCGGCCGTGAAGGGCGCGCCGGAGGCGGCGGTCTCGACGAAAAGGTTCGATCCGATCGCCTCCAGCCCCTGGTCATTTGCGAAACCCACCAGCGTGATGCGCCCAAGAAGCTCCGGCTCCACCCGGTCGAGGAAACTGGCATAGACCTCCCCGTCGGCATTGATGGTGATCTGCCGCGCGTCGTCGGGGATGGTGATGCCGGGCGCGACCTCATGCCCGTCGGACGACACGATCAGCCCGTCGCCCGTGCGGTAGAGCGATCCGTCGCGGGTATAGGCGGGGTTGCCCGCGGGCATCGTGACCTCGAGATAGCCGCGCCCCTCGATGGCGATGTCGAGGTCCCCGCCGGTCGCCGTCAGCGCGCCTTGCGCGAAATTCACCGTGACCGCCGCGGGGCGAACGCCAAGGCCGATCTGCACCCCGGCCGGGACGACCGTCCCATCGGCGGCCCCGATCGTGCCCGCGCGCGTCACCTGCTGATAGTGCAGGTCGGAGAAATCCGCGCGCCGGGGCGAATAGCCCGTCGTCGACATGTTGGCGAGGTTGTTCGAGATGACCTCGACGCGCATCTGCTGCGCGCTCATGCCTGTGGCGGCGATATCGAGAGCCCTCATTCATGGTCTCCTTTCAGGTTCATGCGCGCGCGCCGACGGTGCGCAGGAAATCGCGGACGCGGCCGTCCTCGGCGTCCAGGAAGCTCTGGCCCAGCTCATAGGCGCGCTGCACCTCGATCATGCGGGCGATCTCGGCTACCGGATTGACGTTCGATGCCTCGAGCGCCCGATGCACGAAGCGCGCCCCGTTCAGAGGTTCGACCCCCGAAGCCGCCAGGAAGAGGGTCCCGGACCGGCGCGACAGTTCGGTCGGATCGACCGGACCCCATGCTCCGATCCGGGTCAGCGGTTGGCCATCGGCCGAGAGAGTACCATCGCCCGAAAGCGCAACCGACTGCGCCGTGGCCGGGACGAAGACGGGCGCCCCGCCGGCATCGAGCAGACGGTGGCCGTTCACGGTCACAAGCTCTCCGACCTCGTTGCGGATGAAGTTGCCCGCGCGGGTCAGCGCCTCGCCCTCGGGCGTTTCCACGAGGAAGAAACCGTCGCCCTCGATGGCGATGTCGAACTGCCCGCCGGTGGCCGAGATCGCGCCCTGCACCGGAGAAATGCGTCGTCCGACGGCGTTACCCATGGACAGACTGGGGTCCCCGGGGCCGGTCGCGGCCACATGCTCGGCGAAGATCACGCCTTCGCGGCGGTAGCCAGTGGTCGCCATGTTGGCGATGTTGTTGGCCACCACCTGCATCTCGCGCATCAGCCCGGATTGCCGCGTGAGACCGACATATGTGGGATTGTCCATCGCGCGCCCTCACATGCCGACGATGATCGGCAGCAGCATGTCGGTGAAGTAGCTGCGCAGCGTTTCGGTCATGAAGCCCATCGAGACCCAGAACACCGCCACGATTGCCGCGAGCTTGGGCACGAAGGTCAGCGTCATTTCCTGGATCGAGGTCAGTGCCTGGAACAGGCCCACCGCAAGGCCGGATACCAGCGCCGCGCCGAGGATCGGGGTCGACGTGATGACGGCGACCCAGAGGCCCTGCTGGAGCGTGTCGAAGAAGATCATCTCATCCATGCTGCACCCTCAGACCGGCATCCGCAGGATTTCCTGGTAGGCCTCGACCACGCGGTCGCGAATGGTCACCGCCGTCTCCACCGCCAGCTCGGTCTGCGCCAGCGCGAGAACAAGGCTGTGGGGATCGGCGCCACCCGTCATCGCGGCCCGCGCCTGCGCCTCGCCCGCCTGCAGGGTGCCGGTGACGCTCTGCACGGCGGCGGCGAAGACCTCGCCCCCGGGCTGACCGGCCGGAGTGGCGCCGATCTGGGGTCGGGCCTGGGCATAGGCACCGGCGGCAAGGCTGTTTCTGACATCCATTCCGGGTTCTCCGGTCTCTAGCGGCGAAGGAGTTCGTTGAGCGAGGTCGACATCTGCCGAAGCTGGTCGAAGACGCGCAGGTTGGCCTCGTAACTGCGCTGCGCCTCCCGCGCGTCGGCAAGTTCCAGTACAAGATCGACATTGGAGCCGAGGTAGTGCCCGCTGTCGTCGGCCATCGGGTGGCCGGGGTCGAAGATGCGGGGCAGATCGCGCTGGTCGAGCGAGACTGGCCCGGGCCGCACCGCGCCCTGCGCGGCATCGGGACCCCGCTCAGCCTCGAACGCGGCGACCTTGCGGCGGTAGCCGGGCGTGTCGGCATTGGCGATGTTCTCTGACACATGCTGCAACCGCTGCGCCTGCGAGCGCATGCCGCTGGCCGCGACGCCGAGTGCCGAGCTGAAATCCGTCATGCCGATCTACCCCGCACCATCAGTTGCGCCCGATACTGGCGCGCAGGATGCCCAGCGCCGCGCCATAGACGCGGATCGCGCGGCTATGGGCGCGCTGCGCCTCGATCCCGCGCAGCATTTCAAGCTCGAGCGAAACGGAGTTTCCGTTGGGCGAGGCCGGCGTGCCCGCATCCCGCGTGCGAAAGGACAGATCGCCGGTCGCCCCCTCGGCCCGGGTCCGGACTTGCCGCAGCGTCTCGGCGAAATCGGCGATGTCGCGGGCGCGGTACCCGGGGGTATCGGAATTGGCGATGTTCTGCGCGACCACGGCTTGCCTGGCCGCGGCATGACGGGCCTGTGCGCCGGCCAGCGTGAATATCTCGAGCCTGTCGAACATCGGGGCTTCTCCCACTTCGGCTACACGGATGCTTAAGGGTGATTCCTTTAGAAACGGTTGCGGGCGCAGAAGGCGTATGGCGACAGGGTGGCAAGGATCATGGCAGGACTCGAACACGACCCGTTCAATCCGCTCAGGGCGCAGCTGCGGACGATCCGCGCGACGCGGGACGTGGGCGCGGTCTCGGCGCTTGCGCGGGATCATGTCGACGTCACCGGCCTGCAATCGGTGGCGGCGATCGGGGACCGCGTGCGCATCGGCGAGGCGACGCATGGCGAGATCCTGAGCATTGGCGCGGGCCACTGCCGCGTGATGACCGAGGGCGCGACCGCCGGCCTTCGCCTCGGGATGAGCGTCGTCAATCTCGGCGCGCCGATGATCGCGCCCTGCGAGGAATGGCTCGGGCGCGTCATCGACCCCTATGGCGCCGCGATGGACGGAAGGCCCCTGCCGCTCGGCGACACGCCCCGCGCCATCTGGTCCGCGCCGCCGCCACCCACGATGCGCCGTGGGCTCGGCGAACGTCTCGCCACCGGGCTGGCGGTCTGCGACACGCTTCTGCCGCTGGTGCGTGGGCAGCGCATCGGGCTTTTCGCCGGTTCGGGCGTGGGCAAGTCACGCCTGCTTGCCACGCTCGCCACGACGGTGGAGGCCGACGTGATCGTCATCGGCCTGATCGGCGAGCGTGGACGCGAAGTTCGGGATTTCGTCGCGGACACGCTGGGCGAGGCGGCACTGCGGAAATGCGTCGTCGTCGCCGCGACCTCGGACCGGGCGGCGCTGTCGCGGGCGCGGGCGGCGGCCACGATGATGAGCGTGGCGGAGTATTTTCGCGACACCGGCCACCATGTCCTCGTGCTGGCCGACTCCATCACGCGCTTTGCCGAAGCGCAGAGCGAACTGGCCGCGGCGGCGGGCGAACCCTTCGGCCCCTCAGGCTTTCCGGCCTCCATGGCGCAGATGGTCATGTCTCTTGCCGAACGCGCGGGCCCCGGCGTAGAGGGGCAGGGCGACATCACCGCCGTCTTTTCCGTGCTGGTCGCGGGCTCGGACATGGAGGGTCCGGTGGCCGATATCATGCGCGGCGTGCTCGACGGACATATCGTCCTGTCGCGCGAGGTCGCCGAACGCGGCCGGTTTCCCGCGATCGACGTTCTGGCCTCGGTCTCCCGTGCATTGCCCGGCGCGGCCTCGGTGTGGGAGCGGTCCCTTATCACCAGAACGCGGCATCTTCTTGGCGCCTACGCGCGGGCGGAACTGATGCTGCAATCGGGTCTATACGTGGCGGGGGCTGACCCGACGACCGATGCCGCGGTCGCGGTTTGGGACGAGCTCGACGCCTTCATCGGCATGGAGTCTCCCGGTTCGGTAAAGGAAAGCTTCGTGCGCCTGGCCGGGATCCTCGGCGAAAAGGCGGACCCAGCAGCCGAGTGACACCGTCTTGCGCAGGCCCTCAGCGTCCGGCCTGCAGAAGCGTGAGGGCGGCAAGCCCGGGGACGGTCGCCGGGGGACCCGAGGCAAGCTGCGCGCGGAGGGTGAAGTTCTTCACAAGCTCCTCGGTCGCCGAGGGTTCCGCGAAACGTGCGACATCCGAGAACCCCATGAGGCGTGTCGCGGCGTCGCGGAACTCGTCGACCTGGCGGTCGAGGTCGAGCGTTCCGACCGACGCGGGCAGGCCCAGCGCGGTCTCGAACACGCGGCGGAGCGGCGGGTTGCCCAAGACGCTCAACCAGACGGTCGTGTCCGGCAACCCGCGTGCGGCAAGCTCCGGCAATTCCCGGGACGCGGTGAGGGCCAGGCGCAGGTCTTCGTCCTGCGCGCCGACGGAACGCTCGAACTCCTGCCGGTCGAACCGGGCGAGGACCTTGTCGGCGAACCCCGGCGACAGGGTGCGCGGCGGAAGCGGTCCGCCAAAGCCGAACGCCTCGGAAAACGCTTTGTATCGTTTGTCCGCAAGCCGGTTCGACAGAGCCGTGGGCTCGATGGCGCCATCGCCGAGCACGCGTTCGATGAAAGCCCGGTTGGGCAGATCGTCCTGCAGTCCGAACGCGCTCAGCGCCACGCGGCGCAGGCGGAAATCTTCTACAAGTTGTGATGCGGTAACGACATTGCCGATATTCTCGCGAAAATAGTCGCGGTCCCGCGCCTGAAGCGGGCTCTCGGCCATGCGTTGAACCTGGGTGTCCAGCGTCGCCGACAGGAAACGCCAGCCGGCGTAGCCGCCGATGGGCACGACAGCGACCAAGGGTCAACTCCGCGCGGCCGCAAGCAGCCGCTCCTCACGCGGGAGCAGGGCGCGCAACGCCTTGAGCGTCTGGTAAACCTGGCCCTCGACGAGACTGTCGGTCGCGAGCGCCAGTTGCGCACGGCTGTCTGGATCGGTGAACACCTGGCTCAACTGCTCCATCCCGCGGAGGATCTGCACGCGCGCGTCTTCCATATCCGCGTCGCCCGACAGGACGAGTTGCACGATGTAGCAGACACGACGAACCGGCGTCGTCACCTCTTCGGGATGCAGCGCGTCGCGCAGGCGCAGGATATTCGCGTTGGGTGTGACGATGCTCAGCCGCGTGCGGCGATCTCCGTTCTCGATCACCGCGCCGTTGATCAATACCCGTTCCTTCGGACCGAGCTTCAGGACCAGCCCGCTCATGACATGCCACCGTCACCCGAAAGGCCCCGCATCACGGCGGTGTTGATGTCGATCAGAGCGGTCATTGCACCTTCCTCCCTCAGCGCATGCCCCCCGGTCAGAAGTGTGAATTCGGCAAGAAAAAGCAGACGCGCGCGCAGCGTGTCGGGTAGCCCATTGGCGTCATCGGCAAGGTCGGTGGCGAGCACCGTCCACAGGCGTCGGTTTTCCTGAAGCGCGGCGGCGCGTTCGGCCAAGGGCACCCCGTCCACCGTGGCGCGCATCATGCGGGCCGTGACCTTCTGGAACGCGGCATATTCGGTGCCGCGGGACGTGCGCACGGGCGCGGTGGCGGCATAGGCGGTCTGGGCAAGCATGCTCGAGGACAAGGCGGACTCCTGTTCCGGGCGGACAGGCAGGCAGCGCAGGCGCCCGCGTGCCGAAGCCCGGTTTGCAATCTTTGAGAGCGGTCCGGGGGGTTATCCCCGGCTGGGCGAAATGCGCTGGCCGCCCGCATACGTGGCGGCCAGCTGCGTTTCTTACCTGAACAGCGCCAGGATGTTCTGCGGCGCCTGGTTCGCGATCGACAGCGACTGGGTGGCGAGCTGCTGCTGCACCTGCAGGGCCTGTAGACGTGCCGAAGCCTCTTCCATGTTGGCGTCCACCAGAGAGCCGATGCCGCCCCTGAGCGAATCCATCAGCTTGCCCACAAACTCGGCCTGAATGTCGATCCGTCCCTCGGCGGAACCGAAATTCGCGGCGGCGTCGATTGAATTCTGAATCAGCGTCTCGATATTGCCCAGCGCATTGGACGCGCCGGTATTCGTCGTCACGTTGATGTCGCCCATGCCGAACAGGCCGCCGGACGCCGTCCCCCCGGTGTTGTCGTCGACGGCAAAGGCGATCTGACCAGTGCCACCATAATCGACGAGAACGTCCCAGGCGCCACCGCCTGCATCCTGGATCTGGGTCGTCACATCGGCGACATCGCCCGCGTCGATGGCCGCCTTCAGGCCGCGCGCAACGTCTTCCATCGTCTCACCCTCACCGGCGACGTATTCGAAGTCCTCCGATCCGATCGTGGCGCGGAAACTGTCGCCGGAGGCCACGGTCGTCGCGGCCAGGACCACACGTTCCGCCCGCTTGTCGAGCGTGGTGGTCCCCGTCTGCGCCGTGGTGACATCCGCGCCTTCGCCGGCATTGGCCGCCGCGATGGTATTCGCCGCCTCGCTCGACGACCAGGACACGTCGAAATCGCTGAAGGATGCCGTGTTGCGCAGGATGATGTCCGCGCCGGTGCCCGACACGTCGATGTCGGCCAGGTCGGGATTGCCGCTCAGCGCCGTGCGGATATTGTTGGCCGTTTCGTCGGCGTCGGCACCGACCGCGATGCCCGTGACGGTTTCCGTGCCGATGGTGACGTCGATGGTGCCGGTACTGGCCGAACCGACCGTTGCCGTCAGCGTCACCTGATTGTCTTCGCCGGTGGAGTCGATCTCGGTCACGCCGACGACGACGGACGTGGCGCCCTTGGCCCCGTCGCTGCCGTAGATGCCGGCCGAGTCGGTCAGATCCTGCCGGGAGACATTGATGTTCGACGCATTGACCACGCCTGCGCTGCTTCGGTCGAGCGAGGAAAGGATGTCGACCGATTCGGTCCCCTTCACGAGGTTCAGGCCGTTGAACTGAGCGGCGTCCACCACCGTGCGGATCTGGTCCGTCAGTTCATCGATGTCGGTCTGGATCTTGCTGCGGTCGACGTTGGATTCCTGCGCCGCCACGATGCGGCCCTTGATCTCCGTCAGAAGCTCCGTGACCGTTTCGGAGGCGTTGCGCGCCACCGCCACGGTCGATTCCCCGAGCGCCAGGCTTTCGGAGATCGCCATGAAGCCTTTCACGTCCGAATCCATCGACTTGGAGATCGCCCAGACCGCCGAATTGTCCTTGGCCGAGGCGACCGATTTGCCCGTCGAGATCTGGGATTGCGTTTCCTGCAGGCTGGAGTTCACGGATTTCAGGGTCTGCAGCGCGACCATGGCGCTGGTGTTCGTCAGAATGCTGGACATGTTGTCCCTTCCTTCAATGTATCGGCGCCGATTTCGCGCCCAAGGTCATCGGGTCGGTTCCGACCCGTCCAATCGTCATTCTGACGCCTGCGGCCCCTTGGCGGTGCCACGCCACACGAAGCGGTGCGGGGCCAACCATCGGAATAATCCGTGAACAAGCCGCTAAATCGCCAGGTCGCTTGGATCTCATTCCGCGAAAATCCGCGACATTTTCCCACGAAACGGTGAGGCCTAGCGGCGCGCGAGGGTCTGCCCGATGGCCGCCTGCGAAGACAGGCGCCCCGAGGCGTCATAGGTTGACAGGCGCGTGCCCTGCGCGCCCGTGCGCAGAGAACGAACCTCCGCGATACCGGAGAGCGCGGCACGGATCAGCCGCGCGTTCTCGGCCGCCATCTCCCTGAGCCGTGCAAGCTGCTGCGGTGGGACGCCCGGGGTCAGCAGTCCCATCGCCCGTTCGAGCCGCGGCCCGATGGCCCCGAGCGTCTCCAACTGCCCCGTCCGCAAGGCGACGTGCTGTTCGGCGAGCAGCGCTTCGAGCCGCGATGCCGCGCGGTCGGCCTCCGCGAAGGGCCTCATGTGCCGTCCCGCGCAACGAGGGCGCGAAAGATGCCTTCCGCCAGCCCGATGCCGCCACGCTCCGCGAACAGGCGGGCATGCTCCTGGTTCAGGAACGACGTGAACTGAGCCTCGCCAACGCCGCCGCCGAACGCATCCGACCCGGCGCCCAGCCCCGAATGCTTGAGCATTTCCGCAAGAAAGGCGGCCTCCAGATCGCGCGCGACCGCGCGAAGGGCCTCGTGGCCATCGGCCCCGGCGGCACCTTCGATGCGGCCGGCGGGATGGCGTGGCACGCCCGGTGGGATGGCGGGACTGTCGATCTGCATGAAACGTCTCGCATTGGAGGGATTTTCACGCAGCCTGACGCCCCGGTGTAAAGATTCCGTAAGGGCGCGGCGCGTAAGACGCAGCTCGGATCCAGGAACCACGGACAGCCAGAATGGATGCTCCTTCACCCTTGCCGTCGCCGCGGCCTTTCGGCTTCTTTGCCCCGTTCCCGACCGGAAGAGAGCGTGGCCATGACCGGTCCGACACGGGGGACGGGGATGGTTTCGCAGATCTTGTCTCCGCGCCGGACCGGAATGATGGAACGGCTGGCGCGTCTCCCGACGACACGCCCGGGGACGTGTCGCAGCCAGCCGCAGCTGTCACCGGCACGAAGGGAACGCCCTGGGGCGTGGCCGACAACGCCGCAGTCGGAGCACAGTTCCCGCCACCTCCGGACACCCTGTCACCTCCGGACACCCTGTCACCTCCGGACTCCGCGTCACCTCCGGACTCTGCGCCACCTCCGGACGCCCTGTCGCCTCCGGACTCCGTCGCGCGCGGCGACACCCCGGTGGCGGAGGAACCGATCGTGCCGCCCCGACCCGATGCCTCCGATCTGGGCACACGCCCCGAATTCCGCCCCGACGCGCCGGTCGCTGCATCCCCCGGACCGTCACGCGACCCTGCGGCAAGCGATCCGCCCACCCTGACTCCTCACCTGTCAGCGTCCGTGTCGACGCAATCGCAAACCAGGGGGGCGGGCGCCGGGGCAGGTCCAGGCGCCACCGATGCGGGGCTGTCCGCCCCGTCTCCCCGGCCTCGCGGGGATGGGCCACCGGTCGCGACACCGCGGCCCATTGACCGGACGGGGACGACGGAGGGCGCGGCACTTGACCCGCATGTTCCGGCGGATGACACGCAGCACAAGGCAGAAGCCCTCGCCCGACACCGCGGGCCTGCGCAGCCGGAGGCCGGACAGGCGGTCCATTACACCCGCCATGGCGCTTCGGTGGACCTCGCCGCGAAGGCGGCCCGATCCGGACAGAAGGGCAGCCCGACGCAGGTGGCGACAGTGGGCGTGCCAACCATCGTCCCGCGCGCCGCCGGCACCGACGCGGAGACGGGGGCCCCAGCCCCCGCCATCCTTCCCGTGCCACATGGCAAGGCTCGGAACGTCGCGTCGCCCGTCACCATGCCGCCGCAAGGCTCGTTTTCAATGGACCGAAGCGGGAGCGATCGGCCCGGCCTCCCTCGGACGGTCCCTGACACCGCGCAACGCGCAACGCAGGCGGCGCCCGCAGACCATTCATTGCCATCGGGGCACACACAGGATGCGATACGCCAACCGGGGACGGCCATCCCGGACACACCCGGCGCGACCGGGATCGATCCGGAGGGCCCGCCATCTGCCGCACGCAACGCGCTGCCATCGCGCCCTCCCCTCGAGATGCCTCCGGGCATCGCGACCGGGCCGGGCCAGACACCCGGGTCGACCGAGGTCCCGCGCGGGTCCGTCGAGGGAACAGATCGACCGGGGCCGCTCATGAGCGGGGAAGGGGGCATGCCGCCGCAAAGGATCGGTCCCGAAAACACGCAATCGCCGCCACGGATAACCCAAGCGACCCCGCCCGCGACACCTGCGTTGCGGGCCGACATCGCGGTCGCGACGTCCCTTGCGCCGGAAATCGGCACCATGGTGGGGGCCGAGCCCGCGGCTTCGGCCAGTGGCCAACAGCCGATGCCGGCCCAAGGCGGCACGGCGTGTCCGGCCACCTTCGCCGGCGCAGGCACCGCGACGCCGCAGCAGATCGCCCAGCATATCACGGCAAGCCTCCCCAGGCCGATCAGCGACATGGGCAGCGGCACGTTGGAACTCGCCCTCGACCCGCCGGAGCTTGGCCGGGTGCGGATGACCCTCCTGGAGGCCGGGGGCGTCATGACCCTGTCGATCGTCGCGGACCGCCCGGAAACGGCCGAGCTCATGCGACGGCATCTGGACATCCTCGCGCAGGAATTCAGCCGCGCCGGCCTCGACGCGCCCAATGTCCGCGTGGGCACGGGCTGGGACGGCTCGGGCGCTGCGCCCGATCGCGGTGCGGCCACACCGGAGCGAGGAAATCCCGAACCCGGCGCCGACGCCATTCCCGGCGCGCCGCATACGCCTGCCCCATGGCTGCCACCCCACGACCCGACCCGCGCACTCGACCTGAGACTCTGACCGAAAGGCCACCCGATGGAGATCCTTCCCAACACCTCTCGCCCCGACGCGTCCCGTGCGGACAGGGCCGCCGCCTCTGTCGCCGCGCAGGACCAGTCCGTCATCACCGCTGATTTCCAGACGTTCCTGCAGCTTCTGACCACGCAGCTGAAGAACCAGGACCCGCTCAAACCGATGGAATCCACGGAATTCGCCACCCAGCTGGCGACGTTTTCCGGGGTCGAGCAGCAGGTGCGCACCAACCAGCTGCTCGAGACGCTGTCGAACGGTTTCGCCACCCTCGGCATGGGCGAGCTGAGCGGCTGGATCGGCATGCAGGCCTCGGCAGAGATGCCGGTGGCCTTCACCGGCGCGCCCGTGACCGTGCAGTCGACGCCATCGCCCGGGGCGGACCGGATGGAACTGATCGTGACGAACAGCGCAGGTTCGGTGGTTCAGCGGCTTCCGGTCCCGCTCTCGGAGGCGGCGTTCGAATGGACGGGAAGGGACCTGAGCGGACGGACCCTGCCACCGGGTAACTATGGCCTCGCGGTCGAGAACTGGGACGGAGAGGACCTCGTCGACACCCGGCCCGCAAGCGTCAGCGCGACGATCCAAGAGGCACAGCTGCGCGACGGGAAGATCCTGCTGACGATGCCGGGCGGGGTTCAGGTGCCGGCCGAAGCCGTAACCGGCCTGCGGCCCCCGGAGACCTAGATACCCAGGATCAGGATGACCACCGCCAGAAGCCCCGCGCCACCGGCGGCATAAGCCGCACGCTCGGGCCAGGGGGACCGCACCTCGCGGCGCGGCGGGTTGGCCTGGGCGATCAGCGCCCCCTCGGCCAGTTGCGGCAGGCGCGGACCGAACCGCGCCAGCACCCGCGCCGTGGTCGCAAGATCGCGCACAAGCGCCTTGGGCCCGATATTCTCGCGGATGTATTCCTCGACCACAGGGCGCGCGACCGTCCAGATGTTCATCGACGGATCGAGCGACCGGGCCACGCCCTCCACCACCACCATGGTGCGCTGCAGCAAGATCAGCTCGGTGCGCGTCTCCATCCCGAAGCGCTCGGTCACTTCGAACAGGTAGGACAGAAGCCGCGCCATGGAGATGCGGCTCGCGTCCATGCCGAAGATGGGCTCGCCCACCGAACGCAGCGCCTGCGCGAACTCGCCCACGTCGCGGTCCGGCGGCACGTAACCGGCCTCGAAATGAACCTCGGCCACGCGCCGGTAATCCTTGCGAATGAAGCCGTAGAGGATCTCGGCATAGACGCGGCGCGTGTACTCGTCGATCCGCCCCATGATCCCGAAATCGAGCGCGACGACATCCCCGTTCGGGGCGACCTTCAGGTTCCCCTGATGCATGTCGGCGTGAAAGAACCCGTCGCGCAGCGCATGGCGCAGGAACGTCTGCAGCACGCGCGTGGCCAGCGCCTTGCGATCATGACCCGCCGCGTCGATCGCGGCCAGATCCGACAACGGGATGCCCTCGGCCCAGCCCAGCGTCATCATCCGGCGCGAGGACAGGAACCACTCGACCTGCGGCACCACGAAGCCCGGATCGTCCTCCGTATTGGCGGCGAACTCGCCGGCGGCGGAGGATTCGATCCTGAGGTCGAGCTCCTGCATCACGACGCCTTCGAAATGCTCGATCACGGCCCGCGGCCGGAGCCTGCGGGAGGCCGGCGAGACTGTCTCGATCACCCAGGCGATCAGGTAGAAGGCGTCGATATCCTTGCGAAACGCCCGTTCGATCCCGGGCCGCAGGATCTTGACGGCGACCGCGCGTTCGGTCCCGACCAGCTTGGCCTTGTGCACCTGCGCGATGGAGGCCGCCGCCACCGCGTCCGAGAACTCCGTGAACAGCGCGCCGAGCGGTTTCTCCATCTCGTGCTCCACGACACGGCGGGCCACGTCGGTGGGAAACGGCGGCAGCTTGTCCTGCAACACCTGCAACTCACCCGCAAGGCGGTCGCCCACCACGTCGGGGCGCGTCGACAGGATCTGGCCGAACTTGATATAGGCCGGGCCCAGCGCGGTCAGCGCGCGCGGCACCGGCGGCACCCTGGGATCGCCGCGCAGGCCAAGCCACTTGAAGGGCCAGCCCAGCACGCGGGCCACGACACGGACGGGCGCGGGCGCATCCATCGCCTCCAGCACCGCGCCCATCGCGCCGGTCCGCTCGAATGTCGCGCCGGTGCGCACGAGCCGCCAGATGTTGTGCGGGCCCCTCACCTCAGATCTTCCAGCCCGAATGCAGCGCCGCGATCCCGAACGAAAGGTTGCGATAGGCGACGCGCTCGAACCCGGCGGCGCGGATCATGGAGGCGAATGTCTCCTGATCGGGGAACTTGCGGATCGATTCGACGAGGTACTGGTAACTGTCGCGATCCCCGGCGATCACCTGCCCCATGCGCGGGATCACGTTGAAGGAATAGAGGTCGTAAAGCTTCTGCAGCCCGTCATTCGGCAACTGGCTGAACTCCAGCACCATGAGCCGCCCGCCGGGCCTGAGAACGCGATAGGCCTCCGACAGGGCGTCGGGAATGCGCGTGACGTTCCTGATGCCGAAACTGATCGTGTAGACGTCGAAGGAACTGTCGTCGAACGGCAGCGCCATGGCGTCGCCCACGACCCAGTCGAGCTTGTCGGCGACCTGCGTCGCCTCGGCCCGCTTCTGCCCCTCGATCAGCATCGGTTCGGTCATGTCGAGCACGGTGGCGGTCGCCCCCGGCGCGCGCCTGAGAAAGCGGAACGCGACGTCGCCCGTCCCGCCCGCCACGTCCAGCAGGCGCTGGCCGTCGCGCGGGGCGAGCCAGTCCATCATCGCATCCTTCCAGAGCCGATGGACGCCCCCGCTCATCACGTCGTTCATGATGTCGTAGCGGCTGGCCACGTTGGTGAAGACGCCGTGGACCAGACCGGCCTTTTCCTTTTCGTCGACCGTCTGGAACCCGAAATGCGTGGTTTCCGCTTCGGTCGTGTCTGTCTTGTCGGTCATCTGGGCTTGTGCTCCGGCTTGGACGACCCTTGTTATAGACCTCGTCCGAGGGGCCGCAACGCGGCGTTACACCCCGCCCCCGCCAAAAGGAAAGCGCGCCTTGCCCGAACTGCCCGAAGTCGAGACAGTCCGTCGCGGGCTTGCCCCCGTGCTGGAGGGCGCCGTGATCGCGACCGCGCGCGTGAACCGCCCCGATCTGCGCTGGCCCTTCCCCGAGCGCATGGCCGAGCGGCTGACCGGCGCCCGCGTCGAGCGCCTGCGCCGCCGGTCGAAATACATCCTCGCCGATCTGTCGACCGGCGAGACGCTGATCATCCATCTCGGCATGTCCGGCCGCATGATCGTCTCGGCGGGCGATGCGGCCCGCGCCGTGCCGGGCGTCTTCCACCACGCCCATCCCGCGCCCGAGAAGCACGACCACGTCGTGCTCGACACCGAGGCCGGCGCGCGCATCACCTTCAACGACGCGCGGCGCTTCGGCGCCATGGACCTTTCGCCCACGGACCAGGTGGACGCGCACTGGCTGCTCGGCGGGCTGGGCCCGGAACCGCTGGGCAACGCGTTCCACGAGGATCACCTCGCCATGGCCTTCGCGGGCAAACGCACGCCGGTCAAGGCGGCCCTTCTGGACCAGCGGATCGTCGCCGGGCTTGGCAATATCTACGTGTGCGAGGCGCTTTACCGGTCGGGTATCTCGCCCCTGCGGCACGCCGGGCGGATCTCCCGGCCACGGATCACGCGGCTCGTGGGCGACATCCGCACCGTTCTGGCCGAGGCGATCGAGGCCGGCGGCTCCTCCCTCCGCGACTACCGGCAGGCCGATGGCGATCTGGGCTATTTCCAGCACAGTTTCCGTGTCTACGGGCGCGAAGACGACCCCTGCCAAACCCCCGATTGCCGTGGCGTCATCCGCCGAAAGGTGCAGTCCGGACGGTCGAGCTTCTATTGCCCGATCTGTCAAAGATAGCTTGAACCCAGCGCTGGCGATGCTAACCCTGCCCCTCTGAGCGCCCGCCGCACACGCGACGCGGGCCCCCGAAACAGCCGGAGTTTCCGACGCATGGCCTATGAAACGCTGATCGTCGAGATCGAGGATCATATCGCGCTGATCAAGCTCAACCGCCCCGACGCGATGAACGCGCTCAACACGCAGCTGCTGGGTGAACTCGGCAAGGCGCTGAAATCCGCCGAAGAGAACGAGAAGGTCCGATGCGTCGTGCTGACCGGTTCGGAAAAGGCCTTCGCGGCCGGTGCCGACATCAGGGAGATGGCGGAGAAGACCTTCGTGGAAGCCTTCACCTCAGACATGTTCGGCGCCGAGGTCCAGCAGATGCTCCGCTGCCGCAAGCCGATCATCGCCGCGGTCGCGGGCTACGCGCTTGGGGGCGGCTGCGAACTTGCCATGATGTGCGACTTCATCATCGCTGCCGACACCGCCAAGTTCGGCCAGCCCGAGATCAACCTCGGCGTCGTGGCCGGGATCGGCGGGACCCAGCGGCTCACGCGCTTCGCCGGCAAGTCGAAGTCGATGGACATGCACCTCACGGGCCGTTTCATGACCGCCGAGGAGGCCGAGCGCTCGGGCCTCGTCAGCCGGGTGGTGCCCGCCAAGAAGCTGATGGAAGAAGCGATGGGCGCGGCCGCCAAGATCACCGAGAAGTCGGCCGTCACCGTCATGGCCGTGAAAGAGGCCGTCAACCGTGCCTACGAAACGCCGCTGAGCGAGGGCCTGTTGTTCGAGCGGCGGCTGTTCCACGCGCTTTTCGCGACCGAGGACCAGTCCGAGGGCATGTCGGCCTTCCTCGAAAAGCGCGAACCGCAGTTCCGCGACAAGTAAACCGGGCCATTGCCCGCGCAAAATGCGGCCTGGGGCTTTCCTTTCGTGCCGATTTCGCTTATCGGCCGCGATCAGACATGCGCGTGAGGCCCGCTTTGGCCAGATCACCCCGGTAGCGAACCCGGGGCTCTCGGGTCTTCCCGCGTCCTGGAACCGTATCGAAGACCCGAAGAGAAAGATCCCACACCATGGCAAATTCGCCCCAAGCCAAGAAACGCGCCCGCCAGAACGAGGCACGCTTCCAGATCAACAAGGCGCGCCGGTCGCGCATCCGTACGTTCCTTCGCCGCGTCGAGGAAGCCATCGCATCCGGCGATCAGACCGCCGCGGCAACAGCGCTTCGTGCCGCCCAGCCGGAACTGATGCGCGGCGTCACGAAGGGGGTGTTGCACCAGAACACCGCGTCCCGGAAAATGTCCCGCCTGAGCGCCCGCGTTAAGGCGATGACCTCCTGATCGAGGCCGACTTCGCCCTTGTTTTAAAGGCGTCCGTTCGCGGGCGCTTTTTTTTCGTTCGAATTTTCCATTACCCCGTAAGGCACTTAATTCGGGCTCCAAGATTCGAAATTTGAGGTCCCGGGGAGTCAAGGAAGAAGATATGTTGCGAGGCCCGCGTGACTCCCGCTAGCTTCTGCGAGTGATTCAGACGCCTGGGGGGCGGATGGAGCGAGCGAAGGGCAGCGCCCGGGGTCGGAAATGACGTCGCCGAATGGACAGGGTCGGTGACGGAGTAGGTCGAAACACCGTACCCGCAGCAACCCGTCGGTCGGAATGTGTGGGGTCGCGATCGACCGTCAGGTGATCGAATGGCCGCCGGACATCCGCACGCGCTTCGAAAGCCCCGCGACCTTGAGGATTTGGGATTGAGCAGTTGCGCGGCGCTTTAGGTCGGCGCGCATGTGTTAATTTTGCTCTAACCATATTCCACCATGCCATCGATGCGCATTTTCGGGCGCGTGCGGTTGCGAAGGTCGTGTTGGTGCACTGTATCGCCTCGCACGCGCGCCGTGCGGAGAATCGGGGTAAGATGGCTGGCGTGGCGGCGGCCAAAAAAAGAAACGAGGGAAAGAATGACTGAAGACACGTGGGGCCAGGTACGCAACGAACTCCTGAAGGCAGTCGGGAAGAACAACTTCTCCGCATGGATCGCACCGATCAGCTTCGATCGCATGGAAGGCCGGACGGCACGGTTTCACGTTCCCACCAATTTCTTCGGATCATGGGTCTCCCAGAACTATGGCGACGTGATCCGGCGTCATCTCGCCTCGGCCGGGATCGGGGCGGATCGGGTCGAATTCCACGTCGCTCCGTCGGGCGCGGCCGATGCCGGTGATGACGACGAGCCCCGAAAATCCGCTGAGCTCGAAGCGGCTGTCGCAGCGGCACCCCTTCTCGCGCAGTCGGCGGCCACAAACCCCGTGGCCGGTGCCGTGGCCGATGTCCGCCCCCCCATCCGCGACGACACGCCCAAAGCCGCGAGCGCACCGGCGGGCGCCAAGGCGCCGAACGGCAAGGGCGACGTCGCGACGGGCTCGAACCTCAACCCGCAGTTCACCTTCGAGAATTTCGTCGTCGGCAAGCCCAACGAACTGGCGCAGGCCGCCGCGCGCCGCGTGGCCGAGGGCCGTGACGTGACCTTCAACCCGCTGTTCCTCTATGGTGGCGTGGGCCTGGGCAAGACCCACCTGATGCACGCCATCGCGTGGGAGCTTCAGGCGAATTTCCCCGAGGCCGACATCCTCTATCTCTCGGCCGAGCAGTTTATGTACCGCTTCGTGCGCGCGCTGCGGGAACAGGACACGATCGGCTTCAAGCAGATGTTCCGCTCGGTCGACGTGCTGATGGTCGACGACGTGCAGTTCATCGCCGGCAAGACCTCCACCCAGGAGGAGTTCTTCCACACGTTCAACGCGCTCGTGGAGATGGGAAAGCAGATCGTGATTTCTGGCGACCGCGCCCCGGTCGACATGGACGAGCTCGACAGCCGTATCGCCTCGCGCCTGCAATGCGGCCTTGTCGTCGATATCCATCCGACCGATTACGAACTGCGCCTCGGCGTGCTGCAGCACAAGGCCGAGCGCATGCGCGAGCGCAACCCGCGGGTGCAGATCGCCGATGGCGTTCTGGAATTCATCGCCCGCAAGATCTCGTCGAACATCCGCGTGCTCGAAGGCGCGCTGACCCGTCTCTTCGCGCTTGCCGATCTGGTCCAGAAGGACATCACGATGGAGCTGGCGCAGGATTGCCTCGCCGACATCCTCAAGCACACCGACAAGAAGGTGACGATGGATGAGATCATCAAGAAGACCTGCGAATACTACAACCTTCGCCAGTCCGACCTGATGAGCGCGAACCGGTCCCGCGCGATCGCACGGCCGCGTCAGATCGCCATGTTCCTGTGCAAGAAACTGACCACGCGGTCTCTCCCCGAGATCGGGCGCAAGTTCGGCGGCCGCGATCACACGACGATCCTCTACGGCGTGCGCAAGATCGAGGAACTGATCCAGGTGGACAGCCAGATCGCCGAGGATGCCGAGATTCTGCGCCGCATGCTTGAGGCCTGAGCGCCCATCGCACCGCGTTGGGGTTGACGCTCGCGGAGAGACAGGGAAACTCCGGCAAAACACTTGTACTCGCGGGCGGAAAGGATAGTCTCCGCCTCCCGCGGTCTGTCGGAGTCAGGGCATGAAACTCTCCATCGAGCGTGCGGCGCTGCTGCGTGCCGTCTCTCAGGCGCAGTCGGTCGTCGAACGGCGCAACACGATCCCCATCCTGGCCAACGTCCTGATCGAGGCCGAGGGCGATACCGCCAGTTTCCGCGCCACGGATCTGGATATCGAGGTCGTGGACCGCATCCCGGCCAAGGTCGACCGCGCGGGCGCAACCACCGTCTCCGCCGTCACGCTGCACGAGATCGTGCGCAAGCTGCCCGACGGCGCGCTCGTCAGCATCACCGAGGACAGCGCGGCCGGAAGGCTTCTGGTGGAGGCGGGGCGGTCCACCTTCCAGCTGGCCACCCTGCCCAGGGAAGACTTTCCGGTGATGACCGCCACCGACTACCCGGCGAATTTCGCCGCACCCGCGCCGATGCTGCGCCGGCTCTTCGACAAGTCCAAATTCGCCATTTCCACTGAGGAAACGCGGTATTACCTGAACGGCGTCTACTTCCACGTGGCCGAGGGCGAGACCGGCGCGACGCTGCGCGCGGTGGCGACGGACGGGCACAGGCTGGCGCGGATCGACGCGCCGCTGCCCGACGGCGCGGCGGACATGCCCGGCGTCATCGTGCCGCGCAAGACGGTGGGCGAGTTGCGCAAACTCCTGGAGGATGACGAGGCCGAAATCGCCGTGTCCGTTTCCGAGACCAAGATCCGCTTCGCAACGCCCGAGAGCACGCTGACCTCCAAGGTCATCGACGGAACCTTCCCCGATTACTCGCGGGTGATCCCGACCGGCAACACCCGCCGGATGGAGGTCGACGCCAGCGATTTCGCCAAGGCGGTGGATCGCGTGGCGACGGTGTCCTCGGAACGCTCGCGCGCGGTGAAGATGCAGCTCGACGAGGATCGCCTGATCCTGTCGGTCAACGCCCCGGACGCGGGCGCCGCCGAGGAAGAACTTGCCGTGGCCTATGGCGACGAGAAACTCGAGATCGGTTTCAACGCCAAGTACCTGCTGGAAATCGCGAGCCAGGTGGACCGGGAGAACGCGGTGTTCATGTTCGCCTCCTCGGCCGAACCAACCCTGATGCGGGAAGGCGACGACCTGAGCGCGATCTACGTCGTGATGCCGATGCGCGTGTGACAGGCCGGAATTGCCGGCAATTCCGACCGAGAAAAGCCGGCTTTTCCCACACGTTTTCCTGCGTGAAAACGAGCCCATGACCCCCCATGTCGCCTATCTCCGTCTTTCGCATTTCCGCAGTCACAAGCGCACGCGGCTCGACCTCGACGGCCGCCCCGTGGCGCTTTTCGGCCCGAACGGCGCGGGCAAGACCAACCTGATGGAGGCCGTGTCCTTCCTGTCGCCCGGGCGTGGCTTGCGCCGCGCCACCGCCGAGGAGGTCATACGCCGCCCCGAGGCGATCGGCTGGAAGATCCGCGCCACGCTGGCCGGGCCCGGTCTGGGCCATGAGATCGAGCTTTCCGCCGAACCGGACACCCCCCGCGCCACTCGCATCGACGGCAAGACCGCGCCGCAGACAGCCCTTGCGCGGCTCATCCGCATCGTCTGGCTGGTGCCGGCGCAGGACCGGCTCTGGATCGAAGGGGCGGATGGGCGGCGGCGGTTTCTCGACCGCATGACGATGAGCTTTCTTCCCGACCATGCCGATGACGTGCTGACCTATGAGAAGGCCATGCGCGAGCGCAACCGCCTGCTGCGCGACGAGGTGCGCGACCCGGCCTGGTACCGCGCACTGGAAGGCCAGATGGCCGAGGCGGGCGCCGCGATCACCGCCAACCGGCTCGACGTGCTGGCGCGCCTGCAGATCGCGCAGGAGGGCGCCGACACGGCCTTTCCCTCCGCCGGGCTGAGCCTCGAGGGCGAGACCGGCCCTCGGGACGCGCCCGGTCTGGCCGAGGCGTTGGCCGATGGCCGCGGGCGCGACATGGCGGCGGGCCGCACGCTCACCGGGCCGCATCGGGCGGACCTGGGCGCCGTCTACCTCGCCAAGGACGTGCCCGCGCGGCAATGCTCCACCGGTGAGCAGAAGGCGCTCCTGATCTCGCTGGTGCTCGCCAATGCGCGGGGCCTCAGGACGGAAACCGGCGCAGCACCCCTCATCCTGCTGGACGAGGTCGCGGCGCATCTGGACGCCAACCGTCGCGCCGCGCTCTTCGACGAGATCTGCACGCTGGAGGCGCAGGCCTGGATGACGGGAACCGGGCCGGAACTCTTCGCGGAGTTGGGTCAACGGGCGCAGCATTTCGCGGTGCATGAGACGGACGGCATTTCGGAGGTCACCGCGCCGTGACGCTCACCGCCGCGCAACTGGGCCTCTACGCCACGGCGCTTTTCGTGCTGTTCCTGACGCCGGGGCCCGTCTGGCTCGCCACCGCGGCCCGCGCGCTCGCCCATGGCTGGGTGGCGGCGGTGCCTCTCGTGATCGGCGTGGCGCTGGGGGACGCGCTCTGGTCTGTGACGGCGGCCCTTGGCCTTGCGTGGATCGTGGGCACCTACGGCTGGATCATGGACGCGCTGAAATGGGTCGCCGTCGCGGTCTTCGCCTTGATGGGATGGCTCCTGATCCGGCACGCGGACAAGGCAATCTCGGCCGACAGCGCATTGATCCGCCCGGGTGCGATGGCGGGTTTCCTCGCCGGTCTGGTGGCGATCCTCGCCAATCCCAAGGCAATCCTGTTCTACATGGGCATGCTGCCCGGTTTCTTCGACCTGACCCGCATCACCGCCCTCGACATCGTGGCGATCGCCGGTATCTCCACCCTCGTGCCGCTCGTCGGCAACACCGGGTTCGCGATCCTCGTGGACACCGCGCGGCGGCGCTTTTCCTCGCCCGAAAGGCTCGCAAGGATCAACCGGATCGCGGGCGGATTGCTCATCGCCGTCGCGGCGGTGATCGCGCTGACCTGACGGAACGAGCAGAGGTAGCGGAACCGCCGCCAAACCCCTAAATATTGGGGGCAATCGCGTGACAAACCCGGCCGGGCCGGGTATAAAACGCCAAACAGAACAGGCAAGCTCAGGCATGGCAGACAACGCTTCGGCGGCCGCGGAATACGGCGCGGATTCCATCAAGGTTCTCAAGGGCCTGGAGGCCGTGCGCAAGCGGCCCGGCATGTATATCGGCGACACCGATGACGGCTCGGGCCTGCACCACATGGTCTACGAGGTCGTGGACAACGGCATCGACGAGGCGCTGGCGGGCCATGCGGACGCCGTGACGGTCACGCTGCACGCCGATGACAGCGTCTCGGTCAGCGACAATGGCCGCGGCATTCCCGTCGGCATCCACGAGGAAGAAGGCGTCTCGGCGGCCGAGGTCATCATGACCCAGCTGCATGCGGGCGGGAAGTTCGACCAGAACTCCTACAAGGTCTCGGGCGGCCTGCACGGCGTCGGCGTTTCCGTGGTCAACGCGCTTTCCGACTGGCTGGATCTGCGCATCTGGCGCGACGGCAAGGAACATCACGCCCGCTTCGAACGCGGCGATACCGTCAAGCACCTCGAGGTCGTGGGCGACTCCGGGGGCAAGACCGGCACCGAGGTCCGTTTCCTCGCCTCCACCACGACCTTCTCGAACCTCGACTACTCCTTCAAGATCCTCGAGAATCGCCTGCGGGAACTCGCCTTCCTCAATTCCGGCGTGAAGATCGTGCTGGAGGACCTCCGCCATGCGGAGCCTCAGCGGGTCGAGATGGAATACGAGGGCGGCGTCCGGGAATTCGTCAAGTATATCGACCGCTCCAAGACCCCGATGATCGAGGAACCGATCTATGTCGAGGGCGAGAAGGACGGCATCAGCGTCGAGGTCGCCATGTGGTGGAACGACAGCTACAACGAAATGGTGCTGCCCTTCACCAACAACATCCCGCAGCGCGATGGCGGCACGCATATGGCGGGTTTTCGCGGTGCGCTGACGCGGACGATGAACCACTATGCGAACTCGACCGGCATCGCCAAGCGCGAGAAGGTGAGCTTCACCGGGGACGACGCGCGCGAGGGGCTGACCTGTGTCCTGTCCGTGAAGGTGCCCGACCCAAAGTTCAGCTCGCAGACCAAGGACAAGCTTGTGTCCTCCGAGGTGCGGCCCGCCGTCGAGGGGCTGATGAACGAGAAACTCGGCGAATGGTTCGAGGAACACCCCGTCGAGGCGCGGATGATTGTCGGCAAGATCATCGAGGCCGCGCTGGCGCGTGAGGCCGCGCGGAAAGCCCGTGAACTGACGCGGCGCAAGACGGCGATGGACGTGGCCTCGCTCCCCGGCAAGCTCGCCGATTGCCAGGAGAAGGACCCGGCCAAGTCCGAGCTTTTCCTCGTCGAGGGCGACAGCGCCGGAGGCTCCGCCAAGCAGGGTCGCTCCCGCCACAACCAGGCGGTGCTGCCGCTGAAGGGCAAGATCCTGAACGTCGAGCGCGCGCGCTTCGACCGGATGCTGTCGAGCCAGGAGATCGGCACGCTGATCACCGCGCTGGGCACCGGCATCGGGCGGGATGAATTCAACATCGACAAGCTGCGCTACCACAAGATCGTCATCATGACGGATGCCGACGTGGACGGCGCGCATATCCGCACGCTGCTGCTGACGTTCTTCTTCCGGCAGATGCCCGAGATCATCGAGGGGGGGTATCTCTATATCGCGCAGCCGCCGCTCTACAAGGTGACGCGCGGCCGGTCCGAGGTCTATCTCAAGGACGAGCGCGAATTCGAGGATTACCTGATCGCGCAAGGTATCGAAGGCGCGGTGCTGCAGTTTCCCCATGGCGAGGAGATCGCCGGCGCCGACCTTGCCCGCGTCGTCGAGGGCGCGCGCCACTTCAAGCGCATCCTCGAGGCGTTTCCGACGCATTACCCCCGCCGCATCCTCGAGCAGGCCGCCATCGCGGGGGCCTTCGATCCCGGCGCGGCCGATGCCGACCTTCAGGGCGTGGCCGAGGACGTGGCCAAGCGGCTCGACCTCGTGGCGGCGGAATACGAACGCGGCTGGATGGGCCGCATCACGCAGGATCACGGCATCCGCCTGTCCCGCGTCCTGCGCGGCGTGGAGGAGATCCGCACGCTCGACGGCGCCGTGCTGCGCTCGGGCGAGGCGCGGAAACTGTCGGAGGTGAGCCAAGCCACCCGCGAGGTCTATCGCGATCCGGCGACGCTGGCGCGCAAGGAACGGTCGCAGTTGATCCACGGGCCGACGGAGCTTCTGAAGGCGATCCTCGACGAAGGCGCCAAGGGCCAGCAGATGCAGCGCTACAAGGGTCTGGGCGAGATGAACCCCGACCAGCTGTGGGAAACCACGCTCGACCCCGACGCGCGCACGCTCCTGCAGGTGAAGATCGACGACCTCGCCGAGGCCGACGACATCTTCACCAAGCTGATGGGCGACGTGGTCGAACCCCGCCGCGAGTTCATTCAGGCCAACGCGCTGAGCGTCGAGAACCTAGATTTCTGAGGCCACGGTTGCGGGGCGGGACTTATCCCGCCGCCACCGGCTATCGCAGCGCGGTGCGACCGGTACTGCCCTGTGCGAAGCCCCCGTCAGCTCAACCGTGTCAACTCAACCGTGTCAACTCAACCGTGGGGGCCCCGGGGCATGCGGATCGGTGCGGGCCGTGCGCGCGCTCAGGCGAAGGATGGCGCGCAGCGCCACCCCGGCAAACGAAGCTCCACCATCGACCGGGCATCGTCCCTGCCGCTCTGCATCCAGCCGCCGTGCAGCTGTATGATCCGCTTCGCAAGCGGCAGCCCGAGGCCGAGGCCGCCTTTCCTGCGGGTGTCGACATGCGATCCGATCGTGAACGGGCGGTCCGCCTTGTCGAGCTGACCCTCGGCCAGACCGGGGCCGTGGTCGTAGACCGCCATGCGAAGCGTTTCGTCGTCACAACGGTGTGCGGAAACCTCGATCGCGCCCTCGCCATGCGTCACCGCATTCGTGATCAGCGACGTGAGCGCGATGCACAACTGCTCGCCGTCGGCGCGGACGGTCGTGACGTCGTTTGCGCAGGATGTCGTGATCTGACGGTCCGAGGCCTGCGCGATCGGCTTGACCGGCGTGGCGGCAGCCATCAGCAGATCGTCGCAGACGACGGTTTCCTCCGAGAGCGTCAGTTCGCCGCTTTCCAGGTTGCTGTAGCGGATGACATGCTCGATGAGGTTGTGAAGGTGACGACCCGAGGCCGAAATCGCCTCGACCATCCGCCGTTCCATCGCCCCTTCCAGACGCGCCCGCAACAGCTGCGCGTTTCCGAGCAGAACCGTCAGTGGCGTGCGGAACTCGTGACCGACGAGCGACAGGAACTCCCTCTGCGCGTCGGTCTTGATGCGCGCCCGCCGGTCCGTATCCCCCGCACCGCGCTCGGCATAGAGGGCCTCGAGGTAAGCAGCGGTCTCGCCAGCGAGCCGCACGAGTTCCTCCAGCGTCTCGGGAGACGGGGGATCATGCGGTTCGACGTCGAGTCCGCATACGCTGCCGACGCGGAACCCCGAGGAGAGGATGATCGGGGCGCCCACGTAGAACCTGACATGCGGTTCCTGCGTCACGGCGGGATGCGCTGCGAATTCCGGGGCCTCGAGCGTGTTGGCCAGCACAAGCGGCGCGTCGGACATGATCGTGCGCGAGCAGATCGAGTAATCGCGCGGCGTCGCGTCAAGATCGATGCCGACGCGCGCGAGGAACCGCTGATGATCCGATTCCACGACCGACACCATGGCTGCGGGACTGTCGAGCAGGTCCTGCACGCGTTCCGCGACCTTCTCGAGGACCGGATCGCCCCTTCTCACGACTCCGACAACCTCCCGCACTTCCCTCAGGCGGGCATGCTCGTTCGAAGCAAAGGGAAATTTCATAGATGGCTGACTCATGGCGCCGTCCTTTCCCACGGAAACCGCGGCTTTTGACCTCTCGCCAAGATGGACCGGCAATCGAAGCTCGAAACGGCAACGCCGGGATCGCGACATGGTTCCGGTTCGGCACGTTCGGGGCCATCGATTGAATGGCGTTTCATGCGCGGTCGCCTCCGAAACCGAGCGTCGCGCAGAGGATCCGTTCCGTCCTGGGGTATTTCGCTTGCCGACGGCCACGACAAAAGGCGACTGCGTTCTCGACGCAGCGCACCGCGCCCGATCGGGTCCACGGCGCCTCGTCTGGAGACCTGATTTTCGGCATGCGCGTCAAGGAGCCGGAGAAAGACACCCTGCCGAACCGGCGCATCCTCGACCGGATGTTTGCGGTCTATCCCAGCCCGTCGGCCCCGTGGATCAGGATGACCGGCACGATCAGGTCCTCCTCATCCTCCAGATGCCGCCCGATCAGCTGCTCCAGCTCGGCCAGTCCATCGCGAAACGCCCCCGCACCCGCATTCGGATCGGCCCCGCCTGCCCCCTGAATGGCCCCGTTGGCCTGTTCCACGAAGCGGTTGAGGATGCTGTCGAGCGCATGGTGATCCGCGTCCAGCAGGTCAAAGCCCCGCTCGATCCGCGCGTCCTTCTGCCGGAGCAGCGGGAAGTAATGGTGATCCTCGATCTGGTGATGGCCGTGCAGCTGGTTCACGAACAGCCCGCCATACCGGGCCACGCCTTGCGCAAACCCCTGCGCGTCGCGGCTTCCGTCGAGAAACGCCTCCGTCTCGCGGCCCATATGGGTCATCAGCTGCCGGAACATCATGTGACGCTCCAGCCAGAAACTGACCAGCCCGTGGAAGTCGGGATGCGCCTTCCAGCTTTCGCGGGGATGCGTGTCGAGGAGAAGGCGCAGCGGTTCCGGCAGGCCGGCGCGGAGTTCAAGCGTGTCCGATGTCATGTCCGATGACCTAATCATTGCCGCGCCGGCTTCAATCGCTCAGCCGCCCAGATGCGCGAACCCGCGCCTCTCGGCGAGCTTCACCTGCCGCTGGCGTTCGCGGAACCGCGCGCGGTCGGCCTCGGTGTATTCCTCCACGCAGCGATGACAGGCGACGCCTTCCTCGAATTCGGGGCGCGCGCGGTCCTCGGGCGCAAGCGGCCGCCGACAGGCGCGGCATAGCGTGAAGGGCAACTCCCTGAGGCCATGGCCCACCGCCACGCGCTCGTCGAAGACGAAGCACCCGCCGCGCCAGAGACTGTCCATCTCCGGCACATCCTCGAGGTATTTCAGGATGCCGCCGCGCAGGTGATAGACCTCCTCCACCCCTTGCGCTTTCAGGTAGGCCGTCGATTTCTCGCACCGGATGCCGCCGGTACAGAACATCGCGATGCGCTTGTTGTGAAACCGGTCGCGATTGGCGTCCCACCAGGCCGGGAAGTCGCGGAAGCTCTCGGTGCCCGGATCGACCGCACCTTCGAACGTGCCGATCGCCGTCTCGTAGTCGTTGCGCGTATCGATCACCGCCACGTCGGGCGCCGCGATCAGGTCGTTCCAGTCCTGCGGATCGACATAGGTGCCCACGATGTCGCGCGGATCGGTCCCCGGCACGCCCATGGTGACGATCTCGCGCTTCAGCCGCACCTTCATCCGGCCGAAGGACATCTCGGTCGCGGTGCTTTCCTTCCATTCCAGATCGGCGCAGCCCGGAAGTGCGCGGATATGCGCCAGCACCGCGTCGATCCCCTCCCGTGTCCCCGCGATGGTCCCGTTGATCCCCTCCGCCGCGATCAGCAGCGAGCCCCGGACCCCATGCGCCTCGCAAACTGCCTGCAGGGGCGCCCGAAGCACGTCCGGGTCCTCGAACCTCGTGAACTTGTAAAGCGCGGCAACGGTCAGCATGCACGCGGGCCTACAAGGTTGCGCGCGCCTGCTCAAGCCGTAGGGTGTGCCATCATGCCCACTGACCGGAGGCCCCCATGCGCGACGCGACCCACGCCCTTCTTGTCATCGACGTGCAGAACGATTTCTGTCCCGGCGGCGCGCTGGCCGTGCCCGGCGGCGACGAGATCGTGCCCGGCATCAACGCGCTGATGGCCGAATTTCCCGCTGTCATCCTGACCCAGGACTGGCACCCGGCGGGGCATTCCAGCTTCGCCAGCCAGCATCCGGGCAAGGCGCCCATGGAGATGACCGAAATGCCCTACGGTCCCCAGGTCCTCTGGCCCGACCATTGCGTGCAGGGCAGCGACGGAGCCGCGTTTCACGCGCATCTCGACACCGATCGCGCCGACCTGATCATCCGCAAGGGTTTCCGGCCCGGGATCGACAGCTATTCGGCGTTTTTCGAGAACGACCACACCACCCCCACGGGGCTCGAGGGTTACCTGAGGACGCGCGGGATCTCGCACCTGACGATGGTGGGGCTCGCCACGGATTTCTGCGTGAACTTCTCCGCGGTGGACGCCGCGCGGCTCGGCTTCACGGTCGAAGTCAGGGGCGATCTGAGCCGCGCCATCGACCTGAACGGCTCCCTCGATGCGGCGAAAGCCGGAATGGCGGAAGCCGGCGCGACCCTCATCTGAGCGTACCTTGACCTACCGGACCCCAAAACCCGCCCGCGTCCTTCATCTTTCCAAAAATACGCCCGCCGGAGGCACCCGCCGGGGCCGAGGGCTCCCGTAGGGGGCGCGAGGCCGCGGCGCCCCCTTCAGAACACCGCGTGTTCGCGAAGGTCGACCTCCGCCTCGCCCGCGATCAAGCGTGCGTAGTGCCGGTCCAGCGTGTCCGTCCCGAACTCGGGCGTGGCGTCGGGGTCGTAGCGTCCCGCCGCCTCGTCCCAGACCAGCATCGACTCCGTCGCGTAGTAGCGCCCGGTGCGCGCGAATTCCGCCCGGTCTGCCCACGTTCCGCTGAACCTTCCCAGAACAGCTGCCAGCCCGATGATCGCATCCATCATGGCGACGGGCACGCGGCGGAACTTCGGCTTCATCCCCGCAGCCTCGAAAAGCGCCTCGCCCTGCTGCCGCGCGGTCAGCGCCGGGCCCGGGCCACCGATGGGAAGGATGCGGTTCGCCTTCTCGGGATCCGTCAGGCAACTTGCGATGAACCGTCCCAGATCGTCGTCGCTGATCGGCTTGCAGGCCGTCAGCGTCCCGTCCCCGAACAGCAGGAACGGCTTGCCCGCGCGCACCCGCGCGATCTGGCCCGAAAGCGATTTGAAGAAGGCGGTGGGCCGCACGATGGACCAGGTCAGGCCGGAGGCCTTGAGCTTGTCCTCGAAGGCGAGCTTGGCGCGCTGGAATTCCAGCAGCGGCTTCTGCACGCAGATGGCCGAAAGCAGGACGAACTGCCGGACGCCCGATGCCGTCGCGGCGTTCAGCGCCAGAAGCTGCGCGTCATGGTCGATCGCCCAGGCATCCCCGGGCGCGCCGGTCCGTGACGCGAGGCAGGAGACGACCGCGTCGAACCGCCCCGGGGCGATCACGCGGGCCATGTCCGCGGCATCCGTCACGTTCGCGACCTCAACGGCCGCGCGGCGCGGCAGCACATCGCGCGCCGCCTCGGACCGCACAGCGCAGGTCACGGCATGGCCTGCCGCCACCAACGCGCGCGCGGTCCCCTGCCCGGCGGTCCCCGTCGCCCCCAGCAGGAGCACGCGCAGGGGCTTGTCGGACGGGGTCGGGGTGGACATGGGGCAGCTCCAGTCAAGGGACGCATGTCAATTTAACATGACAGTATTTCGTGTCACCCGTCTTGTGCCACCTGCCCTGTCCAGAGCCGCACCCTGGTCCCGGAATGGTCGATATGCGCCGATGGCGTCAGCGGCAGGCCCATGGCCTTCGCCAGCCCGTCATCGCTGGTGACGATGCCGATGCGCCAACCCGCGAAACGCTCGGCCAGCACGCGGCCAAGGCTCCCGTAGAGACCGAAGAGCGTCTTGCGGTTGCCGATCCGCGCGCCGTAGGGCGGGTTGGTCAGCACGATCCCCGGCGGCCCCTCGGGCGGCTCCAGCGCGCTTACCGGCTGGCAG
>LJSY01000004.1:0-53360 GCA_001314805.1 Rhodobacteraceae bacterium HLUCCO18 | reverse complement strand
CCCGCCACACCCGCGCGCTCGGCATTCTCCAGCGCCCCCCGGATCGCGCCCTGGTCCCGGTCGAAGCCGTGGAACAGCGCCCCCGGCACGGCGTCACGGGGCGCGATCCCGGGCCGCACGCCGCCGATCATCGCCTCGAAGGCAAAAGCCCGGTCGCGCCCGGGCATGAGGCCCGCCGCGATCTCGGCGGCCTCCAGCGGGATCGTCCCCGACCCGCACATCGGATCGACCACCGTGTGCGTCCCGTCGAACCCCATCCGCCACAGGAACGCGGCCGCCATCGTCTCGCGCAGGGGCGCCTTTCCGACGAACCGCTTGTGGCCGCGCCGGTGGAGCGGCTCGCCGCTGGTGTCGAGCGAGATCGTGCAGAGGTCATCCTCGATCCGCGCCTTCACCGCGATCGCCGCCGTATCGGCCACGGCAATCCCCGCCGCCTCCAGCGCGCCCGCCACCCGCTGCCGCGCGGCCTTGTCATGGTAGATGCGCGAGGCGCGGCACACCGCCTCGACCCGGACAGGCACGTCGGGGCGAAGCCAGTCGCGCCATGGCACCTTGCGGCTGCGCTTGTCGAGCTGTGCGAGATGCATGGCGCGGAAGGACGCCACGCGCCAAAGGACACGGACGGCGCATCGCAGCACCATGTTGGCGCGCGCGGCCTCGGCCAGACCGCCGGCGATTTCGACACCGCCGTGAACCCGCGTCACACCGTCGAAGCCCGCGCGGAGCGCCTCGGCCTCAAGCGCGTCCTCGAGCCCCGGAGTACCCACCAGAAAAACGACACCCGGCGCCGAAACCGGGCCGGGTGCATCATCCGTCATGATCGCGCGGCCTCAGTCCTTCGCCCGCTCGACATAGGACGCGTCCTCGGTGTTGACGACGATCCGCGTGCCGGCGCCGATATGGGGCGGCACCATCACGCGCACACCGTTGTCGGCCAAGGCGGGCTTGTAGGAGGACGACGCGGTCTGCCCCTTCACCACGGGCTCGGTTTCCATCACCTCGACGGTGACCTTCTGCGGCAGTTCCAACGCGATCGGGATGTCGTTGTGGATCGACAGGTGGCAGTTCATGCCGTCCTGCAGCCAGACCTTCGCGTCGCCGACGACCTCGGGGCTCGCCGTGACCTGTTCGTAGCTCTCCGGCTCCATGAAATGGTAGCCTTCGCCGTCCTCGTAGAGGAACTGGTAGGTCTTTTCCTCCACATGGGCGCGCTCGACGCCGTCGGTCGTTTTCCAGCGCTCGCTGACCTTCACCCCGTCCGAGATGCGGCGCATGTCGACCTGGGTCACGGGCGTGCCCTTGCCGGGGTGGAAGTTTTCCGCCTTCAGGATGACGTAAAGCGCGTCGTTCACCTCGACGACGTTGCCCTTGCGCAATTGCGATGCGATGACCTTCATGACGCCTCCAGAACCCTTGGTTTGGCGACAGGCGTTACCGCATCGAGGGCGCGAGGGCCAGACATGACATGGTGGGACCCTGACACCCATGCCGACCGGCGCCCGATCCTTCTGGCGCGCAACCGCATCAAGGCCGCACTCAGGGCATGGTTCACCGATCAGGGCTTTGTCGAGGTCGATCCCGCCTACCTCGTCACCTCGCCGGGAAACGAGACGCATCTGCACCCGGTCCGTGTCGAAGTGATGGACGCGGCGCTCGAGCCGAGACGCGGCTACCTGCATACCTCGCCCGAATTCGCGATGAAGAAGCTGCTGGCGGCCGGGGAGGAGAAGATCTTCAGCTTCGCCCGCGTCTGGCGCAACCGCGAAGGCGGTCCGCGTCACACGGTCGAATTCACCATGCTGGAATGGTACCGCGCGAATGCGTGTTACGAAGCGCTGATGGAGGATTGCGCCGCGATCCTTGCGCTTGCCGCAGACGCCGCGGAGGTTCCCGAGTTCCGCCATGGTGAGACCACCTGCGACCCGCGCGATCGCCCCATGCGCACGGTCGTCGCAGCCGAGTTCATGCGCCACGGCGTCGATCTCCTTTCGACCCTGCCCAAAGGCGCGCCCGACACACCGGCGCTGGCCCGCGCGCTTGCCGAGGCCGGGATCGCCACCGCCCCCGACGACAGCTGGTCCGACCTCTTTTCCCGTATGCTGACCGAACGCGTCGAACCGGGGCTCGGCCCCGGTCCCGTGATCCTCGACGCCTACCCCGCCCCCGAGGCCGCGCTGGCCCGCCGTCAGCCGGACGACCCGCGCCTTGCCGAACGGTTCGAGCTTTTCGCCTGCGGGGTGGAACTGGCCAACGCCTTCGGAGAGCTTACCGATCCAGCCGAACAGCGCGCGCGCTTCGAAGCCGACATGGACCTGCGCGAGGCGCTTTACGGCGACCGCCTGCCGCTGGACGAGGATTTCCTTGCCGCGCTGGACCACATGCCGCCCGCCTCGGGTTGCGCGCTGGGCTTCGACCGGCTGGTGATGCTCGCCACCGGCGCGCCCCGGCTGACGGACGTGATGTGGACGCCGCCCGCCTGAGATGCCCGCTTGCCCATCTTCGCATCGCCGTTGCACTCTGCGCGGGCGACCACCTCGCCAAGGAGCCGGAATGACCCCAGTTTTTCGCCTCTGCGCCGCGCTCGTTCTCGCGGCAGCTCCCCTGACCGCCGAAGCCGCGACTTTCGAGATCGTGGACACCAGGCGCTACACCGATGCGGAAATGCGGGACCGGTTCCTGTGCAACATCGAGATCAGGGGACCGATCGAGACCGGAGACGCCGAGAGACTGCAAGGCATTTTCGACGCTCAGTTCCAGAACCCGCCACCCGATCCGACCGGCTGGATCGCCTGCCTCGACAGCGCCGGCGGGCAGTTCGAGGCGGGCATCGCGCTGGGAGAGGTCCTCGCACGCTACGGCTGGGCAACCCGTGTGCGGCAGGACGCCGAATGCCTGTCCGCCTGTGCCGTGGCCTTCCTGTTCGGCACCTTCGTCGCCTATGACAACGCGCTCAACCTGCGCATCATGGACCGCGGCGCGCGCGTCGGCTTTCACGCGCCCCGCCTGCAATACGATGGCGACGACGTCCCGGGCGCGGTCGTCGGACAGGCCTATGACGCCGCCCTGATCGGGCTGGGCAACCTGATGAACGCGGCGATGAACGCGCCCCGCCTCGCCCCCGGCGAGGTCCTGCCCCGCCGCCTGCTGTCCGGCATGCTGGCCGCCGGCGCAGACGAGTTCTACGAGATCGAGACGATCCGCCAGCTTGTCGCATACGACATCGTGCTGTCTCTCCTGAACTGGCAGATGCCCGAAAGCGTCACCTCGGTCGACATCTGGCCGGGCCATGTCTGCGTCAACGCGCATCTCGCGCAGGGTCTCGACGTGAACCCCCTGCAGCCGATCGGCCTGTTGAACACGCACCACTGGGGCATCCCCGACCCGCCGCAGGGCTGGCTGGAATACCATATCGATGATTTCTGGACCAACGCCTGCCACATCCGCTACGACGAGGAGGGCAAGTTCTTTGAGGTCGAGACCTTCCGAAGCGGCACCGAAACCAGCAGCGCGTGGATGCAGCTCTATGCCGTGGTCGCGCCCGAAACCACCATCGCCAGCCTCCCGCGCTGATCCACTCACCCCACCGGAACCGAACCCATGGTCGACATCGCCACCCGCGTCTACAATCACAAGTGGAAGATCGACCCGATCGTCCGCTCCCTGATCGACACGGATTTCTACAAGCTCCTGATGTGTCAGTCGGTGTTCCGCAACAAGCCGGACACGCAGGTCACCTTTTCGCTCATCAACCGCACCACGCGCATTCCGCTGGCCGACCTCATCGACGAGGGGGAGCTGCGCGAACAGCTCGACCATATCCGCACGCTCCGTCTCCGCCGGGGCGAGAGCACGTGGATGCGCGGCAACACCTTCTACGGCAAGCGGCAGATGTTCACGCCCGAGTTCATGGACTGGTTCGAGGCGCTGCAACTGCCGCCCTACCACCTCGAGCGCGTGGGCGATCAGTACGAGCTGACCTTCGAGGGCAAATGGCCCGAGGTCATGCTGTGGGAGATCCCGGCGCTTGCCGTCCTGATGGAGCTGCGCGGCCGCGCCGTCCTGCGCGGCATGGGGCGGTTCGAGCTTCAGGTCCTCTACGCCCGCGCCATGACGAAGCTCTGGGAGAAGGTCGAACGCCTCAAGAAACTCGACGGCCTGCGCATCGCGGATTTCGGCACGCGGCGGCGGCATTCCTTCCTCTGGCAGGACTGGGCCGTGCAGGCCATGCAGGAGGGGCTGGGGGAGGCCTTCACCGGCACCTCCAACTGCCTCATCGCCAAGAACCGCGATCTCGAGGCGATCGGGACGAACGCCCACGAACTGCCCATGGTCTACGCGGCGCTGGCCGAGAGTGACGCCGACCTCGCCCGCGCGCCCTATGACGTGCTCTCGGACTGGCACGAGGAGCATGAGGGCAACCTGCGCATCATCCTGCCCGACACCTACGGCACCCACGGCTTCCTCGCCCATGCGCCCGACTGGCTGACGCAATGGACCGGCATCCGCATCGATTCAGGCGACCCCGCGCAGGGGGCAGAGACCGCCATCGCCTGGTGGAAATCCCGCGGCGAGGATCCCCGCGAGAAGCTGGTGATCTTCTCCGACGGTCTCGACGTCGACGTGATCGAGTCGCTGCACAGGACGTTCTCGGGCCGGGTGCGGGTCAGCTTCGGCTGGGGCACGCTGCTGACGAACGATTTCCGCGGGCTGGTGGAGGGTGACGCGCTGGCGCCCTTCAGCCTCGTGTGCAAGGCTGTCGCCGCGAACGGCCGGCCGACGGTGAAGCTCAGCGACAACCCGGAGAAGGCGATGGGCCCGGAGGCGGAGATCGCCCGGTACAAGCGGGTGTTCGGCGTGGGCGAGCAGGAACGGCTGGAGGTGGTGGTTTGACTACTACGCATAATTGACATTGGTCTTAGCTAGCAGGAACATCTTCAACTGGGAAATAAACGAGTTGGTGCAGCATGACGCGAACGATAACGTTTGACGATTCCACAATACAAGCGATGTTTGGCACCGATTCTGCCGAAGATGACGATCCAGAGCGCTTTCGCGCTTACTTCTTTAGAAATAGGGCCTATCAGAACATCCGCCAATCATTGCCACTTAGAATCCTTGTTGGCCATAAAGGAATCGGAAAGAGCGCCTTATTGAGAATGTCTTTTTTTGAGGATCGTGACGAGAACGTTCTTCCAATTTGGCTGCAACCCAACGACTTGGTTATAAGCTCAGCCATAAAACAGACATTTATAGAAAAAATCGAAAACTACAAGATGCTTATCGGCCGCAGGATTTACGAGCGATCTCTTGAGAAAATGGACATAATTCCGGGAGACCGAGAGCGATTTAATGTACAAGGCACCGCCAAGAGCCTAATTAGTTCCTTGTACCAGTTGGCGATTAGCTATTCTGGCGGAAACGTCGATGAAGAAACCAAGCGGTTGCGCGAACGCTTTACGCGCAACAAGATCGTTAGGATTTATATCGATGATGTAGATCGCGGCTGGTCGGCGTCTAAAGATGACATAAACAATATATCGGCACTAATAAACGCTGCCAGAGATTTGTCGAACGAAGAAGGAAGCACCATACAAGTTCGAATAGGACTACGAAGCGATGCATACTATCTTTATCGAACTTCTGACGAGAGCACAGACAAAATCGAAGGAAACGTAATCCGGTTGTCGTGGACGCGGCACGATGTTTTGGCGGTAATGGCCCTCCGTGTTGCCCACTTCCTAGGAAAAAAATTTTGATTTTGACGAATTCAAGAGCCGACCCCAAAGCGAGATCGCACGTGAGCTTGACCCCGTTATTGAGAGCAAGTTCAGTGTTGGAAGGGGGCACTGGGATGGCGCGCCGATAAGCGTTGTCCTCTTGTCGCTCAATCGAAATCGCCCTCGCGATCTTATTAAGCTCCTTACTGAGGCTGGCAAGGAAGCTTTTCGCAACGACCACGATATCATTTCCGCAAACGATCTTGAAACAGTATTTTCAAATTATTCTCATGGTCGCATTACGGATTTGATTCTTGAGTTTAAATCAGAGCTACCAGAAATTGAGCGGCTTCTCTACAATATGGGTCCGTCTCGGAAGCAGTTCCGGGAGAAAGAAAAAAGATGGGTATACACCGCTGATGAACTGATGAGTAAGATAAGAAATATCATGCAAAGTCATAACTTTCGGTTTACAAATGGTGCTGTTGTTTCACCGAAGAGTTTGGCAGAATTTTTGTACAAGATTGACTTCATGATTGCCCGGCATGACGGAACCTCTGGCACACCAGAGTGGACTCATTTCGATCAGAACCGAATGCTACAAAGCCAATTCGTGGACTTTGGATACAAATGGGAGGTGCACCCAGCATATCGCTGGGCGCTGCAACCAAAGGGTGTCCACGAGATACTTGAGAGTATATACCCAATGAAGCCAGGCTGAGACTGTCAGTCATCCATCAAGCTCTAACAGTCTAATTCAACCCCAGCTTTCACTCCTCCACCCGTCCCCTCCCCGCCTTCACCTCCCCCCGCACCTTCTTCGCCTTGATCCGCCGCTCCACCGACCCCTTCGTGGGCCGCGTCGGGCGGTGTTTCTTCGGCACCACCGTCGCCCTCGCCTCACCCGCGCCCCACATCCATCCGTTGATGCAACACGCGCACCACCGTCACCGCCGCCGCATCTTCTCGGAAGAACACCACGTGGCGGCCCACCAGCGCCCGCCGCAGCCCCGGCGCGACTTCGTCGGCCGCGGGGGATGCAGTGCGGCCTGTCGTCAGGCCGATCATCCGCGTATCCAGATCATCAAGATATTTGTTGGCCTGCACCTCGCCCCATGTCTGGAACGTGTAGGTCCAGATGCCGCCTAAATCCGCTTCGGCGTTCGGCGAAACATCGAGCCGTTTCACGATGCCTCGCGCTTACGGGCCTCCGCGATCCATTCGGCTCGGCGCGCGGGCCAGTCCCATTCGCGTGCGACCCCGCTCGCCTCACCCTCTGCAATCAACTCCTTTAGCCGCGCCAGCTTCACCTCTTCCTCTTCCAGCAGGCGCAGCCCCGCCCGGATCACGTCGCTGGCCGACCCATAGCGCCCTTCCTTCACCTTCTCCTCGATGAAGCCCGCGAAATGGTCGCCCAGAGAGACCGATGTGTTCTTGCCCATGCCCTTCCTCCAAACCGATATACCAATATTTGGTATCCCGGGCGGGTCTGTCAATCCGGCCCCTCACTCGGGATCGACCGATCCCCTCCCCGCCTTCACCTCCCCCCGCACCTTCTTCGCCCTGATCCGCCGCTCCACCGAGCCCTTCGTCGGCTTCGTCGCCACGCGCCGCTTCGGCGCCACCGTCGCCCGCCGCACCAGCTCCGCCAGCCGCTCGCGCGCGATCTCCCGGTTGCGGGCCTGGGACCGTTCCTCCGACACTTGGATCACCACCGCGCCCTCCTTGGTCCAGCGCCGCCCGGCCAGCCGCTTCAGCCGCCGCTTCACCGCCTCGGGCAGGTGCGGGCTGCGCTCCGCCTCGAAGCGCAGTTCGACTGCGCTCGACACCTTGTTCACGTTCTGCCCGCCGGGGCCGGAGGATCGCACGAAGCTTTCCGTGATCTCCCAGTCGGCAAGCGTGATCTGATCGGTGATGAAGAGGGCCATGGCGGATGGATACACGGGGTGCGGGGGAATCGAAAAGGGCCGCCCTTCTGGACGGCCCTTCGAGAAATCAGGAGGCGGGCATTCGGTTAGAGATGCTCCACCTGGGAGGGGTCATACCCCCAAGGGCTGCCCTAGAGGCGCACCTCCCAAGCTGTCCCGACGCCATTCTCCAATACCTCTCTAGACACTGGATCACCTCCTTTCGCTTGGTTGCTGTTGAGGTGAGCCTGCCACAGATTTTGCGGTTGTCAAAACTTTTTACGCTACCTGTGGCATCAATTTTCGCGTGATGAGCCGGAACGGGATCAGCGCGACCAGCGCGATGGCCAGTTTCACCAGCCAGTCGGCAAAGGCCAGAGACACCCAGAGCGGGGCGACGGGCCCCACGCCCAGCATCGGCAGCATCTCTCCCGCCCAGGACACGTCATTGGCCGGTTCGATGAAGGCAAGCGAGGCCGAGAAGGCGATGGTGAAGAACAGCGCCGTGTCGACGGAGGATCCGATGACGCTGGAGATCACGGGGGCCTGCCACCATGTCGCGGCCCGCATCCGGTCGAAGATCGCCACGTCCAGAAGCTGCGCCGTCAGGAAGGCGATGCCCGACCCGACCGCGATCCGCAGCGTCACGAGCGGCCCGAACTCTCCCATGATCTGGGTGCCGATCAGCGAACAGGCGACGCCCACGAGGAACCCCGCGAAGACGACGCGGCGCGCGGCCTGCACCCCGTAGACGCGGTTCATGATGTCGGTGACGAGGAAGGCCAGCGGATAGGTGAACGCCCCCCAGGTCAGCCATTGGCCGAACAGGAACTGGACGAGGATGTTGGAGGCGACGACGATCGCCGCCATCGCCAGGACACCTGGCAGATACTTGGAATTCATGTGCTTTTTCCGTTTTGACAAGGTAGTCGGAGACTTGGCCGTAACCGGCAGGTCCGTCGTCTACGCCGTCACGCCGGTCTATGCAAGCACCTCGGCCAGCGCCTTGGCGACCCGCGGGATCGTCCCCGGCGTCAGCCCCGCCACGTTCATCCGCCCGTCGCCCACGAGGTAGATGCCATGGGTTTCGCGCAACAGGTCCACCTGCGCCGGGCTCGCGCCGGACAGCGAGAACATGCCCCGATGCGCCGCGAAATGGCCGAACCGGTCCGACCCGGCCTCGGCCCTCAGCGCCTCGGCCAGTGCCGCGCGGTTGGCCTGCATCGTCTCGCGCATGGCGCGCAACTCATCGCGCCAGCTGTCCCGCAGGATCGGGTCGTTGAGGATCGTCTCCACGACCCGCGCGCCGTGGTCGGGCGGGAAGGCGTAGTTCTGCCGGTTGAGGTTGGCGAGCGTGCCGAAGGCGACCTCCCGCGGGGCGCCTTCGGCGGTGACGACGAGGACCACGCCGGCGCGCTCCCGGTAGAGGCCGAAATTCTTGGAACAACTGGCGGCGATGAAAACCTCCGGCAGGGTCGCGGCAAGGTGGCGCGTGCCCTCGGCGTCGGCCTCGAGGCTTTCGGCGAAGCCCAGATAGGCCATATCGACGAAGGGAATGGCGCCGGTGCGCTGGCAGATCGCGGCGATCTCGCGCCAGTCGTCCGGTGTCAGGTCGGCGCCGGTGGGGTTGTGACAACAGGCGTGCAGCAAGATCACGTCACCGGCCTGCGCCCGCGCCAGATCGGCCAGCATGCCGTCCCGATCGATGCCGCCCGTCTCGCGGTCGTAGTAACGGTAGGTTGCGCTTTTCTGGGCGAGATGCCCGATGATCGCAGGATGGTTCGGCCAGGTCGGGTCGGATATCCAGACCGCCGCATCGGGCGACAGGCGGCGGCTCATTTCCAGCACCTGCCGCACCGCGCCGGTGCCGCCGGGCGTGCCGCAGGCCGCGACGCGCGCCGCGGGAACGGCGTCGCCGAGGATAAGCCCGCGCATCGCGTCGAGAAAGGCCGGATCACCGGATAGGCCGACATAGCCCTTGGTCTCCTGCGCCTCCCAGATCCACTGCTCGGCCGTCTTGACGGCGGCCATGACGGGCGTCTTGCCCTCGGGTGAGCGGTAGACGCCGACGCCGAGGTCCACCTTGTCCGTGCGCGGGTCGGCGGCGAACATGCCCATGAGGCGCAGGATCTTGTCCTGTTCGGGGGGAACACGGTTCTCGAACATGGCTTGACCCCTTCAGGCCGGATGCAGGGAGGTATCGCGGTCACGGTGGAGCACGCGGGTGCGGTCCTCGGTCGCCACGGGGCGAAACCCCGCCTTCTGGTACAGGTCGAGCGCGCGCGGGTGGTCCAGCGTGCAGGTGTTGACCGTCATCTTCGCCACACCGGGCCTCCAGCCCTTGGCAATGGCACTCCGCAGGAGCGTACCCCCCAGACCCGTTCCCACGGCCTCCGGGACCAGTCCGAAATAGGCGAGGTCGCAAACCCCTGCCGCGCGCCAGTCCAGCATGAAGAATCCCTGCGGCCAGCCCGTCGCGTAGGCGACCCACATCTCAACCGACAAGTCCGACACGAACGCGGCGAGCGTTTGAGGGTCTTGCTCGGCCTGATCGAACCGGTCGCGCCATTCGTAATCGCGCCCGACAGCGTCGTACATCGTGAGGAAGAACCAGACGGGTGGTGTTTCCGCGTGCTCCAGCTTTACTCCCCCGGGCAGCCCCGGCGCGTTCAGACCGGGGTTTTCGGGCATCTCGAGATAGGTGATCCGAAACGAGACCTCCGTCCCCGCTGGAATCACCGTCATCCCGTTTCGACCTTGAGCTGCTCGAACTGCCCCCATTCGGACCACGATCCGTCGTAGAGAGACACGTCGCGATTGCCCAGCCGCTCCAGCGCCAGCATCACGATCGCGGCGGTCACGCCCGAGCCGCAGGAGGTGATCGTGCGTTTCGTGACGTCGGCGCCGGCGGCCTCGAACACGGCGCGGAGCGCGTCGCCCTGTTTCATCGTGCCGTCCTCGTTCAGGAGCGTGGCGTAATGCACGTTGATCGAACCCGGGATATGCCCCGACCGCAGGCCGGGGCGCGCCTCGGGTTCCTCGCCCTTGAAGCGCGAGGGGCTGCGGGCATCGAGGATCTGCCAGTCGCCCAGCTTGGAGGCGGAGGCGACCTGGGTCACATCCTTGACCAGATGCGCCTGCCGCTGCGCCGTCATGTGCCGGTCGCGCAACATCGGGGGCATGTCCTCGACCGGGCGGCCTTCGGCCTGCCACTTGGGAAAACCGCCGTCCAGAACCGCCACGTCGGTCTTGCCCATCAGGCGGAAATTCCACCACACCCGCGCGGCGGAAAAGATGCCGACGCCGTCATAGACCACCACCTGATGCCCGTCGCCCACGCCCATGGCGCGCATGCGGCTCATGAACTTCTCCACCGGGGCCGCCATGTGGGGCAGCGTGCTGCGCGCGTCCGCGATCTCGTCGATGTCGAAGAACCGGGCGCCGGGAGTATGGGCGGCCTCGTATTCGGCCCGCGCGTCGCGGCCCATGTCGGGCAGATAATAGGAGGCGTCGAGGATGCGCAGGTCCGGGTCATCGAGATGCGCGGCAAGCCAGTCGGTCGAGACGAGCGTTTTGGGATCGTCTCCGACGATCGGCCCGGAATTGGAGTTGGCCATGACGTGGTCTCCCGGCTGGCGACTGACGGGGCTTAGCCCTAAGGCCGCACCGTGTCGCGTGCAAGTCCCAGCGTCGCAACGGGTCCGGAGGAGACGCTAGCCGTTCTGCTTCAAAAGCCGCTGCTTCTGCCGGTTCCAGTCGCGCTTGGCCGAGGTTTCCCGCTTGTCGGCGGTCTTCTTGCCCTTCGCGATCCCGATCTTCAGCTTCGCGATGCCCTTGTGGTTGAAATAAAGCACCAACGGCACCAGCGTCATCCCCTGCCGCTGCGTCGCATTCCAGAGCCGCGAGAGCTCCTTTTTCGAGGCCAGCAGCTTGCGGCGGCGCTTCTCCTCGTGGGGGAAGGTCTTGGCCTGCAAGTAGGGCGCGACATAGCTGTTCACCAGCCACAGCTCCCCGTCGTCGATGGTGGCGTAGCTTTCGGCGATATTGGCCTGCCCCTCGCGCAGGGATTTCACCTCGGAGCCCAGCAGCATGATGCCGACCTCGAGATCCTCCTCGATGGCATAGTCGAAGCGCGCGCGCCGATTCTCGGCGATCACCTTGTAGTTCGGATTGTCCGCTGCCTTGGCCATGGGGGCGGGATATAGGGGCTCAGGGCTCCGGACGCCAGCCGGGCGGCACATCGACAGTGGAAATCCACGGCTTGATGTCGAGCACGGGCGTCCCGTCGAAGGCATCCGTCGCGTCGATGCCGATGATCCCGGCCTCCGCGTCCAGCGAGGTGATCACGACGGTGCCCAGCGCGATCGGGTTCGGCCGGACGGGAGAGCGCAGGGCGAAGACGCCGCGCGGTCCGTCCGTGTGGCGCGGCGACTGCACGATCAGGTCGCGCTGGCCACGGTCGACCCAGTAGAGCACCTGGATCGCCTGACCCACGCCGAGGCCCGCAAGACCCGGCGCAAAACCGGGCAGAAGCTCGATCCGCGCGGAACGCCCCGTTTCCCGCGCGGCGCGCAGGTTCCTGGGCGCCGTTCCCTTGGCCCATGGGGACCGGATATGCCCGATGACGCACAGCGAAGCATCGGCGCGGCTTCTGGGATCGAAACCGAGCGCGACCTCGCCCTCGCGGGGGCCGTCCTCAGCTGATGAGCCCGGCATGACGCATCGCGGCCTGAACCTTCTGCTTGGTGGTATCCTCGAGACCCGTCAGCGGCAGGCGCACCTCGTCCGAGCCGAGGCCCAGCACCGACAGCCCGTATTTCGCGCCCGCCACACCCGGTTCGGCGAATATCGCCTCATGGAGTGGCATCAGCCGATCCTGATAGTCGAGCGCCTTGGCATAGTCGCCGGCAAGCGTCGCCTCCTGCATCTCGGCGCAGAGGCGGGGCGCGACATTGGCCGTGACCGAGATGCAGCCCACCCCACCCTGCGCGTTGAAACCGAGGGCGGTGGCGTCCTCGCCCGAAAGCTGGACGAAATCCTTGCCGCAGGTGATCCGCTGCTTCGGCACCCGGCTGAGGTCGCCGGTGGCATCCTTGACGCCGATGATGTTCGGAAGCTTGGCAAGCTCTCCCATCGTGGCAGGCAGCATGTCGATCACCGAACGGGGCGGAATGTTGTAGATGATGATCGGGATGCCGATCTCGTTCAGCGCGCTGAAATGGGCGCTCAGCCCCTTCTGCGTCGGCTTGTTGTAGTAGGGCGTGACGACCAGCGCGGCATCGGCGCCCACGGCCTTGGCGTGTTCCACGAAGCGGATCGCCTCGACCGTGTTGTTGGACCCCGCACCCGCGATCACCGGCACCCGGCCCGCGGCGGTGGCGACGACGGCCTCGATCACCTTTTCATGCTCGTCATGGGTGAGCGTCGGGCTTTCGCCAGTGGTGCCCACCGGCACCAGCCCGTGCGATCCTTCGGCGATCTGCCATTCCACCAGCGATTTCAGGGCGCCGAAATCCACGGCACCTTGCGCGAAGGGCGTGACGAGCGCGGGCATCGATCCTTTGAACATCGCTGTATGGTCTTTCGTGGCTTGGCGAAAACTGGCGCGGACCCTACTCTCCGTCGACGGAATTGCCAAGTTCGTGAGTTGCGATGGCGCGGGCGCGCTATATCCTGTGAAATCACAGCCCGAACCGGAGGATCCGGATGCGCCGTCCGTTGCTTGCGATTTGCGTCCTTCTGCTGCCTGTTCTGCAGCCCTTGCCCGCGCGCGCCGACGCCGATGCGCTCAGTCTGGCGCTTGTCGCACTGAGCGCGGGGGACGACGCACTCGCGGCCGAGGCTGTCGCGGAACTCGACGATCCGGTGGCGCGCGACATCGTCGAATGGACCCGGCTCAGGCGCGGCGGGGCCCCTTTCGACGATTATGTCGATTTCCTGAACCGCAACCCGGACTGGCCGGGCCTGCCCTACATGCGGGCGCAAGGCGAACCTTCGGTGCCTCGCAACGGCGACCCGGATCGCGTGATCGCCTATTTCGGAGGACAGCCACCACGGACGGGCCCCGGCGCGCTGGCGCTGGCCAACGCGCATATGGCGCGGGGCGACGCCGAGGCCGCACGCTCCATCGTCACCGACGCTTGGACCGGCCTGACCATGTCGGGGGACGCGGCGGCCGAATTGCGGTCCGGCTACCGGTCGCTTCTGAACGAGGACGATCTGCATATCCGGCGGCTCGACCACTTGCTGTGGGAAGGCGCGGAAGACCGCGCGCGCGCCATGTTCCCGCTGGTCCCGGAGGCGTATCATCCGTTGGCCGAGGCGCGCCTTGGCCTGCGCGCCCGTTTGCCCGGCGTGGACGCGTTGATTGGGGCCGTGCCCGACTCGCTCGGCGACGACCCGGGCCTTGCCTTCGAACGCTTCATCTGGCGCATCAGGTCGGGTTTATGGGAAAGCGCCGGGGAACTCCTGTCCGAACGCTCCACCTCCGCCGAGGCGCTGGGCCGTCCCGCGGCCTGGGCCGACCGGCGCGCCGACCTCGCCCGCGACGTAATGCGCGAGGGACAGTTCGGGACCTGCTACGACTACGCCTCGCGACATTTCCTCGACCGGGAGGCGGACTCCGTCGCCTTCGCGGAACTGGAATGGCTTGCGGGCTATTGCGCGTTCCGCCTCGGCCGGCATGAGACCGCGCTGGGCCATTTCGAAGCCTTCCGCGACACGGTCCTCAGCCCGATCTCCGTGGGGCGCGCGGGCTACTGGCTGGGCCGCACGCACGAGGCGCTCGGCAATGCCGAAGCCGCCGCCGAGGCCTATGCGCTTGGGGCGCGGAACCAGTCGAGCTTCTACGGGCAACTCGCCGCGGAACGGGGCGGCATCGCACCAGACCCGGCCTTTCTCGGCGAGGAGGCGTTCGGCGACTGGCGGCAGGCCTCCTTCACCACGTCGACCGTCTTCCATGCGGCCCTTCTTCTATACGAAGCAGGAGAACGCGATCTTGCCGAGCGCTTCCTCACCCATCTGACCGAGGGGCTGTCGCGCACCGATGCCGGGCGGCTGGGAGATTTCGCGCTGGAGCTCGGCGATCCCCATATCGCGCTCGGCATCGCCAAGCGCGCGGCGCAGAACGGCCATGAGATCATGCGCGCCTATTATCCCGTCACGGAGCTGGCGGAGGGGGACTGGCCCGTCGATGCGGCGCTGGCGCTGTCCATCGCGCGCCGCGAATCCGAGTTCGACCCGAGCGTGATCAGCCACGCAGGCGCCATGGGCCTGATGCAGGTCATGCCCGGCACAGGCCGCGACACGGCGGCGGAACTCGGCATCGACTACGACCTCGACCGCGTGCTGGCCGACCCGGACTACAACGCGCTTCTGGCCACCAGCTACATCGCCGGTCTGAACGAACGCTTCGACGGCAACGTGGTGCTGGTTTCCGCCGGCTACAACGCGGGCCCGCGCCGCGCGTCGGAATGGATAGACCGCTTCGGCGACCCCCGGCGGGAGGATGCCGACGGGATCATCTACTGGATCGAGGCGATCCCCTTCACCGAGACGCGGAACTACATCATGCGCGTGACCGAAAGCCTCGCCATCTACGAGGCGCAACTGACCGGTGACTTGCCCGAACTGGTCCTGACCGAGCGCTTGCTGCGCTAGCCCTGCACCCGCCGCGCCCGCCACAGCGTGAAAAGGCCCGCCGCAACCACCAGCGCCGCGCCGAGAGCGACGTTTGTCTCCAGCGTCTCGCCGAACACCAGCATTCCCAGCGCCGTGGCGAAGACGAGCTGGAAATAGGCGAAGGGCTGCACCTGGCTCGCCTCCGCGACCGAGTAGGTCTTGATCAGAAGCCAGTGCCCCGATGCCCCCGTGACACAAAGCAGCGCCATCCACGCCCAGTCATACGGCGTCATCGGCTCCCAGAACCAGACGCCGATGACGGTCATCACCACGGCGCCCACGGTGCCCGTCCAGAAAAAGCTGGTCTCGGTCGTATCCCGCCGCGACGCGTAGCGCGTCAGCAACCCGTAAAGCGCGAACATGAAGGCCGAGGTCAGCGCCACCAGCGCCGCGGGTTCGAACACACGGAAACCCGGCTGCAGGATGATCAGAACGCCCACGAAGCCCACGCCGATCGCCACCCAGCGGCGCCAGCCCACGCGCTCGCCCAGAACAGGACCGGACAGGGCCGCGATCAGCAGCGGATAGACGGCGAAGACCGCGTGGCTTTCCACGAGGCCCAAGAGCGTGAAGGCCAGGACCATGACGCAGATCTCCAGCGCCAGCAGCGCGCCGCGCCCGGCCTGCAACCACGGTTGGTCCGTCCGCGCCGCCCGCGCGAGGCCGCCCTTCGCCCGCGCCGCCACGGCCATGACGAAAGCGGCGAAGAACCAGTAGCGGATCATCACCACCATCAGGACGTTGTATTCCGAAGCAAGATAGCGGCTGATGCCGTCCTGCATCGCGAAGACGAAGGTCGTCGCGATCATCAGGATGATGCCGAGGCGCGCGTTGTCCCCGCTCATCTCAGGCGGCCCGCGGTCATGTGGCGCTTGCGACCGAAGCCGGGGCGCCGTTCCACCGCGAAGCCCGCGGCATCGAGCGCGCGGCGCACGGCACCGGCGGCCGAATAGGTGGCGCAGGTGCCGCCCGGCGCGGTGCGCGCGGCGACGGCCTGCATCAGCGCCTCCTCCCAAAGCTCGGGGTTGCGGGCCGGCGCGAAGCCGTCGAGGAACCACGCATCGGCGCGCCCCTCCCAGGCCGGAACCGTCTGCCGCGCGTCGCCCACTTCAACACTTAGCGTAATACCTAAGTCATCCACACAAGCCCTGCCATCGAGCGCCGCCTCGATCGTCGACGCAAACGGGACCGTCTCGGGGAAGTCGCCCAGCGCCTGCCGTACATCTTCCACGGCCATCGGAAACGCTTCGAAGCTCGTGAAGAACAGCCGCCCCGTGACACCGGCCTGCCGCCATGCCAGCGCCGTCGCGGCGAAGTTCAGCCCAGTGCCGAAACCGAGCTCGGCCACGTGAAAGCCGTCCCGGAACCTCTGCGGAAGGTCGTTGCCGCCGAGGAAAACGTGACGCGCCTCGGCCAGCCCGTCCTGCAGCGAATAGAACGGGTCGTCGAAACGGCGCGAGACCGGCACGCCGTCGCGCCAGTCAAGATCATGTGGCTGGTCAATCGCCATGGGCCGGTCTAGGTCGGGTCCATCGAAACAGGTCCGGCGACCCTCATCCAAGCGCGCGGGAGTTGCAATGCAGATCGTCGTCCACGGCGCGGGGATATTCGGCCTGTCCATCGCATGGGCCTGCGCGCGGCGCGGCGCGCGGGTCAGCGTGGTCGACCCCCGCGGCCCCGGCGCGGGCGCCTCGGGCGGTGTGGTGGGCGCGCTGGCGCCTCATGTGCCCGAGGCATGGAACACCAAGAAGGCGCTGCAGTTCGAAAACCTCGTCATGGCGGAGGCGTTCTGGGCCGAGGTCGCGGAGGCCTCCGGCCACAACCCCGGATACAGCCGCTCGGGCCGCGTGCAGCCCCTCGCCGACGCGGCGGCCGTGGATCTTGCGCAGACCCGCGCGGCCTCGGCGGCGGAGCTCTGGCAGGGTCGCTATCGCTGGGACGTTCGCGACGCCGCCGCCTTCGGCGATCTCGTCGACAGCCCCACCGGCCATGTCGTTTTCGACACGCTCACCGCGCGGCTCCATCCGAGGCGCGCCATAGCGGCCTTGGTCGCAGCGCTGGAAAGACGGGGCGCCGTTATCGGCACGGAACCGGCCGAGGGCGATGCCGTCATCCACGCCACCGGCGTCGCGGGGCTGCTGGAGCTGAACGGGATCGCCGGCGAGAAGCTGATCGGCGCCGGCGTGAAGGGTCAGGCCGCCGTTCTGGCCTGCGACCTGCGCGGCAGTCCACAGGTCTATGCCGACGGATTGCACATCGTCCCCCATGCCGACGGGACCGTGGCCGTGGGCTCGACCTCGGAACGGAGCTGGGACGACCCGGCGGCCACCGACGCACAGCTCGACGACGTGATCGAACGGGCGCGGGCGGCATGCCCTGCACTGCGCGACGCGGACGTGATCGAACGCTGGGCCGGTATCCGGCCGCGCACGCGGTCCCGCGCCCCGATGCTGGGCACCCACCCCCTGCGCCCGGCGGAGTACATCGCCAATGGCGGCTTCAAGATCGGCTTCGGCACGGCGCCCCTCGTGGCCGATCTCATGGCCGATCTGGTGATCGACAGAACCGACCGCATCCCGCCCGAGTTCCGCCCGGAGGCCAGCCTGCGCTAAAGCCCAGCCTCCTTGCGCAGCTCCGCCATCAGCTCCTCGAGGGCGGCGAGGTTGATCTCGTTGGTGAGCCGCCCGTCTGCGTCGAACTGTCCCGCGCACTGGCCAACCAGCACCTCGGGCCCCGACAGGACGCGCGGCCGGAACGGCACGAGGCAGAGCCTTAGGGAGAACTGCGTCCGTTCCCCGCCCGCGCGCCCGCCGGTGGCCGACAGTATCGCGACCGGCTTGCCGCGCCACGGGCCGCCCTTTGTCCGGCTGACCCAGTCGAGCGCGTTCTTCAGAACGCCCGAAAGCCCCTTGTTGTACTCGGGACCGGCGATGATCACCGCGTCCGCTTCGGCGATGGCGTCGGCCAGGTCCTGAACTTCGGGCGGGATGCCGTGCTCGGTCTCGAGGTCACCATCATAAAGCGGCAGCCGCAGGTTCGCGTCCACGAACTCCGCCGGATCGAACAGCCGCTTCGCCTCCAGCATCAGCTTGCGATTGAACGACCCGGCCCTCAGCGAACCGCAGATCCCCAGAAGTCTACCGCTGGACATGTCCCTTGCCTCCGATCAAAACCGTTGCCGCGGAGATAAGGCGGGAGGCGGACGTGACCACAAGACATGGCGGAAAAATCCTGGCCGACCGGCTGGCGCTGCACGGGGTGGACCGGGTCTTCTCGGTGCCGGGAGAAAGCTTTCTCGCCGCGCTGGACGGTCTCTACGATCACGACATCCAGAACGTGGTCTGCCGGCAAGAGGGCGGCGCCGCGATGATGGCGGAGGCGGACGCGAAGCTGACCGGGCGCCCCGGGGTTCTCTTCGTCACGCGCGGACCCGGCGCCACCAATGCCAGTTCGGGACTGCACGTGGCGATGCATGACGCGACGCCCATGGTGGTCTTCGTGGGACAGGTTCCGCTGGCCCATCGCGACCGCGGGGTGTTCCAGGAGGTGAATTACCGCGCGCTCTTCGGGCCGCTCGTCAAATGGGTGGCCGAGGTCGAACGCACCGACCGGTTGGCCGAATATATCGACCGGGCGTTTCGCCTTGCGTCAAGCGGACGGCCCGGGCCTGTCGTACTCGCCCTGCCCGAGGACGTCCTGTCGGCCGAAACCGCCGCGCCCGGCGCCACGATCGCGGCAGCGCCCCGAAGCGGCGTCGAAGACAGCGCGATTGCCGAGACCATCGACATCCTGACATCGGCGGAACGGCCGATGATCCTGCTCGGCGGCTCCGTCTGGGGGGCGGGGGACGGCGCGCGGGCGGGCGAGCTTGCGCAACGGCTCGGCGCGCCGCTGGCCGTCACCTTCCGGCGGCAGGATTTCGTCGACAACGACCATCCGAACTACGCGGGCGATCTGGGCGTGGGGATGAACCCCGCGCTCGGGCGGCGTCTGTCGCAGGCCGACGCCGTGCTGCTTCTGGGGGCGGAGCTGAACGACATCACGACGCAGGAATTCACGCTCATCGACGCGCAGGACCCGCCCGCCATCGTGCAGGTCTCGCCCGACCCCGACACGAGTTCCCGCGTCTATCCCGCGCGCGTCGCGATCACGGCGCGTCCCTCCCACCTTTTGAACGATCTGCTGACGCATCTTCCCTACGTGCCAAGCCATGATCGCGGGGCGGCGGCGGCGCGCGCGGAGTACGAGGCTTGGCAGGACCCGCAGGAGACACCCGGCGCGGTCAAGCTGGAAGAGGTGATCCTCTGGCTGCGCGACCACGCGGGCCCCGAGACGATCCTGACCAACGGCGCGGGCAACTACGCCGCGTTCCTGCATCGCTACTACCGCTGGCGGCAGCGCGGCACGCAACTTGCGCCGACCTCCGGGTCGATGGGCTACGGCCTGCCCGCCGCCGTGGCCGCGAAGCTTCGGCATCCGGAGCGCACGGTGGTCTGCCTCGCGGGCGACGGCTGCCTGCAGATGACCATCCAGGAGCTGTCCACCGCGCGCCAGCATGGCGCCGACATCATCGTGATCATCGCCAATAACGGCCGCTACGGCACCATCCGCATGCATCAGGAAAAGCACTACCCCGGGCGCGTGTCCGGCACCGAGCTTTTCAACCCCGATTACGTGCAACTGGCCAGTGCCTATGGCGGCACCGGGCACAGGATCACGGAAACGGAAGCGTTCGGCCCGGCCTTCGAGGTGGCGCGGCAGGGTGGCCTGCACCTGATCGAACTGGTGCTCGACACGAAGATGCTCTCGACCACGAAATCGCTTTCAGGCTGAGGATTTCGTCCCGTCCTCGAGCATCCGGACCTCGCGCTGCGGGAAGGGGATCGAGATGCCGTTGGCTTGAAAGGCATCCCAAAGCGCGAGAAAGACGTTGCCCCGGATATTGGTCAGACCCCCGGTCGGGTCGCTGATCCAGAACCGCAGGATATAGTCGACGCTGGAATCGCCGAAGCCGGTGATGTGGCAAACCGGCGGTCTGCTGCGCAGAACGCGATCGACGCTCTGGGCGGCCTCCACCGCGATGCGGCGCACGAGGTGCGGGTCATCGCCGTAGGACGTGCCGAAATGGATATCGAGGCGGACGAACTGGTTGGAATGGGACCAGTTCACCACCTGGTTGGTGATGAGATCCTCGTTCGGGATCAGGTACTCCTTCCCCTCCCGGGTCACGACGCTGGCGTAGCGGGCGCCGAGGGTCTGGATCCACCCGAACGTGTCGCCGAGGCTGATGACGTCCCCGGGCTTGATCGACTTGTCGAGCAGTATGATGATCCCCGAGACGAGGTTCGACACCACCTTCTGCAGGCCGAAACCAAGGCCGACGCCAATCGCCCCGGACAGAACGGCAAGGCCGGTCAGGTCGACACCGACCGCGCGCAGGCCGATCACGATGGCAGCGCCGTAAAGCGCGACCTGCAGGAACTTCACCGCCAGCACCCGCATCGAGGGCGAGATGTCCTCGTTCCGCTCGATCCGGACCGCCATCGTCTGCGTGATCAGGCGCGCGCCCGCGATCAGCAGTGCAAGGACGATCGCCGCCTGCAGCAGCAGCAGCAGCGAAAGGCGCATCTCGCCGAGGTTGAAGCCGATCCCGTCCAGCATGTTCGACACGTCGTCGCGCAGGTTCAGGATGGCGAGCGTCACGTAGATCCATGCCGCGTAGCGCACGACCGTCCGGACAAAAACGGAACGGATCAGCCGCGTGGCGAAGGTGACGAACAACCATGCTGTGGCGAGCTCGGCGATGATCGTCATCAGATAGCTGCGCGAGGGCCAGGTGACCTCTCGCATGATCCAGACCGTCAGCCAGATCAACAGGACGAAGAAGATCATCAGCAGCCGCCGGTGCACGACGACGAGGATGCGCATGCGCCATGTGGGCCAGCCCTCCCGCCTTGCCATCCAGGCGCGGATACGGGGGCCGAGCACCGCCTTGAGCGCCCATGCGAGGACAAGGACCGCCGCTACGATCAGGAGTTGGTAGGCATTCCAGGGCCGCAGCAATCCTTCGGCAAAGACCATCGCCTGCTGTCCGAGCTGCGTCGACTGCTCCAGCAGGGGGTCGAGCGGGTTCTGACCCGGCCCCGGGCTTTCGTCAGGTTCCATCAGGTTCCTTTCCGGCGGGACGCATCGCGTGCCCGCCATCCGAATTGACCCCGGTCGCGACGCCCTTGGCAAGCCAGATCGAGCGGTATATCCCCGGCGCGATGACCCGGTTTCTCGATATGGACGACCACGCGCGCCTGCCCTGGCGATTCTTCGGTGCGCGCCTTTCGGACCGGGGGCGAACGCGCGGGGCTTGACCCCGACGCAACGCATCGCAACATCCACCGGGCAGAGGACCCTCACCATGACCGGCAAGACGCTCTACGACAAGCTTTGGGACGCCCATCTCGTGCATGAGGCCGAGGACGGCACCTCCCTGCTCTATATCGACCGCCATCTCGTCCACGAAGTCACCAGCCCGCAGGCCTTCGAGGGGCTGCGCATGACCGGCCGCACCGTGCGCGCGCCCGACAAGACCATCGCCGTGCCGGACCACAACGTCCCCACGACGCTGGGCCGCGAGAACCCCGAGAACATGACCGAGGACAGCCGCATCCAGGTCGCCGCGCTCGACACGAACGCCAGGGATTTCGGCATCCACTATTATCCCGTCAGCGACGTGCGGCAGGGGATCGTGCATATCGTGGGCCCCGAACAGGGCTGGACCCTGCCGGGCATGACCGTGGTCTGCGGCGACAGCCACACCGCGACCCATGGCGCATTTGGCGCGCTGGCGCACGGGATCGGCACCTCCGAGGTGGAGCATGTGCTGGCCACCCAGACGCTGATCCAGAAGAAGTCCAAGAACATGAAGGTGGAGATCACGGGGCAACTGGCGCCCGGTGTCACCGCCAAGGACATCACGCTTTCCGTCATCGGCAAGACCGGCACGGCGGGCGGCACCGGCTATGTCATCGAGTATTGCGGCGAGGCGATCCGGTCGCTGTCGATGGAAGGCCGGATGACCGTCTGCAACATGGCGATCGAGGGCGGCGCGCGCGCCGGCCTGATCGCGCCGGACGAAACCACCTTCGCCTACGTCAAGGGCCGTCCCCATGCACCGAAGGGCGCCCAGTGGGAAGCCGCGCTTGCGTGGTGGAAGACGCTGAAATCCGACGACGACGCCCATTGGGACAAGGTCGTGACGATCCGCGGCGAGGATATCGCGCCGGTCGTCACCTGGGGGACCTCGCCCGAGGACGTGCTGCCGATCACGGGCAGCGTTCCCGCGCCGGAGGATTTCCGGGGCGGCAAGGTCTCGGCCGCGAAACGCTCGCTCGACTACATGGGCCTGACCCCGGGAACGCCGCTTTCCGAGATCGAGATCGACACGGTCTTCATCGGCTCCTGCACCAACGGCCGGATCGAGGATCTGCGCGCCGCGGCAGCGATCCTGAAGGGCAGGAAGATCAAGGAGGGGCTTCGGGCCATGGTCGTCCCGGGCTCGGGCCTCGTCCGTGCCCAGGCCGAGGAGGAGGGGCTGGCCGACATCTTCAAGGAGGCCGGTTTCGAATGGCGTCTGGCGGGCTGTTCCATGTGCCTTGCCATGAACCCCGACCAACTCTCGCCGGAAGAGCGTTGCGCGGCCACGTCGAACCGCAACTTCGAGGGCCGTCAGGGCCGCGGCGGTCGCACCCACCTGATGAGCCCCGCGATGGCGGCGGCGGCGGCGGTCACCGGCCGCCTGACGGATGTGCGCGAGTTGATGTGATGCGATCCGTGGCCGGGCCTCTCAGGGTTCGGCCACGATCCGCCGCATGACCGGCACCATCGCCGCGCTCAGCGCCACGCACCACAGCGCCATGAAGATCGCCTGCTGCGGAAAGGACACGCCCCAGTCGATGGCCAGCCCCGTGATCCCTGGCCCAATCGCCGTCGAGACGACCATCAGCGCCGTGGCCATCGCCCGGACGGAGCCGAGGTGGTTCGTCCCGTAGACCTCGGGCATCAGCGTGCCCCATGTGGTTCCCGCAATGCCCTGCGTCACGCCGGTGATGCCAAGCGCCGCGATCCAGCCCAGAGGTGTCTCCGCCGGGCCGATCAGCCAGATGCCCAGCGCCATGGGCACCACCATGATCGGCAGCATTCGCGCGGGCCCGAAACGGTCGCAGGCCCAGCCGGTAATGAAGGCCGTGGTCACGGTCGCCGCGGCATAGGCCGGGTACCCCGGCGCCATGGCCGCAAGGCTCCAGCCCTTCACCTCGGACACGTGAACCTGGTGAAAGAAGAGCACCGTGCCGATGAAACCCGGCGTCAGCAGCAGAGGCACCAGCGCCCAGAACAGCCAGTGCCGCAGCACCTCGGAGCGCTGCCAGTGCCGCCCGCCGAGGCCGGGCGCGCCGGTCGCCTCGGCACTGCCCTGCGGCGCGCGGTCTTGCGCCAGCAGCCAGACGAGCAGCGGCAGGACGACCAGCACGATCACCGCCGCGACCACACCCCAGGAGGCGCGCCAGCCGATCGCGGCCAGCATCAGCACCGCCGGCAGCGGCAACAGCACCTCTCCCAGCGGGTAGCCGAGATTGGTCAGCGCCATCGCCCGGCCGCGCGTTGCCACGAACCAGCGCGCCATGGCCGTCATCTTGATGTGGCTGAACATTCCCTGCCCGCAGAAGCGCAACAGGAACACCGCGATGCCCAGCGTCCAGATCGACTGTCCCAGCGCCATGAGAGCCGCAGCACCGGCGAAGGCCCCCGCGATCATCGGGGCCAGAAGGGACAGGCGCACCGTGTCGGCCCATGACCCGCGCCCCAGCAGCAAACCGGCGGAGCCAAGCGTGGCGACCGTATAGATCAGGCCCCAGTCCCCGTCCGACAGGCCGTATTCGGCCCGGATCTCGCCGGCGAAGAGCGAGATGAACCAGGTCTGCCCGAAGGACGACCCGAAGGCGAGCAGCAGGCCCGTGGCGAGCCAGCGCCGGTTCTGAGCCAGAAAGCAGAGCATGAAAATGCCGTCAAGAAAGCGTGCGTTCAACCAGCCAATAGGCCCCAACGGCGGCGATGACCAGAGAGGCCGGGATCGCGATGGCCGTCCGGTACCAGCTGCGATGAATGAACCAGCCGACCAGCGCGAAGGCCATGCCGATGACGGCAAGCTGGCCAACCTCCACCCCGATGTTGAAGCCGATGAGCGCCGCGGCGAACCGCTCGGCCGCAATCCCGTAATCGCCAAGCACCGAGGCGAAGCCCAGCCCGTGCAGAAGCCCGAAGGCGAAGACCAGCGCGGTGCGCCCCCGGACATTCCGGCGCCCGACGGTGTTCTCGATCCCGACATAGACGATGGTCGCGGCGATCAGCGGCTCCACGACACTGGCCGGGACGGACACGACCCCCGTGGCGGCCAGCGCCAGGGTGACGGTATGAGCGACCGTGAAGGCCGTCACCTGCCATAGCAGCGGGCCCAGTTTCGTCGCGAAGAAGAACAGCCCCAGCACGAACAGGATATGATCGAGGCCAAGCGGCACGATGTGCTCGAACCCCGCCCCGATGTAGCGCAGGAACACCGCCCCCGTCCCTTCGGTCAGGACATCGGCCCGCGGCAGGGGCGGGGTCAGCTCGCCACCGGCAAGGAACCCCTCGTAGGCGCCTTCCCCACCGCCGACCTGGCGCGGGATGAAGGTGCCCCATCCGGGCGCCACCCCGATCTCGACCCCGGCCTCGCCGGGTGGCAGCGTCGCCGAAACGGTCAGGATCGAATCCCGCGGCAGGTCGAGGTCACCCACGGCGGGGATCTGCAGGTCGGCGATCTCGGGCGTCAGGCGTGCACCTTCCACAAAAAGGAGCAGCCCGCGGGAGATCCTCGGCCAGGCGTCGCGAAACGCGGCCTCCAGCGCCTCGGGACCCAGCGCGCGCAACCGGTCGTAGATCGCCGCCTCGGGAGCGTTGTCGGTATCGTCCACCGCCGAAAGGTCGATCCCTGCGATCAGCGGCTCAAGCGCGATGCGCAGCGACAGGATCACCGCGTCCTGCCCGACCTCCACATCCGCGATGGTGGGGCGGATCTCGTGCGCCTGGACCGGTCCGACCGCAAGCGCCATTGCCATTGACATCAGGACATATCGGCAACAGGACAGGGCCCGGATGAGAAAGGACACGTTATCATGCTCCGTCTGGCGCTGGCCGCATTACTCGCCCTCTTCGCAGGGGCCGACAAGGGCGATGCGCATGAATTCTGGATCTCGCCCGAAGCCTATCGCGCGGCAGCAGGGGATGGCGTGCTCGCCAACCTTCGCGTGGGCGAGGAGTTTCGCGGCGCAGCCCAGAGCTACCTGCCGCGCAATTTCGCCCGCTTCGAGGTCATTACGCCGGAAGGTGCGTTCCCGGTCGAGGGCCGGATCGGCGACATCCCGGCACTCAATACCGAGGAGCTGCCCGAAGGCCTTGCCATCATCGTGCACGAGACCGCAGCGCAGGACCTGACCTGGGACGAATGGGATCGCTTCACAGCCTTCGCGGAACACAAGGGGCTGGGCGACTTGGACGCCTTGCAGGACGAGCGCGGCCTCGACCGGATCGACGTGCGCGAGGATTACATCCGCTACGCCAAGTCGCTCGTCGCCATCGGCCATGGGCGCGGCGAGGACAGCGTCGTCGGCCTGCGCACGGAACTCGTCGCCCTCGCCAACCCCTATACCGACGATCTTGCCGGCGCGCTGCCGGTGCAGCTCTGGCTCGACGGAGAGCCGCGCGGCATGTCGCAGGTTGAGGTCTTCGCCCGTAGCGTCAACGAAGACGGCAGCCGCGGCGAGGCGGAGCTTACGCTCTACCAGACCGATGGAAACGGCATCGTCGTGGTTTCGGTCAGTCGCGGCATGGAATACCTGATCAACGCCGTGACGCTGGAGCCGGTGGAGGACGCCGAAGGCCCCGACCCCGCCGAATGGCGCACGCTGTGGGCCAGCCTGACTTTCGAGGTCCCGCGCCTTGAAAGCGCACCCTGACCGGCTTGCCCACCGGGCGCGGGCGCGGTATCGCAACACCCGTCTGACAGGAGAGCCGCCATGGACAAGTTCACCAAGTTGACCGGCGTCGCCGCGCCGCTGCCCCAGATCAACGTCGACACCGACATGATCATCCCCAAGCAGTTCCTGAAGACGATCAAGCGCTCGGGCCTCGGAAAGAACCTGTTCGACGAGATGCGCTATGACGACGACGGCAACGAGATCCCGGATTTCGTGCTGAACCAGCCCGCCTATCGAGAGGCGCAGATCCTCGTGGCCGGCGAAAACTTCGGCTGCGGATCGTCGCGGGAACACGCGCCGTGGGCGCTCCTGGATTTCGGCATCCGCTGCGTGGTCGCCCCATCCTTCGCGGACATCTTCTTCAACAACTGCTTCAAGAACGGTATCCTGCCCATCGTCCTGCCGCAGGAGGACGTGGACAAGCTGATGGACGACGCCAGCCGCGGTTCGAATGCCGTGATAACGGTCGATCTCGAGAGCCAGACGATCACCGGCCCCGACGGCGGATCGATCGCGTTCGATGTCGACCCCTTCCGCAAGCACTGCCTGCTCAACGGTCTCGACGATATCGGCCTGACGCTGGAAAAGGCCGCCGCGATCGACGCGTTCGAAACCGAGGCCGCGCAGGCCCGCCCCTGGGTCTAACCCACTGCCCCTGTTGGGGAAGCTCACTGATGCAAATGCAGCACAGTGTGGCGGTCAATCGCGACCGCCTTCGATAGGTGTGGGCCCGCGCCTGTTGCGCGCACCACCGAACTTGGGCAGATTTGTGGCAAAAATCGGGCGGTTTGTGTCGCAATCCAGAAGCATTAACGCAATTTTGGACCGAGTGGGACACGCACCGGACTGATTCAATAACTACGAAGTTGGATCAACCGACTTCGAGATTGAGGTAGAGTTCGTGCTGACCCAGCTCGTAGGTGCAGTGGCCCGAGCGCTGATCGCCGTAGTCGTGATCGCGACTCCGTCGCTCTTGATCCCCGGCACAACGCCGGAGGGCAGTCAGGTCGTGACACTCGTCGCGCTGGCGCTCGGTGTTTTCGTGGGCATGGAATACGCCGCGACCTACCCGGGATTGATCGAGTTTCGCGACGCGCCGCCCTTCAACCGCGTGCGCATCCTGTCGCTCTTCGTGACCCTGTTCCTGCTGAGCCTCGTGGTCAGCGCCAATCCCGGCGAAGGGTCAAGCCTCGCGCTCATCGTGAACGCCTTCGGGCTGCTCGTCGCCACGGCGCTGGATTTCCCGTTCAGCCCGGTCCAGATGATCGAGACGCATCTGCCGCCGGGGCTGGAGCCGTTCCAGATCAGCCAGATCAAGGGCATGACCGGGATCGCCACACTGGTGATGCTGTTCTCGATCTTCTGCTTCGCGCTTCTGATCCGGCTGAATCAGTGGCCCAATCGCGGAAGCTCCTTCAACGTCTGGATCAACCTGCCGACCTTCGATCCCACCACCGGCGGAGACGTTGTCAAAAGGTTGCGCCGTGACAGCCTCGTTAACGTGATCTTAGGGGTTTTCGCGCCATTCGTGCTTCCCGTGGTGGCCGTCGTGGCTGCCAACCATGTCAAGATCGACGTCCTGTCCTCTCCGCATGCGTTGGTCTGGGGTATCACGTTGTGGATGTTCATTCCGCTCAGCATGCTCATGCGCGGACTGGCGATGTCCCGGGTCGCGGACATGATCGGTCAACGCCGCGCCCGGCTGACCGCATCGGTCGGCTCCGACGGTCCGCCCTCGCCTGCCTTGTCGCGCTGACGGCGCTGCCTGCTCCGGCAGCCGCCGACCCTCTTCGCATCGCGGTTTTCCATACCGGCCTGTCCCGCGCCGGGCCCGGCCTTCTGCTGCGGGACATCGTTGCGGGGGACGACGCGCAGGTTCTTGCGACGCTCGACATCATCGCGGCGGCCGATGCGGATATCCTCCTGCTCCTCGACATGGACCATGACGCAGGGCTCGCGGCGCTGACGGCGCTGCGCGAGGCGTTGCGCGACAGGGGCGCGGACTACGCCCACCTTTTCGCCGCCGCGCCCAACAGCGGGCGCCCGACCGGCATCGATCTCGACGGCGACGGGCGCACATGGCGGGCGCGGGACGCCCATGGTTACGGGCTGTTTTCAGGCGACGGGGGCATGGCGCTCCTGTCGCGGTTTCCCATCGGCGGGGTCCGTGATTTCACCGGCCTGCCATGGGTGGCCCTGCCGGGGAATGCGGCCGAAGGCGTGACGCCGGCCGCAGCACTCCCGATCCTGCGCCTGCACTCCGTCGGGGCGTGGGACGTGGAAGTCCTGACGCCTGCCGGCACGCTGAACCTTCTGGCCAGCCATGCCTCGGCGCCCGTGTTCGACGGGCCGGAGGACCGCAACGGACTGCGCAATGCCGACGAGCTTCTGTTCTGGGTGCAGTATCTCGGCGGATGGACCCCGGAGGGTTCGTCCTTGTCCGCAGAGCGCTTCGTGGTGATGGGAACCTTCAACATCGACCCGGAGCGCGGCGAGGGCAGGCGCGAGGGCCTTGCCGCCCTTCGGACCCATGCACGGCTGCAGGACCCGGAGCCGCGCCGCCCGGATGGTGGCATGGTCACAGCCGACTGGCCCGAGGACGGTCCGGGCCAGTTGCGCGTGGATTATCTCCTGCCATCGCGGACGCTCGCCGTGACGGACTCCGGCATCCTCTGGCCCGGTGACGCACCACTGCTCGGCATATCGGCCGGGACGGCTTCGGCCGCCTCGGATCATCGCCTTGTCTGGATCGATCTGGCGTTCTAGCCGTGGCTCCGGCCGATCCACGGGCCGCTGTCGACTTGACCCTCCCCCACGCTGCGACTACGCGATGCGCCAACGGCCAAGACAATACGGGGGACCCCATTCATGACCGACCGCTCACTGCTTATCCTGCCCGGCGACGGGATCGGCCCCGAGGTCATGGCCGAGGTGCGCAAGATCATCGACTGGTTCGGGACGAGAGGACTCGCCTTCGACGTGAGCGAGGACCTTGTGGGCGGGGCAGCCTACGACGCCCATGGAACGCCGCTGACCGACGCGACGATGGCAAAGGCGCAGGAGGTCGATGCCGTTCTCCTGGGCGCCGTCGGCGGGCCGAAATACGACGTGCTCGACTTTTCCGTGAAGCCCGAGCGCGGCCTCCTGCGCCTGCGCAAGGAAATGGACCTCTACGCCAATCTCCGCCCCGCGCAATGCTTCGACGCGCTCGCCGATTTCTCTTCGCTGAAGAAGGACATCGTGGCAGGCCTCGACATCATGATCATCCGGGAACTGACCTCCGGCGTCTATTTCGGGGAGCCCCGCGGCATCCATACCGAGGGCAACGAACGCGTGGGCGTCAACACCCAGCGCTACACCGAAAGCGAGATCGCGCGCGTGGCACGCTCCGCCTTCGAACTGGCGCGCAAGCGTGACAACAGGGTCTGCTCGATGGAGAAGGCCAACGTCATGGAGTCGGGTGTCCTGTGGCGCGACGTGGTGCAGGAGATCCACGACGCCGAGTATCCGGACGTGGAGCTGTCGCACATGTACGCCGACGCGGGCGCGATGCAGCTGACACGCTGGCCCAAGCAGTTCGACGTGATCGTGACCGACAACCTCTTCGGCGATCTTCTGTCCGACCTTGCCGCGATGCTGACCGGCTCGCTCGGCATGCTGCCCTCGGCCTCGCTGGGTGCACCGATGGAAAACGGCCGGCCCAAGGCGCTTTACGAGCCCGTCCACGGCTCCGCCCCCGATATCGCGGGGCAGGGCAAGGCCAACCCGATCGCCTGCATCCTCAGCTTCGCCATGGCGCTGCGCTATTCCTTCGACCTCGGGGATGAGGCGGACCGGGTCGAGGCGGCCGTCGAGACAGTGCTGGCCGACGGGCTGCGTACCGCCGACCTTCTGGGTGAGGAGGGGATGACGCCGGTTTCCACCGCCGAGATGGGCGACGCGATCGTGGCCAGGCTGGCGGCAGGCTGAGCCCGGATGCAACCTCGGGCGGCGCACCTGCAATGCGCGGCCCGGGCCGTTCCGCGCATGTGGATCGTGCAACACGCAACACGGAGTCGCACAGAAATCCTGGCGGCGATATGTCCAGCGCAGACATGGCGCGTTAAGGTCGGGGACAGGAACAGACCCCGACCGACCGGACCAGACCCGTGAACCCGAGTAACAAAGGCGTCCTGCTGGCCCTTGCCGCCTTCGGCATATTCGCCTCGCATGACGCGATCATCAAATATCTCGGCGGCAGCTATTCGCCGTTCCAGATCGTGTTCTTCAGCGTGCTCTTCGGGTTTCCGGTGGTCACCTTCCTGTTGATGCGTGACACGGCGCCTGGGCACCTGCGCCCGGTGCATCCCTTCTGGACGACGCTGCGAACGACCGCGGCCGTCATCTCTGGCAGTGCGGCGTTCTACGCCTTCGCCGCGCTGCCGCTGGCGCAGGTCTACGCCATCCTTTTCGCCGCGCCGCTCCTGATCACCGTGCTGGCCATCCCGCTTCTTGGCGAACGGGTTGGCATCCGCCGCGGGCTGGCGGTGCTGGTCGGGCTCGGCGGGGTGTTCGTGGTGCTGCAACCGGGAGCAACGGAGCTGACACTGGGCCATGCCGCGGCGCTGATCGCGGCGGTCACGGGGGCTTTCGCATCGGTCATCGTGCGCAAGATCGGACAGGACGAGCGGCCGGTCGTCCTGATCCTCTATCCGTTGATGGCCAATTTCGTGCTGATGGGCGCAGCGATGCCCTTCGTCTACGAACCAATGCCCGCGCAGGACCTGGGGCTTCTGGCCGTGATCGCGGTGCTTGCGATCGTCGCCACCAATTTCCTGATCCTCGCCTACCGTTCCGCGCCCGCCGCAACGGTCGCGCCGATGCAGTATTCCCAGATCATCTGGGCCTCTGCCTACGGCGCGCTGTTCTTCGGCGAAGCGCTGGAGCCGGCGACGCTTCTGGGGACATCGATCATCGTGGCCTCCGGCATCTACATCGTCTTCCGCGAGGATCGGGGCGGGCGCTCGACCACCACGCCGGTGCTGCGGACCCGGTCGCGGTTGGGCGCACCGTCCGCGCCACGCGTGGCGCCGTTCCTGTCCGGCGCCCTGCGCGGCACGCAGCGGCGCGAGGCGCCCGGCGGCCAGGCGCTGGACAGCGATTGACACCCTTGCAATGCCCCCGCGTCGGCGCTATCCCGCGCGGCACGGTCGGAGTGTAGCTCAGCCTGGTAGAGCACTGTCTTCGGGAGGCAGGGGTCGGAGGTTCGAATCCTCTCACTCCGACCAGATTTCACAGAGAACTCAGGAACGATCAGCGCTGTCGGGTTCATTGAACCTTTGGCGCTGATGACGCCCGTTGCACCTGAAAGATCAATACAGATCGAGTTCCTCGTCGATCGCGGACAGCGTTGCGATGCGCTGGCTGACCGCCTCGGCGTTGCGGCCCAGATACGCCACCGCGATAAGTCGGAGAACCGAGAGCATCGTCGCGTGGGTCGGCAGGATGCCGTAGCTCGCCACATGGCAGGGCAGAACGACCTCGGAAAACCGCTCCGCCTGCGCGGCATAGGCGTGATCGGTGACGGTGACGATCCGCATGCGCGTGGTGCGGGCGTGGGCCAGCAGCGGGCGCAGCACCTTCGGTCGCGGCTCGAACGTCAGCACCATGAGGACATCGCGCGGCCCGGTCATCGACAGTTCCGCGGCCCATGACTGGCCCGACCCCTGCAGCTGGTGGACACCATGCCTGAGACGGGCGAACACCGAACGCCCCACCGAGGCCACGCCCTCCTCGTCGCCGAAGCCGAGGAACCAGACTCGCGGCGCGGTCGTCAGCATCGCGGCCACTTCGGGCAGAAGGTCCGAGCGCATCTCTTCGAAGCTGCGCGTCAGGTTGCGCAATTCGAGTTCGAGGTGATCGGAGATCGTCCGGCCCAGCGTCGCGGGTTCGTAGCCCGATTCGGGACCGGCATAGGGCTCGCGCCGGTTACGCTCCTCCCGGGCCTGTAGCCGGACTTCCTCGAAATCGGCATATCCCAGACTGCGGAAAAAACGGGCAGTGGTGGCTTTCGACACACCGGCCAGGTTGGCCAGTTCGGTCGCCGTGTGCGTCTCGATAAGACCTTGGTTCTGCAAGAGAACCTGCGCGATCTTCTTCTCACTTGCGGTCAGGCGCGCGGAACGCTCCTGGATTCGCAGGATCAGTCTCGAAGCCATGGCCGACGAATTCCCTTGACGAATGAAACGTCTGTTCCAGGATGATGAAACACTGAAACGATACGTGTGAGCAAGATGTCGACCTCCAAGGTGATCCGCGAAAAGATATGGACGAAGCTGCGGGATGTGGCGAGGCCGGATACCCGCTTTCATCTGAACTTCGCGGAGGTCATCCCGGATTTCGAAGGCTCCGGGACCGCGACCGACCGGCTGGTGGCGGACCCGTCCTACGCCGCGTCGACCTTCGCTTTCATCACGCCCGACAACTGCCTGACGGACCTGCGGCGGCGCATGATCGAGGCGGGAAAACCCTTCGTGATGTCGACCTACGGCATCTATCGCGGCTTCCTGTTTCTCGACCCCGCCAAGGTGCCGGAGGGTGCGGCGCTCTATGCCTCGTGGCTCGACGGGATGGAGCATTTCGGCGAGCCGATCACCTTGGAACAGATCGCGCGGCGCGGGCGGTTCGACCACCTCGTGACCGGCGCCTCCGCCGTCTCGGTGAACGGCGTGCGCTTCGGCAAGGGTCACGGTTTCTTCGACCTCGAATGGGGCATGTTCACCGATCTCGGCCTCGTGGACGAATCCACGCCTGTTCACGCGGTCGTCCATGACGTGCAGCTGGTCGAGGATCAGCTTCAGCCCTCCGAGACCGACATCCTCGTGGACCGGATCTTCACGCCCACCCGCACCCATGTGGTGGAGCGGCGCGCGAAACGTCCCCGGGGTGTGAAATGGCCGCTGCTGGAGCCGCGCCAGATCGCGGAAACACCCCCCTTGCAGGAGCTTCAGCGCCTGCAGGGGCTTGCCTGACCCGCCTGTCCACCCGAAACCCGCAACCAGAGGAGCCCTCCCATGAGCCTCAGACTGAACCGACGCCGCTTTCTCGGAACCTCCGCCGCCCTCGGCGCATCCGCCGCGATGCCCTGGCGCCCGGCCAATGCATCGACGCCTTTCACCATGCAGGCCGCCTGGATCAACGATGCCGAATTCGCCGGATACTTCATCGGCATCGATGAAGGCTATTACGCCGAGGAAGGCATCGACCTGACCTATCTTCCGGGCGGTCCCGACGTGATCCCCGAAAGCACGATCATCGCCGGCCGCGCCGACCTTGCGCTGACCACGCCCGACACGACGATCCGCGCCATCGTGGAACAGGGCGCGCCGTTCAAGATCATCGGCGCCCAGTATCAGAAAAACCCGATCGGCGTGGTTTCTCTGGCCTCGAACCCGATCCTGACGCCGCAGGACCTTGTCGGAAAGACTCTCGCCGTTCCGCCGGTCAACGTCATCTCGGTCAATGCGATGCTCCAGATCAACGGGATCGATCCGGCACAGGTGAACATCGTCCCCTATGCCTACGACCCGACCCCGCTGATCCAGGGCGAGATCGACGCGAGCCTCGATTTCACGACGAACGTCCCCTACACCATCAGCCAGCAGGGCGTGGAGGCGGTGTCCTTCCTGCTCTACGATTACGGCTTCACCATCTACAACGACACCGTGGTCGTGACGGAGGAGGTTCTGGCCGAGAAGCGCGACATGCTGGTCGGCTGGCTCAGGGCCTCGCGGCGCGGCTGGGACGTGAATTTCGAGGACCCGAACCTCTGGCCGCCGCGCTGGGCCGACACGTGGTTCGCCGGCACGGGCCGCACCATCGAGAACGAGCTTTTCTTCAACAACGCGCAGGCGCCGCTGATGGAGCACCCGGACGGCTATCTTTCCATGAGCGAGGACGACATCGAGGCGAATCTCAGCGCCCTCGGCGAGGTCGGCATCGTCGGCAGCCGCGACATGTTCGACACGACCCTCCTCGAGGAGATCTGATGACGGCCCCGGATGGGATCGCCCTGTCCGGGGTCTGCAAGACCTTCACCGGGCGGGGCAGGGTGGTCGAGGCCTTGCGCGACGTCAACCTGACCTGCCCGCAAGGGTCCTTTACAGCGATCATCGGCCCTTCGGGCTGCGGCAAGTCGACGGCGATGCGCATCGCCATGGGGCTCGAGGCACCCGACGCGGGCGAGGTCCGCATCGCGGGCAAGGCACCGCTTGACGCCGCCCGCGACGGGTTGACGGGGATCGCCTTTCAGGACGCCGCGCTGCTTCCGTGGCGCAGCGTCCGGCGCAATGTCGAGGTGCCGCTGGAGGTCCTGCGCCGGCCGCTGTCCGCCGCCTCCGAGCATGTTGCGCATCTGATCGACCTCGTCGGCCTCAAGGGGTTCGAGAATGCCCTTCCGGGCGAGCTTTCGGGCGGCATGCGGCAACGCGTGGCCATCGCGCGGGCGCTTGCCACCCATCCGCGGGTCCTGTTCATGGACGAGCCCTTCGGCGCGCTCGACCAGATCCTGCGTCGCCAGATGAACCTCGAGCTTCAGCGCATCTGGAACGAAAGCGGCTCCACCGCGCTACTGGTGACCCACGGGATCGACGAGGCCGTGTTCCTGGCAGACCGTGTCGTCGTCATGCATGCCGGGCCGGGGCGGATCGTCGACATTGTCGAGATCCCCTTCGAACGGCCACGCCAGCCCCGGCTTTTCTCCGATCCCGCGTTTCACGAGACCTGCGACCGCATCGCCGGGGTGCTGCATGGCGGGTGAGGCGCGGCTGCCCTGGAGCGGCCTGCGAAACGCCGCGATCCTTCTGGCCTTGTGGGAGATCGTCGGCCGGCTCGACCTCGTGGCCGGCGGGGCACTTCCGGGGATCACCGAGATCCTCCTGCGTCTGTGGGAGGACCGCGCCGATTATCCGAGGCATATCTGGGCGACGCTCGCGGCCTCCGGCGCCGGCTTCGTCATCGGCAACGTCATCGCCATCGCGGCGGGTGTGATCTTTGCGCTGTCGCCCACGGCGCTCAGGCTTTTCCGGGGCGTCAACATCGCCGTCTTCGCATTGCCGCCGATCGCCATCGCTCCGATCCTCGTCCTGACGCTCTCGGGCATGGCGCCGCGCATCGTGCTGGCGGCGCTCGGGGTCTACTTCGTGACCATGACGGCGACCGTGATCGGCCTCAGCCAGGCCGACAGCCGGGCGACGGACCTGATCCGCGCCTATGGCGGCTCGCGCCGGGACGCGCTGCGCCTCGTGCTCTTCCGCGGTGCGCTGCCGTCGATCATGGCGGGCCTCCGGGTCGCCGCCCCCAATGCCGTTCTCGGCGCCATACTCGCGGAATTCGGCGGCGGCGGGCGCTGGGGCCTCGGGGCCTATCTGCTTGGCTCGCTCGGCCGGGGTGAGCCCGACCGGCTATGGGGGATCGGGCTGGTGGCGACCCTGATCGCGGGGCTGAGCTACGGCGCCTTCGCGCTCTTGTCCCGGCGCCTGGTCGGGGCCACGCGGGCCGTGACACTCAACAGCGCCATCCCCGAAGCGCCCGCGCAAACCGGCAGCCGCGCGGCGCGGGTCATGCTGGCCGCCGGCGCGGTCGGCCTTCCGTTCCTGATGTGGTGGGCGTTCATCCGCCTCACGGGGGTGCCGGACCTCATCGCGAAAACGCCCCTGGGGGTCATCGACTACCTGTTCTTCGCACGCACGGCCGAGATGGCGCAGGCGCGCCTTCTCGCGGCCCTGGCCGAGACCCTGCCGATCACCTTGGCGGGCATGCTGGCGGGCCTGGGCTTCGCCTTCGCGCTGGCGATCGCGTCGAAGGTTTTTCCTAGGGCGATCGAGGCCTTCATGCCGGTGGCGCTCATCACGCAGACGATGCCGCTTGTCGCCCTGACCCCGCTTCTCGTGCTCATTCTCGGGCGGGGGCCCTCGCTGACGCTCTGGGTGACCATCTCGGTGACGTTCTTCCCGGCCTTCGTGACGCTTGCGCAGGGCATCGCGCTGGTGCCGCGCAGCGCCGAGGAATTGCCGCGCGCCTACGGGGCGGGACGTTGGCGGGAAATCGGCATGGTGACGATCCCGGCATCGCTCCCCTACCTGTTCGCGGCCACCCGCCTGACCGTGCCGCGCGCGCTTCTCGGTGTCATGATCGCGGAGTGGCTGGCGACCGGGAAAGGTCTCGGCAACCTGCTGAACCAATCGCGCGGCTATCTCGACTACGGCATGATCTGGACAGTCGCTTCGGTCTCTGTGATCCTGTCCGTTCTGTTCTACCAGCTCGTCGTCATCGTGGAGCGACGCGTCCTGCGCCGCATGGGCATGGCCACGGCCGAGTGACGGGCCCGCCGGCGTTTCCCTTCGCCAATGAAACAAGCCCCCTCGATCCGGCCAATGGTCTGACCGATCGCCAAACTGGCGGCAGGTGGTCCTTCTGTCCAGGTCCGGGGTGCCGGTTCGCCCGGTTTTTGTTCAAGCGCCATGACAAGCCAACTCGAACCCGAGGATACAGGCACTTCCCTTCGCCAACACCTCGAACGACCCGGACCGGGAGTTTTTCTCGGACACCTGCGCATCGATGTTCGGGGTCCTCGCCCTTGCCGGACCGGGCGAAGCAGACCGCGCGGCGAGGCCCGGAAGAAGACGCTTGAAACCGGGCGAAACCAACCGGGAGGTTCATCGGGAAAACAAGGCGGCACGGCCCCGGACGATCGCAGGTCGGACCCATGCGCCGAACGCCTCGGTCGGGCAGATCATGCCCGAACGACGCGCTCCGCGATGTCGAGACCCGCCGCCACGCCCGAGGACCAGGCCCACTGGAAGTTGTAGCCGCCAAGCCAGCCCGTGACGTCGACGGCCTCTCCGATGACGTAAAGCCCGGGGACGGCGCGCGCCTCCATCGTCCTGGACGACAGCGCGGCGGTGGAGATGCCGCCTGCCGTCACCTCGGCCTTGGCATAGCCTTCGGTGCCCGTCGGCCGAAACCTGAGGGCCGTCAGGACATCGGCCGCCGCATCGAGGTCGGCATCCGAACAATTGCCGAGCTCCCGCGTCAGCCCGATGCGCGCCGAAAGCGCGTCGGCAAGACGGGCCGGCACGTGACGGGAGAGCGCGGCCTTCAGGTGCGCGCGCGGCATCTCCTGTCGTGCGGCTCGCAGGACCCCGGCCGCGTCAGGCAGGACGCAGAGAGACACGGGATCACCGGGCGCCCAGTAAGAAGAGACCTGGAGGATCGCCGGACCCGACAGCCCCCTGTGCGTGAAAAGCGCGGCCTCCTCGAAGGCGACGTCGCGCACGCGGGCAGTGGCGGGAAAGGCCACGCCCGGAATGGCCTTGAAAAGCGCGTCCTCCTCCCCGAGCGTGAAGGGCACCAGCGCCGGGCGCGGCGTCACCACATCAAGGCCGAAGCGCCGCGCGATGTCGTAAGCCACGCCTGTCGCGCCCATCTTGGGGATCGATGGCCCGCCCGTCGCGATCACCAGCCGGGGCGCCGTGGCGCCCGCCACGCGGAACCGCCCGTCGGCATGGCCGATCTCGCCGACGGGCGTGGAAAGCCGGATCTCGACGCCGCCCCGGTTGCATTCCTCCAGCAGCATGGCGACGATCTGCCGGGCGGAACCGTCGCAGAACAGCTGCCCGAGCGTCTTTTCGTGCCAGGCGATGCCGTGACGCTCGACGAGGCCGAGAAAGTCCCACTGGGTGTAACGGCTGAGCGCCGATTTCGCGAAATGCGGATTTTCCGAGAGAAAGTTCTCCGGCCCGGTCCCGGTATTGGTGAAGTTGCACCGCCCGCCGCCCGAAATGAGGATCTTCTTGCCCGGTTTCTCGGCGTGGTCGATCAGGAGCACGCGCGCCCCGGCCTGTCCGGCTGTCGCCGCCGCCATCAGTCCCGCGCCCCCTGCTCCGAGGACGATCGCGTCGTAGTCCCGTTCCGCCATTTACGTCCGCCGCCCCGTCTCGCCCGCCGATCCGGCCGTACCGCCAAGATGTTGTCCCTTGGGCCCGTTTTCCATGCGGCGAAACCGAACATGGTTGGGGCGAAACCGAAAGCGATTGACGGGCACGGCACGCGACGACACGCTGCGCGGGTTTCGGCGTGATCGCCAGGGGGACGGCATGAAAAGCTCCTTTCGGCAGGTGGAGATCCTCGACATCGCCCGGCGCGAGGGCAAGGTCGAGGTAGAGGACCTGGCCCGGCGCTTCGGCGTCACGGTGCAGACCATCCGCCGGGATCTGACCGAACTGGACAGCGCGGGGCGTCTCGACCGGGTCCATGGCGGCGCGATCGTCGCCTCGGGCACCGCGAACCTCGCCTATGACGATCGCCGCCGTCATCTCGTCGCGGAGAAGGCGGCGATCGCGCGGCTCTGCGCCTCGAAGATCCCCGATGACTGCTCGGTTTTTCTCAACATCGGCACCAGCACCGAGGCGGTGGCGGCCGAGCTGCGCCACCACAGGAACCTGTTGGTGATCACCAACAACATGAACATCGCCAACACGCTCGCCGGCAATTCCGAGTGCGAGGTCGTCGTCACCGGCGGCACAGTGCGGCGCGGCGATGGCGGCCTGATCGGCACGATGACCGTAAAGGCGATCCGCAGCTTCAAGTTCGACTATGCCGTCATAGGCTGTTCCGCGCTGGACGAGGATGGCGACGTGCTGGACTACGACATCCAGGAGGTGGGCGTCAGCCAGACCATCATCGCGCAGGCGCGCGCCCCGCTTCTGGTGGCCGATCACTCGAAGCTGCACCGCTCGGCGCCCGCGCGCATCTGCTCGCTCGCCGATGTCGAGGCGGTTTTCTCGGATCGGCCCTTGCCCGAGAAACTGCAGACCGCGTGCAGGTCATGGGGAACCGAGGTGTTCGTGGCCGACGGCGCCTGACGCATCCCCGATGCGGGGCTGAGGGGGTCGTCCGCCTCTGCCGGTGCTTCTGCGGCCACCTCGTCTTTCGCGTTCCGGACGGTGACGGGATCGGTCGGAAGCGCCGCGACCGCGGTGTCCTGGTGTTGCTATGGGCTCTGGCGCATGGATATCAGAACTCTCTCCAGGCGACTTTCGCATCCCGTTCGCCATGCTGTTTATTCAGGACCCCCCCGAACGCTACGACCCGTGGCTCGATCTTCATACCCGTCGCTGCGTTCGAGATCGGCGCATCGCCCGGCCTGAGACCCGCCAGCAGGGACTTGAGCGCATTCGCATGGTCGCTGAGCTTCCGCATCTGGTCATTCGTCTGTTCCACCATCGAGGCATTCTGCTGGGTGATGCCGTCCAGCGTCGCGACGCTCGTGTTGACTTCACCCAGGCCGCGGGATTGCTCATCGCTGGCTGTCGAGACCTCGGACGACAGGCTCGCGACCTGTTCGAAACTGCCGCCGAGGTCCTCGAGCGAGGCCCGGGCCGCCGCGACCAGCTTGACGCCGTCCTCGACCTGCCGGCTGCTCGCGGCGATCAGGTCCTTGATTTCCTTCGCGGCTTCCGAGGAGTTCGCGGCGAGAGTCCGGACCTCGCCCGCCACCACCGCAAAGCCGCGACCGGCCTCGCCCGCGCGCGCGGCTTCAACGCCGGCATTGAGGGCCAGAAGATTGGTCTGGAACGCGATGTCGTCGATCAGCCCGGTGATGCGGGAGATCTGCTCGGACGATTTCCGGATGCCTTCCATCGCGGTGGCGGTCTGTCCGACGATATCGGCACTTCGCTCCATCTCGGCGCGGGCGGATTGGGCGACCTCGTTGGATCTCTGGGTGGCCAGGGCGGACTGCTTGATGCTTGCCGTGATCTCTTCCATGGCGGCCGCGGTCTGCTCCAGCGATGCGGCCTGGCTGTTCGTACGCTGCGACAGGTCGTCGGCGGATCCGTTCACCCGATCGACGCTTTCCAGCATGCGGTTCATGGACTGCGTGACCTGTGTCACGATCGAACCCAGGTTTTCCGCGGCCGCGTTCATCTTCCGTCGCTGGGCTTCGTAGGCGGCCGGATAATCGCTTTCCTCGGGGGACGGGACGCGCAGGGAAAGATCGCCCTCCGCCATGGCGTCGATCGCCATGTTCAGGTATTTCAGGGCGAGCTCCTGTTCCTCCCCCCAGACGGCGAAAGCCACCGTGGTCACCTGTTCGATGTCGAACGCGAAGGCCCGGCTGACGACCTCGACCAGGCCTGACGTACCGCTGCCGCGCCGGAACATGCGGCCCTGCGAGGCGTCGACCGGCATGCCGAGCAGCTGTCCCGACGACAGCGCGTAGGCCGACATGTAGACATCCAGCGGAAGGTTGATGCGCGCATGGGTTCGCCCGATGCGATCCACCGACGCCGCATAGCCTTCGCCAAGCTCCCCCGACAGAAGGCGGGTCCAGTGTTTCTTCTGCGCGCTCCGTGCGAAATCCACCCGCCCGTCATCCTTGAAGAAGACCTTCGACACCGGATCCGCAAGGGCGCGCGCGTAGAAATCCTTGAGGATCTGATCGAGCCTCGGGATCAGGATTTCACCGGCCCGGGCGAGCAACGCGGCCTGCTCCCCTCCAAGATCGAACTGCTCGATTTTTCGCGCCAGATGGTCCATTGCTCGCCGCCTCTAACTCAATCCGGGCGCACCGTGGGACAGAAACGCCACGAAACGGTTAAGACGCGGGCGGCCGCGCTTACATTTTTCGGCTTTCCCAGGCATGCCTCCGGCCGGCAGCGCGGTGCGGTTGCCGGGTCTTTTGGAAAATGGCTGATCGCGAAAGGCCGTGGGACGCGGCGCGCCCACCTTCGAAACCCGATATCCGCAGGTGTTCCATGGTGACCCCGGCAGGACTCGAACCTGCAACCTATCCCTTAGGAGGGGATTGCTCTATCCAGTTGAGCCACGGGGCCACGCCTGTCGTTCTGGTCCATTTGGCGCGGTGACGCAACACCGGCCAAGCTCCGGGTTGCGGCGACGCGGCGGCGCAGCGTATCAAGTCTGCAACGCTCCTGTTCCGGAACCCCAGATTTGCGCGGACGCAATCCCTTCGACGGCAAGCCTCAGATGACGCTTCGCGACGTTGCCGAAGCGGCGGGCGTGTCGGAAATGACCGTAAGCCGCGTCCTGCGGCAGCGCGGAGATGTGTCCGAAAAGACCCGCGACCGCGTCTTCGCCGCCGCGCGCAGCCTCGGCTACGTACCAAACAAGATCGCCGGCGCGCTGGCCTCGAACCGTGTGAACCTCGTGGGCGTCGTGATCCCGTCGCTGTCGAACATGGTGTTCCCCGACGTGCTGCACGGCATCGGCTCGGTTCTCGACCACACGCCGCTTCAGCCGGTCGTGGGCACCTCGAAATACGACGCCGCGCACGAGGAACACGTGATCTACGAGATGCTGTCCTGGCGACCCTCGGGCCTGATCGTGGCGGGGCTGGAGCATACCGACGCCGCGCGCGCCATGATGGCCAATGCCGGCATCCCCGTGGTGGAGGTCATGGATGTCGACGGGGACCCCGTCGCCGCGGCCGTGGGCATCAGCCATGTCTCCGCCGGCCGCGACATGGCGCGCGAGATCGCGAAACGCGGCTACCGGAAGATCGCCTATCTGGGCTCCTCTTCGAACGCCGACCACCGGGCACAGAAGCGCCTCAAGGGGTTCCGCGAGGGGCTAGCCGAGGCGGGACTGACTGCGGTGGAGGAATGTTTCTACGACGGTGCCTCGGGATTCGGCACCGGCCGGGCGATGACGGAACAGGTCCTGACCCGGCACCCGGAGGTCGATTTCCTCTATTACAACACCGACATCAACGCCGCGGGCGGGCTGCTCTACTGTCTCGAAAAGGGCATGGATATCCCGGGCCGGCTCGGCTTGGCGGGGTTCAACTCCTTCGAGGTGCTCGACGGCCTGCCTCTGCGCATCGCCACCATGGACAGCCGGCGCTACGAGATCGGCCGCCGCGCCGCCGAGCTCATCGCCGCAAACGAACTGACCGAGGAAGTGGTGAAGCTCGACCCGCGATTCCTGCCTGGGGATACGGTTCGGGACGCGTAGAGAGCGCCGAGGAAGGCTTACCCCGCCGCCCTCTCATGCAGCGACGATAGTCAACACTCCGGCAGGTTCACGGCCAGACCGCCCTGGCTGGTCTCCTTGTACTTCGTCGACATGTCGAGCCCGGTCTGGCGCATCGCCTCGATGCAATTGTCGAGCGGCATGAAATGCGTGCCGTCGCCCCTGAGCGCCAGCGACGCCGCCGAGACCGCCTTGATCGCGCCCAGCCCGTTGCGCTCGATGCAGGGCACCTGCACGAGGCCCCCTGCCGGATCGCAGGTCATGCCGAGGTGATGCTCCAGCGCGATCTCGGCGGCGTTCTCGATCTGCGCGTTGGTCCCGCCCAGCGCGGCGCAAAGACCAGCCGCGGCCATGGCCGAGGCCGAGCCGACCTCCCCCTGGCAACCCACCTCGGCGCCCGAGATCGACGCGTTGTGCTTGATCAGCCCGCCGATGGCCGAGGCGGTCAGCAGGAAGATGCGCCGCCCCTCCTCCGTCGCGCCGATGCAATGGTCGCGATAGTAGCGAAGAACAGAAGGCACCACCCCCGCCGCCCCATTGGTGGGCGAGGTCACGACGCGACCCCCCGCGGCGTTTTCCTCGTTCACCGCCATGGCATAGACGGAGAGCCAGTCGTTGACCGTATGCGGCTGCGCGAGGTTCGAACCGCGCTCGGCGATCAGCTGTTCGTGGATCGCCTTGGCGCGCCGCTTCACGCGCAGGCCGCCGGGCAGTTCGCCCTCCATGCGCAGCCCGCGCTCGATGCAGTCGTCCATCGCCTGCCAGACGGTGTCGAGGCGGTGGCGAACCTCCGACGGCGACACGCCCGCCGTCTCGTTGGCCCATTTCATCTCGGCGATGGTCTTGCCCGTGGCGCGGCCCATCTCCAGCATCTCGGCGGCCGAGCCGAAGGGATGCGGATAGCCGGCGGCGGCCTTTTCATCGTGAAACGCGTCCGCCCCGCCATGGGCCTCGCGCGCAAGCTCCCGTGCCGTCATCACGAAGCCGCCGCCGATCGAATAATACGTCTCCTCCATGTAGAGGTTCCCGGCGCTGTCGAAGGCGCGCAGGATCATCCCGTTGGCATGCCCCGGCAACGGCGGGCCATAGTCGAACACCAGGTCGGTCTCCGGCACGAAACGAAGCGGCGGCAGGCCCGGCGGCGTAACCATCCCGGTGTCGCGCACCTCCGCCTCCAGAACCTCCGCCCGGTCGGGATCGAGCGTCGCGGGCTCGAACCCGGACAGGCCCAGAATCACGGCCCGGTCGGTCGCATGGCCCTTGCCGGTGAAGGCGAGCGATCCGTGCAGCGAACAGGCCAGCGCGGCAAGCGCGCCCGCGCCGGGCTCCTTCTCGCGGCCCGAACGCAGGTCGTCGAGAAACCGCGCGGCCGCCGTCATCGGCCCCATCGTGTGGGACGAGGACGGGCCAACACCGATCTTGAAGATGTCGAAAACGCTCAGGAACATGCCGTGCTGCATACCGGATCGCGCGCGGGGAACTCACACGGATTGCGACAGGCCCGGCGTGGATCGCGACAGCTGCGCCAACAGGCGTCCGCGCGCGGATCGTGTCACTCGCCTTCGCCTGCAGGTGGGAATACGGGCGGCGGATTCGCGTCGCCCTGCCTGAGTTTCTCGGTTTGAACGAGTGCCGACCGGGCCTTCTCGGTCAATCCGTATCGCTCCACGTATTCCAGAAGCGCCTCCTCGAGTCGCTCGAGGCAGGCCCGTTCTTTTTCGCTGGCCAATTCATCCTCCGAACCCTTGAGTATTAGCGCGTTAACCAAGATTAATTTTATTGACTCAATTGATTACCGGGAAATATTCTGGCCGGCATGCTCATGCGCCAGATCCATACCCCGGCTGAACGGATCCATCTCTCGCCTCCGAAGCTCTGGAGACTCAGGAATGGAGCCAGGGGATTCCAGCCTGTGGTGGTAGCCGGATTTCAGAAAGGGAAAAGGGGCGAGCCAAAGCCCGCCCCCATCGTTCTATTAAATCCGGTTGGATCAGAAGGTCATGTTCAGGCCGAAAGACCAGGTGCTCTCGTTCGGTTCACCGTCCACGTCGCCCCAGCCATAGCCGAGGTGGGCCGAAAGACCACCGCCGAAGTCATAAGCTGCCGACAGACCGTAGCCACTGGAGTCGGGGAGAGTGGATGCCGCTTCCCAATCGTACTGACCGTAGTTGGCATGAACCGTGATCGCGTCAAACGTGTAGCTCGCGCCAATGCCCCAGTGCACGCCATCACCGGCGCTGAGATCGGTTTCGATGGCCGTATAGTTGATGGCGCCCGAGAGCCCAGAGTCCAGTGCAACATTCGCGGAGAGGCCGAGCACGGACGCTTCCTGCGAACCAGCATTAGTCACGATATCGTTGGAGAACTGGTAACCGATACCAACACCGAAGGTGCCGCCAGCAAAAGAGCCGGAGTATTTTGCACCGATGCCCCAGATGGGATCGGTCGTCACTGCATCATTATTCGGCCCCTCGACAATAACGACGGTGCCATCCAACCATTCGAAGCCGCTAGTATCAGCCGTATTGTCGTCCTGCTCGACGGAGATCGCGACGGCGAAGTCACCGAACGAATAGTCGTAGCGGAGGATCTGACCGTCATAGATACCGTCCAGACCGCCATTGCCGTTGAAGCCGGCATGGGTGGTGTGGTCGTCGTTGATCGACGCCGCGCCGTTGAAGTCGACTTCCTGCATCGCCCAGTCGAGCGCACCGTCGGTGTCGCCCAGCGTCAGCGTGCCGAATTCTCCATCGACGAAGATGGCGACGCCAGCATCGTCATTGTCGACGTCACCTGCGTCCTCGGAGAGGTCGATGGCGGCACCAAAGGTCAGGCCGTTGTCGGACGTGCCCGCCATCGTGAAGGTGACGTTGATGTCCTGAACGAACTGGGTGGTGGCGCCATTGTTGCCGCCCTCGATGCCCATTTGTGCCGAACCGCTCAGTGCGACTTCGGCCGATGCTACGCCAGCAGTTGCCACAAGGGCAGTCGTAGCGAAGAGAACCTTTTTCATGGTTTTTCCCTCGTGTTCACTTAGAAGGTGCACCTCAAGACGGTCATCCGAATTGAGTATGCCCCTGTCTCGCTTGTGGGGCCGCGTAATGCAAGAAAGGCCCAAGGCCGCCGCGCATCTTGCGGGACTCGTGGTGCAGACATGTCACACACCCGTTTCGCGCCGCATGTCACCTGAAACACTGGGACAATCGGGGCTTTGCGCATGCCGCGCTTCCTGCTGCCGGGCGTGCGGGCGCGATGACGGCCGCTCGGGCGAGTGCGCCCGCGAACGCAGCGCGACCGGGGGCGCGGCAGGCGTGAGACGCTGCTCTTGCCGCCATCGCAAGGCTTCTGTAGCTAGGGCGACGTTGGACCGGGCACGCGAGGCGCACGCCATGACGAGCAAGATGACGATGGTTGGAAAGACCGGCATTTCGAGGACGGGAGCTGCATTGGCGATCTGTGCGGCACTGGCGCTGACGGGCTGCGGCAGCGGCTTCGGCCAGAACGAGATGGACCCGGAGACGCGCCGCCAGCTCGAGGAAGCGGGCGCGCTTGCCCCGCGCGACCGCGACACGATCTGGGACCTGTTCCGCGACAACGACAACCCGAACGTCACGGTCGAGGTCAACCGCTACCTCTGGAACGCATCGCTGGAGATTCTCGACTTCATGCCGATCGAGGCGGCTGACCCGTTTTCCGGCGTGCTTTCATTTGGTTACGGCACTCCCCCCGGCGGCGGCACCGCCTATCGGGCGACGGTTTTCGTGACGGATCCGGCGCTTGAGGCGCGGTCCCTGCGCGTCGCGCTGCAATCGCGGAGCGGGGCCGTGAACCGAGAGACGGCGCGCCAGATCGAGGACGCGATCCTGACCCGCGCGCGTCAGCTTCGCATCCGCGACGGCCGCCTCTAGACCCTTCCGCCGTCGCACCTTAAACACGCGCCGGGCCGAGAGCCCGGCGTTTCTCGTTCTACGCAAGGAATGGCGCATGTCCCGCTACGACCCCGCGACCCTGGAACCGAAGTGGCAGAAGGCCTGGGACGAGGCCGGCACGTTTCTTGCGACACGCACCGGGGACAAGCCGAAATACTACGTGCTCGAGATGTTCCCCTACCCGTCGGGCCGCATCCATATCGGGCATGTGCGCAACTACACGATGGGCGACGTCATCGCGCGCTACAAGCTGGCGACCGGACACAACGTCCTGCATCCCATGGGATTCGACGCCTTCGGAATGCCTGCGGAAAACGCGGCGATGGAGAACGGCGGCCACCCGGCCGACTGGATCTATCAGAACATCGACACGATGGTCGAACAGATGAAGCCGCTGGGATTCGGGCTGGACTGGTCGCGCATGTTCGCCACCAGCGACCCGGAGTATTACGGCCAGCAGCAGGCGCTGTTCCTCGATTTTCTCAAGGCGGGGCTGGTCTATCGCAAGAACGCCGTGGTGAACTGGGACCCGGTCGACATGACCGTTCTGGCCAACGAGCAGGTGATCGACGGCCGCGGCTGGCGCTCGGGCGCCGAGGTCGAACGGCGCGAGCTGACGCAGTGGTTCTTCAGGATTTCGGATTTCTCGGAGGAATTGCTGGACGCGCTGGACGGGCTGGACGACTGGCCCGCCAAGGTCAAGCTGATGCAGGCCAACTGGATCGGCAAGTCGCGCGGCCTGCAATTCGCCTTCGGTCTGACCGAAGCCACCACGGGCCATGACCGGGTGGAGGTCTACACGACCCGTCCCGACACGCTTCTGGGGGCGAGTTTCATCGGCATCTCGCCCGATCATCCGCTGGCCAGGGAGCTGGAGGCGCATGACCCCAAGGTCGCCGAATTCTGCGCCATGGCCCGGCGCGGCGGCACCACCGAGGAGGCCATCGAAAAGGCCGAGAAGCTTGGCTATGACACCGGGCTGACCTGCCGGCATCCGTTCGACACGTCTTGGGAGCTGCCGGTCTACATCGCCAATTTCATCCTGATGGATTACGGCACCGGCGCGATCTTCGGCTGTCCCGCCCATGACCAGCGCGACCTCGATTTCGCGCGGAAATACGGGCTGGACGTGGTGTCCACCTTCGTGCCGCTGTCGGGCGATCACGTGAAGCCCGAGGATGGCGGCGACGCCTATGTGCCGCCCAAGACGGAAAAGGTGCACTGGACCCTGCCCTTCAACTGGGACGCCGAGGCCACCGGGACCGAGGCCATCGACGCCGCGATTCGCTTCTGCGAGGAAAAGGGCGTGGGCCATGGCGTCACCAAGTTCCGCCTGCGTGACTGGGGCCTTTCGCGCCAACGCTACTGGGGCTGTCCGATCCCCGTGGTTCATTGCGACACCTGCGGCGTGGTTCCCGAGAAGAAGGAGAACCTGCCCATAGAACTGCCCCGCGACGTCAGTTTCGACGTGCCGGGCAATCCGCTCGACCGGCACCCGACATGGCGGCAGACGACCTGCCCGAAATGCGGCGGCGCGGCACTCCGCGAGACCGACACGATGGACACGTTCGTCGATTCGTCGTGGTACTTCGCCCGCTTCACCGCGCCCCGGGCGGATACGCCGACGGACATGGAAGAGGCCGCGTACTGGATGAACGTGGACCAGTATATCGGCGGCATCGAGCACGCGATCCTGCACCTGCTCTATTCGCGGTTCTTCGCGCGGGCGATGCATATCACCGGGCATCTGCCGGAGAAGTGCAAGGAACCCTTCGACGCGCTCTTCACGCAAGGGATGGTGACGCACGCGATCTACGTCACCCGCGATGAGAACGACCGCCCCGTCTATCACTTCCCCGAGGATGTGGAGGTCCACGAATCGGGTGCGCGTCTGGGCGCCACCGGGCAGGAGGTCGAGGTCATCCCCTCGGCCAAGATGTCGAAGTCGAAGAAGAACGTCGTCGACCCGGTCAACATCATCAAGACCTACGGCGCCGACACCGCGCGCTGGTTCGTCCTGAGCGACTCGCCGCCCGAGCGCGACGTGGAATGGACCGCCGCCGGGGCCGAGGCCGCCAACAGGCATCTGGGCCGGGTCTGGTCGCTGTCGGACCGGATCGCGCAGATGGACCCCGGCGCGGCGGGCGAGGGGGATGCCGACCTCCTGCGCGAGATGCACAGGACGATCCGCGACGTGACACTGGGCGTCGAAAGCTTCGGCTTCAACGCCGCGATCGCGAAGCTCTACGCCTTCACCAACACGCTGTCGCGGTCGAAGGCGTCCCATGCGGCCCAGCGCGAGGCCGTCATGACGCTGGCGCAACTGATGTCGCCCATGACCCCGCATCTGGCCGAGGACATCTGGGCCAGACAGGGCGGCACGGGCCTGATCGCCGAGGCCGCGTGGCCCGTCGCCGACGAGGCCATGCTGGTCGAGGACACCGTCACGCTGCCGATCCAGATCAACGGCAAGCGGCGGTCCGAGATCACGGTCGCCAGAGACGCCTCGAAGGAAGAGGTTGAAAAGATCGCCATGGCAGACGACGCTGTGATCAGGGCGCTCGACGGTGGAGCGCCGAAGAAGGTGATCGTCGTGCCGGGCCGTATCGTCAATGTCGTTGTCTGACCGCCGCCAGTTCCTCGCGCTTCTGGGCGTGGCGCCCCTCGCGGCCTGCGGCTTCACGCCGGTCTACGGTCCGGGCGGCACCGGCAGCGCCGTGCAAGGCCGCGTCGCCATCGCCGCGCCGGACGACCCGCTGTCATTCAGCCTCGTGGCGCGGCTGGAAGACAGGATCGGCCGCGCCAGTGGCGGGCCATACCTTCTGTCCTACCGGATCGAAACCTCGGAATCGGCGCTGGCGCTGGCGGAGACGGACGACATCAACCGAATCAACCTGTCGGGTGCCATCGCCTACACCGTGACGGACACCGCAAGCGACATGCAGGTACAGGCGGGCGAGGTCTCCACCTTCACGGCCTACGCAAGCTCGGGCTCACCCGTTGCGACGGCGGCGGCGCGGCGCGATGCGCAGGAACGGCTGATGATCGCGCTGGCCGACCAGATCGTCGCGCGGCTGCTGGCCGGGGCCGACGCCTGGGCATGAAACTCTCCGCGCGCGATGCCGGCGCCTATTTCAGGAAACCGGATCCCGACGCGGCAGGCTGCCTGATCTACGGCGAGGACACGGTGCGCGTGGGCCAGTTTCGCGCGGGGCTTGTCTCCGCGCTGCTCGGCCCCGATGCCGACGAGGAAATGCGCCTGACCCGGCTGACGGCGGCGGAGCTGAGGTCGGACAACGCGCTCCTTCTCGATGCGGTCAAGGCGGTGGGGTTCTTCCCCGGCCCCCGTGCCGTGCAGGTCGATCAGGCCACGGACGGATTGACGCCGATATTCGAGGCGGCGCTGTCGGACTGGCAGCCGGGCGACGCGCAGATCATCGTGACCGCCGGGGTGCTGGCCAAGAAGTCATCGCTCCGCAAGCTCTTCGAAGGGGCCAAATCGGCCTATGTCGCGGCGGTCTACGATGACCCGCCGGGGCGCGCCGAGATCGAGGAGTTGTTGCAAGGTGCGGGCGTTTCCAACGTGGACCGCGCCGCGATGACCGATCTCGAAACGCTCGCCCGCACGCTCTCGGCCGGCGATTTCCGGCAGACCATCGACAAGCTGGGTCTCTACAAGCGGGGTGACGCGACACCGGTTTCGCCCGAGGATCTCGAGGCCGTGGCACCCCTGAGCCGCGAGGCGGAGCTTGACGACATCCTGCACGCCACGGCGGAGACCGCCTCGGCCGCGATCGGCCCGATCCTGTCGCGGCTGAAGGCGCAGGGCGTGGCACCCGTGACGCTCTGCATCGCCGCGCTGCGTCATTTCCGGGCGCTTCATGCCGCCGCCTGCCACCCCGGCGGCGCCGAGGCGGGGCTGTCGGCGCAGCGTCCGCCCGTCTTCGGCCCGCGCCGGGACCGCCTCAAACGGCAGCTGTCGCGCTGGGGCCGCCCGCAGCTGGAGACCGCGATCTCGATGCTGGTGGAAACGGATCTGGCCTTGCGCTCTTCCACCGCCGCGCCGCAGATGGCGATGATGGAACGCACGCTGATCCGCCTTGCGATGCTGCCGCCGCGGCGCGGGCGCTGAAACCCCCGGGGAGGGCCTATCACATGACGGAACCCTACAAGATCATCGGCGCGGTCAAGAGCCGCGCGATGCGCGTGCTCTGGATGCTGGAGGAGATCGGCGTGCCCTACGAGCACATCCCCGCCGCGCCCCGGTCGGAGGAGGTCACGCGCTTCAACCCCGCCGGAAAGGTCCCGGTTCTGGTGGCCGATGGCGTTCCCATCACCGATTCCGTGGCGATCATGACCTTCCTCGGCGACCGGCACGGGGCGCTCACGCACGCGCCCGGTACGCTGGACCGCGCGCGGCAGGACAGCCTGACCCACGCCATCATCGACGAGTTCGACGCGACCCTCTGGATGGCCGCAAGGCACAGTTTCATCCTGCCCGAGGACAAGCGTATCCCCGAGATCAAGGACAGCCTGCGCTGGGAATTCGAGCGCGCACAGGATCAGTTCGTCCCCCGCATGGCCGAGGATGGCCCCTACCTGATGGGCGAAGACCTGACGATCCCCGACATCCTGCTCGCCCATTGCATGGGCTGGGCGATCAACGCGAAATTCCCGGTGACCGAACCCTTCCGCGCGCACACCATGCGGATGCGGGAACGACCATCCTTCGAGCGCGCCTCAAGAGCCTGAATCACGGGCCTAATCACGGTCCTGAATCACGGGCCAGAATCACGGGCCCGACCACTCGGCCGCGTGGCGACCGGCCCAGAGCCCCGTGGCGAGGCAGCCCGTGATCAGGTAACCGCCCGTCGGCGCCTCCCAGTCGAGCATCTCTCCGGCCACGAAGACCCCCGGCAGGGCGCGCAGCATCAAGCCTTCGTCGACCGCCTCCCACATGATGCCACCGGCGGTCGAGATCGCCTCATCCATGGGACGCGGACCCAGGTGGCGAACGGGCAGCGCCTTGATCAGCCGGGCGAGGTCCGCGCCCTCGGGCAGCGGACGGCCGAATTCCTGCAAAAGCGCGCGTTTGACAGGGTCGAGGCCCAGCGCCTGTGCGAGATGCTTCATCAGCGTTCGTTTCTTCGGCCGCTGCGCGAGGCGTCGGGCGATGTCCTCCGCGCTGCGGTCGGGGGCGAGGTCGATGGCGAAGGGGGCGCCATCCCGCACCGCAGCGGAGATCGCGTAGACGCCACCGCCCTCGATCCCGCGCTCCGAGATCACGGCCTCGCCGCGAACACACTGCGCACCGGCGACAAGGCGCACCGATTTCAGGGGCTGGCCCAGATGCGGCGCCATATGCGGCGTCCAGTCGATGCGAAGCCCCATGTTGGCCGGGCGGAACGGGGCGATTTCGACGCCCTTCTCCGCCAGAAGCGTCGCCCATGCCCCATCCGATCCCAGCCGCCGCCAGCTTGCACCGCCCAGCGCAAGGATGGTGACGCCGGGGGACAGCACCGTCGCGCCTCCTGGCGTATCGAACGCCCATGCGCCGTCCTTCCATCCGGACCAGCGCCAAGCCAGCCGCAACTCCGCCCCGATCCGCCGCAGCCATGCGCGCAGGAGCGGAGAGGCCTTCATGACCTCGGGAAACACGCGCCCGGTGCTGCCGGTGAAGACCGGCTGGCCCAGCGCCTCGGCCCATGCGACGGCCTCGCGCGGTCCGAACGCGTCGAGCATCGGCGCAAGCCAGTCCTCCGCCGCGCCGTAAGCCGCCCTGAACGCGTCGGGCGGTTCGTCCCTGGTGATGTTGAGTCCAGACTTGCCCGCCATCAGGAACTTGCGCCCCGCGCTCGGCTTGGCCTCGGCGATGACCACCTGCCGACCTGCACGCACCAGCGTCTCGGCGGCCATCAGGCCGGCCGGCCCGCTGCCGATCACGAGCGCGTCGACCTTGCCATGCGGTTCCGTTGCGCCAGACTTGTCAGCCATGAGTGACGACCCCGTATGTGCCCTGTGCCACCGGCCCATCCCGCCGCACGCGAAACAGAGCCTGCATCACCTGATCCCGCGCCTGCGCGGCGGGAAAGGCGGGCCGACGGTTCTTTTGCACCAGATCTGCGGGCTTATGTATCAAACGCACCAACGGTGTGCTGAGAGTCTACACCACCTAAAGGGGTGCGCTAGGGACTTCATACGAAATGCTGTGCCCCATTCAAATTGATGTGGAAAAAGGAAAGGGCCAGCGCTATGCTGGCCCTAGACTTGGTGGCAGAATGGTTATGCGCCCGGGGTAGCAATTCGGTACACGTCGGTTCGATTCCGACCCATGTCTCACTTCCTATTGGCCCCGCTTCGGCGGGGCCTTTTCTTTTAGCCCGATTCTCTTTCGAAAAGCGATACCGAGCCTTCTGGGCATCAATATGCTGTGTGCGACCCAGATGATCAAGCAAATTCTAGCTTTAACTTTCTAAGATTTGCTAGAGCTTGCACCGTTCCGCATGCCTCAGATCAGATTTTCAGTCTCAAAGGAAACGGCTGGATACCTTAAGTGGTTGGGGGAGAACGTTCTTTTTGAAAGCAGCGTTGATCAGGTGGCCCGTCGCTTAATGTTGGCTCGTGCGGAAGATGTTCGACGTCAATACCTGTCCGCTGAGCCAGCGGGATTCAGTATTCCGCCGGTGGGAGAAGACGGTGACTAGCGCAGCCGCCACACGCCGTCGGATCGCAGGACTCGACCCCGAACGGATAGGCGGTACAAGGCTATATATACGCGCTTGTACGCCAACTTGTAAGCCAACCCAGAGTGTTCTGATACGTATTGCGCGAGTTGCGGCCCCGTTGCAGGAAGCCCTGCCAGTACCATTCGCTGCAGCTCGCCTCGCTTGAACCTCTTGGGCGTCTTCTGCGGAATAGGTAACGCGGCTGGATTGAGGTGCCCCTAGATTTGTAGACGCTTTGCCCCCTTACTTTGAGCCGAGGAGGCGACCATGGGGACAAGCAACTACAGCGACGAGTTCAAGCGCGATG
>LJSY01000011.1 GCA_001314805.1 Rhodobacteraceae bacterium HLUCCO18 | reverse complement strand
CAGCAATCCGAACAGGACCACCGCCCGCGCGGCGATGGCGGCGAGGATCACCACGCCCACCAGCAGGAAATCCCCGATCCGCACCTCCTCCAGCAGCCGCGGGATCAGCAGCGCGGCAAGGATGAAGATCAGCGCGCCGGCCCAATGGGCCAGCACGTCCCAGATCTCGCGCAGGTTCGCCCAGGCCTGGGGTGGCAGGCGGCCGGGCCCGGACAGGTTCAGCGTCAGGCCGGCGGCGACCACGGCGATGACGCCCGAGGCGCCGACGCTCTGTTCCGCGCCGATATAGGCAAGATAGGGCAGCGCCACCGAAATCGAGATCAGCGCCAGTTCGTGCCGGCCGAACAGCGCCATCACCCAGACCGCGACCCTTGCGGCCAGCCAACCGGTGAGGGCGCCGCCGGCGATCAGAACCGGGAAGCGCGCCAAGGCCGCGCCAAGGTCGGGATCCGGCATTCCCAGCATCACGAAACCCATGAACAACCCGAAAAGCGCGATCGCCGCGGCGTCGTTCAGAAGGCTCTCGCCCTCGATGATCCGCGCCAGCCTGCGCGGCGCCGAGATCGACCGGAAGATCGAGACCACCGCCGAGGGATCGGTCGTCGAGACTATTGCACCGATCAGAAGACACGCCGCGAGCGGCAGCGCCGAGGCCCAGGACAGCGCGTAGCCCACGCTGAGCGTCGCCACGACCACCGCGACGATGGCCAGCACGAAGATCGGCACCCAGTCGTCGAGCATCCGGCGCAGGTTCATCTCCAGCGTCGCCTGAAAGAGCAGCGTCGGCAGGAAGACGTAGAGAAAGACATTGGACCGGATCGGCAGCCCGAGGATCGCCTCGGCCACGGGGTTCAACGCATCCGTGAATTCCGTTCGCAGGAAGAACAGCGCGCCGGTGCCGATCAGAACCCCGAGCACGGCAAGGATCACGCTCAGCGGCAGCCGCAGGCGCGCCGCCAGCGGCTCGGCCACGCCGATGACGACGAAGAGCGAGGCGATGATCGTGGTGACGAGGACGATATCCATCCCTTTGACATAGCTGCAAACACGCGGTTGCGAAATCGGCAGGGGCACGGGATGGAACGGGAAATCGACCTCTGCCTGTTCTGTGCGCGGCAGGATGACCCCGGGGCTTGCGCCGCGATCAAAATCTGCGATCTCTGCATGATCGGCGCGCATTATTGCATGATGGGGTCAATCTGCCGGGCATAGCAATTTGACCAACAGGGAGGATGCCATGGATTTCGCGCTGAGCCCGGAACAGGAGATGATCGTCACGACGGTCCGCGACTTCGTCGAGACGGAGATCTACCCGCATGAGGACCTTGTCGAGCGCAGCGGCGAGGTGCCCGAAGAGCTCGCGCAGGAGATCAGGCGCAAGGTCATCGAGATGGGGTTCTACGCCTGCAACTTCCCCGAGGAGGTCGGCGGCGGCGGGTTGGGGCAACTCGACTTCACGCTGGTGGAACGGGAGCTTGGGCGCGGTTCCATGGCGCTCACGCATTTCTTCGGGCGGCCGCAGAACATCCTGATGGCCTGCGAGGGCGACCAGAAGGAGCGTTACCTTTTCCCCGCCGTGCGCGGGGAGCGGATGGACGCGCTCGCCATGACCGAGCCACAGGCGGGATCGGACGTGCGCGGCATGGCCTGCACGGCGGTGCGCGATGGCGGCGACTGGGTCGTCAATGGCACGAAGCATTTCATCTCGGGCGCGAATCATGCCGATTTCGTCATCGTCTTCGTGGCAACCGGTGTGGACGACACGCCAAGGGGCCCGAAGAAGCGCATCACCTGTTTCCTCGTGGATCGCGGGCATCCCGGTTTCACGATCCGTGACGGTTATGCCTCGGTCAGCCACCGGGGATACAAGAACTGCATCCTCGAATTCGACGATTGCCGCCTGCCCGACGCCCAAGTGCTGGGCGAGGTTGATGGCGGGTTCGACGTGATGAACACATGGCTCTACGCCACACGCCTGACGGTTGCCGCCAATTCCGTGGGCCGGGCGCGGCGCTGCTTCGATCACGCTGTGGCCCACGCTGCCGAGCGCAAGCAGTTCGGCCAGCCCATCGCGAAGTTCCAGGGCGTGAGTTTCCAGGTCGCCGACATGATCACCGAGATCGACGCCGCCGACTGGCTCACGCTGTCCGCCGCGTGGCGGCTGGATCAGAACATGCCCGCGAACCGCGAGATCGCGAGCGCCAAGCTTTACGCCACCGAGATGCTGGCGCGCGTCACCGACACGACGCTGCAGATCTTCGGCGGCATGGGGCTCATGTCGGATTTCCCGATCGAACGGTTCTGGCGGGATGCGCGGGTCGAACGGATCTGGGACGGTACGTCCGAGATCCAGCGCCATATCATCGGGCGCGAGTTGTTCCGCCCGCTCGGCGCCTGAGATGCAGCCGCTCTCGCGCCTCCTGCGTCCGCGTTCCATCGCCGTGGTCGGCGGCGGAACGTGGTGCGCCGCGGTCGTCGAGGGCTGCCGGCGGGTGGGCTATGCCGGGCCGGTCTGGCCGGTGCATCCGACGAAGACCGAGCTGGCTGGCGTTGCCGCGTTTCCATCGGTCGAGGCGCTGCCCGAAGCGCCCGACGCGGCCTTCATCGGGGTCAACCGGCAGACAAGCGTCGATGTGCTGGGCGCCTTGTCGGCCATGGGCGCGGGGGGCGCCGTCTGCTTCGCGTCCGGCTTTCGCGAGTCGGCATCGGAGACGGGGGACGGCCCCGCGCTCGAGGCGGCGCTGGTCGCGGCGGCGGGCGACATGCGCATCCTCGGGCCGAATTGCTACGGGTTCGTGAACCTTCTCGACGGGGCCGCGCTCTGGCCGGACCAGCATGGCGGCGAGCGTGTCGAGCGGGGCGTCGCCATCGTCACGCAATCCTCGAACCTCGCGCTGAACCTGACGATGCAGGCGCGCGGCCTGCCGCTGGCCTATGTGGTGACGGTCGGCAACCAGGCGCAGACAGGCCTTTCCGAGATCGCCGAGGGGCTTCTGGAGGATGCGCGCGTCACAGCACTCGGCCTGCATGTCGAGGGGGTGGGCGACCTTGCAGCCTTCATCGCCATGGCCGGCCGGGCCCGCGCGCTGGGCAAGCCCGTGGTCGTTCTTAAATCCGGCGCGTCGGACGGCGCGCGAGCGGCGGCCCTGTCGCATACCGGATCGCTTGCGGGCAGCGATGCGGGGGCGTGCGCGCTGTTCGAGCGGCTGGGCATGGCGCGGGTGAAAAGCCCGGCCGAACTGCTTGAGGCGCTGAAGCTCCTGCACGCCATAGGTCCGCTGCCCTCGGGCCGCATCGGCGTTCTGTCAAGCTCGGGCGGCGAGGCGGGGATCATCTCGGACATGGTGGCGGACCGGCGGCTTCAATGCCCGCCGCTGACCGCAGAACAGCGCGCGGGCCTGCGGGCGGCGCTGGGGCCCAAGGTGGCGCTGGCCAACCCGCTGGATTACCACACCTATATCTGGGGCGACCGGGCGGCGCTGGCGCAGGTCTTCACCGCGATGCTGGCGCCGCATATCGCCATCGGTGTCGCGATCATCGACTTTCCGCGGCCCGACCGCTGCGACCCGAGCGCGTGGGAGATCGTGATCGACGCCTGCGCGGATGCGGCGGCGGCCACGGGTGTTCCCACGGCGATCCTGTCGAGCCTGACCGAGACTATGCCGGAGGCCATCGCGCAGGCGATGCTGGCGCGCGGCGTCGTGCCTCTCTCGGGGTTCGCGGAGGGGCTTGCCGCGCTGGAGGCCGCCGCGCGGGTGGCGCGGACGGACACGGCGGCGGTCCCTTTGGTTCCCGGCCCCGCGGAGGCCGCGGCCTGCCTGCTGACCGAAGCAGAGGGCAAGGCGCTGCTCGCCGGATATGGCGTGCCCGTGCCGCGAGGGGCGGAGGCCGCAAGCCCCGCGGAGGCCGCGGCCCGCGTGGCGGCGATCGGATTTCCGGTGGTCGTCAAGGCGCTGGGCCTCGCCCACAAGACCGAGGCGGGCGCGGTGGCGTTGAACCTCGCCGATGCCGGGGCCGTCGAGGCGGCGGCGGAGCGGATGGGCGGCACGCGATACCTGGTCGAGGAGATGGTCACGGACGGCGTGGCCGAGATCATCGTCGGCATCCTGCGCGACCCGGCGCATGGCTTCGTCCTGACACTGGGCGCGGGCGGTGTGCTGGCCGAGATGCTGGACGACACCGTGTCCCTGCTTCTGCCCGCGACGGGGGCCGAGATCGACGCCGCGCTCGACCGGCTGCGCATGGCGCCGCTTCTGGGCGGCTATCGGGGGCGGCCCGCCGCGGACCGCGCGGCGCTGGTCGCGGCGGTCCTCGCGGTGCAGGATTGCGCCACGGCCCATGCCGATACGCTCACCGAGCTGGAGGTCAACCCGCTCATTGCCACGCCAGACCGCGCCGTCGCGGTCGATGCCCTGATCAGACTTGGAGAGAAGCCATGACCGACACCCCCATCAGGACCACACGCCGCGGCGCGGTGCTGGAGGTCACGCTGGACCGGCCCAAGGCCAATGCCATCGACGCGCCCACCAGCCGCATCATGGGCGAGGTCTTCATGGCGTTTCGCGACGATCCCGCGTTGCGGGTCGCCATCCTGACCGGGGCGGGCGAAAAGTTCTTCTGCCCCGGTTGGGACCTGAAGGCCGCAGCGGGGGGCGAGGCGCCGGACAGCGATTACGGCGTGGGCGGCTTCGGCGGGCTGCAGGAATTGCGGGGGCTGAACAAGCCCGTGATCGCGGCAGTGAACGGGATCGCCTGCGGCGGCGGGCTGGAACTGGCGCTGTGCGCCGACATCATCCTCGTCGCCGAGCACGCGACCTTCGCCTTGCCGGAAATCCGGTCCGGGACGGTGGCCGATGCGGCCTCGATCAAGCTGCCGAAGCGGATCCCCTATCACATCGCAATGGAGCTGTTGCTGACCGGCCGCTGGTTCGACGCGGAGGAGGCCGCGCGCTGGGGCCTCGTGAACCGGGTCGTTCCCGGAGCCGAGTTGATGGACGCCGCCCGGAAGATGGCCGATGATCTGTCGTCGGGGCCGCTGCTGGTCTTCGCCGCGATCAAGGAGATCGTGCGCGAGGCCGAGGCGATGAAGTTCAACGACGCGCTGAACCGGATCACGCGCAGCCAGTTCGAGACCGTGGAACGGCTGTATCGCTCGGAGGATCAGCAAGAGGGCGCGCGCGCCTTCGCCGAGGGCCGTGATCCGGTCTGGAAGGGAACATAGCGAATTTTCGTACGAAAATTCACACGTGCGATCTTTCGTACGAAAGATCGAAGGAAAGGGAGACGACATGCCACTTCAAATGAGCCGCGAGGTCTTCATCACCTGCGCCGTCACGGGCTCGGGCGGCACGCAGGACCGCAGCCCCCATGTGCCGCGCAGCCCGCAGCAGATCGCCGATAGCGCCATCGACGCGGCAAAGGCAGGGGCCGCCATCGTCCATTGCCACGTGCGCGACCCCGAAACGGGCGCGCCGTCCCGCAGGCTCGACCTCTACCGCGAGGTCACCGACCGGATCCGGGACGCGGAGGTGGACGTGGTCCTCAACCTGACCGCGGGCATGGGCGGCGACATCACCTTCGGCCCGACCGAACGGCCCCTGCCGCTGAACGAGGCGGGCACCGACATGATCGGCGCCGCCGAACGGGTGGAACACATCGCCCGGTGCCTGCCCGAGATCTGCACGCTCGACTGCGGCACGATGAACTTCGCCGAGGCCGATTACGTCATGACCAACACGCCCGGCATGCTGCGTGCGATGGGGCGGATGATGACGCATCTGGGCGTGAAGCCCGAGATCGAGGCCTTCGACACCGGGCACCTCTGGTTCGCCAAGAAACTGGTGCAGGAGGGCGTGCTGGACGCGCCCGCGCTGGTGCAGCTTTGCATGGGCGTGCCATGGGGCGCGCCCGACGACCTCAACACTTTCATGGCGATGGTCAACAACGTGCCGGATGACTGGACCTTCTCGGCCTTCTCGCTCGGACGGCACCAGATGGCCTATGCCGCCGCCGCCGTGCTAGCGGGCGGGCATGTGCGCGTGGGGCTGGAGGACAACCTCTGGCTCGAGAAAGGCGTGCTGGCCACCAACGCGCAGCTGGTCGAGCGCGCCGTGGGCGTGGTCGAGGGCATGGGCGCGCGAGTGATGGGGCCGCAGGAGGTGCGCGAAAAGCTCGGCCTGACCAAACGCGCGCCCGCCGCATGACCAGGCGCGTCCTCGTCACCGCCGGCGCCTCGGGCATCGGGCGCGCCATCGCCGAACGCTTTCTCATCGAGGGGGCGGAGGTGGCGATCTGCGACGTGGACGTGGATGCGGTCGCGGATTTCGCGAGCGCCCATCCCGCCGCCATCGCGCGGGTCGCGGATGTCACGCGCGAGGCTGACATGGAGACGTTCCTGTCGCTGGTCGAGGCCAGGTGGGACCGCGTCGATGTCGTCTGCGCCAATGCCGGTACGGGCGGGCCCGCCGGACTGATCGAGACGCTGGATTACGGCGCCTGGCAGGATTGCGTCGCGGTGAACCTGAACGGGGCGTTCCTGACCTGCCGCTGGGCCGCGCGCGTGATGCGGGCACAGGGGCATGGGCTGATCACGCTGACCTCCTCCACGGCCGGGATCGCGGGCTACCCGTTCCGCAGCCCCTATGCCGCGTCGAAATGGGCGATCATCGGGCTGATGAAGACGCTTGCGATGGAACTCGGGCCCGCAGGCGTGCGGGTGAACGCGCTTGCGCCCGGCGCGGTACAGGGCCCGCGCATGGACCGTGTGGTCGCGATGGAGGCCGAGGCGCAGGGCCGCCCGGAGGAAGAGATCCGCGCGCTCTACGTCAAGGGTGTGTCCCTGCGCAGCTGGGTCGATGCCGAGGATGTCGCCAACATGGTGCATTACCTCGCCTCGCCCGCCGGCGCGAAGATCTCGGGCCAGACGCTCTGCATCGACGGACATACGGAGACGCTCGCGCCATGATCAGAACGCTCCTTGCGCTCGGCCTCGCAGGCCTTCTCGCGGCGTGCGGCGCCATCGCGCCCGGCTATCGCGACCGCTCCGTCATCATCGCGTCGAGTGCCAATTTCGACCCCGCCCGCTACCTCGGCCGCTGGCACGAGGTCGCGCGTTATCCCAACCCGTTTCAGGCGCGCTGCGCGGGCGCGGTCGTCGACTACGCGCAAGGCGAGGGCGGCGAAATCCTCGTTCGGAACACCTGCCTCAACGCCAGCGGAGACGTCATCGACGAGATCGCCGGCACCGCGCGGGTGGTCGGGCCCGGGCGGCTGTCGGTACGGCTCGACGGCGTTCCCGTCGCAGCGCCCTACTGGGTGCTCTGGATCGACGAGGGCTATCGCACCGCCGTCGTGGGCCAGCCCGACGGGCGCGCGGGCTGGATCCTGAACCGCGACCCGGTAATCCCGCAGGACCGCCTGATCGCCGCGCGCGAGGTTCTGGATTTCAACGGCTACGATCTTGCGCGCCTCGAAAGGAGCATATCACCATGAAGGCAGCGATCATCGGCGGCGGTGTCATCGGCGGCGGCTGGGCTGCGCGGTTCCTGCTCAACGGCTGGGACGTGGCGGTCTGCGACCCCGACCCGGAGGCGGAGCGCAAGATCGGCGAAGTACTGGCCAATGCGCGGCGCGCTCTGCCGGGGCTCTACGAACGGCCCTTGCCGGCCGAGGGCGCGCTGAGCTTGCACACGACAATCGCAGGCGCTGTCTCGGGCGCCGACTGGATACAGGAAAGCGTGCCCGAGCGGCTGGAGATCAAGCATGCCATCTACGACGAGATCGCGGCCACCGCCCCGCCGGATGCGGTGATCGGTTCTTCCACCTCGGGTTTCAAACCGTCGGAGCTGAACCGGACCGGCGCCCGCGTGATCGTGGCGCATCCGTTCAACCCGGTCTACCTGCTCCCGCTGGTGGAGCTGGTGGGCGACGCGGGCGAGACGGCGCGCGCCGCCGACATCCTGCGCGGCATCGGCATGTTCCCCCTCACCGTCCGCAAGGAGATCGACGCCCATATCGCGGACCGGTTCCTCGAGGCCGTCTGGCGCGAGGCGCTGTGGCTGGTGAAGGACGGCGTGGCCAGCACGGCGGAGATCGACGAGGCGATCCGCATGGGCTTCGGCCTGCGCTGGGCGCAGATGGGGCTTTTCGAGACCTACCGCATCGCGGGCGGCGAGGCGGGCATGCGCCATTTCCTCGAACAGTTCGGTCCCTGCCTGACATGGCCGTGGACCAAGCTCATGGACGTGCCGGAATTCGACGATGCGCTGGTCGAGCTGATCGCGGGGCAGTCGGACGCTCAGTCGGGCCATCTGAGCATCCGCGAGCTGGAGCGTCTGCGCGACGAGAACCTCGTGGCGATGATGCGCGCGCTCAAGCGCACCGGCAGCGGGGCGGGCGGCGTGATCGCGGCCCATGAGAAAACCCTGAGTGTGCCCGACACCGGACCGGACGGCTTGCCCGTCACCCTGGAGATGCAGGTGCCGACCTCGTTCGTCGACTACAACGGGCACATGAACGAGGCCCCCTATCTGGAGGTCGGCGCGCGGGCCTCGGACCGGGTGATGGAGATGATCGGGGCGGATGCGGATTACATCGCGGGTGGGCTCAGCTATTTCACGGCCGAGAACCACATCCGCTACCTTGCCGAGATCGACATCGGAGACCGCATCACCGTGACCACGCAGGCCCTTGGCGGAGACGGTCGCAAGCTGCACCTGCTGCACCGGTTCTGGACCGGCGGCGAGACACCTGCCGCGACCATGGAGACGCTGCTGCTGCACGTGGACCTGTCCAGCCGCCGCGTCGTGGCGCCCGAGGGCGTGGTGGCGGACCGGGCGCGCACGCTTGTCGCCGCGCATCAGGGGCATGAGCGCCCCGCGCGTCTGGTGCTGAACCAGCCGCGGGGCTGAGCACGCTTACCCGAAATGCAGGCTCTTGATTTCCTGGTAATCCTCCAGCCCCATCGCGCCGCCTTCGCGCCCGTTGCCCGAGGCCTTGTAGCCACCGAAGGGCGTGCCCCAGCCCATGCCGCCACCGTTGACATGGACGGCGCCCGCGCGCAGCCGGGCCGCGACCCGTTCGGCGCGCTCCGTGTCGCCGGTCTGGATGAAGGCGGCCAGCCCGTATTCGGTGTCGTTGGCGATGCGGATGGCCTCGGCCTCGTCCTCGGCCCTCAGGATGCTGAGCACGGGGCCGAAGATCTCCTTCCGGGCGATGGCCATGTCGTTGGTGACATCGGCAAAGACGGTGGGGCGCACGTACCAGCCGCGGTTCATGCCCGGCGGTTTGCCAAGGCCACCGGCGACAAGCCGCGCGCCTTCCTCGATGCCGGTCGCGATCATGGCCTGCACGCGGTGCCACTGGATCTCGTCGAAGAGCGGCCCGATATGGTCCCCCTCCGCCCTCGGGTCGCCGACCTTGGTGGTCTCGGCCGCGTCGCGCGCGATCTCGACGACCTCGTCGTAACAGGCCGCCTCGACGATCATCCGCGTGGGCGCGTCGCAGGACTGGCCGGTGTTGAGGAAACATTCGGCCACGGAGGCGCGCACGCGGTCCTCCAGCGCCCCGCCGCAATCGGCTAAGACCAGGTTGGGGGACTTGCCGCCCAGCTCCAGCGTCACGCGCTTGACGGACTGCGCGGCGGCCTTGGTCACCGAGATCCCCGCGCGGGTCGATCCGGTGAAGGAGATCATGGCAAGCTCCGGGTGCCGGGCCATCGCGTCGCCCACTTCCGCCCCGGTCCCGTGGATCAGCGCGAAGGCGCCCGCCGGCACGCCCGCGTCATGCAGGATCTCTGCGTAGATCTGCGCCGAGAGAGGCGTGTGTTCGGACGGCTTGAGGATCGCCGGACAGCCGGTCGCGAGCGCGGGCAGGACCTTGAGCGCAATCTGGTTGATCGGCCAGTTCCATGGGGTGATCATCCCGGCGGGACCGATCGGCTCGCGCAGGAGCGTGTCGCCATTGGAGAGCGTCCAGCGCTCTTCCTGCGCCTCCAGCGCTTCTATGAAGCCGTCGGCATGGCCGATGCCCGCCTCGGCCTGAACCTCGCGCGCCATGCTGATCGGCGCGCCCATCTCGAGGCTCATGGCCTGGGCAAGGTCCTCTCGCCGCGTCTCCGTGCCCTGCCGGATACGACGCAGCAGCGCGAGCCGCTCCGCATTGGGCCAGCGTCCGAATTCGTCGAAGGCCGCGCGGGCCGCCTGCACCGCGTGGTCCACGTCCTGCAGACGCCCGAGCGCGACGGTGCCGACCTGCTCGTCCATGGACGGGTCCATGATCGGCATCGTCGCCGCACCGCTCGGGGCCACCCATTCGCCGCCGATATAGAACCTGTCAGCGTTCATCCGACCCCCTGAAAACCTCGTAGCCTAGTTCCTCAGGTTCCAAGTCTACAAGAAATTCGGGGAAACCGTCAGCCCGGATCTGAAGACCGGTCGCGTCCTCCAGCCGTTCGATGATGCGATCGGATTGCGCGCGGTCTCCGTAGCGGCGCTGCCCGTCGGTTACGATGTCGATCAGAAGCGGCGACATCTCCAGCGGGACGTTGTGGGTATCGGCGAGTTTTTGGAACAGGCCGATATCCTTCTGCACGAGGTCCAGCGTGAAGTTCACGTCGCGGGACCCCGACAGGATCAGCTGGCTCTCGGTCTCGTGCACGAAGGACGTGCCCGAACTGATGCGGATGGCCTCGTAGGTCGTCGCGAGGTCGAGTCCCGCCGCCTTCATCACCGTCATGGCCTCGCACAGCGACACGAGGTTCACCGTGGCGAGGTAGTTGGTCATGACCTTGAGCTTCGAGGCGCTGCCCAGCGGCCCGGTATGCAGGATGCGCCGCCCGAGATGCTTGAGGAGCGGCAGGACATGATCCACCGCCTCGCGTGAGCCGCCGGCGAAGATAGAGATATTGCCGGTATCCGCGCGGTGGCAGCCGCCCGAGACGGGGCATTCCACCGCCCGGCCGCCCGCCGCCTCCACCATGGCGCCGAGGCGCAGGACCTCCTCGGCATCGGTGGTGGACATCTCCATCCACGTCTTGCCGGGGCCGACATGGGGAAGCATCGCGGTGACGACGGCATCCGAGGCGGCAGGCGATGGCAGGCAGGTGATGACCACGTCGGCAGCCTGCATCAGCGCGGCAGGGTCGGCGCCCGCCGTGGCGCCGCGCGCGACGAAATCCGATACAAGATTTACGTCGAGGTCATGGATGGCGAGATCCGCGCCATTGCGCAGCAGGCTTCCGGCGAGCTTGCCGCCCACGTTGCCCAAGCCGATGAATGCGACCTTCATGGGTCGTCCTTTCGTGTTTCAGAACCTGATGGGGAACCTGGCGCGGATGGCGGCGTCCACGTCGGGCGGCACCTGGCAGGGCGCTTGCTGCAGGATGCTGTCCATCCGCCGCCGCGCGGCCGCGATCAGGTCCGGCTTGTCCGCCTCCACCCAATCCTTGGGCGTCATGCGGTTGCCGACCTCGGGATAGAGATACTCCGTCTGCATCAGCGCGAGCGTCTGGTCGGAGCCTAGGTAATGCCCCGGTCCGCCATCGAGGCAGACGGCCTTCATCACGTCGAGCGACACCGCGTCCTCGGTCACGTCGATGCCGCGCACGCAGCGCTGCGCCTGTCCGATCAGGTCGTTGCCCAGCACCATCCCCTCGGGGGAGAAGCCCATGAGCGAGGCATACATGCCCACGGATTCATAGACCATGTTGAGGCCGGACAGGCCGCTGAGGACGTTGATGATGCCCTGTTCCCAACCGGCCTGCATGTCCGGCAGCTTGCTGTCGGTCATGCCGCCCGCCGCTCCGCCCGGGATGCCGTAGAACCGGTGCATCTGCGCGCAGCCCGCCGAGAGGAGCGCCTGTTCCGCCGAACCGCCGGACATGGCGCCGGTGCGCAGGTCGGACACGAAGGGCCATGTTCCGAAAACCGCCGGATGTCCGGGCGCCATGGCGTTGACGTAGACGACGCCCGCGAGGCATTCGGCCACCGCCTGCACGATGGCCGCCGCGATCGGGGCGGGGGCCGTCGCCCCGGCCTGTCCGGCGGACAGTAGCAGGATCGGCATGCCCGCGCGGATGCAGGCCTCCATCGTCAGGCAGCTTTCGGTCGCGAACTTCATCGGCGGCACGACGAAGCAGTTCGACAGCGACACGAAGGGCATCGCGCGCCAGGCCTCCTCGCCGCCGGCGACCATGTGGATCAGCTCCATCCCCGGATCGACGGATGCGGGGTCGGAGAAGGACGTGCCCACATGCTTCGTCGTGCCGGCGAGACAGGCGTAAAGCGTGTTGATGTCCATCTCGACGAGATCCGGAATCTCGCAGCAGACCATGGTTCGCTGGAAGAAATGGATGTTGTCGAGATGCTGCGCCAGACGCGCGGCGTCGTAGAGGTCCGGCGCGGTGGAGGGGCGATAGCTCTGCGTCGCCAGATCGACGACATTCACGGCCGCGCCGGCGGTGCCGTAATGGACACGGGTGCCGGACAGATCGAGATGATGCCGGGGGTCGCGACCGTAGAGGGGAAAACTCTTCGCCGCCTTGTCGATCATGTCCTCGACCAGCGCGCGGGGAAACCGCAGCCGCCCGTCATCGCCCAGGATCGCGCCCGCCGCGGTCATGATCTCGACCCCGCTTTCGGGGGCTTGAGACAGGCCCACGACCTCCAGCGCGTCCATCACGGCGGCGTGGATGCGCGCGACGCCGGCCTCGGTCATGGGCGTATATTGCCCGCCTTCCAGACCGGGGCGCACGGGCCGCTTGTCCTCGGCCAGCGGGGCCGCGCGCAGGGCGACGCGGGCCGCCCGTCCGCCGCCGCGGCGGTTTTTCCTGATTTCGACCTCGGTCGTCACATTCGCACCCTTTCCGATTTCGGATCGTAAAGCGGCGCGAGGCTGGCCTCCGCCGCGTGGCGCCGACCGGCCACTTCGATCTCGTAGGTGGAGCCCAGCACGTCCCCGGCGCTTTGCCCGGGGCAGGGCACGTAGCCCATCCCGATCGCACCGCCGAGCGCGTGGCCGTAATTTCCCGAGGTCACGATCGAGACGATCTTTCCGTCGCGCACCACGGCCTCGTTGTGAAACAGCATCGGCTCCGGGTCGGTCAGCCGGAACTGGAGCATGCGACGGACGAGCCCCGACTCGCGCTTGCGCAGCACCGCGTCGCGGCCGATGAAATCGGGTTTCTGCGTGCGCACGGCGAAACCGAGGCCCGCCTCGAGAACATGATCCTCGTCGGTGATGTCATGGCCGAAATGGCGGAACGCCTTCTCGATACGGCAGGAGTCGAGCGCATGCAGGCCGCAGAGTTTCAGCCCGTGGCCCGCGCCGGCCTCGGTCAGTGTCTCGAACACATGGGCGGCCTGATCGGTGGAGACATAAAGCTCCCATCCGAGTTCGCCGACATAGGAGATGCGATGCGCGCGGGCCAGTCCCATGCCGATCTCGATCTCCCGCGCGGTGCCGAAGGGGAAACCCGCGTTGGAGAGGTCGTCGGGACTGGCATCCTGTAGAAGATCTCGCGCCTTCGGCCCCATCACGCAGAAAACGGCCTCAGCGGCGGTCATGTCGGTGATGGTGATGACGCGGTCCGCCACATGGGCGCGCAGCCATGCCAGATCGCGCCGCAGCGTCGCCCCGGGTACGACGAGCAGGAAGGTGGTCTCACTTAGCCGCGTGACGGTCAGGTCGCTCTCGATCCCGCCGCGCGCGTTCAGCATCTGGGTGTAGACGACGCGGCCGGCGGGCACGTCGACCTCGTTGGCGCAGACATTGTTCAGGAAGGCCGCGGCGTCGCGCCCCTCCACCCGGATCTTGCCGAAGGAGGTCATGTCGAAGAGGCCCACGCCCTGCCGCACGGCCATGTGCTCGGAGCGCGCATTGTCGAACCAGTTCTGCCGGTGCCAGTCGTAGCTGTATTCGCGCGCCTGCCCGGGACCCGCGAACCAGTTCGCGCGCTCCCAGCCCGCGACCTCGCCAAACACCGCGCCGGCCTGCTTCAGGTGCTCGTGCACCGGGCTGCGGCGCACGCCGCGCGCGGTCTCGACCTGCCGGTAGGGCCAGTGATCCGCGTAGAGGAGCCCGAGGGTTTCCGTCACGCGTTCCTTCAGATAGCGCCGGTTGCGCTGGAACGGTTGCGCGCGGCGGATGTCGACCTCCCACAGGTCGAAGGGCGGCGCGCCGTCCACGATCCATTGCGCAAGCGCCATGCCCGCCCCCCCCGAGGAGACGATCCCGATGGAATTGTAGCCCGCCGCGACCCAGTAGCCGCCAAGCTCCGGCGCCTCGCCCAGATAGTAGCGGTCGTCGGGGGTGAAGCTTTCGGGGCCGTTGAAGAAGGTATGTATGCCCGCCGTCTCGAACATCGGCATGCGCCGGGTGGCCATGTCGAGGATCGGCTCGAAATGCTCGAAATCCTCTGGCAGGGCGTCGAAGCAGAAATCCTCGGGGATGCCGGACATGCCCCAGGGTTTCGCGCGGGGTTCGAACGCGCCCAGCATCATCTTGCCGGCATCGGACTTGTAATAGGCGCATTCGTCGGGGACGCGCAGCACCGGAAGGTGGCCAAGGCCTTCGATGGGTTCTGTTACAAGATAGAAATGCTCGCAGGCGTGGAGCGGCAGGCTCACGCCGGACCGCGCGGCCAGGTCGCGGCCCCACATGCCACCGCAGTTGATGACGATGTCCGCCGCGATGTGACCGGTCTCGCCGTCCGCCTCCCAATCGACGCCGGTGACGCGCTTGCCGTCGTCTGTCACGGCCGTGACCTTCACGCCCTCCACGATCCGTGCGCCGCGCATCCGCGCGCCCTTGGCCAGCGCCATGGCGATATTGGCCGGGTCGCACTGCCCGTCGCCGGGAAGATGCACGGCGCAGGTGATATCGCCGACCTCCACATGCGGATACATGGCCTTGACCTCGGCGGCGGAAATCTCGCCCACCTCCACGTCGAAGGCGCGGGCGAGCGTGGCCTGCCGCAGAAGCTCTTCGCGCCGGTCGGCGGTCAGGCCAATGGAGATGGAGCCCACCTGCCGCATCCCCGTGGCGACGCCGGTCTCTTCCTCGAGCTTGACGTAGAGATCGGCGGAATACTTGGCCAGCCGCGTCATGTTCTGAGTGCCGCGCAGCTGCCCCACCAGACCGGCGGCGTGCCAGGTTGTGCCGCAGGTCAGTTGCTTGCGTTCCAGCAGGACGATGTCGGTCCAGCCCAGTTTCGCCAGATGATACGCGACCGAACAGCCGGAGACGCCGCCACCGATGATGACGGCGCGGGTTTGCGTGGGGAGGTTGGCCATGGGGTCAGGCCCTCAGCCGGTCGTTGCCCGGGTCCCAGAGGGGGCCGTCGGGCTGCACGATGGCGGGGCGGCGTTCGCCGAAGATATCGACCTCCAGCGCATGGCCGGGCACCGCCAGATCCGCGCGCAGCATGCCGAGCGCGATGGAGCTTCCCACGCGGTAGCCCCATGCGCCCGATGTCGTCTCGCCCACCACGGCGCCGTCATGCCAGAGCGTCGACATGTAGGGCGCGTCAGCCGCGCCCGCGTCCACGGTGAGCGTCACGAAACGCTTCGTCACGCCCCGCTGCTTCTCGGCCAGAAGCGCCGCCTTGCCGGGGAAATCCTGCGGCTTGTCGAAACGGATGAACCGGTCGAGCCCGCCTTCGAGCAGGCTGTAATCGGTGGAAAGGTCGCCCTTCCAGGCGCGATAACCCTTTTCGATCCTGAGCGAATTGAGCGCGAACATCCCGAAGGGTTTCGCCCCCGCGCCAAGGATCGCCGTGTAAAGCGCCGGGATCTCCGCGCTCGCGGCGTGCACCTCCCAGCCCAGTTCGCCGGCGAAACTGACGCGGGCCAGCGTGCAGGGCCGCCCGGCGACCACCGCCGACTGATGGCTGAGCCATGGCAGGTGCAGGTCGGCCTCGGTGCCCACCTGATGCAAGAGGTCGCGCGCCTGCGGACCCGTCACGATCAGCGTCGAGAGATCGCCGGAAAGATCGGCAAGCGCCAACCCCTCGGGCAGGTCGCGCGCCAGCCATTCGTAATCGTGCCACTGCGCCGTCGCCGCGGTGATCAGCGTGAAATCATCCTCGCCGTTGCAGGCGATGGTCATCTCCGTGAGGATGCGGCCGCGATGATCCGGGAAATAGGCCAGCGCGATACGGCCGGGTTTCGGCAGACCGCCCGCGATCTTGCTCAAAAGCCACGCGCCCGCGCCGTCGCCGGTCAGGTGGAAGCGCGAAAACCCCGGCAGGTCCAGCACGCCGACACCGTCGCGCACGGCCTCGCATTCCTCGCGGATACGCGGCTCCCACGGACCTGCGCGGTTCCATGTCTGGGTCGCTTCCTCGGATGTGTCGTCGCCGGGCTTGGCGAACCAGTTGGCGCGTTCCCAGCCGGCATAGGCGCCCATCTGGCCACCAAGTTCCTTTACAAGATCGTGGATCGGGGAGACCCTGCGATCCGGCGCGGCGGGCCAGCGGTGCCACGGGAAGTGCATGCCGTATTCATGGCCATAGACCTCCATCCCCTTGGCCACGCAATACTCGTGATCGGTATAGCCCGTGAAGCGGCGCGGATCGCAGGACCACATGTCCCACTCGGTCGCGCCCTCGGTGATCCACTCGGCCAGAACCTTGCCCGCGCCGCCGCCTTGCGCGATGCCGAAGGTGAAGACGCAGGCCTCGAAGGCGTTGGGCACGCCGGGCATGGGCCCCAGAAGCGGGTTGCCATCCGGCGTATAGGGGATCGGTCCGTTGATCGTTTTCGCCAGCCCCGCCTCGGCCAGCACCGGCACGCGGGCCATGCTGTCCTCGATCTGTACCGACAGACGGTCGAGCGCGTCGGGATAGAGCTGAAAGCTGAAATCCTCCGGCATCGGGTCGGAGGGATCGTTCCAATGCGCCCTGCAGGTCCGCTCGTAGGGGCCGAGGTTGAATCCGTTCTTCTCCTGCCTGAGGTAGTAGGACACGTCCACATCGCGCAAGAGCGGCAGCTTGTGGCCGACCTCTGCCGACCATTCGCGGACTGCCGGCACCTCGTCGAAGATCAGGTACTGGTGGCTCATCACCATCATCGGCACGGTGCGCCCGCCGAAGGGCTTGAACCACTCGCCCACGCGCTGGGCGTAATAGCCGGCGGCATTCACCACGATCTCGCAGCGGATGTCGCCCTTTTCGGTATGGACGATCCACTCGCCGTTCTCGCGGCTGACCCCTGTCGCCGGGCAGAAGCGCAGGATCGTTGCGCCGAGGTCGCGCGCGCCCTTGGCCAAGGCCTGCGTCAGCTGCGCCGGGTCGATGTCGCCATCGGCGGGATCGTAAAGCGCACCCTTCAGGTCGTGGGTCTCGATGAAGGGATACTTGTCCCTGATCTCGTCCGGGGCGAGGATCTCGAGGCTCATCCCCTGGTGGAGACCCATGCCGCGGGCACGCGCGAATTCCTGCATGCGCTCGTCCGAATGACCCAGCCGGATCGACCCGGTCACATGGTAGTTCATGGCGTAGTCGACCGCCTCGCCCAGCCCCCGATAAAGCTCGGTCGAATAGCGCTGCATGTTCATGATCGACCACGACGTCGAAAACGTCGGCACGTTGCCCGCCGCGTGCCAGGTGGAGCCGGCGGTCAGCTCGTTCTTTTCAAGCAACACGCAGTCGGTCCATCCCGCTTTCGCCAGATGATAAAGCGCCGAGACACCGACCACCCCGCCACCGATGATGACCACGCGTGCATGCCCGGGAATGTCGGCCATGACTGTCCTCCCACGGTGACGGACGATCGATTTCGGAATGAGTATTCCCACGGTCCTGGCGCGCTTCAATCGCGATGTTGAATGTGTTTAGATCGGTAATTCCGATCAGTACAAATCCGGTGAGGATGGGGCCATGAATATCGAACAGATCGAAACCTTCCTCGATCTCTGCGACACGCGCAGTTTCAACCGCACGGCCGACCGGCTGGGCGTGACGCAGTCGACCGTCTCCGGGCGGCTCAGGGCCTTGGAGACCGCCGTGAACTGCCGCCTGCTGGAGCGCAGCCGCGCGGGCACGGCGCTGACGACCGAGGGTCTGAGGTTCGAGCCGCACGCCCGCGCGATGCGTCTGGCATGGCGCGCGGGGCTGCAGGATGCGCAGGGCGCGGGCAGTGCCGCACGGACCGCGCGCATCGGCATCCAGCACGATCTTCTGGGCGACAGCGTGGCCGAGTGGGTCCGGGTCCTGCAAGGCGCGCTGCCGCAGACCGCGCTTTACGTCGAGGCGGATTATTCGGCGCAGATGTGTTCCGATGTCGCGAACGGGGCGCTCGACCTCGCGATCTTCTACACGCCGAAACCACAGCACGACCTGCATTTCGAAACGCTGGGCGAGATCGCCTATGTCATGGTCTCGACAGAGGCGGAACGCCTCGCGGAGGTGCGCACGGACAGCTACATTCTTGCCAATTACGCGCCGGCCTTTTCGGCCGCTCATGCAGCACTTCTGCCCGCCTTGTCGGTGGGCGCGGTGTCTGGCGGCCAGAATGCCGTGGTGCGCGGGCTGCTCACCGCCTTCGGGGGCAGCGCCTATGTCCTTCGGCAGACGGCGATGGAACTGGGGCGCGCAGGACTGGCCCGGCGGGTGTCCGGCGCGCCGGTGATCGCGCAGCCGGTCTATGCCTGTGTGCATCTGCGCAACCGGCACCGCGGTCCGTATCGGCAGGCGCTCAAGGCGCTGCGTGCCCATCTCGAGGCCGGGCAACGTTAGGTCGCAACAATCCCCCCTCGCGCATTCGGAAAAGCGCCGCTAACGTGACACGAGGGGGCCGTTTTACCCGCGGCCCGACAAGGGGAGGAGTGGCGCGCCGTATGTCAGCGCAGCCCGATATCGATCTGAACACGCCGGTCGGCGACCGGGTCGCCAAGACGACGTGCTACATGTGCGCCTGCCGCTGCGGCATCGACGTGTATCTGCGCGACGTGCCCGGTGGGCGGGCCGAGGTGCGTTATATCGATGGCAATCGCGACCACCCGCTGAACAAGGGCGTAATCTGCGGCAAGGGCGCGTCGGGCATCATGCAGCATTGCTCCCCCGCGCGGCTGCGCGCGCCGATGAAGCGGGTGGGTCCGCGCGGGTCGGGCGAGTTTCAGGAAATCACCTGGGAGGAGGCGTTGAGCCTCGCGACCGAGTGGATGGGCAAGGTCCGCAAGACCGACCCCAAACGCCTCGCCTTCTTCACCGGGCGCGACCAGAGCCAGAGCCTGACCGGGTTCTGGGCGATGAAGTTCGGCACGCCCAATTTCGCGGCCCATGGCGGGTTTTGTTCGGTGAACATGGCGGCGGGCGGGCTTTACACCTTCGGTGGTGCGTTCTGGGAATTCGGCGATCCCGACTGGGAGCACACGAAGTATTTCCTGCTGTTCGGCGTGGCGGAGGATCATGCCTCCAACCCCATCAAGATCGGCATCGGCAAGCTGAAGGAACGTGGCGCCAAGATCGTTTCGATCAACCCGGTGCGGACGGGCTACAACGCCGTCGCTGACGAATGGGTGGGCGTGCGGCCGAGCACGGATGGCCTTTTCGTGGGCGCGCTGATCCATGAGCTGTTCCGGACGCGCCAGATCGATCTGGACTACCTGATCCGCTACACCAACGCGCCATGGCTGGTGATCGACGCGCCGGGAACGGCCGAGGACGGGCTTTTCGCGCGGGATGCGGAGGGCAATCCGATGGCCTGGTCGCGCGACGCGGACGCGCTGGTGAGCGGGAAGGCGGGCGACCTGTCGGTTGCTCTGACCGGTGCGAGGGTGTTGCCGGATGGTCGGCGCGCGCGGCCGGTCTTCGAACTGATGGCCGAGAGGTATCTTGGCGATGACTACACGCCGGAGGCCGTGGCCGGGGCGACAGGCATCCCGGCCGACCAGATCCGCCGCATCGCCGCGGAGATCGCGCATGTGGCCTTCAGGGAAGAGATCACCCTCGACAGGCCATGGACCGATGCCTGGGGCCGCAAGCACGACAAGATGATCGGGCGGCCCGTCTCCATGCACGCCATGCGCGGCATCTCGGCCCATTCCAACGGGTTTCAGACCTGCCGCATGATCCATGTCCTGCAGATCCTGCTCGGCTCCATCGATTGCCCCGGCGGCTTCCGCTACAAGCCGCCATATCCCAAGCAGACGCCGCCGAACCTCCTGCCCCATGGCTTGCCCGAGGAGATCCAGCCCGAGATGCCTCTGGGTGGCCCGCATCTGGGTTTCCCGCACGGGCCGCAGCACCTTCTGATCGGGGACGACGGGGCGCCCTCCCGCCTCGACAAGGGGTTTTCGTGGGACGCGCCGATGTCGGCCCACGGGCTGATGCACATGGTGCTGAACAACGCGGCCAAGCGTGACCCCTACGGTATCGACGTGCTGTTCCTCTACATGGCGAACATGGCGTGGAATTCCTCGATGAACGTTCCCGGAACGCTGGAGGCGCTGACCGCGACGGACGAGAACGGCGACTACGTGATCCCGAAGATCATCTATTCGGACGCCTATTATTCCGAGACGGTGCCCTATGCCGACCTGATCCTGCCCGACACCACCTATCTGGAACGGTGGGACTGCATCTCGCTGCTCGACCGGCCGATATCCGAGCCCGACATGATCGCCGACGCGATCCGGCAGCCGGTGGTCCCGCCCGACCGCGATGTGCGCGGGTTCCAGGACGTGCTGATCGACCTTGGCGCGCGGCTGGGCCTGCCGGGTTTCGTCAAGGAGGATGGCAGCCCCGCCTATCCCGGCGGCTACCCCGATTACATGGTCAACCACGAGCGCAAGCCGGGTATCGGGCCGCTCTCGGGGTGGCGCGGCAAGGATGGGACCGAGACATGCGTCGGCGCGCCAAACCCCGACCAGTTGAGCCGCTACATCGAGAACGGCGCCTTCCACGTGCAGCCGGTCGCGCCGGAACACGCCTATTTCAAGCACGCCAATCGCGGCTATCTCGACTGGGGCATCGAGAAGGGCATCCGGCTTTCGCCCGAGCCCACGATCTTCCAGCTCTACTGCGAACCGTTGCAGCGCTTCCGGCTGGCCGCGCGCGGCCATGGAGACCGCCAGCCGCCCGAGCGCGCCCGTGACCGGATCGAGACCCATTTCGACCCGCTGCCCTTCTGGTATCCGCCCTTCGAGGGCGAGATGGTGGATAGCGCCGCCTTCCCCCTGCACGCCATCACGCAGCGCCCGATGCACATGTACCATTCCTGGGGCTCGCAGAACGCGTGGCTCAGGCAGATCACGGCCGAGAACAGGCTTTACGTCCACCGCGAGCTTGGCGCGCGGATCGGGGTCGTGGACGACGACTGGGTCTGGATCGCGTCGCATCTCGGGCGGGTGAAATGCCAGGTCCGGCTGATGGACGGGGTGAATCCGCATACCGTCTGGACGTGGAACGCCATCGGCAAGCGCAAGGGGGCATGGGGTCTCGACAAGGACGCGCCCGAGGCGACGAAGGGGTTCCTTCTGAATCATCTCATATCAGAACTTCTGCCCGACGGGGGCGGAGGTTACAGGTACTCGAACTCCGACCCGATCACGGGGCAGGCGGCTTGGTTCGACCTCCGCGTGTCCATCGAAAAGGCCGATGGCGCGGGCGGGACCGAGCCGCGCTTCGAGGCGCTCGGCCGAGGCGGTCTGCCGGAGGCGCCGTCGAAACTCGCCTACGGCAAGCCCGAGGTGGAGCGCACATGACCAGTCTTCCCGGAGATACGCCGAAAAAGCTCGGCCTCGTGATCGACCTCGACACCTGCGTCGGCTGCCATGCCTGCGTGACCTCCTGTAAGGAATGGAACACGGGCGGCTATTCTGCGCCGCTGACCGACCACGATCCCTATGGCGCCGACCCCTCGGGCGCCTTCCTCAACCGCGTACACAGTTTCGAGATGGAGATCGATGGCCGCGGCCGCACGGTGCATTTCCCACGCTCCTGCCTGCATTGCGAGGAACCCGACTGCGTCACCGTCTGCCCAACCGGCGCCAGCTACAAGCGCGCCGAGGACGGCATCGTTCTGGTCAACCCCGACACCTGCATCGGCTGCAAGCTCTGTTCCTGGGCCTGCCCCTATGGCGCGCGGGAATACGACCATGACGACGGCGTCATGAAGAAATGCACGCTCTGCGTGGACCGCATCTACAACGAGACCCTGCCGGAAGAGGACCGCGAACCCGCCTGCGTCAAGGCCTGTCCGACCGGCGCGCGGGCCTTCGGCGATCTGGCCGACCCCGACAGCGCCGTGTCCCGGAACGTGGCCGAACGGGGCGGTTTCGATCTTCTGAAAGAATTCGGCTTCAAGCCGGTGAACAAGTACCTTCCTCCGCGCGATCCCGCGACCGCCGGCATCGTCCCGACGCCCGCTCCCGAGGACCGGATCGGCGCGCCGCGCGACCGGCTGGAGCGTCTGTTCGCCTGGATCGACAACCGGCTGAGCGACTGAGGCAAGTATGCATCCGGCCTATTCCGTCATCTTCTTCACCACGGCGTCGGGCGCGGGCTACGGGCTCTGGATCTGGCTGGGCCTGCGAACCCTTCTGGACGGATTACCGGACCGCGCGGCACCGAGTGTCACGGCGCTGGTGCTCGGCGGCGTGCTGGTGACACTCGGGCTTTTGTCGTCGACGTTTCACCTCGGTCATCCGGAACGCGCTTGGCGCGCCTTCAGCCAGTGGCGCAGTTCGTGGCTTTCGCGCGAAGGCGTGGCGGCGGTGGCCACCTATCTGCCTGCGGGGGCCCTGTTCCTGGTCTTCCTGCTGCCCGGGTCGCTGCCGGGCGCAGGGTTGTTCGCGGCGCTGCTTGTGTCGGGTGCGCTGGTCACGCTCTGGTGCACCGGCATGATCTATGCCTCGCTGCGCACGGTTCCGGAATGGAACCATGGGCTTGTCCCTACGATCTACATCGCTCTGGCCGCGGCCACGGGTGCACTCCTGCTTGCCACGATCGATGTCGCCTTCGGGCAGCGGTCGGAGATCCTGTTGCTTGTGGCGGCTGCGGCACTTCTGGCCGGTGCGCTCATGAAATGGACCTACTGGCAGCGCATCGACGTCGCCCCCGCGCCCTACACGCTGGAACAGGCCATCGGCATCCCCGGCGCGTCGGGCATTCGCCCGCTCGACCCGCCGCACACGCAGCCCAATTTCGTCATGCGCGAGATGGGCTATGCCGTCGGGCGGCGTCACGCGGGCCGTCTGCGGCGCTGGACGATGGCGTTGCTCTTTGCCTTGCCGCTCGTGGCCCTGGTGATCGCGGCGCTTGTGCCGGTCCTGTCGCTGATCGCCCTTCCGCTGGCTCTGTTGTCGGCCGGTGCAGGCGTTCTGGTCGAGCGCTGGCTGTTCTTCGCCGAAGCGCGGCATGTCTCGATGCTCTACTACGGCGCGGCGCTCGGCGGGCGGGAGGCCGCGGCGCCATGACAGGCCCGGTTCTCGACGAAACCCACGATCCTGCCAGGCGGAGCTGGATCGAAAGCGCCAACGCGCCCGATGGCGATTTCTCGATCCAGAACCTGCCCTTCGGCGTGTTTTCCGAGAACGCGGGCGACAGGCGTGTGGGTGTCGCGATCGGTGACCTGATCCTCGACCTGACGGCCCTCGAGGCGCAGGGGCGCATCGCGTCCGGTGACGCGCCCATATTTGACGGGGGGTGCCTCAATCCCTTCATGGCGCGGCCACGCGGTGAGTGGACAAAGCTGAGGGCCAAACTTGCGCGGATGCTCGATGCCGGCGCGTCCGACCGCGACCTGCCGCTGGTGGCGCAATCCGCGGTCGAGATGCATCTGCCCGTCCGGATTGGCGGGTTCACGGATTTCTACGCCTCCCGCGAACACGCGACCAATGTCGGCAGCATGTTCCGCGATCCGCAAAACGCGCTTCTGCCGAACTGGTTGCATATCCCCATCGGCTACAATGGCCGCGCCTCGACCGTCGTCGTCTCGGGCACGCCGGTCACGCGCCCGCTGGGGCAGCTGAAAGCGCCGGATGCCGACGCCCCCTGTGTCGGCCCGTCGCGAAAACTGGACATCGAGGTGGAGCTGGGCGCGCTTGTGGGCACGCCCACGCAGATGGGCCGCCCCATCGGCACGGCAGAGGCGCAGGACAGCATTTTCGGCTACGTTCTGCTCAACGACTGGTCCGCGCGGGACATCCAGGTGTGGGAATACCAGCCGCTCGGCCCCTTCCTGTCCAAGGCCTTCGCGACCACGATCAGCCCGTGGGTCGTCACGAGCGCGGCGCTTGAACCGTTCCGGCGAGACGCGCCCGAGCGTGAAAGGCCGCTCCTCCCCTACCTGCGGGAAGCCACGCCCAACAATCTCGACATCGAGATCACGGCGACCCTCGCACCGCGTGGCGGCGCCCCCGTGCAGATCCTTCGCACCAATGCCGCGGGGCTCTACTACTCGGCGGCGCAGCAGCTGGCGCATCACACCCTGTCGGGGTGCCGGATGGAGGCGGGCGATCTTCTGGGGTCGGGCACCATATCGGGTCCAACGCGGGACAGTTGCGGCTCATTGCTCGAACTGACCTGGAACGGGACGGAGCCGATCTCGGTGGACGGCGGTACGCGGACATTCCTTGAGGATGCGGACACCGTCACGCTGACGGGCATGTGCACCGGTCCCTACCGGATCGGCTTCGGCGCCTGCAGCGGTACGATCCTGCCCGCGCCAGAGCTGTGCGAGCCCTAGCGTGCCAGCGTCAGGTCGCGCGGCAGGATCGCGCCCACATGGCCGATGACCTGGCAGGCAAGCGCATGGCCCGATCGCGCGGCCTCGACCGGCCCGGCCCCGCGCAGGCGTGCCGCGATATAGCCCGCGTTGAAACTGTCCCCCGCTGCGGTCGTATCCACCACGCGCTCCGCTTCCGGGCACGGGGGTGACGTCCGCTCTCCGGACACGGCAACGACCGGGCCGCGACTGCCGCGCTTGAGCACGATTTCCGCCGGGCCCGAGGCCGCGAGCCTGTCGAGGGCCGACGCCTCGTCCGCATCCGCGAAAAGCGCAAGTTCGTCGTCGATGGAGGGAAGCGCGATCGTCGATGCCGCAAGCGCCCGGATCGTCCAGTGGCGCGCCTCATTGGGTGAGGTCCAGAGCTTCGGGCGATAGTTCCCGTCATAGGCGACCTGCCGGCCTGCCTGCCTGGCCCGGTGCATCTGCGCCACAAGGCGTTCCCGCTGGGCGTCGGACAGGATCGCCAGAGTGATGCCCGACAGGTAGAGCATCCCGCAGGGGGCAAGCCGGTCCGGGTCCAGACCGCCGTCCGATAACATCTGACGCGCGGCGGAGGCCTCGCGCCAGTAGCGAAAGCTCCGCTCGCCCTTCGCGTCGACTTCGATGGCATAGATCCCCGGCAGCTTGCCGGGAAGGCGTGCGATCATGTCGGTGCCGAGGCCCTCGGCGCGCAAGGCGTCGATCATGCGCGCCGACAGGGCGTCGTCGCCCAGCGCCGTGGCGTAACTCACCCGCGGTCCCTCCGATCCCAGAAGCCGCGACAGGTAGATCGCCGTGTTGCAGGTGTCGCCGGCAAAGCCGAGCCGGACCCGACCGTCCGCCGCATCGAGATCGCTGAGCTCGATCATGCATTCGCCGATGGCGATGATCGGTCCGTCCAGCCTCATCCCAGCCTCTCCCGGTTAACTGCACCCGATCCTCAAACCACGGCTCTGGCGTGCATTCAATCTTCACCGGGCCGGACAGTCGCCCGAATGGCCGCACAGGCGGTTGCAAGCGTTCGGTCGCGGCGACATGCTGCCTCGGCGGCCACGCGCCGGCATTGCATGAGGAACACGAAAAGACATGTCACTCGATGTCGTCATACTCGGCGTCTTCATGGCCGACACGTCGCACCGCGCCAGTCGGATGCCCCGCATGGGCGAAACGATCCGCGGAACGTCCTTCGCGCTCGGACCCGGTGGCAAGGGGTCGAACCAGGCGGTCGCGGCGGCGAAGGCGGGCGCGCGCGTCGGCTTCGTCACGCGGCTTGGCGAGGATGCATTCGCCGACATGGCGTCGAAGCTCTGGGCGGAGGCGGGGATCGAGGCGCTGGCGACGCGGCATGGCGACCGTCCGACCGGCTCCGCCTTCATCTTCATCGATGATGCCACCGGCGACAACGCGATCATCATCAGCCCCGGCGTGGCCGCCACGATCTCGCCCGAGGATGTCGACATGCAGGAGATGCACATCGCGCGGGCAAAAGTCTTCGTGGCCCAGCTGGAGCAACCGTTGGAGGCCGCGCGGCGGGGCCTCGAGATCGCGAGGGCGAACGGTGTGGCGACGATCCTCAACCCCGCACCGGCCTCCGATCTTGCCGACGATATGCTGGCGCTCTGCGATTACGTGACCCCCAACGAGACGGAGGCCGCGGCGCTGAGCGGGATCGAGGTGTCGGGTCCCGACAGCGCCACTGCCGCCGCGCGGCAGATCATGTCGCGTGGTGTCGGACGCGCCTGCATCGTGACCCTGGGCGATCAGGGATGCGTCTGGTCCGACGGCACGCGCTGGGGCCATGTTCCGGCGATGCGGGCCGGTCCGGTGGTCGAGACGACCGGCGCGGGCGACGCCTTCAACGGCGGCTTCGCGGCGGCCCTCGCCCACGGATTGTCACAGGAGGACGCGCTGCGCTTCGCCACGGCGACCGCCGCGATCTCGGTGACGCGCGCTGGCACGGCGCCGTCGATGCCGGACCGCGCCGAGATCGACGCATTGCTCGCCGGTGACGAGACAGGATCGCCGCCCTAGGAGGCGAGCGTGCGAAGCATGGCGCGCAACTCGGTCACTGCGCCTGGGCCCAATCGGTCTTCGATGGCCTGTTCATGGGCGGCGGCGGCCCTCGAGAGATCGGCGAAGGCCTCCTGTCCGGGGCCGCGCAGCTCCAGTATCTCCACCCGCCGGTCCTCCGCGCTGGGCCGTCTTTGCAGGAAACGCTTGCGCTCCAGCGCCGCGACGGCGCGGGAGACCTTGGTCTTGTGGATGCCCGCCCGCTGCGAGATTTCGCGCGCCGACATCGCGCCATGGCGGCCGAGATGGAACAACACCCGCCATTCCGTTCGCAGCATGCCGTACCGGTCCTTGTAGACGCGCGAAAAGCGCAGGGACTGCTCTTCGGCGGCGGCATTGAGCAGATAAGGTGTGAAGTCGGTCAGTTCGAAGTCGGCATCGTCTGACATGGGTTTTTGCGTCCGTCGGGCTTGTTGGTTACAAAAGTAACCATAGACATCACCTGTCGCAACGAGTCTGCCAACAGGAGAGGCCGAGATGACGGATCAATCCCCTTCGCGCCCCATGGTTCAGGACCAACGCAGCCAGGGCACCCATCCCGGCTACATGCCGGGCTTCGGAAACGATTTCGAGACGGAGGCGCTTCCCGACGCCCTGCCGCAGGGGATGAACTCGCCCCAGAAATGCAATTACGGCCTTTACGGGGAGCAGCTCTCGGGCACTGCCTTCACCGCGCCGTCGCATCAGAACGAGCGGACGTGGTGCTACCGCATCCGACCCTCGGTCAAGCATTCCCGCCGTTACCGCAGGATAGGTCTGCCCTATTGGAAAAGCGCGCCGCATGTGGTCGAGGACGTGATCTCGCTCGGACAGTACCGCTGGGATCCCGTGCCCCACACCGACCAGCCGCTGACCTGGCTGACGGGGATGCGCACGATGACCACGGCGGGTGACGTGAACACGCAGGTGGGCATGGCAAGCCACATCTACCTGGTGACCGCCTCGATGGAGGACGCCTATTTCTACTCGGCAGACAGCGAGCTTCTGATCGTGCCGCAGGAGGGCAGGCTCAGGTTCTTCACCGAGCTCGGGATCATCGATCTCGCGCCGCAGGAGATCGCCATCATCCCGCGCGGGCTTCTTTATCGCGTCGAGCTCGTGGAAGGGCCCGCGCGTGGCTTCGTCTGCGAGAATTACGGGCAGAAGTTCGAGTTGCCCGGGCGCGGACCGATCGGGGCCAACTGCATGGCGAACCGGCGGGATTTCAAGACACCCGTCGCCGCCTTCGAGGACCGCGAGGTACCGTCCACCGTCACCGTGAAATGGTGCGGTCAGTTCCACGAGACCGAGATCGGGCACAGCCCGCTCGACGTCGTGGCGTGGCATGGCAATTACGCGCCCGTGAAATACGATCTGACGACCTACTGCCCGGTCGGTGCGATCCTGTTCGATCATCCCGATCCGTCGATCTTCACCGTGCTGACCGCGCCCTCCGGCGTTCCCGGCACGGCCAATATCGACTTCGTGCTGTTCCGCGAGCGCTGGATGGTGGCGGAGGACACGTTCCGCCCGCCGTGGTATCACAAGAACATCATGTCGGAGCTCATGGGCAACATCTACGGCCAGTACGACGCCAAGCCGCAGGGCTTCGCTCCGGGGGGCATGTCCCTGCACAACATGATGCTGCCGCACGGGCCCGACCGCGACGCCTTCGAAGGCGCGTCCAACGCGGAGTTGAAGCCCCACAAGCTCGACAACACGATGTCCTTCATGTTCGAGACGCGCTTTCCCCAGCACCTGACGGAATTCGCCGCCAAGGAGGCGCCGTTGCAGGACGATTACATCGACTGCTGGACGTCGCTGGACAAGAAATTCGACGGCACGCCGGGGAAGAAGTGAGGTCCCGGATTTGCCGGCAAATCCGTGACGGAAAAGCCGGCTTTTCCGGCGTCAAGGGAGAGACGAGATGAGCAAGGCTTTCGCCAGCGCGGGCGATCTGACGGAAAAGACCATCAGCTTCGACGAGATCGGTCCGGGGCTCTATGCCTTCACCGCCGAGGGCGATCCCAACACCGGCGTGATCGTCGGCGACAACAGCGTGATGATCGTCGAGGCGCAGGCCACGCCCCGGCTCGCGCGCAAGGTCATCGAGTGCGTGCGCTCCGTCACCGACAAGCCGATCAGCCACCTCATGCTGACCCATTACCACGCCGTGCGCGTCCTCGGCGCCTCGGCCTATGGCGCGGGGCAGATCATCATGTCCGAAACGGCGCGGGCCATGGTCGCCGAGCGCGGGCAGGAGGATTGGGAGAGCGAGTTCGCCCGTTTCCCGCGGCTTTTCGAGGGTCACGAGGAAATCCCCGGCCTCACGTGGCCCACCACCACATTCTCGGAGGCGATGACGGTCTATCTCGGCAACCGACGGGTGGACATCTTCTGTCCCGGGCGCGCGCATACGGCAGGCGACGCCGTGGTCTGGGTGCCCGATGCGGAGGTCATGTTCACCGGCGACATCGTCGAATATCACTCGGCCTGCTATTGCGGCGACGGCCATCTGCGGGATTGGGGCGGCACGCTCGACGTGATCGCGGATGTCGGCCCCAAGGCCATCGCGCCCGGTCGCGGTGACGCGCTGGTGGGGCCCGAGATGGTGACCGCCGCCATCGAGAACACGCGGGATTTCGTGGCCTCGACCTATGCGCCCGCGGCACGCGTCGCGGCGCGCGGCGGCAGCCTCAAGGATGCCTGGGACGCGGTCCGTGCCGCCTGCGATCCGAAATTCGCCGATTACGCCATCTACGAGCACTGTCTGCCCTTCAACGTGTCCCGCGCCTATGACGAGGCGCGTGGCATCGACACGCCGCGCATCTGGACGGCCCAACGGGACGCCGAGATGTGGGCGGCGCTGCAGGAGTAAGCCGTCATGGGCCATGCTCGTGCCGCTGTCGCCCGGTCGGGGCAGGGGGCTACCCGCGATAACGCGCGACCAAGGGGAGGAGACGATGACAGCCTACGCCTATACCGAGCAGCCCTTCGTCCGACCGCCGGAACTTGACGGTGGCAAGACCGAAGCGCCCGTCGCGATCGTGGGCGCGGGGCCCATCGGGCTGGCCATGGCGATCGACCTTGCGCAGCGGGGCGTGGCGAGCGTGCTGTTCGACGACAACAACGTCGTCTCCGTGGGATCCCGCGCGATCTGCTGGGCCAAGCGCACGCTCGAGATCTTCGACCGGCTGGGCGTGGGCGAGCGGATGCTGGAGAAGGGCGTGACCTGGAAAGTGGGTCGCAATTTCCACGGGACCGAGCAGGTCTACGCCTTCGACCTTCTGCCCGAGGACGGGCACAAGTATCCCGCCTTCGTGAACCTGCAGCAATACTATGTCGAGGACTACCTGCTCGACCGCGCGCGGGAGTTTCCCGACCTGATCGACATCCGCTTCCTGTCGAAGGTCACCGATCACGAGGACCGGGGGGAGGGCGTTCGCGTGACGGTCGAGACGCCGGAAGGACCTTACACGCTCGACGCCGACTACATGCTGGCCTGCGACGGCGCGAATTCTCCGACCCGGACGCGCATGGGCCTCGATTTCAGCGGTCAGACCTTCGAGGAGCGGTTCCTCATCTGCGATATCGAGATGGAGGAAAGCCCCTTCGGCGACCGCGACACGCCGGAGCGCTGGTTCTGGTTCGACCCGCCCTTCCACCCCGGCAAGTCGGCGTTGCTGCACAAGCAGCCGGACAACATCTACCGGATCGATCTGCAGCTCGACACGGGAGCCGACCCTGAGGCCGAGGGCACCGAGGATCGCGTGTTGCCGCGTATCCGCGCCATCGTGGGCGACAAGCCGTTCCGCATCGACTGGCTGTCGGTCTACCGCTTCCGCTGCATGATGCTGGAGCGCTTCGTGCATGGCAGGGTCATCTTCGCGGGCGATAGCGCACATGTGGTGTCGCCTTTCGGGGCGCGGGGCGGCAATGGTGGGATACAGGACGTGGACAACCTCGGCTGGAAACTGGCCGCGGTGGTCACCGGCGAGGCGCCGCGCGCCCTGATCGACAGCTACGACGAGGAACGCCGTCACGGCGCGGAGGAGAACATCCTCAATTCCGCTCGCGCGACCGGCTTCATGACGCCGAAATCCCCGATCGAGGCGCTGTTCCGGTCCGAGACGCTGCGCATGGCCCATGACCAGCCCTTCGCGCGGGAGCTGATCAATTCCGGGCGGCTGTCCCGGCCCTGTTCGCTCGCGGGGTTCCCGCTTCAGACCGACAGCGCGTCGGGCCAAGTGCGCCCTGGCACGGCCATCATCGACGCGCCCGTCGGCGACACATGGCTGATCTCGCTGGTGCAAGGCGCCTTAACGCTCGTGGGGTTCGGCGGTGTGCGCCTGCCGGATGTGGAGGGTGTCCGCCGAATCGGGATCGCCCAGCGGACGGATGACTATCCCTGTTTCGGAGACATGGAGGGCTATGCGCTGGGCCGCTACGGGATGGGGAAGGCCTATCTCTTCCGACCCGACGGCCATGTGGCAGCCGTCTTCGCGACGCCGACCGCCGCCGGTGTCGCGGCGGCGCGGGACCGGGCGCTCGGCCGCAAGCCTGTCCTGACGGAGGCGGTCTGATGCCAGAGCGCACCATCCACGCAAGCGGGTTCGCCGGGCGCGGCGACGACATCTATGCCGCGCTTCTCAAGGCGCATGAGGGGCTCACCGAGGCGGAAAGCCACGCTCTGAACGCGCGGCTCGTCCTGTTGATGGCCAACCGGATCGGCGATGCCGATACGGTCAGCGACCTGCTGAAAACCGCGCGGTCCTACGCCGAATGACTCACTCGGCGGCGAGCTTGCTGCTGTCGGGCTCCAGCCCGCCGCGGCCCACGGCGTCATAGGCTTCGAAGCCCGCGCGGCGCGCGTCCCTCGCCGAATAGATGTTGCGCAGATCGGCCATGCGCGGCGTCGCCATCTTCTTGGCCAGCCGCTTGAGGTCGAGCGCGCGGAACTCGTTCCATTCGGTCAGGATGACGACGAGATCGGCATTCTGCGCGGCCTTGTAGGGGTCGTCGTTCCACTGCACCCCGGGCAGCAGCGTGCGGCCCTCCCGTTCGCCCTGCGGATCGACAACGCGAACCTTGGCACCCCCGCCCACAAGCGCCGGCACGATGGTGAGCGACGGCGCGTCGCGCATGTCGTCGGTGTTGGGTTTGAACGTCACGCCGAGGACGGCGATCGTCTTGCCGTTGAACGATCCGTCGCAAAGGTCACGAAGCTTTTCGATCATCCGGGTCTTCACGCCGTCGTTCACGCGGATGACCGTCTCCACGATGCTTTGCGGGACGGCGTGTTCCTGCCCGATCCGGGCCAGCGCGCTGGTGTCCTTGGGAAAGCAGGAGCCGCCATAGCCGGGACCGGCATGCAGGAACTTGTTGCCGATCCGCCCGTCGAGGCCCATGCCCTTGGACACTTCCTTGACATCGGCGCCCACGCGCTCGCAGAGCGCGGCGATCTCGTTGATGAAGGTGATCTTGGTGGCGAGAAAGGCGTTTGCGGCGTATTTGATCATCTCGGCGGATTCGAGATCCGTGGTGATGATCGGGAAATCGCGCAGGAAAAGCGGGCGGTAGACCTCGGCCATCACCTCGGCCGCGCGCTCGGTCTGCACGCCGACAACGACGCGGTCGGGCCGCATGAAATCGTCGATGGCCGCGCCCTCGCGCAGGAATTCGGGGTTGGATGCCACGTCGAACTCGGCGTCGGGGTTCGCCTTGGCGACCGTGTGTTTGACCTTGCGATTGGTGCCCACGGGCACGGTCGACTTGGTGACGATGACGGCATAGCCCGTCAGCGCGCGCGCGACGTCTTCGGCAGCCGCCATCACGAAGGTCAGGTCGGCATGGCCGTCACCGCGCCGCGTGGGCGTGCCGACGGCGATGAAGATCGCGTCCGCGCCTGCGACCGCGCTGGGCAGATCCGTGGTGAACGACAGGCGACCCGCCTCGACATTCTTGGCCATCAGTTGATCAAGGCCAGGCTCATAGATCGGCACCTTGCCGTCGTTCAGCATCTCGATCTTTCGGGGGTCCTTGTCGACGCAGACCACGTCGTGGCCGAAATCCGAGAAGCAGACCCCGGACACCAGGCCGACATAGCCCGTACCAATCATCGTGATCTTCATGAGCGAACTCCGGAAATCCCTTGGCGTGCTGCGGTCCACGCCTGTGTCACATGGTGTACCGGTGCAAGCTGCACCGCAGCAAACAGAATTTCACCGCGGCCGCTGCTTAGTCCAAAACCGGTGTCTTGGGAACCATGCAATCGAACAACGGTTTGGTCCGTGCGGGGAAACGCTGGCGGCCCTTGCGGTGTTTGCTGCCAGATGCCAAACGACCGGCACCGGATATTGCATGACGAGGGGGAGCGGATCATGGCCGACTGGCAAACCTGGATGAAACAGGCGAATTTCGTCGCTGGCGCGTGGATCGGCGCAGACAGCGGGCAGACCATTGACGTGACGAACCCGGCGACGGGCGAGGTCATCGGTACCGTCCCGGCCTGCGGCGAGGCCGAGACCATGCGCGCCATCGATGCGGCGGCAGCGGCCTTTTCGGAACTGGCGGGCATGGACCTGATGACGCGCGTCGGCCTCCTGTGGAAGCTGCACGACGCGCTGATGGACAACCAGGCGGCGCTGGCGGAGCTTCTGACCGTCGAGATGGGCAAGCCGCTGGCCGAGGCGAAGGGCGAGATCGCCATCGGCGCGCAATACGTGCGCTGGTTCGCCGAGGAAGCCCGCCGCGCGAAAGGCGAGATCGTTCCCCCCGGCGTGAATGGCCGGCGCATCCTCGTGACGCGCCATCCCGTCGGCGTCGTTGGCATGATCACGCCGTGGAACTTCCCGTCCTCGATGCTGGCCCGCAAGGTTGCGCCCGCGCTCGCCGTGGGTTGCACGATCGTGGCCAAGCCGGCGACCGCCACGCCCTATTCGGGCCTCGCGTGGGCGGCCCTGGCCGAGGAGGTCGGATACCCTGCCGGCGCGGTGAACGTGGTGACGGGTTCGGCCCGCGCCATCGCGGGCGCGATGATGGCCCGTGACGAGGTGCGCAAGATCACCTTCACTGGCTCCACCGAGGTCGGTAAGGAGCTGATCCGCCAATCCGCCGACACCGTCAAGAAGGTGTCGATGGAACTGGGTGGCAACGCGCCCTTCATCGTCTTCGACGACGCCGATCTCGATGCGGCGGCCGAGGGCGCCATCGTCTCGAAATACCGCAACTCGGGGCAGACCTGCGTCTGCGCCAACCGCATCTACGTACAGGCCGGGGTCTATGACGCCTTCGTCGAAAAGCTCGTGGCGAAAACGCGGGAGCTGAAGGTCGGCGACGGGCGCGAAGACGGCGTGGCGCAGGGCCCGCTGATCGACGCCGACGCGGTCGCCAAGGTCGAGGAACTGTTGGACGACGCCAAGGCCAAGGGCGCCGAGGTCGCGCTGGGCGGATCGCGCCACCAGCTGGGCGGCACGTTCTTCCAGCCCACGGTGCTGACCGGGGCCACGCAGGACATGGCCTTCGCCACCGAGGAGATCTTCGGGCCGATTGCCCCCGTCTTCCGCTTCGAGACCGAGGAGGAGGCCATCGGCATGGCGAACGCCACGGTTTTCGGCCTCGCCTCCTACGTCTACACGCGGGACCTCGGCCGCGCCTTCCGCCTGAACGATGCGCTGCAATACGGCATGATCGGCATCAATTCGGGCCTGATCACCACGGTCGAGGCACCCTTTGGCGGCCTGAAGGAAAGCGGCATGGGCAAGGAGGGCGGCAGCCAGGGTCTCGAGGATTACCTGGACACGAAATACGTCTGCATCGACGGGATCTAGCCGTAGGTCAGCCCGTCCGCGATCAGGCGCATGACCTGCCGCGCGATCACCGCGCCGTTCATGTCATGTGCCGTGCGGGTGATGACCAGCAGCGGGGTGTGCCGGTCGCAGGACAGCGACACGGATTCCGGCAGTGACGTGATGTCGGCGCTTATCGTTTCCGTCATGCCGGCCGCCTCCAGCCCGTGGGCCGACAGGAACTCGGCCAGCGACAGAGGCGCGTCCTCGTCCAGCACGGGCGCGAGGCTCTCGGGGATGGCGATCTCCTCGATCCCGGTCCGCGCGCCGCCGCGCTTCAGCAATCGTTCGACGCTTGACAGACGGCCGGTGCCGAACAGTGCCATTTCCGCTTCGGTCGCGCCCCTCAGGCCCGATTTCGCGCGGTGAATTTCGAACTCCACGGGGGCGCCTTCGAAATCGAGCCGCCCCGTCGCGGCGCCTGCCGGTCCGGCAGGGGCCTTCCCCGACCGGGCGACGATCGTTCCGCGCCCGGGCTTGCGGCTCAACAGCCCCATCCCCTCGAGCGTGATCAGCGCACGGCGCATGGTGCCCTGGCTGACCTTGAATTCCTCGGCCAGCACGAATTCGTTGGGCAGGCGCGTGCCGACCTCCCATTCACCGGTTTCGATCCGCCGGATCATTTCGGTTTCTGCGGCCTTGTAGAGCGGCGTGCGGGCCATGGTCCTGGCGCTCCTGTTCTTCTACGGGAAATCCCTGCGCCCGAACGCGCGCGAGGTCAATTGAGGTGTTCGATCAACCGTGAATGACGGTCGAAAGCCTTGATGAGTGCCCCCAGATTGGGCAGTTCTGCCGCTTCGAGCATCGGGATCATCTTGCGAAACGCCTCGCCCGTGCCAACAGCGTCGCCGATCGCGGTGTGCCGGTCGGCCTCCGGGATGGCGATGCCGAGCCGCTCGCAGAGCGCATCGAGCGTGTGCTCCGCCGATTGCCCAAAGAGGATCGCCGAACAGAGCACCGTGTCAAGGATGGGCTGGTCGAAACGCCGCCCGATCTCGCGCTCGCGCCGCCTCAGGAAAGCCATGTCGAAGGGCGCGTTATGGGCCACCAGCACCGCGCCGTCGGCGAAGGTGTGAAACCGCGCCAGCGCCTCGGTCACACCGGGGGCGTCGGCCACCATCGCGTCGGTGATCTGGTGCACGGCGGTGGAGGCGGCGGGGATCTTGCGGCCCGGGTTGACCAGCATGTCGAAACGCTCCCCCTCCACGAGCTTGCCGTTGACCACGCGCACGGCGGCGATCTGGCAGACCTCGTCCACCTGTGGATTGAGGCCGGTGGTTTCGGTGTCGAACACCACGAAGGACAGGCCCCGCAGGCTCGCCGCCGCAAGGTCGTCGGGGATGTCCGCGTTCAGCAGGTCGAAATCGTAAAGCACGGTGCGGTAGGGGCGGCTGGGCTCCGGGCGGGCCAGCGGCAGCGCGAAACGCAACGCGGCGCGGCCGGGCCCGGCGGGTTCGGGGGCAACCGACGTGCCATGGGCCACGCAGACGGCCGCGCCGGTGAAACCGGTCATTCCCGGGGATAGCGGTTCCTTCAGCCAGCCGGCGACCGTCGCGCTGTCCGGCACGTCGCCGCGCGCCTCGAGGCTGACCACCGCCTCCGCCGCGCCTTCGGAGGCGAGCGTCAGCGTCAGCTCTCCCGCCCCTTGACCGGCCCAGTCGAGCGCCAGCCGCTCCAGCAGCCGCGTCACCGCGAACCCGTCGCAGCGCAGGATCGTCGGCCCAAGTTCGCAGGCCACTGCCACGCCCTTGCGGGCCAGTCGCGCCCCGAGCGCCGCGCCGAGATCCTCGGCCACGAGGCTTTCCATCGGCCACCATCCGGTGTCGGTGGCGCGTTTCCGGCGTTCGGTTTCCGCCGCAAGCGTTGCAAGCGCATCGGCCGCCTCGCCGTCCGGCAGGATCGCGACCGCCTCCTTCACACCGCCAAGCAACGTCTCCAGCAGATGCGTGCGTTCCAGATGCGTCGCCATGTCCGTGGTGACGTCGCGGAGCGTCAGGACATAGCCCGGGTGCTCGGTCTCCTGTCCCTCCAGCCGCAGCAGACGCATCCGCGCCTCCAGCAGGCGCGCGCCGTCGCGGGTCGTGACCAGAACGTCGGTGCCGCCCTCGTCATCCGTGCCATTGCCCCTGGTCAACAGCCGTTCATAGGCTTGCAGGATGGGCGCCATGCGCAACAGCCCGCGCAACGGGCGGTTGAGCCCGAACGCCTCGGAACTGCCAAGGATTTCGCGCGCATGGCCGTTGTAAAGCGCGATCGTGTGCCACGGTGAGCAGAACAGAACACCGTCCGGCACTTCGGAGAGAAGCGTCTCAAGGCGTGTCTTCTCGCTGGCCAGTCGCGCGGTTTCCCGACCCACCGCGAGTGCCATGGCGTTGCGCGTCTCGGTCAGGTTCGACGCCACCGCCGCCGCCGCAGTGCCCAGATCGCCCAGATACCTGGCCGGCGCGTGGTCGATCTCGTCGTTGACTTCGGCATGAGCCCGCGCCCGCATCTCGGCGGCCAGACGCTCCACCGGTTTGGCGACGTTCTCGTCGAACAGGACCCAGACCCAGGTGGTCAGCGCGAAGATCGCCAGAACGGCGATGGCGCCGGCGATGACGAAGGCCGACAGCGCGTGGTCCTCGCCCAGCCGCACGTAGCCCAACACAAGCCCCGCGATGGCGAGCCCCGAGGTGGCGCAGGCGAGAAAGGCGAAGAACAGGAATATGCGCAGACGCAGCGAGAGTGTCGTGAACATGTGGCGGGGCCTCCTCCTTGCCCCTTGGTCTTGGCCCGGTCCGACGGTCGCGCAACGCCGGATGGGTGGGGTTCTTCAGCCGGCCGCGGCTCCTCCACCGCAGACGGCGCTCAGGATCGGGTCGTCTTCCGGCACCTCGCGCCATGTGACGCCCACAGGCTCGCCGGTTTCGGTGAACCCCGTGTCCGGCAGGATCTCGGCGCGCCGGCCGCCCTCGCAATCGACGAGGTTGGGCCGTATGACCTGCGGCTGCCAGCGTTCCTGCCCTCTCAGTTGCACCACGTAGATGCCCGAGCCTTCCGCCGTCTCGACCGTTTCGGAGGGTGAATAGCCGATGAAGCCGCGCACCCAGGGCCGGACGAAGGTCCAGGGCTGATACCATGCCTGCTGCTCGCGTTCCGAGACGATCACGAGGTCCTCGGGCATGGTCGAGCGGACGCCGTCATACCAGGCGTATTCCGTACCCACGGTCGCCACGAGCATGGCCAGACCCGCGCAGATCGGGATGATCCCCTTGGGCAGGCGTTTGCCCGAAAGCGCCCGCAGGCCGAGGCCGATGCCCGCCCCCGCAAGGCCTGCGAAAAGTGCCGTGATCAGCGCGTAGAACACGTTGGAGCCGTTCCTTTCAGTTCAGGTAACCGCCGCCCGATCCGGCGGCGTTCTGCATGGTCTTGATGACGACGAAGGCGTCGCGAAGGTGGCTCCGCTCGAAATCCGAGAGGTCCGAGGGGGTCATGAAATTGTCCGGCTTCTCGCCGCGCTGGATCTGGGCGGCCTGATGTTCCAGCCGGGTCTGGGCGATCATGTCATAGGCGTCGATCAGGTCGCGCCCGCCGCCCGACGAGACCGCGCCGGCCTCGATCGCGGCGACAAGCCGCGCGCGGGTGTTGACCTCGGTCAGGCGGCCCTTCAGCGCGTAGACCCGGCCCAGATCGGTCACCGGAACGACGCCGTTGTGCTTGAGGTCGATGGTGTTCTTGTGCTCGCCCGAGCGGACCGTCGCGAAGCCGCGGAACAGGCCCAGCGGCGGCTGATGCTTGAGCGAGTTGGACACCATGTGCGCCACGAAGATCGAGTTCTTCGAGGCCTGCGCCAGCGTCTCCTCCTGCAGGTCGGCAAACAGGCTGAAATGCCCCCCGATGGGTCGCAGGTCGAACATGACCGAGGCCAGCATCTGCGCCTCGGGGTTGGGCGTGGCGATCCAGTCGCGGAAGTACTTCCGCCAGACGCGGGCCGGCTGCCGCCAGCGGATGTTCGTCGCCATCATGTCGCCGGGACAAAAGAAATAGCCCGCCTCGTCGAGCCCGTCGGAGACGAATTTCGCCAGTTCCGCGAAATAGGTGTCGTCGGGCGGGGTCACGGCGTCGTCGAGGATCAGGCAATTGTCCTGGTCCGAGATGCCTGTCTGTTCCTGCCGCCCCTGAGACCCGCAGGCAAGCCAGAGATAGGGCACCGGCGGCGGCCCGAGCTTTGCCTCGGCCAGCGCCAGAAGCCGCCGCGTCGTGGCGTCGCCGATATCGGTGATCAGGCGGGTGACCACCTGATGCGGGTTCTGCGCCGCGACCAGCTGCACCAGAAGTTCGGGGATGCGCCCCACGATCCTCGCAAGGGCCGCGCTGTCCGGGGCGGCAGAGATCTCCTGGATCAGCGCCGCCGAGGACGTGGCTTGGAACCGCGTCAGGTCGGTCTGGGTCAGGATGCCCACGAGCTTGCCGCCCTCGACGACCGGCATGTGGGTGAAACCCTTCTCGACCATGGTGTGGAGCACGTCCGCCACCAGCGCCGTCGGCGGCAGGGTGGAGGGATCGGCGGTCATGACCTGCGCGACCGGTGTCTCGAGCGACAGACCTTCGGCCACCGCGCGGGACGTGATGTCGCCTGTCGTCAGGATCCCGCGCACCGCGCCGTCCTCGGTCGCGATGATGCAGGAGACATGGATTTCCCGCATCTTGCGCGCGGCCTCGATCAACGGCGTGTCCGGCGCACAGGTCAGCGGATCGCGTGTCATCAGGTCGCTGAGCGCGATCGTGGTGATGTCCTGCCGGCGCGAGCGCGCGGGTCGCGTGCGGTCGAAGAAACGCATGACGCGCGGATGCTCAGCGATCAGCGCGTGGAAGGACGCGGCGGGAATGCGCAGGAGCATGCTGTCCTCGGACGCCTTGGCGGTGACGACGGCGACGCCGTCCTTCAGAAGCCCGCGTTCGCCGAAGGAATTGCGCGGCCCCAGGATCGAGAGGATCGCGCCGTCGGGATCGGTGATGTCGATGCGGCCCGACACGATCAGGTAAAGATGCGTCTGCGGCTCGCCCACGGAATAGACCGTCTCGCCCGCGACGAGGTCGATGCTGTCGATGGCCTCGGCCAGCGCTGTCCGGGCATCCTCGGGCAGGACGTCATAGGGGTGGGTGCTGGCGAGCGTGGCGGCGATATCGACCGTCATGACATGTCCCGGATTGGAAAGGCGCACCCCGATGTCTTCGGGATGCGCCGGTGGTTTGAACAGGGCGCGCGGTGTCGCAGGCCCTGTATGTCTTGACCCGTCGGATCAGTGATCCGATGCGGCACCGGCACCGCGCGGGACCCGGACGCTCTCGACGAGCTCCTGGATATGCGCGGGCGGCGCTGCCGTCGCCCTCGACACGAAGTAGGCGACCGCGAAGTTCGCCAGCGCACCGATCGGGCCGAAATGGGTCGGCGGGATGCCGAGGATCCAGTTGTCGGCCGTGTTCGGCAGCATGTTCGTGCCGGGAATGAAGAACCAGCCGAGGTAGGTGAAGAGATAGAGGCAGGTCAGGATAAGACCGGCCAGCATCCCCCAGGTCGCCCCGGCGGAGTTCATCCGTTTGGAGAAGATCCCCATCATCAGGGTCGGGAACAGCGTCGCCGCCGCCAGACCGAAGGCCAGAGCCACCACCTGCGCCGCAAAGCCCGGTGGGTTGAGGCCCAGATAGGTGGCCAGCACGATCGCACCCGCCATCGAGATCCGGGCAGCGAGAAGCTCGCCCTTTTCCGAGATGTTGGGGTTGATCACCGATTTGATGAGGTCGTGGCTGATGGCCGAGGAGATGGCCAGCAGAAGTCCCGCCGCCGTGGACAGTGCCGCCGCGATGCCGCCTGCGGCGATCAGCGCGATGACCCAGCCCGGAAGCTGCGCGATCTCGGGGTTGGCGAGCACGAGGATGTCCTGGTTGAAGGTGACGAGCTCGTTGCCCTCGTAGCCACGCTCGGCCGCGAAGGCCTGACCGGCTTCGGAAGCTTCGTTGTAGTACTGGATGCGGCCGTCGCCGTTCTTGTCCTCGACGCCCAGAAGGCCCGTGACCTCCCAGGTGCGGAACCAGTCGGGCAGGTCTTCGATCGCGACAGCTTCACCCTCGATGCCCTGCGGCCACATGGTGGTCGTGATGTTCAGGCGAGCCATGGCCCCCACGGCCGGGGCCGTCAGGTACAGCAGCGCGATGAACACCAGCGCCCAGCCGGCGGACCAGCGGGCATCGGCTACTTTCGGCACCGTGAAGAAGCGGATGATGACATGCGGCAGACCCGCGGTGCCGATCATCAGCGACAGGGTGAAGAGCGCCATCAGGAACGGTGTCGAACCCGTCGTGTACTCGTTGAAGCCCAGATCGACCAGAAGCCCGTTGAGGGTGGCGAGCAACGGCTCGCCCGCGCCGACCTCGCCCGGAGCCATGTTCGAGAACAGGCCCAGACCCGGGATCGGGTTGCCGGTCAACTGCAGCGAGATGAAGACTGCCGGGATGGTGTAGGCGACGATCAGAACGCAGTACTGCGCCACCTGCGTGTAGGTGATGCCCTTCATGCCGCCCAGAACGGCATATACGAACACGACCGCCGAGGCGATGATCAGACCCCAGAACGAGCTCACTTCGAGAAAGCGCGAGAAGGCCACGCCAGCACCGGTCATCTGACCGATCACATAGGTCACCGAGATCACGATGAGGCAGATCACGCCCACGACCCGCGCCGTGTTCGAGTAGTAGCGGTCGCCGATGAACTCGGGCACCGTGTACTTGCCGAACTTGCGCAGGTAGGGCGCGAGGAGCATCGCCATCAGCACGTAGCCGCCGGTCCAGCCCATCAGGAAGCTGGAGTTCGTGTAGCCGACGAAGGCGATGAGACCCGCCATCGAGATGAAGGAGGCCGCCGACATCCAGTCGGCCGCGGTTGCCATGCCGTTGACGACCGGGTTCACACCCCGTCCGGCGGCATAGAATTCCGATGTGGAACCCGCGCGGGCCCAGATCGCGATCGCGAAGTAGAGCGCGAAAGACAGCCCCACGACGATGATGTTGAGTGTTGTCTGATCCATGACTTGGTTCGCCCCTTATTCGTCCACGCCATGCTGCTTGTCGATCTTGTTCATACGCCAGGCGTAGAAGAAGATCAGGACAAGAAACACGAGGATCGACCCCTGCTGGGCAAACCAGAAGCCCAGATCGGTTCCGCCCACCTCGATCCCGCTGATCAGCGGGCGAAGCAGGATGCCGAAGCCGTATGATGCCAATGCCCAGATAACCAGGCTGATGGTGACCAGGCGGATGTTCGCGGCCCAGTACGCGTTGTTGTCAGAGTTTTCAGCCATCTGGCTCTCCCTTCTAGGTGCAGGCCGACCGGTCCCTCCTGGCCCGGCCGACATGTATCGCCGGCAGGGCCCGGGCCCCGCCGGCGAATTCTCTCAGGCGGTCGTAAGCGGGCTTACGATCGCGGTCATCCGCTCTGCGATGTCACCGATCCCTCCCATTGCGGGAATGGCGGTGAGTGTGCCGCGGGCGGCGTAGTAGTCGATCAGCGGCGCGGTGTCGGCGTGATAGGCCTCGAGCCGCGTGCGAACCGTTTCGGCGTTGTCGTCGGCGCGGCGCTTCATCTCGCTGCCGCCGCACTTGTCGCAGACCCCGTCCGTCGCGGGCTGCTTGAAGCTGTCGTGATAGCCCTCGCCGCAGGTCGCGCAGGTGTAGCGACCCGACACGCGCGCGATCATCGCGTCATCGTCGACCTCGAGGCTGATGACCGCGTCGATCTTCTGGCCACGTTCCGCGAGAAGCGTGTCGAGCGCCTCGGCCTGGGCTGCCGTGCGCGGAAACCCGTCGAGGATCGTTCCGGCGGCCACGTCCGACTGGTCGAGCCGTTCGCGCAGGACGGCAAGGACGATTTCGTCGGACACGAGCGCGCCCCGTTCCATCACCGCCTTGGCGGCAAGACCCGCCTCGGTCCCGGTGGAAACGGCGCCCCGCAGCAGATCGCCGGTGGACAGTTGCACGAGGCCGAAGCGGTCCATGAGCATACGCGCCTGCGTGCCCTTCCCGGCGCCCGGCGGGCCGAGTAGGATCAGGTTGACCGTGCGCGCGTCGCTGGAAACATCTTTCATCGCCCCGCCCTCACTTGTTCACGCGGTTGGCGATGAGGTCATCGACCACCGAAGGGTCGGCGAGCGTCGAGATGTCGCCGAGCGCGCCGAAATCGTTCTCGGCGATCTTGCGAAGGATGCGGCGCATGATCTTGCCGGACCGGGTCTTTGGCAGGCCGGGGGCGAACTGGATCGCGTCCGGCTTGGCGATGGGGCCGATTTCCTTGCGGACCCATGTCTGAAGCTCCTTGACCAGCTCGGGGGAGGGGGTCTCGTCGGACATCAGCGTGACGTAGCAGTAGATGCCCTGACCCTTCAGCTCGTGCGGGTATCCCACCACGGCGGCCTCGGCCACGGCGTCATGGGCGACCAGCGCGCTTTCGACCTCGGCCGTGCCCATCCGGTGGCCGGAGACGTTGATGACGTCATCCACCCGGCCGGTGATCCAGTAATAGCCATCTGCGTCCCGGCGGCAGCCGTCGCCGGTGAAGTAGTAGCCCTTGTAGTCCGAGAAATAGGCCTGCACGAAGCGCTCGGGATCGCCCCAGAGCGTGCGCATCTGGCCCGGCCAGCTGTCCTTCATGCACAGGACGCCCTCGGCCTCGGTCTCGTGGATTTCCGCGCCCGACTGCGGGTCGAGCAGCACGGGCTGCACGCCGAAGAAGGGCGTCGTGGCCGAGCCGGGCTTGAGCGGTGTGGCTCCGGGCAGCGGCGTGATCAGGTGGCCGCCGGTCTCGGTCTGCCACCAGGTGTCGACGATGGGGCAACGGCCTTTGCCCACGGTCTCGTTGTACCAGTGCCAGGCCTCGGGGTTGATCGGCTCTCCCACCGTGCCGAGGAGTTTCAGGCTGGACAGATCGTGCCTCGTCACAAGCTCGTCCGACTGCCCCATCAGGAGGCGGATCGCGGTGGGCGCTGTGTAGAACTGGTTGACGGAATGCTTTTCGCAGACCTGCCAGAACCGGCCCGCATCCGGGTAGGTCGGCACGCCCTCGAACATGACGGTCGTGGCGCCGTTGGCGAGCGGACCATAGACGATGTAGCTGTGGCCCGTGACCCAGCCCACGTCCGCCGTGCACCAGAAGACATCGCCGTCATGGTAGTCGAACGTGTACTGGTGCGTCATCGCGGCGTAGACCAGATACCCGCCCGAGGTGTGCACAACGCCCTTGGGTTTTCCCGTCGAGCCCGAGGTGTAGAGGATGAACAGGGGATCTTCCGCGCCCATTTCCTCGGCCGGGCAGTCGGTGCCGACGGTGGAGGCGATGTCACCGTACCAGACGTCCCGCTCGGGTATCCACGCGACCTGCTGGCCGGTGCGCTTGACCACGAGGCATTTCACGTGGTCGTCGCAATGCAGCAGCGCCTTGTTCACGTTGTCCTTGAGCTCGGTGACCCGCCCGCCGCGGGGTGCGCCGTCGGAGGTCACGACGACCTTGGCTTCGCTGTCGTTGACGCGGTTGGCCAGCGCGTCGGGCGAGAAGCCCGCGAAGACCACGGAATGGATCGCCCCGATCCGCGCGCAGGCCAGCATCGCATAGGCGGCCTCGGGGATCATCGGCAGATACAGGACCACGCGGTCGCCGCGCCCGACGCCAAGCTCCTTCAGGACGTTGGCGAAACGGCCGACCTCGGCGTGAAGCTGGCGATAGGTGATGTGCTGCGCCGGGTCCTTCGGATCGTCGGGCTCGAAGATGATCGCCGTCTGGTCGCCGCGCTTGGCGAGGTGGCGGTCGATGCAGTTCGTCGCGACGTTCAGAGTGCCGTCCTCGAACCAGCGGATATCCACGTTGTCATGGGCGAAGGAGGTGTTCTTGACCTTCGTGTAAGGCTTCATCCAGTCCAGCCGGCGCCCGTGCTCGCCCCAGAAGGCCTCGGGGTCGCGAACGGACTCGGCATACATGCGCGCGTAGGCTGGCGCGTCCACATGGGCATTGGCGAGCAGTGCGGGGGTTGGCTGGCTGTCCTTGGGCACTGGATGTCCTCCGGGATGCGACGGTCTGATGTCTCAAGCGGCGCGCGTCCGGCCGTCCCCGGGACCCTTCGGCCCCCACGCGTTCCACAATCCCGCTGCGGACCGGTTTGCGGTTCCGCGACAAGGGACGCCCGTAACGGGCCTTGCGATGTCGGGTTAGCCTCCCCCAACCTCCTCCTGCGTGCATTTGATCAGGGTGTTCGTCCGCCGCGCTCCTGTTCCCCTCGCGGGCGGCCCCTGATCAGGGCTCGCGTACGTTCCCGGCCCGGCTGTTGCGCAACGCGCATGACGAATCCGTGAACGCCGTCACCATCGCAGCTTTGGGGGTGCGAAAGAATATGTCGCGAATCCCTTCGCTTGGATTATGTCTCGTATTTTCACGCTGCGGCGCGGAAGTTGTAAAAATATTTACGATTTCGCCATGAAGTCGAGCGGTTCCAGAGCTTTCGAGGGCGGGCCCGGTCAGACCCGTTTTTCCGACCCGGAAGCCGTCTCGCCGGTCAGGACCGCGTGAAGGATCCGGTCAGCCAAGGCATCGCCTCGAGCCCCGGCGCGAGGAAATGCGTCTCGATCAGCTCGCCCGCCAGCGTGGCGATCTGCTGTGGGATCGGACCGGTCCAGTCGTCGGTCGCATAGAGCACGATCCGCCGCTCGATCGGGGCGCCGGGCAGGGGGTGGGCGTCGATGCCGCCCGCGAAGCGCCCGGCCCGGAGCAGGCTGAGCGGCGTCGTGATCGTCCAGCCGGTGCCCGAGGCGACGAGCGCGCTGATCGACTGGTTGGAGTCCATCTCGAACCGGTGCTGCGGGTTGAGATTCATGGCCGACAGATAGGTCTCGATCTGCTGGCCCATGAGCTGGTCCATGTCGCGCCGCAGAAAGGACAGGTGCGACAGCCCCGACAGCCCCTCGTCGAGCGGCGTTCCGCGCGGGACGGCGACAATGTAGGGATCGCGCACCAGCGGATGCGGCACACTGCCGGCGGGATCGGCGCCCGGCGCGGCGCATATGGCGATGTCGAGTTCGCGCTCGGCGATGCGGGCGGCAAGTTCGTGGCTCGGGCCGGTCTGCAGCCGGAAGGCGCATTGGCTCATGGCCTCGGCCAGGCGCGCGGCAAGCGTCGGGGTGACCTCGTTCTCGAAATCCTCGATGATGCCCATGGAAAGCGCCGAAAGCTCCGTCAGGTCGAGCGCGTTGAGATCCCGGTGCCCCGAGCGCAGACTGTCGAGCGCGCTTGCCGTCCGCTGGAGAAAGACACGCCCAGCCGGCGTCAGCGTCATCGGGCGCCGCGAATTGTCCAGAAGTTCCGCCCCCAGTGCGCCGGCGAGGTTCTTCATCTGTTGCGAGACGGCGGGCGCCGACAGGCCGAGTTCGCCCGCCGTGGCCGCGACCGACCCGGTTCTGGCAAGCGATTCGAACACTTCCAGTCCCCGCAGCGTCACACCTTTCGGGAGAGGGGTGGGCATCAGGCGGCGGTTTCCGTGTGTCGGGTCAGGGCGGCGGGCGGATGTATCATGGGCCCATGATGACCGAGCGGCGCTTGGCGTCAATGCGCTCGGGGGCGGCGGCGGGCATCACCCCTCGATCACCAGTTCCGGGAAGCGCCGCGCGGTGTCGCGGATGATATTCGCAAGCCGTTCATAGGCCGGGGCCGCGCCGGTATTCTTCCGCCACACGAGGCCGACCGATCGCGAGAACCGCCGTCCGCGAAACGGGCGTGTCGCCACGTCGCCGGCCGGCCGTGCGTCGATCTCCGAGCGCACGTAGAGCGCCGGAAGGAATGTCAGACCCATGCCCATGGCCACCATTTGCCGCAGCGCGTCGAGAGACGTCCCCTCATAGTCCCGGGACAGATGCGCCCCTGTCTCGGCGCACAGCGCCGAAATCTGTTCATGGAGCGTGTAGGCGGGCGACAGCGAAAGGATGGTTTCATCCCTCAGATCCTCGTTGTCGAGACCGTCCTTCGCGCTCAGCGCGTGATCGGAGGGCATCGCCACCGACAGCGGCTCGCGGAACAGCCGCGCGACGTGAAGGGCCGCGCCGGTCACCGGCAGCTGCGTCAGGATCAGGTCCTGCGCGCCGTCGCTGAGCTGCCGCAGCAGCTCGCGGGGTGTGGCCTCGCGGATGTAAAGGCGCAGGTCGGGATGCGAGCGGTGCAGATCGCCCACCACATGGGGCATCAGGTAGGGGCCGAGCGTGGCGGAGGTGCCCATGCGGATCGTGCCGGCCAGCCCGGATTTCAGCGTGACCGAGAGATCGAGAATGCCCTGCGCCGCATCCAGCATTTCGCGTGCGCGCCGAGACACTTCCCGTCCGGCCATGGTCAGCCGCACGGGGCCGCGGCCGCGCTCGACCAGCGTCTGGCCAAGGGCATCCTCCAGCGTCTTGATCTGAACCGACAGGGATGGCTGCGAGATGCCGCAGCTTTCGGCGGCTTCGCGGAAATGGTGCGTGTCCTCAAGGGCGACCAGATAGCGGAGTTGGCGGAGCGTGAAGGGCGGAATCGAGTTCGGCATGTCGTCTACTCCGAGAGGGGTTGCACAATCATAGGAACTTCCAATGGAATTGGAAGGCCAGAAGGTGTTTTTCCTATGAGCGACTCACGGTAATGATTTACGCAGACCGACGTATCGGTTTGGTCGGGACGCGGGCACGCGCGGATCGATCGGGTAACGGTGCTGTGCTGGCGGTTGTCCCTTCCAGCGCTCACGGACCTGCACCGTGACCAATCCGAGCGACTCTCAAACGGTCCCTGCCGTCAACCGGGTGAGAGTCGCTCGGGCTTTGGTTTCTGCAGCCACATACCGCGGGTTCGCGACCGGTCGCCGTCGGGTTCAATCGACCACGGTCACTTCCGGCGTCGTCTGCCGCAGGATCTGGCGAATTGCCTGCGCCAGCTCGCGGTAATCGGCCCCCCGGGCGGCGCGCTCCCGCCAGACCATGCCGACAGCGCGAAACGGTTGCGGGCCGTCCAGCGGGCGCGAGGTGACCATCTGGTTCGGCTGCACCTCCGAGCGGACGTACAGCGCCGGCAAAAGCGAAATTCCGAGGTTCATGGCCACCATCTGCCGGATCGTGTCGAGCGATGTGGCGCCGTAGTCGAGGCTGATCTCGGCGCCCGTCCGTTCGGAGATTCGCCGCACCTGGTCGTGCAGGCGGTGGCCGGTCTCCAGTGTGAGGATCCGCTCGCCCGCCAGCCGGTGCGGGGGCACGCGGTCCATCTGCGCGATGGGGTGGTCGATCGCGGTCACGGCAAGCAGGGGTTCGCGAAACAGGCGCGCGACAGCAAACTCGGACCCGGTGATCGGCAGCGGGCAGAACAGCAGGTCGAGCGATCCTTCCTCCAGCCTGCGCGCAAGGTCCTCGCCCAGACCTTCGCGCACGTAAAGGCGCAGATCCGGGTACCGCGTGTGCAGATCGGGGATCACGAGCGGCAGGAAGTAGGAGCCGAGCGACTGGACGACACCGACGCGGATCGTTCCCGAAAGCATGGTCTGCCCGCGGCGTGCGATCTCGGCGATCTCGTTGACCTCGCCGAGGATGCGGCGGGCGCGGTTGGCGATCTCCTCGCCCTCGGGCGTCATCACGACACGGGCGCGCGAGCGTTCCACCAGTTGCACGCCAAGCTCATCCTCGAGCTTGGCGAGCTGCGCCGAAAGCGTAGGCTGCGTGACATGCGCCCGCTCCGCCGCGCGGCGAAAATGCAGCGTCTCGGAAATGAGCGTGAGGTATCTGAGCTGCTGGAGGCTGGGCAAGTTCCGGCGCCTTATAGATTTGCTCTATCAAACTAGCCGCAAGTTTCGATTGGACCAATCAAAATACTTGCCGTAGGTCCGCCGGAACGATGTGCGGAGGTCACATGCAGCAGTTCAGAAGCGTGCTTGCCGTCCTCTCGGAGGACAGCCTCGCCGAGGTTGCCTTCGAGCGTGCGCTTCACCTCGCGCAAGCGAACGAGGCTGCGCTGACGCTTGTCGATGTGGTCGACTCCAACCCCGGCGAGCTGGCGCGCATGCTCACGGCGCTGACGGGATCGCGCGGAACCGAGATCGCCGAAGACGTGCTCGCGTACCACCGAGGGCGTCTGGCCGAGTTCGGCGCGCGTGCCCGGGACGCGGGGGTAGAGGTCTCGGAGGCGGTGCTGCAGGGTGTTCCCTTCGTCGAGGTCATCCGCATGGTGTTGCGCGAGGGGCACGACATCGTCATCAAGGGCGCAACGGCCGCACCCGATGGGCGGGGCGTGCTCAAGGGGTTCGACATGCACATCCTGCGCAAATGCCCGTGCCCGGTCTGGATGCTGGTGGGGCCGGGCGACGGGTCCTTCGACCGCATTCTCGCCGCTGTCGACCCCGCGCCGGCGGACGACGCGGCAAGGGACCGGCTAAACCGGATGGTTCTCGACCTCGCCGCCGGCATGGCGGAACGGGACAGGGCGGAGCTGCACGTGGCCCATGCGTGGTACCTGCCGGAAGAGCATGCACTGCGCCATGGCCGTTACACCTCGGGCCGGCAGGAGGAGATCGACCGCATGGTGGACCGCGAACGGGATCGCGCGCAGGACCGGCTGCTTCGGCTTCTTGCCCATTATCCGCAGGTGCCCAAGGCGAACAGCCATCTTCTCAAGGGCAATCCGGGCGACGTGATCGCCGACTACGCGCGGGCCCGGCATGTGGACCTTATCGTCATGGGCACGGTCGGGCGGACCGGACTTGCCGGGTTCATCACGGGCAACACGGCGGAGACCATTCTCAGGTCGGTGACCTGTTCGGTGATCGCGGTCAAGCCCGAGGGGTTCGAGACACCGGTCACGCTGAACGGCGGCTGAGACGCGGTCGCAGAAGGAAGACGGGCGCAGAAAGACAACGGGCGCAGAAAGAAACGAGAAGGACAGGGGCGACAAGGGTGGCGAAAACCGGAGCAGAAGTGCCGCGCGTCTATGGCGGGCCGGCGGGGTGGATCTCGGTCCTCGTCCCGGCGGCGATCTTTGTATGGTTCCTGCAGTTCCTCGCGCCCGTCGCGGCGGGCGAGCAGGTTCTCATCGGCACCGACTGGGTGCCGTCGATGGAAATCCGCCTGTCGTTCCTCATCGACGGGCTGAGCCTGACCTTCGGCCTGCTGATTTCGGGGATCGGCGCGCTGGTGACGCTCTATTCGACGAGGTATCTGGGCAATCACCCCGAGTACCCGCGCTTCGTCCTGTTCCTGCTGCTGTTCATGGTGGGGATGCTGGGGCTTGTCCTGTCCGACAATCTCATCGCGCTTTTCGTGTTCTGGGAGGTGACGACGATTTCCTCCTACCTGCTGATCGGCTTCGACAGCGACAGCGCGAAATCACGTCGCTCGGCGCTGCAGGCGCTGCTGCTGACCGGCACGGGCGGCCTCGCGCTTCTGGCGGGGATGATCCTGCTGGGCAATGCGGCGGGATCCTTCGAGCTGTCGGAAATCCTGACCATGGGAGACGAGATCCGGGCGCACGAGCATTACGTCCCGATCCTGATCCTGTTCCTCGCCGGGGCCTTCACCAAGTCGGCGCAGTTCCCGTTCCACTTCTGGCTTCCCAACGCCATGGCGGCGCCCACGCCGGTTTCGGCCTATCTGCATTCGGCGACGATGGTGAAGGCGGGCGTCTACCTCATGGCGCGGATGAACCCCACGCTCGGCGGGACCGAGCCGTGGTTCTGGGCGCTGGTCGTCGCCGGCGGTTTCACCACCGTCTTCGCGAGCCTGCTGGCCGTGCGGCAGACCGACATCAAGCAGGTGCTGGCCTACACGACGCTGATGGCGCTGGGCGCGCTGACGCTGTTCATCGGGGCGGGGACGTCCTCGGCGATCAAGGCCGCGATGATCTTTCTCGTGGTCCATTCGCTCTACAAGGCGGCGCTGTTCCTGATGATCGGCATCGTCGATCACGAGACCGGCACGCGTGAGGTCGACCGCCTGAGGGGCCTTGCGCGGAAGATGCCGGTCACCTTCGTGGCCGGCGCGCTCGCCGCGATCTCCATGGCCGGCATCCCGCCTTTCTTCGGCTTCATCGGCAAGGAGTTCCTCTACAAGGCGGGGCTCGAGCTCGAGGTCGCGTCGCTCTGGGTGACGGGGACGATCTTCGCGGCGTCGGTCCTGATGTTCATGGCCGCCGGCATCTCGGTCGCGCGCCCCTTCCTCGGACGCACGCCCGAGGCGCTCGCCGCCACCCACGAGGGACCGGCGGCCATGTGGGTCGGGCCGCTGGTCCTGGGGGGCCTCAGCCTGTGGTTCGGCCTGTTCTCCGACCTGCCGGAGCAGTGGCTCGTCGCGCCCGCGACATGGGCGGTCTACGGCTCGACCGCCGTCGAGGTCGACCTCTACCTCTTCCGCGAGGTCAATGCCGCCTTCATCCTGTCGCTGGTGACCTTCGCCGTGGGCTTCGTGCTGTACCTCGCGCGCGACCGCATCCGGGCGCTCCTGTCCCGCATCATCGAGGCCAACCCGATCAAGTTCGATCCCGGTTGGGACCGTGTGCTGGACGGGCTGAAGGCGCTGGCGGAATGGCAGACGCGCCTCCTGCAGTCGGGCGTGCTGCAGCGCTACATGGTCATCACCTTCGTGACGCTCGCCATCGGGATGGGCGTGACGATCTGGACCAAGGATGCGCTGGGCCCCTTGGTGCTTGACCTCGCCGCGACATTCGACGGTCTGGTCTTCATGCACTGGGCCGTGCTGGTCTTCATCACCTGCGGTGCGCTCCTGACGGCCTATACCTCCAGCCGGATGACGGCTGTGGCGTCGCTCGGCGTCGTGGGCATCGGGGTGGCGCTGATCTTCATCATGTTCTCCGCCCCGGACGTTGCGATCACGCAGCTTCTGGTGGAGACGCTGACGGTGGTGCTCGTCGCGGTGGCGATGCTGAAGCTGCCGAACCTCAAGCTGCGCAACGAGGAGCGCCGCCCCGGCCACGCGGCGCTGTCGCTGGTGGTGGGCGCGCTGGTTACCGTCGTGATCGTGGCCGTGGTGCAGGACGATATCGACCGTCGGATCACCGACTATTTCGAGATCGCAAGCTGGCCCGAGGCCTACGGACGCAACATCGTCAACGTGATCCTCGTGGACTTCCGCGCGCTGGATACGTTCGGCGAGATCGCGGTCGTGGTGATCGCGGCGCTGGCGGCCTATGCGCTGCTGCGCGGTAAGCGACCGGGGCGCGTGAAGCGCGGGGAGGACGACTGAGATGGTGAACTCGATCATTCTCAACGCCGCGACGCGGCTTCTGGTGGCGCTCCTGCTGCTGTTTTCGGTCTACATGATGCTCCGCGGACACAACCTGCCGGGCGGCGGGTTCATCGGCGGACTGATCGGGGCCACGGGCTTCGTTCTCTACGCCATGGCCCACGGGCCCGAGGCCGCGCGCGCCGCGTTGCGGTACGAGCCGCAGAACATCGCCATGATGGGGCTCGGCATCGCGCTGGCCGCCGGGGTCTACGCGGTGTTCTTCGGGGACGCGTTCTTCACCGGCCAATGGTGGTTCGCCGGCGCCGACCCGGCGGATCCCGATGACAAGGGCCTGCCGATCAGTTCGGTCCTCGTTTTCGACATCGGGGTCTACCTGGTGGTTTTCGGGTCGATCCTGACCCTCGTTTTCGCGCTGGAGGAGGAAGTCTGATGGAGCTTCTCGTTGCCATCATGGTCGGCGTTCTCGTCGCGGCATCGGTACACCTGATGCTGGCGCGCAACGTGCTCAGGTTCCTCTTCGGTCTGATCCTGATCTCGAATGCGGCGAACCTTACGATCTTCGTCTCTGGTCGCCTGACACCGGAAGCGCCGCCGCTGATCCACGAGGGCACCGACGCCCCGCTCCAGACCGTTGCCAACGCGCTGCCCCAGGCGCTCGTGCTGACGGCGATCGTGATCGGCTTTGGCCTGTTCGCCTTCGCGCTCGCACTGGTGTACCGGACCTATCAGAACCTCGGCACGCTGAACTCCGACGAGATGCGGCTCGCCGAACCCAAGGGAGAGGTCGGCAAATGAGCTGGATCCTTGCCGCCCCCATCATCATCCCCTTCGCCACGGCGGTTCTGGCCTTCCTGTTCCGGCGCGGTCCGGAGGGGCGGTGGCTGTCGGTCGCGGGATCGGCGGGTCTGCTGATCGCGTCCGGCTTCCTGATGGCGGAGGTGCTGCGCGAGGGCGTGGTGGCCGCGCAGATGGGCCAGTGGGCCGCGCCTTTCGGGATCACTCTGGTGGCCGACCTTCTGTCGGCCGTCATGGTGGTCATCACCGGCATCACCGGCCTTGCCGTGGCGATCTATGCGCTGGCCGACGTGGACGAGGCGAAGGAGACGCTGGGCTTTCACGCGCTCTACCAGGTGCTTTTGGCCGGGGTCTGCGGGGCCTTCCTGACCGGGGACCTCTTCAACCTCTATGTCTGGTTCGAGGTCATGCTGATCTCGTCCTTCGGCCTGCTGATCCTCGGCGGCAAGCGCGAGCAGCTGGACGGCGGGATCAAGTACGTGACGCTCAACCTCGTCTCGACGATCCTGTTCCTGTCGGCGGTGGGCCTGCTTTACGGCATGACCGGCACGCTCAACATGGCCGACCTGCACGGCGCCGTGCAGCAGGTGGACAATCCCGGCCTGCTGATCGTGATCGCCATCATGTTCATGATCGCCTTCGGGGTGAAGGCGGCGGTCTTCCCGCTGTTCTTCTGGCTGCCGGCCTCCTATCACACGCCGGCCTTCGCGGTCTCGGCGATCTTCGCGGGGCTTCTGACCAAGGTCGGGGTCTATTCGCTGATCCGGGTCTTTACGCTGATCTTCACCACGGACGTGGCCTATACCCACACGATCCTGCTGTGGGTGGCGGGGTTCACGATGGTGACGGGCGTTCTTGGCGCCGCCGCCATGAACGATTTCCGCCGCATCCTGTCGTTCCACATCATCAGCCAGATCGGCTACATGATCCTCGGTCTCGCGCTCTTCACGCCGCTGGCGATCGTGGGGGCCGTCTTCTACATCGTCCACCACATCATCGTGAAGGCGAACCTGTTTCTCGTGGCTGGCGTGGCGCGGCGCATCGCGGGGTCCACCGATCTTTCGGCAATCGGCGGGCTCTACAAGACGGCGCCGCTTCTGGGGCTGCTGTTCCTGATCCCCGCCTTCTCGCTCGCCGGTTTCCCGCCGCTCAGCGGGTTCTGGGCAAAATACGTGCTGGTCAAGGCGTCCCTCGATGCCGAGGCTTACTGGATCGCGGCGGTGGCGCTGATCGTGGGCCTGCTCACGATCTACTCGATGACCAAGATCTGGGGCGCCGCTTTCTGGAAACCGCATCCCGAGGGGTTGTCCCCGAAGCTGACCGCGCTGACGGCACGGGACAGGGCGGCGCTTCTGGTGCCGATCGCTTCGCTTGCTATCCTGACCTGCATCATCGGCTTCTTCCCCGAGCCCTTCGTGGTTTTCGCGGAGCGCTCGGCCGAGCAGCTCCTCGATCCGACCGAATACGTGGTGGCGGTCCTGGGGGAAATGCCGGACATCGCAACCGACCCTGCCGATGTCGCGCAACTGGAGGCAGTCGAATGAACATCTTCGCCCTCAATATTGCGCTCGCCGTCGCCTGGGCGGCGCTGACGGGCAATTTCACCTTGTCGGGATTGGCTGTGGGCTTCGCGTTGGGCTTCGCCTGCCTCTATCTCACGCGGTCGCTTTTTCCGGAGTCGGGCCTCTATTTCAAGCGGATCTGGCGGTGGTTCAAGCTCTGCGTGCTGTTCCTTTACGAGCTAGTCGTCAGCTCGTTGCAGGTGGTCCGGGAGGTTCTCGCACCCCAGCACAAGGCGCGCCCCGGCGTCATCGCGATGCCGCTCGACGTCAATCGGGAGATGGAGGTGCTTCTGGTCACCAATCTCATCACCCTGACCCCCGGCACGCTGTCGCTGGACGTGACCGAGGATTGCAACACGCTTTTCATCCACGCCATGTTCGCCGACGATCCGGACGAGATCCGCAGGCAGCTCAAGACCGGAATGGAACGCTGGGTGATCGAGGCGATGGAGTAGGCCCATGAATATTCTGGAAACCGCGCTCGACATATCCTTCGTGCTGGTGATGCTGGGCGTCGTCTTCGCCTTCGCGCGGCTGCTCAAGGGCCCGAGCCTGTCGGACCGGATCGTGGCGCTCGACATGATGACGGTGCTGATCGTGTCGTTCTGCGGGCTCTACGCCATACGGTCGCAGGACACGGCCTTCGTCGATGTGGCGATCGTCTTGGCGCTGGTGGGCTTTCTGGCGACGGTGGCGCTTGCGCGGTACGTGGAGCGGCGCGGCTCCCAGCTCGAGGGCAATCGCCCACAGGACACCGATGCGCCGGCGTCCGGCAACACCGACGGGGAGGGCGTTTAATGGCCGAGATCATCATGGCGATTCTCGTCGTCTCGGGCGGCTTTTTCTGCTTCGTCGCGGGGCTGGGCGTTTTGCGCCTGCCGGATGTGCTGATGCGTATGCACGCCTCGACGAAGGCGGGAACGCTTGGCTCGGGCCTCATCCTCGCGGCCGTGGCGGTCTATTTCGCCGACACGGCGACCATCTCGCGGGCTGTGGCCACGATCCTGTTCCTGCTGATGACCGCACCCGTGGCGGCCCACATGATCGGGCGCGCCGCGTTCCGGTCGGGCATCACGCTGTGGAACACGAAGATCGAGCCCGAGGCGGAGCGCAAGCTGGGCCGCTAGAGGCTCAGGTCTGCAGGAAGTCGTGCTGACCGTCCGGCCTGAGCGCGCAGGCGGTCAGCCGCCCGGTGCGCCACGCCCCGGTGTCCAGCGCGATGCGCCCGTCCTCGTAGACGGGACGCTGCATCTCGGTATGGCCGTAGGCGATCCATGAACCATCGGCGCGCGGCACGGCCTCGAATTCCGGGTGCCCCCACAGAAGCACGCGCGACGATTGCGCGTCCATCGGATGGGCCGGGTCGGCGCCGGCATGCACCGCCCAGAGATTGCCCGACCGCCAGCTGAGCGGGAGACCGGCGAGCCAGTCGCGCAACCCCTCGGGCATGGCCGCATCGAGCCGTCTGGCCGCCTCGCGGAAATCCTCGGGCCGACCGGAGGCGAGTATGGGCTCGGCATCGATGCGGAAACTCCACAGCGTCGCCGCCCCGCCTTCGCGCAGCCAGCGCGGGCCGCGCGTTGCGGGATCGGTGAGGAAATCGAGCATCATGCGTTCGTGATTGCCCATCAGGCACACCACGCTCGACGCGAAATCGCGCGTAAGCTCCCGCAGGCGGGCCAGCGTTTCGGCGCTGTCGGGGCCGTGGTCGATGTAGTCGCCCACGAATACCAGCCGCGGGTCGGTTGTCGCCGTGCCGCCGATATGGGCGTCGATGAGGCTCAGCAGCAGTTCCAGCAGATCGGCGCGCCCGTGGATGTCGCCGACGACATAGGTCGCGAATTCCGGCTTGGGGCAATCTATATCCCCCGGCTCCTCCGGCAGGTCGGGTGAGCCCTTGGAGAGGTCCTTGCGACCCAGAAGCGAGCGGACGGAACGCAACATGTGATTGACCTGCGCCCTCGGTCACGGCTTGGCAAGGGCAAAGCGGCGTTTGCGCGCCGCATTGTGTCGCTGGGGTCGCCCCTGCCTCAATCCTGGGCCCGGAGAACGCGCGCCGGGCGCACCGCCAGCGGCCGCAAGGCAAAGCCCAGCCCGGCCAGAAGGGTCGCGAGCGCGCCGCCGATGACGATGGCCAGCGCCGAGACGGGTTCGAACCGGTAGGTGGTGTCCATCACGAAGGTCGTGACGCTCCAGCCGCCGAGCGCGCCCGCCGCGATCGCAACCAGACCCGCCGCCATCCCCAGAAACGCTGACCGCAGGGCGAAGCTGGCGAGGATGCCGCTGCGCGCCGCGCCGAGGGTCTTGAGGACCGCGGCCTCGAACACGCGTCCGCGCTCGCCCGCCGCAGCCGCGCCGATCAGGACGATGAAACCGGTTATCAGCGTCGCTGCCGCCCCGTAGGAGGTCGCCGCCGCCAGACTGCGCAGCGCCTCGGCGACCTGGTCGATGGCATCGCGCACGCGGATCGCGGTGATGTTGGGTGCGTCGCCCGCGACGTCGCGCAGGATGGCGGCTTCGGCCTCCTCCTCGGCGTAGACGGTGGCGATATGGGTGTGCGGCGCCCCGGCCAGCGCGTTCTGCGACATGGTCAGGATGAATCCGATCCCGGCGTTTTCGAACTCCACCTCGCGCAGGGCGGCGATGGTGGCGGTGATGTCGCGCCCGAGGATGTTGACCGTGATCTCGTCTCCGACGCCGAGGCCGATCTCCATCGCTTCCTCCGCGGCGAAGGCCACCAGCGGCGGGCCGTCATAGTCGTCGGGCCACCACGCGCCATCGATGATCTCCTCCTCGGGCGGCGCGGTCTGCAGGTAGGTCACGCCCCGGTCGCCCTGGATGACCCAGTGATCGCCGGCCACGTCGGTCGCGCGCGCGCCGTTGACGCGCGTGATGATGCCGCGCAGCATCGGGGCGGTGTCGACGCGGGTGACGGCGGGGTCGTTTTCCACGCGGTCGAGGAAGGGCTGCAGCTGGTCGGGTTGGATGTCGACGAAGAAGTAGGAGGGCGCGACCTGCGGCAGGTCGCGCTGGATCGCCGCGCGCAGGTTGGCGTCGATCTGTCCCACGGAGGCCAGCACGGCAAGGCCGAGGCCCAGCGACAGGACGACCGATGTCGCCTCGGACCCCGGGCCGCCGACGGCACCCAGCGCGGTGCGAAGCGCGGTGCGCCCCCGGACCCAGCGGCTGCGCGCCAGACGGCGGGACAGAGCGCGGATGCCGCGCGCCGAAAGCGCCAGCAGCAGCAGCGCGCCAAGGATGCCCGCCGCCGTGCCGAGCGCCAGTTGCGGGATGCCGGAAAAGAGAACGGCGAAGCCCACCAGCGCCACGGCAAGCAGCACGATCACGAGCAGGTAGCCCGCCCGCGGAAGGCTGCGCGACGGCCCCGACGCATCGCGGTAAAGGGCGGCGGCACGCACCTGCTGCGTCCGGGCCAGCGGCCAGAGCGTGAAGATCAGCGCGGTCAGCAGCCCGTAAAGCGCCGCCTCCGCCAACGGTGCCGGGTAGACGGAGACAGCGATCGGCACCGGCAGCCGCGCCTCGATGAAGGGCGCGAGCGCAAGCGGCATGATCGCGCCCAGCACGAGGCCGATCCCGACGCCGACAAGTGTCAGGAGGCAGATCTGCGCGAAATAGACGGTGAAGATCGTTCGCCCCTCGGCCCCCAGCGTCTTGAGCGTGGCGATGGTGGCGATCTTGCCATCCAGATAGGCGCGCACGGCGGCCGACACGCCGATACCGCCGACTGCCAGGCCCGCGAGCCCGACCAGCACCAGGAAGGCGCCGATCCGGTCGACGAATTCCTGAACGCCCGGCGCCCCGTTGCGCGCATCGCGCCAGCGCATGCCGGTATCTGCGAAACGCGCCTCTGCCTCGGCCTCGAGCGCGGGGAGGTTCGCATCCTCGGGCAGGGCGAGCCGGTATTGCGTGTCGAAGAGCGTGCCGGGTGCAAGCAGGCCGGAGCGTTCCAGCGCGTCGAGCCGCACGATGCTGCGCGGACCGAGGGCAAAACCGCCCGCGGCCCCGTCGGGCTCGTTCTCCAGCACGGCGCGGAGTTCGAAATCCTGCGTGCCGAGGCGTACCGTATCGCCAATGCCAAGCGCCAGCCGGTCCACGAGGAGGCGCTGCATCACGATGCCGGGCAGGGTCTCGGTCGCCAGCGCCTCCGAGAGCGGCATGGCAGGGTCAAGCACGACTTCGCCATAAAGCGGATAGGCCCCGTCGACGCCACGCACCTGCGTCAGGGCGCGCTCGGGCTCCCCCTCGGGGTCCACGATGACCATGGAGCGGAAATCGACCGTCTCGGACACCTCCTCCGCGATCCGGTCCATATGCGCGCGCTCCGCGTCCGAGGCGAAACGGTAGGTGAAGCTCATCTCCGCGTCGCCGCCGAGGATGGTGGCGCCCTCGCGGCTCAGCCCTTCCTGTATCGCCTCGCGCACGCTGCCCACGGCGGCGATGGCGGCCACGCCGAGCGCGAGGCAGGCGAGGAAGATGCGAAAGCCGCGCAGGCCGCCCCGCAGTTCCCGGCCGGCGATGCGCAGTGCGACGCTCACTCCGCGGCCTCGCGCATGGCGTCATCGGCGATCCGGCCATCGCGCAGCCGGATTTCCCGGTCGCAGCGCGCCGCGAGTTCCGGCGCGTGGGTCACGAGGACAAGGGTCGCGCCGTGCCGGTCGCGCAGGTCCATGAGAAGCGTGATGATCGCCTCGCCGGTCGCGCCATCGAGATTGCCCGTGGGCTCATCGGCCAGCAGGATGTCGGGCCGCACCGCCGCAGCGCGCGCGAGCGCCACGCGCTGCTGCTCACCGCCCGACATCTGGCTGGGATAGTGCTGCGCGCGGGTGGCGAGGCCCACCGCCTCGAGCTCCGCCTCGGCGCGGTCGAAGGCGTCGGCGTGACCGGCCAGTTCCAGCGGCGTTGCGACGTTTTCCAGCGCCGTCATCGTCGGGATAAGGTGGAAGGACTGGAACACCACCCCCATATGATCGCGACGGAAGCGGGCGAGCTGATCCTCGTTCATCGTGGTCAGATCGCGCCCCAGTGCCGTCACCTGCCCGGCCGTGGCCTGTTCGAGGCCACCCATGAGCATGAGGAGCGAAGACTTGCCAGACCCCGACGGCCCCGTCAGCGCGACCGTTTCACCCCGCTTCACGACAAGCGATATCCCGTGCAGAATATCGACCGCGCCCGCGTTGCCGTCGAGCGTCAGACGCGCGTCCTTGAGCACCAGAACAGGATCTTCCATGACTGAACGCCTCGGTTCACTTTTCTCCTCGGCATATGGGGCCGTCTTGCGGATGGGCAAGGCGGGCGCGCTGGCGATCGGGCTGGCGCTGCCTGCCTGTGCCGAGGAGATCACGGTCGTCGCGCTGGGCGACAGCCTCACGCAGGGTTTCGGGCTGGTGGAGGAACAGGGCCTTGTTCCGCAGCTCGAAGGCTGGCTGGAGGCGCGCGGCCACGACGTCGCGGTCGAGAACCACGGCGTGTCGGGCGACACGACCGCGGGCGGGCTGGCGCGGCTCGGCTGGGCGCTGGGCGATCACGTGGACGCTTTGATCGTGGCGCTGGGCGGCAATGACCTGCTGCGCGGGCTGCCGCCGGAGAACAGCCGGGCGAATCTGGATGGTATCCTCGCAGAGGCGGAGGATCGGGGACTGCCCGTCCTGCTCGTCGGCTTGCAGGCGCCGGGCAATTACGGGCCGGAGTACAAGGCGGCCTTCGATGCGATGTATCCCGATCTCGCGGCCGAATACGACGCGCTCCATGTCGACAGCTTTCTCGCGCCCCTGAGCGCGGCGGCGGGGGACGACCCCTCGGGCGCACTGGCCCGCTACATGCAGCCCGACGGCATCCATCCCAACGCGGACGGCGTGCGGCTGATCGTCGAGGCGCTGGGTCCGGAGGTAGAGGCGCTGATCGCGCGCGTGGACGCGGGGTCCTGACCGGAGCACCGCCAAAAACGAAAACAAACGAACGGGAAAATTGACATAACGAACGCCAATTGCGATGAACCGCGCAACGGGAGACCAGCATGAGCGACCCTTTCGACCTCTTCGTCATCGGCGGCGGCATCAATGGCTGTGGCATCGCGCGGGACGCGGCCGGCAGGGGCCTGTCGGTCTGCGTGGCCGAGCAGGGCGATCTGGCCGGCGCGACCTCGTCGGCCTCGACGAAGCTGTTTCACGGCGGGTTGCGGTACCTCGAGTATTTCGAGTTTCGCCTCGTGCGCGAGGCGCTGATCGAGCGCGAGACGCTGCTGCGCGCCATGCCGCATATCAGCTGGCCCATGCGTTTCGTCCTGCCGCTGTCACCCGACATGCGCTTCGATAGCGAAACGCCGACGTCTCGGCTTCTGTCCTTCGTCATGCCGTGGATGAAGGGACGGCGGCCCGCGTGGCTGATCCGGCTGGGCCTGTTCCTTTATGACCATATGGGCGGGCGCAAGATCCTTCCCGCCACGACGCGCGTCTCGCTGAAGGGAACGCCCGAGGGCGCGCCGCTGCAGGACCGCTTCGCCACGGCCTACGAATATTCCGACTGCTGGGTGGAGGATTCGCGCCTTGTCGTCCTGAACGCCCGCGACGCCGAGGCGCGGGGCGCGCGCATCCTGACCCGCGCCTGCGTGGTCAGTGCCGCGCGCGACGGCGATCTGTGGCGCGTGACGGTGGACCGCGACGGCGCGACCGAAGAGATCACCGCCCGCGCGTTGGTGAACGCGGGAGGGCCCTGGGTCGGCGACATCATCCAGAACGTCACGCGGCAGAACACGCCCGAGAAGGTCCGCCTCGTGCGCGGCAGCCATGTCGTGACCCGGCGGCTTTATGACCACGACAAGTGCTATTTCTTCCAGGGCACCGACGGGCGGATCATCTTCGCGATCCCCTACGAGACCGATTTCACCCTGATCGGCACCACGGATCAGGAGCATCAGGGCCCGCCCGGAACCGCCGTCTGCACGCCCGAGGAACGCGACTACCTCCTGCGTTTCGCCAGCCAGTATTTCGCGCGGACCCTGACCGAGGACGATGTCGTCTGGACCTATTCGGGCGTCCGGCCGCTTTACGACGACGGGGCAAGCTCGGCCACGGCGGCGACGCGGGACTACGTGCTGTCGCTCGATGATACCGGCGCGCCGCTGCTCAACGTGTTCGGCGGCAAGATCACCACCTACCGGCGGCTGGCAGAAGCCGCTCTGGCGAAGCTGACGCCGTTCTTCCCCAAGGCGGGTGGCGACTGGACGGCGGGCGTCGCACTTCCGGGCGGCGATTTCGCGGTGGACGGCGTCGACGATCTCGTCACGCGGCTCCGCACCGACTACCCGTTCCTGTCCGACCGCTGGGCACGCCGCCTCGCGCGCGCCTACGGGACCGAGGCGCGGGCGATCCTCGGCGACGCCAGGACCGCCGATGACCTCGGCCGCGACTTCGGTGCCACGCTCACCGAGGCGGAACTGCGCTGGCTCATGGCGCGCGAATACGCGCGCACGGCCGAGGATGTGATCTGGCGCCGCTCGAAGCTTGGCCTGCGGTTGACGCAGGACCAGACCGCCGCGATAGACGCCTTCATGGCGGAGGCACGGCCCGCAAAGGCGGCGGAGTAGCTTGCCCCCCCTGACGGGGGCGATAGGGTCGAGGTCCGTAAGGGGAGGGAGACCGCGCCATGACACAGATCCTGGCTATCGATCAGGGCACCACATCGACACGGGCCATCGTCTTCGACGCAGCGATGACCCCCATCGCCACCGCGCAGGAGGAATTCGCCCAGATCTACCCGGCCTCGGGCTGGGTGGAGCATGACCCGGAGGTCATCTGGGCCACCACGCTTTCGACCGTGCGCGCGGCGCGTCTCAAGGCGCCGGGCCCCATCGCGGCCATCGGCATCACCAACCAGCGCGAGACCGTGGTCCTCTGGGACCGCGAGACCGGCGCGCCCTTGCACAACGCCATCGTCTGGCAGGACCGGCGCACGGCCTCGATGACCGCCGCGCTCCGCCGTGACGGCCATGAGCCGATGGTGCAGCAGAAGACCGGCCTCCTTCTCGACCCTTATTTCTCGGGCTCGAAACTCGCCTGGCTTCTCGAAAACGTGGACGGTGCGCGGGAACGGGCCGAGGCCGGCAAGCTTGCCTTCGGCACCATCGACAGCTGGCTGATCTGGAAGCTGACGGGCGGCAAGCGGCATGTCACGGACGCCACCAACGCGGCGCGCACGCTGCTTTACAACATCCGCGAGGGGCGCTGGGACGACGATATCCTGAAGCTTCTGAACATCCCGGCGAGCCTTCTGCCCGAGGTGCTGGACACCGGGGCGGATTTCGGGACCGCCGAGACCGCGCTCTTCGGCGACGCGATCCCGATCCTCGGCGTGGCGGGCGATCAGCAGGCGGCGACGCTGGGGCAGGCCTGCTTCGATCCCGGCATGCTCAAATCGACCTACGGCACGGGCTGTTTCGCGCTGTTGAACACCGGCGACACGCTGGTCGAAAGCCGCAACAGGCTCCTGGGCACCATCGCCTACCAGTTCGACGGCAAGCCCACCTATGCCCTGGAGGGATCGATCTTCATCGCGGGCGCGGTAGTGCAATGGCTCCGCGACGGGCTGCAGATGATCAAGACCGCCGCGCAGAGCCAGAGCCTTGCCGAAACCGCCGACCCGTCGCAGGAGCTCTACCTCGTGCCGGCCTTCACCGGCCTCGGCGCGCCCTACTGGGACCCCGATTGCCGGGGCGCGATCTTCGGGCTGACGCGCAATTCGGGCCCGGCCGAGATCGCGCGGGCCGCACTCGAATCCGTGGGCTTCCAGACCCGCGACCTGTGGGAAGCCATGGCCGCCGACTGGGAGGGCGCGGGCGGGTCGAACGTGCTGCGCGTCGATGGCGGCATGACGGCGTCGGACTGGACGATGCAGTTTCTCGCCGACATCCTCGGCGCGCCGGTGGACCGGCCCAAGGTGCTCGAGACCACGGCGCTGGGCGCGGCCTGGGTCGCGGGCATGCGTGCGGGCGTCTATCCCGGCTTCGACGAATTCGCGCGGGGCTGGGCGGTTGAGCGCACCTTCACCCCGCAGATGGACACGGCCACGCGGGAGGCGCGCTATGCCGGCTGGAAGGATGCCGTCGCGCGCACGCTGAGCGACCGTGACTGAGCCGCAACGCCCCACGCTTCGCGCCGCCCTCGCGCAGATGTGCTCGGGTGACACGCATGAGACGAACATTGCCGCGGTGGCGGAGCTCGCGGCTCAGGCGGCGGGGCAGGGGGCGGAGCTTCTGTGCCTGCCCGAGGTGGCGGGGCTGATGAACCGCAACGGCGAGGTCGCGCGGACCCAGGTGGTCGAGGCCGGGTCCGACCCGTTCATCGCCGCCTGCCGGGATCTTGCCGCGCAACACGCGATGTGGATTCACATCGGCTCCACCCCGGTCCTCGCGCCGGACGGGCGGTTCCTGAACCACTCCGCCGTCATCGACGCCACGGGGACGATCCGCGCCACCTACGACAAGGTGCATCTCTTCGACGTTGCCATCGAGGGGCAGGCGCCCATCGGCGAGTCCAAACGCTTCGCCCCGGGCGAGGCGGCGGTCGTGCTCGACACGCCATGGGGGCCATGGGGGCTGTCGATCTGCTACGACCTGCGCTTCCCTTATTTCTACCGCCGCTACGGACAGGAAGGCGTGAGCCTCATCTTCATCCCGTCCGCCTTCACCGTGCCCACCGGCCGTGCCCATTGGGAGGTGCTGCTCCGCGCCCGCGCCATCGAGACGGGAGCCTTCGTTCTGGCAGCCGCACAGGCCGGCCAGCACGCCGACGGGCGCGAGACATGGGGCCACGCGCTGGCCGTCGATCCCTGGGGCACGGTGCTCGCAGATCTGGGCCGCGACGCGTCGGGGCTCGCCGTCGTCGATCTCGACCTCGAGCGCGTGGCGGCCGCCCGGCGTCAGATCCCCGCCCTGCAGACGGGGCGCGACGTGCCGCTGATCCGGGTCTGACACCACCGCACGCGCCCGTCCCCTTCATCTTTCCAAAAATACGCGGGGGAGCGCGAGGGGGTGAAACCCCCTCGTTCCGCCGTTTGCCCCATGCGGAAGCATCGGCCTAAAGCGTCTTGAGATACTCGATCAGCGCCGCCCGCTCCTCCGCCGAGAGGTCCGCGCCATGGACATGCCCGCCATTGCCGTAGCCGTGGCGCGTGGTGTCGTAGATGCGGCGGCGCAGCTCCGGGTCGGGCTCCGCCGCCTGCCCCTCATCGAGCACCTCGAAGCGCCAGCCGACGGCCTCCCGATCATACGCGCGCGGAAGCACGTGGCGCCAGTAGCGCGGCCGGTCCTCGGGCGACAGCAGCGTCTCGAGGCTCGGGACCGACCCGTTGTGCAGGTAGGGCGCCGTGGCCCAGACCCCATCCAGCGGCGGCGCGATGTAGCCCGGGGCGGGGGCGGCGCTTTCGGCATCGCCGTAGGGCGAGCGCGCGATCCATTCGTAGAACCGGTCGCGGGAGCCATCCGTGGCCGCCGTCGCGTAGGCCGCGTCGGTCCCGATCTCGTCCAGCGGGACCACGAGGTTGGGATAATCGGTCCCCTGACCCCCGTGACAGGTGGCGCAGCCGCGCGCGTAGATCGCCGCGCCGAGGGCTGCGCGGTCCTCGTCGATGGGGTGGGGATAGACCGGCGCCTCGAGCGAAGCGATATAGGCGCGGATGTCGTCGGCATAGGCGTCCACCGCTTCGAATTCTTCCACGCTGTCGACACAAAGCATCGAGGCCAGCAGCATGAAGGTCGAATGATCGCCGCGCCCGACCGTGGTGTAGAACATCGCCTCCTTGTCGCGCATCCCCCACCAGGGCGGCACGCTGATCGGCAGGGGTTCGGCCTGCGGCGGCTCCATCAGGGGCTCGGCGGACCATTCCAGCGTCTCGGGGTCGCGGTGGGCCATGAGCGCCCAGGTCAGGTTGGTGGCCGGGTTCACGCCGACGGTCGCCGTCCGGATGTAGGGCGCGATCCCGTCGACCCGGTCGGCCCAGCGTTCCCAGGCGCGGGTTTCGGCGTCGCCGCGAACGAAATTGCCCGATTGCAGCACGAGACGGCGGGGATCTTGCGTGAAATCGGCGAACTCGTTGCCGAGACCGACGATCAACTCGCCTTCGATCTCTGCCGCGTGACAGGTCAGGCAGTTGGACGACACGATCGTGACGCCCTCGGCGTTTTCATGGGCGGTGAAGGCGTAAGGCAGTTCGGCGTTGAGCCCCTCGCGCCCGGGCAGAAGGTCTGCGGGGTCGGTCTCGGGCAGCACGCGGGTGAAGGCGTCATGGGGAATGCCGCAGGAGACATAGGGCGCGTTCACGAGCGCCGCATAGCCCGCCTCCGGATCGCCGGGCCGCTGTTCGGTTGCCGGAACCACGCCTGTTTCCGAGCGGTAGTCCGTGCCCTCCTCCCGGCAGGCGGCGGCCAGCAGGCAGGCCGCGATCAAAAGACCCGCACGCGCCCTCATGTCCCGTCACCCCCGGACAAGAGGACCGTGCCCGCGCCTTCGACCGGCATGCCCTGGCGCGTGCCCTCGACCTCGAGCTGCCCGACCCGGACGGGCAGGGCGAAACCCTCCTGCCCCGATGCGCCAAGAAGGGTGACCCGCAGGTCCAGCCCTTCGCCGGCGATGCGCCACGATCCCGGCATCGCGCTGTCCTCCTGCAGCGGGCCTGAAGTCAGGTCCACGGCCCCATCCTCGAGCAGCGTCGCGCCCCCGTCCGGCCCCACCAGAACGCCGTCGACCGTGGCGATGCCGCGCCCGTCGCGCCGCCGTGTCCGCAGAAGCGACAGTTCCGCCCCGTCCGACAGGTGCAGCACCAGACGGTCCCGGACCAGCGGCCCGCCGGGAAGGGGTATCTCGCCCCAGAGCCTGTCGAGCCACGCGGTCCCGCCAAGCTCCAGCACCGTCCCGGCCGTCTCGAGGCTTCCGCTGACCGCAAGCCGCGGGATCGCGAAGCCGCGCGGACCGGCCGTATCCTCTCCGGTCGGCGCGAGCGGCGTCTTGCGCGGCTCCAGCCGCAGCCGGAGCAGCTGATCCGACAGGCGCAGGGTCAGGTCCAGCGCATCGGTCCCGTATTCGAGCGTCCAGTCGTCGAGCCATATCTCACCTGCCGCCACATCATGCCCCGCGGCCCCGCGCGCGCGGCTGATCCGTTCCTCCGAGGCGCGCAGGCCGGGGTCGGCGGCGTTGATCGTGGCCTGCGCGATATGGACCGGACCGGGACCCCAGGGCGTCGCCTCTGCATCGCCACCATGCGTGCGGCCCACGCGTGTCAGCACGAGATTGACGGAAAGAGGCCGGCCTTGGGGGTCCGTCAGATGCGCCACGACGCTCCATGTCTCGGCCGGCGCGTCGGGATGCGCGCCGTAATCGCGCGGCAGTTCAAGATCCCATGGACCCGTGATTGCACCATTGGGGCCGTCGTCCAGCGATGCCACGAGCGCCTCGATGACCTGGCCCTGATCGGCGCCGCGTGCAGCCGGCGTCTCTCCGCCACGGGGCGCGAGCAGGACGCTGCCGATCCCGGCGAGGATCACGACCCCGACGATCCCGCCCACACGCAGGCGCGCGAGCCACGTCATCGGAGCCTGGACCGGCGGACATGGCACTGCCGGCCGCCCGCGACCTGCGCGTCCGGTTCGGGACCCACCGGCAAGCGGGGGCGGGTCGGCATTCGCCACACGTCGTGGATACCTGTCGTCATCCACCCTGATCTTGGTCTCGTCGGTCCTTGCGTCAAGGACAGTCAAGTCATGCCCGCCGGTCGCGCACTGCCCCACATGGGCGCGTGCCGCCACCACCATCACCACCACCGCTGCCGCGCGCGCGCCCGTCGCCCTCACTCAAACGGCGGAGCGATGGGTCCTTGCGGCGCAGCCTCCCCCCTCGCCCAGGTCAGGCTCAGGCCATGACCTCGCAGATATGCACCCGGTTGCGCACCGATGGCTCGCCCAGCGGCATCGTTGCGAACTCGGGGCTGTCGAAAGCCGACCGTATCCGACCGGCGTCCAGCAGCTTTCTTGGATAGGACAGGTAATGCGGATCCTGTCCCGCGTCATGGCGCAGGGAATAGGCGATGAACCCGCCGGGCCGCGTCACACGGATCAATTCGTCCAGCGTTTCGATCGGCGCGTGCCCCGGGGTCATGGTGCCGACGCAGAAGGCCGCCGCGAAGCTGTCCGTCCCAAAGGGCAGGTCGCCGCCGAGACGGACCTGTTGCAGGTCGTCGTAAAGACCCTTCAAGCGGGCGACGGCCATCATCTCCGTCGAAAGGTCGATGCCGGTGAACCCGCGCCATCCCAGCAGGTGAAGCGGTTCCACCTGAAGCCCGGTGCCGCATCCGGCATCGAGGACGGGACCCGTGCCGAAGGGGATGTGTTTCAGCACGCAGGCCGCGAAATGCCATGGCAGCCGGTATCCCATGGTCATGAGATCGGCGTCGTAGTCGCTGGCCCATCCGTCATAGGCGGCTTCGGCCTTTTCGGGGGTGTCGGCGCTGTAGACGGCTTCCAGTCGCGGTTCTTTCATCCTGCACTCTCCGGCTCGGGCGCGCCGATCCGGTGCGGGGACCCGCCCGGCGCGCGGTTGTCCGGGGATGATAACCCGCAATGCCCCGCGGGGGACAGCAGATCGGGACCGATGAGGTGAGGAGCGCCGCGGCGCTTTCGAGCGGCCCGCGCCGGGGCACCGGCGCCGGGGCGGGCTGAAGCGGAGTTCTCTAGCCGGTCACAGGCAGGTCGACAGCGTCGCGGCCATGTTGCGGATCACCTGCGGGTAGAGATCGGGGCCGGGCGCAAGCTCCGCGCCGAGCGGGTCGATCACGCCCGTATTCGCATCGGTGCCGTCCAGCACGGTGACGACGAGCGCCTCGTTGAACTGCGGTTCCGCCAGAACGCAGTCGATCCCTTCCTCGCCGATGCGAGACTGGATCTCGGCGATCCGTGCGGGGCTCGGGTCGGTGGCGTCACTGAGGGAAATCGCGCCCGATGCGGGAAAGTCGAAGGCGCTTTCGAAATATTGGTAGGCGTCGTGGAAGACGATGAAACGCCCGCCGCGCACAGGGGCCAGGGTCGCTTCGACCTCGGCCTGCAGGGCCTCCATCTCGTCGCGCGCGGCGGCGGCGTTGGCAAAATACGCCCCGGCATTGTCCGGGTCTGCCGCCGACAGTTCGGACGCGATGATATTCAGCCAGATGCGCGCGTTCTCGGGCGAGAGCCAGGCGTGCGGGTCGTGGTCACCATGCGCATGGTCGTCATGCCCGTGATCCTCATCCCCGTGGTCGTCGTGGGCATGATCCTCGTGTCCATGGTCATCATGCGCGTGTTCTTCGTGGTCATGGTCATGGTCATGGTCATGGTCATGGTCATGGTCATGGTCATGCGAATGGTCGTCATGATCGTGATCGTGCCCGTCGTCATCGTGGGCGTGATCGTCATGATGGTGGTCGTCATGCCCGCCATGGTCGTGGCTGTGGGCCTCGAACAAGGCACCCTCGCGGAAATCCAGAAGGATCGTGCCGTCGGCCTCCAGAAGCGTCGTCACCGAAGCATCCCCGGCCAGCGTTCCGACCGCATCCGCCATCCAGGGGGTCAGATCCTCGCCGATCCAGAACACCAGATCCGCCTCCTGCAGGGCGGCCGCTTCGGAGGGGCGGAGGTTGTATTCATGGGGTGAGGCGCCCGGATGGATGATCAGGCTCGGTGTGCCGACCCCGTCCATCACCCGCGCCACGAGCGAATGGACCGGCGCGATATCGACGGCGACGTTGGGCACATCCGCCATGGCCGTGCCCCCCAGAAGGGCGGCAGTGACGGAGAGCGGGAGGAGCTTGCTGGACATCGGAACCCTCATGTGATCTTGTAACACCAACAGCCGCATATATGATATGAAATAACATGACAAGCGATATCCCCGCCGCGCCGGCCGATCATGCGCCGCCGCTTGGGTTCGAAAAGCACGATCACCGCGCCTGTGTCGATCAGGCCCTCGCCGCCGCCGATGCGCGCTGCGCGGCCGAGGGGCTGCGCCTGACGCCGGTGCGCCGCAAGACGCTGGAACTTCTGTTGCAGGAACACCGTGCGCTTGGCGCCTATGCCGTGCTCGACCTGCTGCACGAGGCGGGATTCGGATCGCAGCCGCCGGTGGCCTACCGGGCGCTCGATTTCCTCGTGGAGCATGGCTTCGTTCACAAGATCGAGCGGCTGAACGCCTTCATCGCCTGCGCCCATCCCGGACAGACGCATTCGCCCGCCTTCATGATCTGCCGTCTTTGCGACGCCGTGGCCGAGGCGCAATCGGCCCCGGCCAGGGGCGCGTTGGGCGATGCGGCGCGGGCCGCCGGGTTCCAGATCGAACGCGCCGTGGTGGAGGCCGAAGGCGTCTGCCCCGCCTGCGCGGAAAAGGCGGGCGCATGAGCCTCATCTCGGTCGAGCATCTCGACGTCACCTATGGCGCGCAGCGCGTCCTGCACGATGTCAGCCTCGAGATCGAACCGGGGGAGATCGTGACGATCGTGGGTCCCAACGGGTCGGGCAAGACGAGCCTGTTGCGCGCGATCATAGGCGCGACGAAACCCTCGGCCGGACGGGTGCGGCGCAAGCCCGGGCTGCGCATCGGCTACGTGCCGCAAAAGCTGCATATCGACCGGACGCTTCCGATCACGGTCGACCGTTTCCTGCGGCTGGCCAACAAGGTGACACGGGCGGATTGCAAGGCGGCGCTCGACGTGGCGGGCGTGCCGGACCTGCTCAAGCGGCAGATGTCCGAGCTTTCGGGTGGGCAGTTCCAGCGCGTGATGCTGGCGCGTGCGCTGATCAACGACCCCGAGATCCTGCTTCTGGACGAGGCGACGCAGGGCCTCGACCAGCCGGGATCGGCGTCCTTCTACCGCCAGATCGAGGCGGTGCGTGCGGAAACCGGCTGCGCGGTCCTGATGATCAGCCACGAGTTGCACGTCGTGATGAGCGCGTCGGACCGGGTGATCTGCCTCAACGGGCATGTCTGCTGCGAGGGCGCGCCCGCCGCCGTCGCCTCGGCCCCGGAATACCGTGCGCTTTTCGGTACCGGGACGGGCGGCGCGCTGGCGCTCTACCGGCACGATCACGATCACGATCACGACCATGATCATCCGCATAGCCACGAGGCGGCCGAATAGTGCTGGACGATTTCATGACACGCGCCACGCTCGCGGGGGTGGGCGTCGCCTTTGCCGCGGCGCCACTGGGCTGTTTCGTGGTGTGGCGGCGCATGGCCTATTTCGGCGATGCCACCGCGCATGCCGCGATCCTCGGCGTGGCGCTGTCGCTGGCGCTGGAGATGTCGATCTTCGCGGGCGCGATGGCGGTGGCGCTGATCATGGCGGTGACGGTGACGGTGCTGGCAGGGCGCGGCTATGCGATGGACACGCTTCTGGGGGTGTTGGCGCATTCGGCGCTTGCCTTCGGTCTCGTGGCGGTCTCGTTCCTGTCGGGCGTCCGCATCGACCTGATGGCCTATCTCTTCGGGGATATCCTGGCCGTGTCACGCAGCGACCTCCTGGTGATCTGGGGCGGTGCGACCCTGGTCGTGGCGTTGATCGCGTGGCGATGGACGGCGCTGCTGACGGCGACGCTGAACGAGGAACTGGCCTATGCGAGCGGGATGGACCCGAGGCAGGAGCAGTTGATCCTTACCGTCGCGCTGGCCATCACCGTGGCCGTCGCCATCAAGGTGGTGGGGGTTCTGCTGATCGCCGCGATGCTGATCATCCCGCCGGCGGCCGCGCGCAGTCTCGCGCGCACGCCCGAGGCCATGGCCTTCATCGCCGCCGGCCTCGGCGCCCTGTCGGCCGTGGCCGGGCTGCGCGCCGCCTACCTGCTGGATACGCCTGCGGGGCCGTCCATCGTCTGTATCGCCGCGATCCTCTTCGCGGGTTTCAGCGCCTTCGGCTGGACCCGCACACGGACGTGATGTCGCCGGGGCCACCGGTTCCGGAAAACTCGCGGTTGTCGGACGGGGCAAAACCGAGTAATTGACTCGGAGATAGGCTTCGGCCCTGCCAGCGTATCCGCGCCATCGCGCGGCGCCAGCGATCGAAAACATCTCGCAGAGATAGGATCGCAGGCACCCATGGCTCTTGTTCTCAAGCTTTCGCACTTCGTACGTGGCCGCACCGCCGGTTGGTCGCTTGCCGCCTTCGCCCTCCTGTTCGCCGGTGCGTCCCACGCCACGGACCGGCCTGAGCGCGTGGTCGCGCTGGGCGGGGCGGTCACGGAAATCGTCTATGCGCTTGGCGCGGGCGACAGGCTGGTGGCGCGGGACGCCACGTCGACATGGCCGCCGGAGGCCGAGGACCTGCCGAACGCCGGTTATGTGCGCGCGCTGTCGCCCGAGGGCGTGCTGTCGGTCTCCCCCGACCTGATTCTCGCCATCGAGGGTAGCGGCCCGGTCGAGGCCGTGGACGTCCTGCAGGGCGCGGGCGTGCCCTTCGTGACGGTGCCCGAAGGATATGACGGAGCCGCGATCCGCGCCAAGATCGAGATCGTGGCGAACGCGCTCGGCATGCCGGAGGCGGGTGCGGAACTGGCGAACGCGGTCGAGGCCGGGCTGGACCGCGCCGTCGCCGACGCACGAAGGGAGGAACCGCCCCGCGTTCTCTTCGTCCTGTCCATGCAGGGCGGGCGCATCATGGCCGCCGGTGATGACACGTCGGCGGCGGGCATCATCGCGCTGGCCGGCGGTGTCAACGCGATGGAGGGCTTCGACGGTTACCAACAGGTGAGCGACGAGGCTGTCCTCCTGTCCCGTCCCGATGTCATCCTGATGATGGACCGTTCGGGCGACCATGCAGCGGACGACGACCAGATCCGCGCGCACCCCGCGCTTTCGGCGACGCCCGCCGCCGAGAGCGGCGCCATCGCGCGCCTTCCGGGCCTGTTGATGCTGGGCTTCGGGCCGCGCACGCCCGAGGCGGTCCGCGCGCTGTCGCAGGCGTTCCATCCGGCGCGAGGCTAGCCCGTGGCCGTCGCCTCGATCAGTCCCGCCGGGCGCGGCAAAGCCCTGGCGGGCGACAGGCGCGCGGCTGGGCGCCGGATGGCCATCGTCCTTCTCGTGCTTCTCGCGGTCGTCTCGGTGCTGAGCCTCGGAACCGGAGCCTCCGGCACCCGGCTCTGGCCCGTGCTGGGTCAGCTTCTGCGCGGCGAGGAGATCGCGGCGCGCGATGCCATCATCCTCTTCGACATCCGTCTGCCAAGGCTCGCGCTTGGCATTCTTGTGGGCGCGGCGCTGGCCGTGTCGGGGGCCGTGATGCAGGGGCTGTTCCGCAACCCGCTGGCCGACCCGGGACTGGTCGGCGTGGGTGCGGGGGCGGGTCTTGGCGCCATCGGCGCGATCGTTCTGGGTGCGATGCTGCCCTTGGCGCTGCGCGACGCGCTGGGATATTACCTCGTGCCGGTCGCTGCGTTTCTGGGCGGCTGGCTGACCACGATCCTGCTCTACCGGATGTCGACCCATCGCGGGCGAACCTCCGTCGCGGTTATGCTCCTGGGAGGGATCGCCATCGCCGCGTTGGCGGGCGCGCTGTCGGGCATCCTGATCTACATGGCCAATGACGCGGAGTTGCGGGACCTGACCTTCTGGGGGCTCGGCTCGCTGGCCGGTGCGACATGGGACAAGGTGGCGCTTGGCGGTGCGCTGATCGTGCTGGCGCTGGTCGCCACGCCTTTCCTTGCGCGCGCGCTCAACGGTCTGGCGCTGGGCGAAGGGCCGGCGGCGCATCTCGGCGTTCCCGTCCAGAAGATGAAGAACGCCGCGATCCTGACCGTGGCCGCGGCGACGGGGGCGGCGGTCGCGGTGTCGGGCGGCATCGGCTTCATCGGCATCGTCGTGCCGCATCTGTTGCGCCTGATGATCGGGCCCGATCACCGCTGGCTTCTGCCCAACGCGGCACTTCTGGGGGCGAGCCTGCTGATCCTTGCGGACATGATCGCGCGGAGCGTCGTGGCGCCGGCGGAGCTTCCCATCGGGATCGTCACGGCGACGCTCGGCGGGCCGTTCTTCCTGTGGATCCTGATGCGCAACCGCAGCCTGCTGGATCTCTGACACGATGCTGAGCGCCTCCGACATCCACGTCTCGCTTTCCGGCAACAGCGTCCTCGAAGGGGTCGAGTTCCGCGCGGAGGCGGGGCAGGTCACGGCCATCGTGGGGCCCAACGGCTCGGGCAAGACGACGCTTCTGCGCGCGATGACCCAGGACCTTCCCTATCGCGGCCGCATCACGCTTGATGGGGATGACCTGACGGCGATCCCCGGCTGGAAGCTGGCCACGCGCCGGGGCGTGCTGCCGCAGGCCAGCCGCATCGCCTTTCCCTTCACAGTGCTGGAGATCGTGCGTCTCGGCCTGACCGCTGCCGCGGAGCCCGCGCCCGAAAGCCGCGCCTCCGACGCGCTGGCCCGCGTCGGGCTCGCCGGGTTCGAGGGCCGCTTCTACCAGGAGCTTTCCGGGGGCGAGCAGCAACGTGCGCAGCTTGCCCGTGTCCTCTACCAGGTCTGGGACCCTGTGGGCCCCGACGGCGCGCGCTGGCTGTTTCTCGACGAGCCCGTGGCGAGCCTCGACATTGGCCACCAGCTCGAGGTGATGGACATCATGGCCGACTACGCCGCGCGCGGCGGCGGCGTGGTGGCGGTGATGCATGACCTGAACCTGACGGCGATCTATGCCGCCTCGGTTGCGATGCTGGCGGCGGGCCGCGTCATGGCGCAGGGCAGGCCGGAGGAGGTGCTGACCGACGCCCGGCTCAGCCGCGCCTATCGCTGTGACCTGCGCGTCAACGCGGCACCCGATCCGCCGGCGACCTTCCTGCTGCCGCACATGGCCCGGCGCGCGGGCTGAACCCAAACCCATTGAAAGGAGACCGACATGTATCTTGCAATGAACCGCTTCGCCGTGAAGCCCGAGAACGCCGAGGCCTTCGAGGCGCTCTGGCTGGGCCGCGACACGATGCTGAACGAGATGGACGGCTTCGTCGAGTTCCACATGATGAAGGGCACCGAGCGCGAGGACGGCACGATCCTCTATGCCTCGCATACCGTCTGGGAAAACGAAGCGGCGTTCCGCGCTTGGACCCGGTCCGCGCAGTTCCGCAAGGCCCATGCCAATGCGGGTGGCCCGAACAAGCTTTACGAAGGCCATCCGCAGTTCGAGGGTTTCTCGCCGATCCAGCACATCGCCAAGGAGGACGCGGCCTGAAGGCTGCCCCCGACGCCCGAACACGAACCGCCGCGTGACAGGTGTCGCGCGGCGGTTTTCCGTTGCCGTTCGGCGTGCTGCTTCAGAAGGTGAAGGTGGCCGAGATCTCGAAGCTGCGGCCGGTCTGGGGCAGGCCGTTGGGATAGATCGTGTATTGCTCGTCGAAGAGGTTATCGACGCCGAAACGGACCGTGCCCCCGGCCAGCGGCCCCGTTTCGGGTGCCCAGGTCGCGAACAGGTCCAGCAGCCGGTAACCCTCTCCGGGCGTGCCGTCGGCCGGCACCTGGGTCTGGTCGGCGGCGAAGGTCGCCCGCGCGCCAAGCTCCCAGTCGGGGATGGGGCGCAGACCGCCCTCCAGCGTCAGGCGGTCCTGCGGGATCGAGCCGAGCCAGCCGCCCGCGTCGTTCTCGCCCCGCGCGATCGAAAGACCGCCGCCCGCGAACCAGGTCTCGGCATCGTAGTCGAGTTCCGCCTCGAAGCCCCAGAGCGTCGCGCTCGTGATATTCGCGCTGGTGGTGGTCCCCGCGGCGATATTCACCGTCTGGTCGATGTAATCCTCGACCGTCGCGTAATAGGCGTTGGCCGAGAAACTCAGCCTGTCGCCGGCACCGAATACGCCGACACCGTCGAACCGCGTGCCGATCTCGAACTGCGTGGAATCCTCGGGCCGAAGGTTCGGGTTGGGCACGAAGAAGTTGTTGGGGGCCGGCGTGAAGTCGAAGGGCGGGTTGATGGGGAAGCCGCCGGGAAAATGCAGACCGCTGTTGTAGAGCTCGCTCAGCGTGGGCGCCCGGTAGGCACGCGCGACATTGCCGAAGATCTGCCAGTTCTCGTCGGGCCGGTAGCTGAAGCCGATGCGAGGCGAAACGAATTGCTCGGACACGTCGGCGAGCGCCCCGTCGTTAGGATCGCGCTCGTAACTGTCGAACCGCACCCCCGCGATCAGGTCGAGCGCCTCGGTCAGGCCGATCGTGGCCTCCGCGAAGGCGCCCAGCGTCGTGGCCTCGGCATCGGGGAAGGCCAGTCGCGGCGCGCCGTCCCTCAGGCCCTCCTGCGTGTCGCGAAAGGCCTCGAACCCGTAGACGAGATCGACCGGCACGCCGACATCCAGCGTGGACCGGTTGACCACCTCGAACCCGTATGTGTCATAGCGCGTCTGATCGAGGCGCGGTGCGCCCGGCGGGATGCGGGACTCGGTAATGTCGAGCCGCGTTGCGTAGAAAAGGACAGAGGCGTCGATCCAGTCCACATCTGACGGTGCGAAATCCCAGCTGAGCCGAAGGTCCTGAACCTCGGCCTCGCGATCCACGACCGGGTTGCCTGTGCCCGGATTGGCGTTCGACTGCGCCGGAACCAGCGTGTCGTCGAGATAGAGCGAATAGCTCAGTTCGAAGCGGCTGTCGGCGTTGGGTTCGAGCCCGATCTTGAACAGGCCGTTGCTCGCGTCGATCTGCGAAAACGGGATTGCCGTGCCGTCGCCGCTTTCCAGATCGGCGGTGACGCTGCGCGCGGCCAGCGAGAACAACAGGTCCACGGTGCCGTAATCGGCAAAGACGGTGCTGGAGCCCATGGGCTCCGCGCCGTTTGAGGAATAGCCGAGCGTCACGCGCCCGCCCATGGTCTGCCCGGGCTGGAGCAGGTCGGCGGCATCCACCGTCTCGACCGAGATCACGCCACCGAGCGCGCCCGACCCGAAAAGCGTCGAGCCGCCGCCGCGCACCACCTCGACCTGCTGCACGAGGGAGGGGTCCACGAAGAACCGCCCGCGATGGGCCTGATTGAAATTCAGCCGCCCGCCATCGAAGCGCAGGACGATCTGTTCGTCGCGGAAGCCGCGGATATTGGGCTCCTGCGAGATGCCGCGCGGGCCGCCGTCGATGGTGAGGCCGGGGATGTCGCCGATCAGGTCCTCGAAATCCCCGGCCTGGCGGTTGGCGAGATCCTCCGCCCCCCGGACCGAGGCCGCCACCGGCGTGTCGAGCACGGCGCGATCGTCGCGGAAAGCGGTGCCCAGCGTGATCGCATCGAGCGTGAAGCCGAGGTCCTGTGCCCCGGCCGCGCCACCCAGAGTGGCGAGTGCAGTCGTCAGAAAAAGGGCGCGTCTGCGCATCTTTCATCCCCCATGTTGCAGGTCGTGTCGCGGTCTTTGCGGGCCTGCCAGAGGGGTGGGTCGCGCGTTTCAGATCAACCGGTTACTTTTCCCGATGGTTTTAGTCAAGATTATCATCCGGCATGGCGTTCAACGCCCCTGCACCGTGACATTGAAGCTGCGTTGCGCGCCCGGTGGCGGCGCCGGGAAAGGGGCCGCGCGCTGAACATGGGACAGAGCGAACCGGTCGAATTCGGCACTGCCCGAGGAGCGCGCGACGCTCAGCGCCGCGAAGCCGCCTCCGGGCGCGATGGTGAAGGCGATGACGGCGGCCCCGTTGAAGCGCGCATTCGGGCGGCGCAGTCTGCTGAGGCGGCGGTTCACCACCTGTGGGTAGTTGGTCGCCGCACGGCCGTCGCTTGCGCTTTGCGCAGTGCCGCCCTGCGCGGTCTGGGCGGCATTGCCCCGCGCCTGACCGGCCGCGGTCCCGGCCCGCGTCGTCTGCTCGGCGCTGCCAGCGGGTGCGGGGGGCGGTTCGGGTGGGCGTTCGGCCGTGCGCTCAGGCCGGGGTGCGCGGGCGAGCGGGCGCGGCGTATCGGCGTCCGGGGTCCGCGCCGTTGGCTCGGGGCGGGCGGCGATCCGCCGGGGTTGCGGCGACGGGCTTGCAGAGGGCGGCTCGGCGGGAGGCGTTTGGGCGGTCTCCGACGTGGTCGGAGCGACCCGCGGCAGGCCGGGAACCACCGGGGCCGTCACTGTGTCAGTCACCGGGGACATTGCCGTGACGCGCGGCGCGGGTTCTGCCGGTCGCGTCTGCGACGCTGTCGCGACCGCTGGCGCGGTCGCGCGAACCGGCGTCGGTTCAACCCTCGCCGTGGTCGGTGTCACGGCTGTGACGGGCTCCAGCCGGTCCGACACATCCGGCGGCTCCGTCTCGGCCGTCGTCTCCGAAGGTGCGATCCGTCCCACCACTGCGTCCTCGAAACTGTTGCCCACCATGGCCAGTTGCTGCGGTCCGCCAGCGAGGGCCTGCGGCGGTTCGGGCGCGAGGGCCACGAGGCCGCTTGCGTGAAGGCCGAGCGACACCGCCCCGGCACAGAGCGCCACCCCGGACGCCCGCCGCATCAGTCCAGCCCCTGTTCGGTGACGATCCAGATCTCCCCCGCGCCAGCCGCCCGCAGGCTGCCCGCGATCTCGACGAGGGTCTGGGCCGGCAGTGCCCGGTCGGGCACCAGCCGGAGCGCGACCGTGCCGCTGTCCTCGGACAGGCGCGCCGCCAGATAGGCCTCCGACGTGATCTCGGCCCCGCGATAGACCAGCGCGCCGTCGGCCCGGATGACCGCCGCATCGGGCGGAGCGCGACCTTCGATCCGCGACGCCTCGGCCAATTCCACCCTGCGGTCGAGCGGCGGGGCGACGGAGGCCGCGACGAGGAAGAAGACCAGCATCAGGAAAACGATGTTGATCAGCGCGATCATTGGCTCGGCGCGACGGCGGGGGGGCAGGGGCGGGAGGGCCATGGCGTCAGCTCAGAACCGAAACGGCAAGCCAGGTCTTGCCCTGAAGCAGAACGAGCAGATCGACGAGCCCCTGCGAGGTGACCTCGGCATCCAGCGTGACCAGCAGCGTGACCGTGTCGGCGTCGGCGTCGGGCTCGGGCTCGAAGACCGCAAGCGCCGCGGGCAGCGCCTCGAGGCTCAGCGGCTCGCCGTTCAGGTNNNGGCCCGCCGCCCCGAGCCGCAGGAAGACGGGCGGCGGCCCGTCGCCTGCCGCCCCGCCGCCTGCATTCATCAGCGGCAACTCGGCGAAGCGCGTGAAGGTCGAACTCAGCATGAAGAACAGCAGTAAAAGGAAGATGATGTCGATCAGCGGCGTGAGCGTGATCCGCCGCGGCCGCCAGACGCCCCGCTCAGCCGGCATGGGCGAAACCGCCCGTGGCCGGAACCGGGCGGCCTTCCGTGCCGCGCCGGGGCATCGGGTGGAACAGCGCCTCGAGCGCTGCGTCGGCCTTGGCCCGTTCCCGCGCCGCGCGGCTTTCGAACCATGTCAGCGCCAGTGACGTGGGCATGGCCACGGCCAGACCTGCCGCCGTTGTCAGAAGCGCGACCCAGATGCCGCCGGCAAGGACGGAGGGATCGACCGCATTCCCGGCCTCCTGCAGGGCCCGGAAGGCGTCGATCATGCCAAGAACCGTGCCGAAGAGGCCGAGCAGCGGGGCCACCTGCGCGATGCTGTCCAGCAGGCGAAAGCCGCGCTGCACCTCCTCCAGCCGCGCTTCGGCCATCGCGATCAGGCGCGGCTTGAGCGTCGCATCGGCATCCAGCGCATGGGTCAGAACCGGGGCGAGGTGGCTGCGGCTCGCGCGCAGCTGGCCCATGGCCAGACCACGATCGCCGCCGTCCCATGCCGAAAGGGCGCGGTCGATGGCGCCGTGGCGGCCGACGCCCAGCGCATGGAACTGCCAGAGCTTGAACAGGATCACGCCGAGCACGATGACCGAGAGCGCCAGCAGAAGCGCGATCACCGGGCCGCCGAGATCGATCAGGGCCGACAGGGCACGGGTCAGGGGCTCGAACGGCGTCATCCGATCAGTTCCACATCTGTGCGGCTGCTCAATGACAGAGCAGCGCCGCAGGCCTCCGCCCCGTTGCATTCGGACACGCCGTTGATCAGAACGCGGCCCAGCCCCTCGCAGGCGAGCCCGGGGACGTCGAACTGACGCACGCGCGGGACGCCATTTGGCAGTGTGCCGAACTCGAAGAGCGTCAGCCGCTCGACCTGCCCGTCGGTGGCGATCAGCACAGTCTCGAGCGCCAGCGCCTCGAGATCGGCGCCGAGCGTGTTCTCGGCCATGAACGTCAGGCGGCAGGCCCCGTCGAGTGCATCGAGCCGGTTCAGCTCCAGCGACAACCGCGGCGCGGCGTCGGATTCGGCGAGGGCCGGGGATGCGGCCATCAGGCAGGAAAAGAGGATCGGAGAAAGGCGCATGGTCCCTCCGTGTGGCACAAGTCTGGGGAAAGCTGGCTGGCACCGGATCGGGCTTGCGCGTTTGGCCCGGCATTCATTCCACCGCGGCACTTGCGTTGGATACGAAAACCGACAAAAACTGTCAAGAAATGCCAGGCTGGCTGCGCACCCCGCACCGACCCCGCCCCAATGTCCCACAGAACAAGGTGCGCACCATGGCTCGGACAGCATTGCAGACCCCCGTTTCCCCCAAACCCACGGCCGCGGAGATCCGCGCCGCGCTGGCGGAGAACACCGGCCTTCGTGCCCGCGACGTCGCAACGAAACTCGGAATAACCGAGGCCGATCTGGTCGCCGCACAGGTGGGCCAGGGCACAACACGCATCGCCGCCTCGCCGGACATCCTCATGCCGGCCGTCTGCGGGCTGGGCGAGGTCATGGCGCTGACCCGCAACGCAAGCGCCGTGCACGAGCGAACCGGAACCTATGGCGACTGGCACCCCGGCACCCATGCGGCGATGATCCTCGGCCCCGAGATCGATCTGCGGATCTTTCCCTCCCACTGGGTGCACGCCTTCGCCACACGCAACGACAGCGGCAATGGCCCGTCGCGCAGTCTTCAGGTGTTCGACGCCACGGGACAGGCGGTGCACAAGGTCTATCCGCGCGAGGGCACGGACCTTGCCGCCTGGGACAGAGCCGTCGCCGCGCTGGCGACCGGTGAGGCGTCCGATACGCTGGACCTGAGCCCGCCCGTGGACCCGGATCCCGCGAAGAGCCGCCCCGAGAAGGCCGCAGAGCTTCGCGCGGCCTGGGCGAAGATGACCGACACGCACCAGTTCCTGCGCCTCGTCTCGCGGATGAAGATGAACCGGCTCGGCGCCTACCGCACCGCCGGCGCGCCCTTCGCCGTGCCGCTTGCGCCCGGGGCGCTGAACGCCGCGCTTGTCGCCTGCGCCGCCGACGCCGTGCCCCTGATGATCTTCGTGGGAAATCGCGGCTGTATCCAGATCCATTCCGGCACCATCTCGACTCTCAGGGAGATGGGGCCATGGCAGAACGTCCTCGATGCCCGTTTCAACCTGCATCTGCGGCTCGACAGGGTGGCCGAGGTCTGGCTCGTCGAGAAACCCACGCGGCGCGGTCCGGCCCAGAGCATCGAGGCGTTCACCGCCGAGGGGGAGCTGATCTTGCAACTCTTCGGCGACCGAAAGGAAGGGCAGGAGGACACGGCGGCCTTCGCCCGCATGTGCGAAGCGCTTCCGAAGCCGGCGGTCTAGGGGGCGGGTGCGGGGAGGCGTCGGGCCCCGTCAGCTTCGCTGTCCACCATGGGCGCGGCGAATTCCCTCGCTCTCTCCGTCATGGATCGTAAAGGATATATCGAGGTCAGACGGGGGATCGACCGGGCGCGGCCTTGCCCATTGAAGCGAGATTTCGGACATGCGCGTCCTGCTGATCGAAGACCATCCGCCCCTTGCCGAGGCGATCGGCGACGCGCTCCGGCGCGGAGGCTTCGCCGTCGATCATGCAAGCAGGGCTGCCGATGCCAGTGAGATGGCCGCGCTGGCGGAGTATGGGCTCGTGATCCTCGATCTGAACCTGCCCGACGGTGACGGGATGCAGCTTCTTCCGGCGCTGCGTGACGGCGGGCGGGTTCCGGTCATCGTGATGACGGCACGCGACCAGCTTCGGGACCGGCTCGCGGGTCTCGACGGCGGGGCCGACGACTACGTGGTCAAGCCGGTCGAGATGCCGGAACTCATCGCGCGGTGCCGGGCGGTGCTGCGCCGGCCCGGCGGCCGGTCGGACACGATCCTGCGTCTCGGGCCGCTGGAACTCGACACTGCCGCGCGCAGCGTCCGTGTGGCCGGCGGGCCCCTAGCACTCGGTCGGCGGGAGATGACGGTTCTCGAGCATCTCATGCGCGCCGCGGGACGGGTCGCGCCGCGACGGGCGCTGGAGGAGGCCGTCTACGGTTTCGATGACGAGGTCGGGCCGAACGCGCTGGAGGCCTCGGTCTCGCGTCTGCGCCGGGCGCTTGCCGCGGCGGGCTGTCCCGTGCCCATCGTGACGGTGCGCGGTGTCGGCTGGATGCTGCCTCGGGACGACGCAAGGTGAGCGGCGCCGCGCGGTCCGGACCGCCGCTCGCGAAGGTCCTCGCCCGGGGGCTTGTCGTGATCGCGGGCGTGGTCTTTGTCGTGAACTCGGTGGCGGTTGGGCTTTAATACGGTTCGGACCGCAGGGCGCTCGAGGCCGAGGTCGTGGCGGATATCGTCGACCGGCTCGAGGCGGGGCTGGAGGGTCGGACGCTCGCCGAGGCTGCATCGGTTCGCGATCTGTTCACGGATCTTCCCGAGGCCTATGCCTACGCGCTGGTGGATCGCGGCGGCGAGGTGCTCGCGACCGCGAACGCCGAGCTCATACCGCCCGGCGCGACCGATCTCTACGCCGATGACTGGTT
>LJSY01000014.1 GCA_001314805.1 Rhodobacteraceae bacterium HLUCCO18 | reverse complement strand
CGACGAACGGCCCCCGGCCGCGCGGCTGCCGATCCACAGGAAAATCGCCATCATCACGCCCGTGGCCCCGGCGAGCATGAGCGTCGTCTCGACCATACCCGGCGTCCCGATCCCCTCGCGCAGTCCCGCGACCGTCGCCGCCAGAATGAGCGGGCCGGCCACGCTCAGAAGCAGGTAGATGCCCATGCAGAGCCCCCAGACCCTGGCCCAGTCGGCAGTCGAAAGCGCCCGCGTCGCGCGGCGCCTGGCCTGAAGGCCCACATCCGCCGCCGGTGCGGAGGCCAGGATCACGCCGGTCGCAAGGCTCGACGGCAGCGCCGCGAAATTCACCAGCAGACCATAGAGGATGCTCAGGCCGACGAACCAGGCGACGTAGCGCAGGGCGAGGCTGGACAGGGGCGGCATGGGCGGTCTCCGGGTCGGTGACGGGCTTGTGTGTTTCGGTCTAGGCGAAGGCCCCGCTCGGCGCAAGCGAGCCGCCGGACGCCCGCGCTTGACGCCCGCGCGGGCCACCAATAAGCGTGGGTCCGGGCGGGCCTGTAGCTCAATTGGTTAGAGCAGAGCGCTCATAACGCTTTGGTTGGGGGTTCGAGTCCCTCCGGGCCTACCACGTTCCCGCGCCATATTGCCGGTCCTTGCGCCTCCGTGCCGGCACCCGTCGATCCGCTGGCACAGGCGCGTGCAGACCCGTGGGCGCCCACCCTGGTCGATCTAAAAAACCGAACGACAAGACGCAAACAATGTATTTTTCTGTCGTCTGAGCGGCTGCTACCCCTCACCGAAGCCGACCCACGGCCAGAAGGAGACTGTCCCCGTGTCGATCGCCATCCTGCCCTTCCTTGCACCACTCGCCCTGATCGTCGCCGCTGTGCTGGCCTCAAGGGCCCCGCAGTTCCGCCCAGCCGACATGCTGCGCGCCGTGGAGGTCGCCGCGCTCGTGGCGCTGGGCGTCGCGGTCCTGTCGGGCGTTCTGCTGATCGTCAACGGACCCGCCACCAGTCCGCTGATCGGTATCGGTGGCCTCGGCATCTCCGCACGGCTCGACGCCGTCAGCGCCGTGATGCTGGTTCTCGTGACGTTCGTGGGCTGGATCGTCCTGCGCTACGCCGCCACCTACATGGATGGCGAGTTGCGGCAGGGCGCGTTCACCGGCTGGCTCTGCGCGACGCTGGCGGCGGTGATGATGCTGGTGATCTCGGGCAACACGCTGCAACTGGCCGTGGCCTGGATCCTCACCAGCGTGTTTCTCCACAAGCTCCTGCTGTTCTACCCCGACCGGGTCGCCGCCCAGCGTGCGGCGCGCAAGAAATGGGTGACGGCGCGGGCCGGGGATGCCGCGCTCATCGTCGCGGTGGTGGTGCTCCACGCACAGTTCGGCACCGGCGACATCGCGACGATCCTGAACATGGCCGCCGCCGCGGACATGCAGGCCGGCGCCACCTGGATCGCCGGCGCGCTGGCGCTGGCCGCGATCCTGAAATCGGCGCAGTTCCCGACCCATGGCTGGCTGACCGAGGTGATGGAGACGCCCACACCGGTTTCCGCGCTGCTGCACGCGGGCGTCATCAACGCGGGCGGGTTCCTCCTGATCCGCTTCGCCGACGTGATGCTGCTGTCGCCCGGGGTTCTTGCGGTTCTGGTGATGGTCGGCGGGTTCACGGCGCTTTTCGGCGGGCTGGTGATGCTGACGCAATCGGCCGTCAAGACCTCGCTGGCGTGGTCGACCGTGGCGCAGATGGGCTTCATGATCCTGCAATGCGGCCTCGCGCTCTTCCCGCTGGCGCTGCTGCATATCGTGGCCCATTCGCTCTACAAGGCGCATGCCTTCCTTGCCTCGGGCATGGCCGTGGACGGCGTGGCCGCGATCCGGCGGCCCGGGCCCGTGGCGATCCCCAACGGGGTCGCGGTGGGGCGTGCCTTCTTGCTGGCGCTGGCGATCTACGCGGTCGTGGGCCTGATCTTCGGCTTCACCGGCAAGTCGCCGCAGGCCATCGCGCTGGGCGCCATCCTGATCTTCGGCGTGGCCTACCTGCTGGCGCAGGGTCTGGCCGATGCCGCGCCCAGGGTGCTGACCCAGCGCACGGCGCTCTATTCCTTCGCCGCCGCAACGGGGTATTTCGCGCTGCAGACGGGGGCGGAGTGGCTGATGGCCGGCACCCTGCCCGCCACGCCCGCGCCGGGACCACTGGAATGGGCGCTGATCGTGCTGGCGCTCCTGAGCTTCGGGCTCGTGGCCGTCGCACAGGCGCTGTTTCCGCTCTGGGCCTATCACCCGGCCTCGGCGGGGCTGCGGGTGCACCTGTCCAACGGTCTCTACATCAACGCGGTGTTCGACAAGCTCTTGCGCGGCTGGTCGGTCACGCGCCCGTCCTGAACGCTGGCTGAGGAGTGACACCGATGTCCAACCCATCGACGCTTTCCCTGACGAAGATCGCCGAGGCCAGCGACGGCGCCGCGCGCGCCATTCCCCCGGTCTGGCCGCTGGCCTCCTCGGTGGCGGTGAACCCCTATCTCGGACAGACGGGCGAAACGCTGGCCGAGACCGGCGCACGCCTCGGCCGCGTTGCAGGTGTGCCGGTGACGATGCCGCGCGCCCATTACGCGGGCCTCATCGCCGAGGGCACGATCACCGATCAGGATATCCTCGACGCCATCGCCGCCAGTGCCGACGCGCAGGGGCTCGACCTCGAGGCGGTCAAGCGGCTGGCCGGAACCGAGGCGCCCGCCCCCACGCCGCAGCCGACCGTGGCGGATCTGGCGGCGCAGGTCTCGGGGCTCGATTGGCCCGGCATCATCGCCGACCGCTTCGGCCTTTGGGCGGCGGGCTATTTCGACCAGGGCCAGGCCCTCTGGGCCGCCCCGCGCCGGCGCGGCGCCTATGACGCGTGGCGGCAATACGCCACCCACGACCTGACCCCGGAAATCGCCGGTCTCAAGGGCTTCGCGCAATATGTGAGCGAAACCCCGGACACCGCCGACGAAGCGAAACGCCGGGCGCTCGACACGCTGGGCCTGCCCGAGGCGGCGGCCGAGACCTATCTCCACAAGCTTCTGTTCACGCTGGGCGGCTGGGGCCAGGTCGGGCGCTACCATCTCTGGCAGGCGGAGCTTGCGGGGGGGTCGGACGACACGCTGACCGACCTCTTGACCATCCGGCTTTTGTGGGAAGAGGCGCTTTTCAAACAATACGAGGACCGGATCGCGGCGCGCTGGGCCGATGTGATCGCGGCGCATGAGGCGCCGGTGACCATCGACGCCGACTTTGCCGCGAACGCGATCCTGCAGGAGGCATGGGAACGCGCCGAGCAGCGCGGGTTGGCCGAAACCTTCGCCGCCGAGGCCGTGGCCGAGCGCGCGGAACGCCCAGCCCTGCAGGTGGGCTTCTGCATCGACGTGCGGTCCGAGGTGTACCGCCGCGCGCTGGAATCGCTGGACCCGTCCATCCAGACCATCGGCTTCGCAGGCTTCTTCGGCCTGACGGCGGCGCACAAGGGCTTTGCCTCGGACGTGGAGGAGCTGCGCCTGCCGGTCCTGCTGAACCCCGGCGTCACCTCCACATCCCAGGGCGACGACCCCGAGGCCGATCTCGCCGCGCGCTTCCGCGCCCGCGCCAGCCGGGCCTGGGGCCGGTTCAAGCTGGCGGCCGTGTCCTCCTTCGCCTTCGTCGAGGCGACCGGGCCGATCTATGTCGGCAAGCTGGTGCGCGACGCGCTCCACATGGCGCCCAACGCGGCCCCCGGCGGCCCGGCACCGCGTTTCGATCCGGCACTCGACACCGAGGCCCGGGTCGGCGCGGCCGAGACGATCCTGCGCGCCATGTCGCTGACCGGGAATTTCGCGCGGCTGGTCATCTTCGCGGGCCATGGCGCCAACGTGGTCAACAACCCCTTCGCCAGCGGCCTGCATTGCGGCGCCTGCGGCGGCTATTCGGGTGAGGTGAACGCGCGCCTTCTGGCGGGCCTACTGAACGCGGGCGATGTGCGCGAGGGGCTGCGCGACCGCGGCATCGAGATCCCCGGGGATACCCATTTCATGGGTGCGATGCACGACACCACGACCGACGCGATGATCCTCTACGAGGCCGATCACCCGGCGCCGGACCATGTCGCGGACATCAGACAAGCCAAGGCATGGTTCAAATCCGCCGGCAGCCTGACGCGCGGCGAACGCGCCCTGCGCCTGCCGCGCGCGAAGGGCCAGGGCGATATCGAGCTGCGCAGCCGCGACTGGGCCGAGACGCGGCCGGAATGGGCGCTGGCCGGCTGCAAGGCGTTTGTCGCCGCGCCCCGGCAACGGACCGCGGGCAAGAGCCTTCAGGGCCGCGCCTTCCTGCATGACTACGACTGGCAGCAGGACAAGGATTTTGGCGTGCTGGAGCTGATCATGACCGCGCCCGTCGTGGTGGCGAGCTGGATCAGCCTGCAGTATTACGGCTCCACCGTCGCACCGGACGCCTTCGGGGCGGGCAACAAGCTGTTGCACAACGTCGCCGGCGGCATCGGCGTGCTGGAGGGCAATGGCGGCGTCTTGCGCGCGGGTCTGCCGTGGCAGTCGGTTCATGACGGCGAAGGCTACGCGCACGATCCGCTGCGGCTGTCGGTCTGCATCGAGGCCCCGAGGGAGGCGATGACCGATATCCTCAAGCGCCACGAGGGCGTGCGGGACCTGTTCGACAATCGCTGGCTGCATCTCTTCGCGCTGGACGCAAACGGCCGGATGGCGTGGCGTTACAACGGCGATCTGGGCTGGGTCGAGATGCCGGGCGCGGTCGTCGCCATGGACCGGTTCAAGGAGGCCGGCTGAGCCGCGCGGCCGTCACCGGCCACTCCAATCCCGCCGCATCCGGCAGCGATCGACGCCCATTCCCTGCGCAACAGGGGAACTTTCCCGCGCGCACCGCTTTACTTGATCATGGAGCGGCGGCCTTCGGCGTAAATGTGACTCATCGGAAGAGGGACGCCCCACTCAGGACGGAGGGTCGCCCCCGTGAGCAAGCTGAGACTAGCGCTATTCGCGCTCGACATCTATTCGAGGATGGCCATCGACAAGGCCGGCGCCGACTGGATCGGCGGGGACACGCGCCGCGCCCGCGCCGCCGCCCGCGCCGGGCTCTTCGAACAGGCGATGGACGGGCTTCTGGGCCGGGACGGCCGCCCTAAGCGCGGCCCCTGACGCGGCCCCTGGCGCGGCCCCTAACGCGGAAGGACCAGGTCGACGCGCAACCCGCCCAGCGTCTTGCTGTCGCCAAGGCGCAGCGTCCCGCCATGGCGTTTCGCGATATCGTTGGCGATCGCGAGGCCGAGGCCCACGCCGCTGCCGCGATCCTGGTTGCGCGCGCTGTCGAGCCTCAGGAAAGGCAGGACGGCGTCGCCGCGACGGTCGGCCGGAATGCCGGGGCCGTTATCCTCCACCGAAAAGCGCAGCGCCCGGTCGAGCAGCCGCACGGACAGGACCGCGGTGTCACCGTAGCGCAGCGCGTTCGACACGAGGTTCACCAGCGCGCGCTGGATCGCCTTGGGCCGCATGTGCACGGGCTCGGCGGTCTCCGGCCCCTCGTAGGTGATCGCGCCCCCGCCGCGCCGCGCGTCCTCGACAAGCTCGCGGGCGAGCCGGGCGGGATCAGCCTCCTCGGGATCGTCAAGCGCCTCGCCGCGGGCGAAATCGAGGAAAGTGTCGAGAAGCCCCTCCATCTCCTCGACGTCGCGCTCGATGTCGCGGACCTCCGGCGTCTGGTCCAGCATCGACAGCCCCAGACGCATCCGCGTGAGCGGTGTGCGCAGGTCATGGCTGACGCCCGACAGCATCATGGTGCGTTGTTCGATCTGGCTTTCGATGCGGCCGCGCATCTCAAGAAAGGCGCGGCCGGCGCTGCGCACCTCGTCCGCACCGCCAGGCCTGTAGGGCACGTTGCGCCCCTTGCCGAAATCCTCGGCCGCGACGGCCAGGCGCCGGATCGGTCTGAGCTGGTTGCGCAGAAACAGGTAGGCCAGCCCCGTCATCAGGATGCCGGTCGAGGCCATGATCACCAGCAGCTGATGCGGGTTCGACGCCGACAGCCGCTGTCGCGCCACCACGAGGTCCATCGCCGGACGCCCCTGCCCCGGGCCGATCGCGATCACCGCCTCGCGCCAGTTCTCACGCAGGTCGACGCCGGTCACGTTCGGCAGCCGGTCGTAGAAGATATCCGTCATCACGGTGCCCGACAGATCGTAGAACAGCCGACGATCCGCGGTCAGGCCACGCGGCGGCTGGACCTGCACCTGCAGCGCGCGGGCCGTCGCCTGTCCGGCTGCCGCCCCCTCGCGCGCATATGTGTCGAGGATCAGGTTCAGATCGAGCGTCAGCGCCAGCGCCATCTGTTCGGTCACGTTCTCGTAGTGGCGTTGAATGAACACCGAGGACACGACAAGCTGGACGGCGAGCACCGGGATGATCAGGATCAGCGCCGCGCGGGCGTAGATGCCGCGTGGCATGAGGCGCTTTAACCAGAGAAACGGGTTCATGGGCGCATCTAATCGGGGGCGAGCGGGTATGGAAAGAGCGCAGACTTCGCAGACGATGGCAGAGCTCGAGCCGGGACTGCGCCGCGTGCTGGCGCCCAACCCCTCGCCGATGACGTGGCGCGGCACCAACACCTACATCCTCGGCGCGGGCGAGGTGGCGGTGATCGATCCCGGGCCCGCGCTCGGGGCGCATCGCGACGCGATCCTCGCCGCGCTCGCCCCCGGTGAGCGGATCGGCGCGATCCTCGTGACCCATTCGCATCTCGACCATGCCCCCCTCGCCGCCGCACTGGCCGAGACCTCGGGGGCGCCGGTCCTTGCGGCCGGACCCTCCGACTGGGGCCGGAGCGAGACCATGGCGGCGCTGGCCCGCGATGGCGGGCTCGGCGGGGGCGAAGGCGTGGACGCGGGTTTCGCGCCCGACCACCGGATCACCGAGGGCGACACGGTCGCGGGCGGCTGGGGCGAGATCGGGGTGATCGCCACGCCCGGCCACATGGCCAATCACCTGTCCTTCGCGTGGCGCGGGGCGCTCTTTTCCGGCGACATGGTGATGGGCTGGTCGACCTCGCTGGTCTCGCCGCCCGATGGCGACATGACGGCCTTCATGGCGTCGCTGGACAAACTGGCCGGCCGCGAGGACCGGGTCCATTACCCCGGCCATGGCGATCCGGTCACCGACCCGCGCGCGCGCGTGGCTGAACTGACCACGCATCGCCGGGGCCGGGAGGCGCAGATTCGCGCGGCCATCGAGCGGATGGGCACGGCCACCGCCGAAGAGCTTGCCCGCGCCATCTACACCGACGTGGCCCCCGCCCTCCTGCCGGCGGCGACCCGCAACGTTCTGGCGCATCTCATTGATCTTTGGACACGAAACGAGGCCACCTGCGCCGGTCGCGTCAGCATGGACACGCGCTTCCACCTCCGCTGAGCGCCGGATGTCCCGTGGCACGCCGATTTTGCCCTGCGCCCTCTGGACAGGCAGAATCGCAGTTGCTATGTGACCGGCCAGTTCCGGCGTAGCTCAGCGGTAGAGCAGTTGACTGTTAATCAATTGGTCGTAGGTTCGATCCCTACCGCCGGAGCCAATAAAAACAATCACTTAGGCGACGTTTCGACCAGGTGCGAGCTACTCAAACACCGTATAGACACAGTATTCGGCCTCAGGGTCGTTCGAACACTGCGTTCGGGCTAAGTGCCTGAACTGCAATAGGCTATTCCCCGGTCTCATGTGACGCCAGCGCGTCCCGCACCCTGGCCCTCGCATCGTCCAGGCCCGCGTCTGTCTTCAACTCGCACTCCCACACCACGAGGACACGCCAGCCCAGCGCCCGAAGGGCCTCGTCCCTCTCGGCGTCCCGCCGGACGTTGCCCTCCAGCTTGGGGCGCCAGTATTCCAGTCTTGAGGTCGGGAGCCGCCCCGCCCGGCATTCGGGGTGCTGGTGCCAGAAGCAGCCCCGCACCTGAACGGCGACCCGCTGGCGTGGGAACACGATGTCCGGTTTGCCAGGCAGGTCCCTGCGGCAGACCCGGAACCGCAGACCGTCCCGGTGTAGGGCGGACCTGAGGCGCAGCTCGGGCTTGGTGTCGCGTCCCTTGATCTTCGCCATGTTCCGGGATCGGCGCACGGGGTCGATCGTGTCGGCCACCGTTCAGGACGCGTGGCCCGCGATCAGGGCGCGGACCTGTTCGATGGTCAGACAGGGCTTGGCCGAGTGGATGACCCTGTGGCACGTCGCGCACACCATCGCCATCTCGGTGACCGGCGTGATGCTGTCGGGCTGTAGCTCCTCGATCGGCACCTTGTGGTGCGCCTCCATGCTCCTGTCCCCGGCCTCGCCGTAGAGGTCGACGGGGACCGTGCCGCAGGCCTCGCAGACCAGCTTGCCGCCGTTAGCGCGACGGTAGTGGTCGCGGACCTGCCTGGCGAACTTCCGGTCGCGCTCCTTGTAGACGTGCAGGCGCGTGAGGATGCGGCCCTCCTTGCCGGTAATCTCCTCGGCCTCGACCTCGGGCTTCGCGTCCGCCTCGACCAGCATGCGCGGAGCCCGCGTTGGTCAGGCCGAACAGCTCGGACTTGACCGCGATCAGCCTGTCCGCGGTCCTTCGGATCGTGCTTGAGTTCAGGCCCTTGGCGACCTCCGCCGCGTGGGCCTCGACGGCCGCAGCCAGCTCAGGGCTGCGGGCCCTGATCGCGTCTATGTTGGCGAGGTCCTCGGCCATCGCCCTCAGCCTGTCGTCGAGCTGCACCTGGAAGTCGCTGTGCAGGATGGACACCCTGAGCGGCGAGAGGACGGCCGTGATGCCGTCGTCCTCGACCACGTCGAAGTCCATCTGGTCCATCACGAAGGCCTTGTTCTCTAGCGGGAACTCGACCGCGTGCAGCAGGTCAGAACGCGCAGGCTCGGGCAACGCGGCGACGGCCATGACCAGTTGGGGGAGGTGCAGCTTCCGTCTGTTGTTCGGCTCCTGCTTACGCAGGCGCGGCTTGCCCTGCGCCGAACGCCCGCTGACCTCGGCGTCGATCCGGATGTTGAGGTGGTCGAAGTCGACGACTATGGCCCGGTCCATCAGCGAGTCGGCGGGCACGAACTCGAACTCGCCCCGCCCGCCTGACGGCCTCCAGTGGACCTCGCACGTCGTCATCCCGTTAACCGCACCTAAACCGGCTCCTGATATGCCAGCGAGAACAAAGCGGGACCCAAATACCCTATTTTGTTATTGACTGGACTGCGCTACGCTAGATAGCGATACAGGCCAAAAAGGTCGCTTCACAAGGGGGAAATCGAGCTGTCCTACTCCGTCGCATCATTTTTCTCCGGGATCGGAGGGCTGGACCTCGGTCTGGAGCGGGCGGGTTTTGAGCTCAAGTTCCACTGTGAGGTGAAGCCGTTCTGCCGCGAGATACTCGCGCAGCACTGGCCCGACCTGCCGATCAACGACGACATTAGGAGGCTGGATGAGTCAGAAATCCCTGAAGCTGACGTCTGGGCCGCAGGTTTCCCTTGCCAGGACCTCTCGCTTGCAAGAATGGGGCCGCGATCTGGGCTTCGAGGGAGCCAGTCTGGACTCTTTCACGAGTTTATGCGGCTCGTTCGAGGACGCAACCCACGTGCAATTATCCTCGAAAACGTGCACGGCCTTCTCTCTAGCCACGGAGGACGAGACTTCGCCGTCGTACTCAAGGCGCTGGATGAGCTCGGGTATGACGTCTCGTGGCGTGTGCTTAACAGCAAGGACTTCGGAGTCCCCCAGCAACGCCGTCGCGTCTACATTGTTGCCATGCATCGAGACCGGCGAGGTCTCGGAGAAGTACTTTTTGAGCCAGAATGCGGCGACGGGCATCCTGCGGAGGGTCGACCGAATGGGAAGAAATCTCCCTCCCTCTTTCAGACTATCATTGGAGATACTGAGCGGGGACCCCTCGTAAAGAGCCTCGCCCACTGCATCTACGCCGAGTCGGCCCGGCACACCGGCACTGACTGGTCGCGCAACTATGTCTGGTATCCCGACGGGCGCGTCCGCCGCTTCACGCCTAACGAGGTCGAACGGGTGCAGGGCTTCCCGGTCGACTGGACCCTGCCGACCAGTTTCGACGAGAGGCAGGCGGACAGGATCGACAGCCTTCGCTACCACGCGGTCGGGAACGCGGTGACGCCCCCGGTCGCACAGTGGGTCGGTGAGCGCCTGTGGTCCGTCCTGGTCACCCAAGACGTTGAGATGGTGCGTCAGACGACGACGGTCGCCGCCGAGTAGCGGCGGCGACCCGTTCGGCCGGCAGTTTGCTCGCTTGGGCTGTCAGCCCTCCGCGGCTTTTCGGCGGGTCGGAACGTCCACCCCCTTCTTCCGCAACGTAGCTGCGACGCTGGCCACACTCCGGACGGTGGTCTTGGCGTCGGGGAACCTGCGCTTCACCTCGGCGACAATCTCGACATAGGTATGGTCGACGTCGAGCAGCAGCTCGTGCACGACCGCGCCGATAGTGATCTTCGGTTCAGGCGGCTGTTCGGTCGCGCCGTCTGCCTCATGGTCCAGGTTCTCGGCTTCCTCGGTGACCTCAGGCTCGGTCTCGTCAGCCAGAACGGCACCGAGCGCTGCGATGCGGCCGATCAGCTCGGGCTTGGCCCGCTTCCAGGACTGCAGGGCGTCGGCGCCACTCTGCTCAGCGAGGCCGTTGTGGACCTCCAGAAGCTCGGCGATGGTCATCTGACCGAGGGCGTCGCTGTCGATGGCGGTGGTGGGTTCGTTCTTGGTCATGGCGTGTGTCTCCGTTTCAGTTGGGGTTGCGGCGGGCGCGAGGCGCCCGTCCGGTTCAGTCGTTGATGAGGCCGAAGGCGGTGCGCTCGTCGCGGGCGCGCCCGTCGAACTGGAGGTAGTCGTCGCGCAGGACGTCCAGGGCGCCGTGCGGCTTGACCAGCAGGGCGGCGACGACGCCGCGCCCGTTGTGGACGTAGAAGCGCTTGCCGTGGTTGGCCGTAAGGCGAGCGAGGGACTGCGCGCGAAGCTGAAGGTTGACGGGGTCAGCCACCTCAACGACGGCGTGATCGTAGGCGCGGTGGAAGCTGTAGGTCGTGGCGGTCATTGGTCTGGTCTCCGTTGCTGATGATCCCATGTTGTCGCGCCGCAGGGCCCCGCGAACGGGGTAAACGCCTGCGTGCGACGACGAATTGCTTCAGCGGATCGCCAGCGGTCCCTTGCCCAAGGGGCGCGAGAGGCTGACCGCCGCACCGGCACGACGCCCCTCGGCAGCGGCAGCGCCGTCCTGCAGGGACCGTCCGCGGGTGCGGCTGTCGCGCAGGCCACCGGTCAACTCGCGGACGTACTCGTCCACGTTGGCCTGCTTGACCGGCACGAGGGCCGTGGAGCCAGCGGCGACGCGGGCGGTGTCGGTGGCCTCGGTCAGGTCGCGCAGCCGACGGGCGACGGTGACCGCGAACGCCGCGAGCAGGTCGGACTTTGAGCGGTCGTTGCCCACGCCCCGCGCCGCGGCCTTGCCAGCGGCCAGCACGGTCGCCATGAGCCAGTCGGCCTGCTCGACGTCGGGACGATAGCCCGCGAAGGAATAGAGCTTGCGGTCCGACCGGCGGCCTGTCTTGGCCGGGAGGTCCCGATACCACGCGGTCGTGCCGGTCAGGCGGGCGATGGCGCCGCCCAGGAACTTGACCACGATCCAGTCGTGACGCCCGAGCTCGGTGTCGGCCCGTGCCATGTCGCGGTCCTCGGCCAAGACCTCGGCCTCGGTCAGACCGTGGCGGACCAGCAGTCGCGCCGCCTTCTCGCGGGCGCTTGCCGCCTCTGCTTCGGTGCGGCCGTCCTCGTTCAACAGGGCGGCGATAAGTGCTTTCGTGCGTTCGTCGCTCATAGCTCAGTCCTCCGAGACGCGGTTGACGATGAAGCCCGCGGCCTTCCATGAGGCCTCGATCATGTCGGCGGTCTCGGCGCAGGACACGCTGGCCTGCTTGTGGCAGAGGCGGGCTCGGTCGTTCGAGAGGGCGTAGAGGTGGATGGTCATGGTCTCGTCTCCAGTCAGTGTTGATAGGAGTAGGATGTCGTGGGTGGGCGTCCCCGCGAACGGGTAAAGCGCCTGCGCCCATCGACGAATTGCTATGGAGCCGAAGCGATTAGTCGTGGGATCACGGTGGGTTAGCCGCGTACGTTGCCCCACCTCCACGACAACCTGTCTCTACGAGGCGTCCACGGTGGACGCCTCCGAACAGGAGACAGACATGCACTTCAGGATCACCATCGCCGACACGATCTACTATACACACGACGACCTCGCCGACGCCCAGAGCGAGGCACTCGACCACGCCCGCGAACTGACCCGAGTGGTCGGTGAGCCGGTCAGGGTCACGGTCCACAGGATGGGACACGCAGTCCGCGACCAGTTGGGACGCGACTGTACCCCCGCCTTCTGGGTCGGCTCCGCTGTCGGGCGGATCGAGAACAAGGTGGCCTTCGTCTCGTGGGTGCCCGCTTCGGCGAAGAAGGCGATGCCGGTCAAGACGCGGGTGGCGGCATGAGCAGCGCGCAGGAACTGGCGGACCAATTCAGGAACGGCAACCTGAGCTTAGTGGCCGCCGAGGTCGCCTGCGACGGGCCGTCCGCGCTGGCGGTCGCTGCCCTGTTGGACCGGGACGAGCTCACCCGCCTGCGGCGCGCGCTCGACGACCACCTCGATCGAGCCGACCGCAAGCGGTCGGCTGACGATGGACCCCACCGGGTCCATGCGGGGTCCATGCGTGTCGGTGGCGAGGCGCGCGGCGGACCCGTCATGATCCCGCTGCGGGGGACCGTCCGATGAAGCTGCTGACCGACGCGCATCGCGCCCGCATGATCGCCAACGGCACGGTGAACGCCGCCCGCATCGCGGACGACGGGAACACCGTAGACCACGATCCGGTGGTCAAGCTATTCTGCCCGTGGGGCGCGGGAACGTGGCTTCTGTCCGAGCTCGATCCCGAGGAACCCGACATTGCCTTCGGCCTGTGCGACCTCGGCGTCGGCTGTCCCGAACTCGGGTCGGTCTCGCTGGCCGAACTCGCCTCAATACGCGGCCCAGGCGGGCTCGGGATCGAGCGCGACGTCCACTTCACGGCCAAGATGACGCTGTCGGCCTATGCGCGGGCAGCGAACGCGGCCGGTGGCATAGTCGCCTGACCGGCGGGACGATGTAGAAGAAAGGGCGGGCGTCGAGACGCCCGCCCTTGCCCCGTTCACGCCACCTGTTGCCGCGGCGGGCATACGCTGCCTGCCGCGTCGTACAGGTTGTCCAGCTCGTCGCCATCGACGTTTGGGTTGCCGGCGATCTGCTCGAACACCTCGCACGGATTCATCCGCCGCCCGATGCGTTCCAGTATCTTGACCACCGCCGCAGCCTCGACGATCTCGGCCTCGGTCAGGTCGCCGCGGCCGTTCAGCTCGTGGGCCACGGCCAGGTCGCCCACGTCGAGCGTGACCTCGACGCGGAACTTTCCATCATTCGTGTATTGCATTCCCTTGTCTCCTTCTATTCGCGGTTCAGGATGCCATCGACAGCGGCGAATACCGCGCCAGCACCGCCTGCTCGAAGGCGTGGCGAAGTTCTTCCGCGAGGTCCGGGCCGATCCCGTGCTCGCCGAACTCCTCCTGCCGTTCGAGCACGCTCTCCATCAGCGGTTCGAAGATTGCGGCGCCCAGCCGGTGGCCGTAGTTCCGGACGAGAAACTGGAGCAGGCCGACGAGGTGGATTTCCTCGCCTTCGCCCCGTTCTTTCAGCATCAGCCCGTCCACATGATCTGGATCGAGGGCCAGTTCGTCCTTCGGCAGGGTGAAGGCGAAGTGGACGAGGCTGAAGCCATGCAGGTCCGCGAGGTCTCTTACTAGTATCTTCATGGTCATCTCCGTTTTGATGAGGGGCCCCGGCGGGGCGCCTGCGAGGGAGGATCGGAGAAGAACTGAAACTCTTCGGAAAATTTGAGAACTGCCCCGCTGGGTTCCACGCAACACCCCAAAAATGAGGAAGCCCACGCCTCCGTCTGGGTGGCGCGGGCCGCGACAGCTGCGATGCTGTCGTCTGTCAGTACATCGCGACGATGTTTGTGGCGTCGGTGCCGGTCGCCTTCACGCGGGTCACCCAGCCGGGGATGATCTGCCCGCGCTGACAGTTGAACTCGACCACGGTGTCGGTCAGGTCGTGGACGACCACGGTCCCAGCCTCCCCGACTTGAACGCCGCGGCAAGGGCCGTCAGGCAGGTCGGCGTCGTCACAGGGGACGACGCGGGCCCTTGCCAGGGTCGGTCGCCCGTTCATACCAGCGCCCAGACGCCCTGGACGGTCGAGCCCGAGGCCAGGACCCGCTCGAACTCACCGAGGAGCGGCACGCCACCCGCGACGGCCATCGTCAGGGTCTGGCCGTGGATGACCACGGTGATGTTGCCGGCCGTCCCGATGTGCAGGCCGCGCGTCTCCTCCGGGCAGTCGGTGTCGGAGGCGACGGTCGCGCCCACGGCCGCGATCTCGACGTAGCGCGTGGGGACGCGGAGCTTCTTCGTGTGCGGGTCGGCCATCGATCAGCCCTCCATCTCAGTGGCGGCGTTGCCGCCCTGGCGGGACCCGGTCCCGCTCAGTAGGTTCTTGCGGGCCTCGGCCAGGTGCATGGAGGTCACGCCGCCGCGCTCCAGCTCCTGTGCGTCGTCGCGGGTCTGCATCAGAGCCTTGCCCATGTCGGTGCTCAGCGCCCGGTCGTAGGCCTTGTGGAAGCTCTCGCCGGGCTGCTGCATCTGCTTGGCCAGTTCGTCGAGCTGCCGCTCCGCGGCCTCCCGGTTCGCTGCGGCGGCCTTCCGCACGTCAACGGGCGAATTCGCCAGTTCGTTCTTGGTCATCATCTTCTCCATACTTGCTGCCGCGCGGGCGGCCTTCACTTGGGTTTCGAGCTGTTCGACCTCGTGGGCCAGTTCAGCGACCTCCTGGGCCTCCGCCTCGTCGCGGGCGAGACGCATCAGGGCGTCCTCCAGGGCCTTCTTCTTTTCCTCCAGCCGCTTCAGTTCGGCGGCGTGCCGCTGTCCCTCCTTGCTCATGCCGACTTCTCCATCTTCTCCAGTTCCGTCTGGGCCTGCTTCGCGACGTGGGCCTGAGGACTGTCCGCACGGACGCGGAGCAGTTCGGTGCGGAGCGAGGCGGCCACGCGCTCCTCCGCGTCGGCCAGCCCGATCGCGTGACGCTCGCGGATGGCCGTCTCGACGCCCAGGGCCCGGGCGAGGCCCATGCCTCCGGCAGCGACGAGCGAGCGGACCAGGACGTCGTTCTGCCGGTTCGCGACCAGGCCGCGCTCGACCGGGCCGACGTCACCACCGGCGCCGGAGACCGTGCCCAGATCCCTCCGCAGCCGTTCCTGGTACGCGGGCCAGGCGACGGCGAGCGCGGCCAGCGCGTCGTCCACGGCGCGGGCCAGCCCCGCGCGCTCGGACGTGATCTCCAGCGCCTTCTCGGCGCGGATCGTGCGGGCCCGGCGCTCGCCGCTCGCGGCGGCCGCGGCCAGGCGGTCGTTCAGCTCGGCCAGGGCCTCGTCCACGGTGCCGATGCGGGTGATGACCGCGGCCGAGGTGTTCCCCGGCTTCTTACCCGCGATCAGTGCGTCGCGCTCATCGGCGCGGGCCTTCTCCAGCTCGCCGGTCAGGCGCTCGCGCTCCTGGCGCAACTCGCCGATGCGCGTCTCGATTTCCTGTCTGGTCTTCATAAGCAATCCTCGGCCTCCTCGTGTCGGGAGTGGCGGACGGGGCCCGTCGAAAAACCCCGCCCGCCGTGTGCCCAGGAGAAGGAGGCTCTGACGAAGCAACCGGACACGGGCACAGCTTGCCGCGTCGGATCGGTGCGGGGGACCAGCGTGTGAGCGTCGGGCGTCGAATGCTGGCTCAGACCGAGACATCCTGTTCGATCTGCGCCAGGAGCTCGCGGTCAAGCCCCCGCATGCCGGCGAAGTACGCCGGGCTGTCCCGCAGTTTCGAGCGATACCAGCGCAGGCAGGTCGCGGACGGGTGTCGGGCGCCGGCGGCGCGGCAGGCCAGCATGACGGCCATGACCCAGCCGCGGGGGAACGCCATGGTGCCGCTCACGTACCACATGCCCACGATCAGGCGCACGGCGTTGTTCGCCGGCTTCAGGTCGGGCAGCGGGGCGAACCTGGCATCCTCCACGACCTCGGCGACCAGGGCGTCGGCCGCCGCCTGCGAAGCGTGGAAGGTGTGCCTCGGCAGCCGGGGGAGGTCAGTCATCCAGCGCCAGGCCCAGGTCGAGGAGGCGGGCCCTCTTGCGCCGGATCAGGTCCCAGCGTTCCTCCTGCCGGCGCTCGACCTCGGCGAACTCTCGCTCCATCTCTGCCAGTTGTTGACGCTCCCGCGTGACCACGCGCATCGGTGTCTCGTCCATCGTCGGTCTCCTGTCCGTGAGGGTGTACGCCGGCACGATGCCGCACGCGGGCCCCGTCGTAAGCCAACGAGGGTGCCCGACCGACACGGGATCAGTGGGTACGGGGACAGGAGGTCGAGCAGGATCAGGGGCTTGGCCTCGTTCGAGGAGGGCGAGCACAGCACCGGGCACAGGGCGGCGCCTCGGTCGCGGCCCCCTCAGGCGTCCTCGAAGTACGGGGTGGCGGCGATCCACTCCAGGAGCCGTCCGCGCGTCTCGTCGTCCAGGTCCAGCCTCGTCTCCACCGAGAAGGTCGCCTCATCGCGCACCCGGGCCGACTGCCACGGCACCGGCTCGCGTCCCTCGTCCATCTCGGCGACCAGGCCGTCGGCGGGGTCGTGCAGGTATCCGAGGGCGACCCGCATCGTCTCGTAGCCGTCCGCGAACTTCACCGTGGCCACGCCCCCGGCCCCGACGATGGTCACATGCACGGCACCGTCAGTCATCGGTACGTCCCCCGGTCTCGTGTGTCGTCCCCTGGACGACCTCGGCGTCCTCGACGCCCGGATGTGCTCCCGAGGTCTTCGGGGCGACCGGGGGACGCCGTACGGCCCCGGGGGAACCTCCGACCAACTTGGGCTTCCTGGGCAGCTCGTTCACGGTGTTGTTGATTTGCACGTGGGTCTGGGCGGGACCGTCGGCCGAGCTCATGCGCAGGGCCAGGAGCTTCGTCAGCACCCGCGCGTCAACGTGGCTGGTCTCGAAGCGGAGGACCACCTCGAAGTCGTCGTCCAGCTCGGGCCTGCCGGTCGCCGGGTCGATCACGGGGACCCACTTGCCGGTGCCCATCTCCAGGGCCGTCTGGACCACGCGGTGGGTCAGCTCCTCCTCGAAGGCCGTCACGGCGTCGTCCCACGCCTCCGCGAAGTCGGGGTTCTTGGCCCGCCGGTCGTAGAAGGCGCGCCGGGTCAGGCCGGTCATGTTGGCGGCGTAGGTGACGTGCCCGAACTGCCTCAGGTAGCCTAGGAACTCGTCGCCCTTCTCGCCGTACACCTGGGCCACGACCGGGGCCAACTGGCTCGGCTTGTGCGGGTCGGGCGCCGGCTTAATCCTGTTCATCCGCATGATGCTCACGTCGGCATCTCCTCTCTCGTCGGCCGCATGGGCGTCCTGTTCGACCTGGTCGAGCGCCTCGCCTCACGCCATCTCGGGGGGGCCGAGGGGGCCACCGTGTGAGGCGTCTGCGGTGCTCGTGACTGTGCTTGGAGGGGCGTCGCCCGGATAAGCCCCTGACGCGATTGGCCTTCCCGCCGTCAGACCCCCTGATCCAGGATCGGAGGGGCCCCATTCGGCGGGTTGGGTCGCGGGCGTCGAGGTTTTCCGGGCGGCTCGCTCGTCGCTGTTCGAGGTCAGGATGCCGCGTCCCGTCGGCGTCGTACGCCAGCGAACTCGCGCCGGCGTGAGCCTACCTCTCACTGGCGTGAGGCTGCCCCGTCTTCCAGGATGGGATTGGGAGGCCTTTTCGGCGGCAGATCGGGGGGACGTTGAGCTTGTTGAGCGTAGTTGAGCATAGTCCGTATATTATCTGCCGAACTCGTGCCGCCCCCGGACCCCACCGCCCTCCGACCCTGGGCCGGTCTCACTCTCAGAGCTCTTATACCAGGCTCAACATGCTCAACAAGCTCAACAAGGCTTCCGAAACAGGCACTTAGGAGCGTTGAGCTCGAACAGGCCAAACACAACGAGCTCAACGCCGACTGCGCGACGTTGCGCAGTCCCAGCGCCGTCGGTCCCCGCTCCGAGGGAGCGCCTCAGCGCTCCCCCTGCTGTCCGGGGGTGGCATCCTCGGCGACGTACCCTGCGGCAACGCGGTCCCCGACCCTGAGGCCCCGCCTGTAACGCCACCCCAGGGCCTCCATGACCTTCCTGACGCGCTGCGTGTGCCCCCGGTTCTGCCGGTCGTCGTCCAGCCCGAGGTGGTACAGCAGGTCCCTGGTGTGCACCCGGTCGGCCGGCGGGGGCTCCCTGAGCATGGACTGGACCTCGTGCCCGTCCACGACCTCGACGGCGTAGTCCCCGGTCCCGGCCTCGAAGTCGGCGCGCTCCCTCGCACGACCGGCCAGCAGCGAGGCCAGGGTGTCGGCCCAGGGGTCGTCCACCGTCTCGTCGGCCTGCCTGTCGGCTGCCGTGGCCCAGAGCCGCTCGGGCAGGACGTGCCCGACGCCCGAGCGGAACGCGGCGTCCGCCTCGGCCCAGAGCTGGTCACGGTTGGCACCGATCCAGTCGAGGTCGACCCTGGAGCCCCTGGCCATCTCCAGCGGCCAGAAGCGTCGCCCGCCGGTCGGGTCGCTCAGGTAGCCGCCCTCGTTGACCGTGCCCGCGAACACGACGCGGCGCGGGTGGTCCTCGACCGTCCTGCCGTAGGGCGCCCGGTAGCGGTCGGCCGCCCTCGACATGAACGCCTTCAGCACGTCCATGTCACCGGCCCGCAGGCCGGCGAGCTCGGCGAACTCGTGGACCCAGACGCCCTCCAGGTTCATCGGGGCGTCCTTCGACCTCAGGTCGCCGAGCTCCGCGTCGCTGAACCAGTCGGGGGAGAACAGGTCCCGGAAGCCGGTGGACTTGAGCGAGCCCTGGGGGCCCTTCACCACCGGCATGGTGTCGAGCTTGCAGCCCGGCCGCCGCTGGCGGGCCACCGCGCCCACCATGAAGCAGCGCGAGACGGCCCTGGTGTACTCGTCGTCCCCGCACGGGAAGCCGTCGGTGAAAAGCCGCTCCATCCTCGACACGCCGTCCCAGGCGAGCGCGTCCAGGTAGTCCAGTACCGGGTTGAACTTGTCGGCGTAGGCCAGCGTCATCACGGCCTCGATCACGTTCTCCTTTGACGGCTGGTAGTCGTTGCCCTGCCTCTGCTCCATGAGCAGCAGCCTGACCAGCCGCGAGGTGTGGTCGGTCAGCTCCCGACCGTAGCCCTCGTCCCAGGGCAGGTCGCCCGCGAAGACCACCCGCTGCTTCAGCTCGTCGAAGCGCGGTCGGAGCCTGGAACCGTTCACGGCCCTGAGGGCGTTCTTCGGGGTGTCCGGGGCGACCGAGGTCTTCGGGTGGACCGTCAGCCCGCCCTCGTGGACGGGGCGCACCCTACGCACGGCGGGAGTGCTGGGGCCGACGAGCTCGCCTTCCTCGTCGTCGACGTCCGCGAAGTCCTCCTCGGCACTTGGCCGACAGATTATGTCCCCCACCTCGTGGTCCCGCATGATCTTGTGGAGCGTCCTGTACGTGACGCGGGCGCCGTCGTTGTCGGCGTGCAGGCTGTCCCAGCGCAGGCCGACCAGCGTACCGTGGTCCGCGTACTCGGGGTCGCCGGTGCACCAGTCGATGAACTCCTGGCGGCCGTCGCCCGCGGTGGCGTGGTGGCACGCCTGCATGAGCGTCAGCCACGCGTCGTGCTCCCTGAAGTCCTCCGGGTCCAGGGCGTCGAGCATCTCGGCCAGTTCCTCCTGGTCGTGCTCGCCGCCGCCCGTCGGCGCCGATCCCTCTGGCCTTCGGACCAGTTCGAGCAGGCTGTCGGGCGCCGGGTCGGCGCCGAACGCGTCGAGTACGGGCCCTTCGGGGTCCCAGAGGTATGGCCTCCGCGTGTCGGGGTGGATCGAGCCGGGCGCCACGACCTGGCGGCCGAAAGACTTGAACTCGACGCCGGGGTACTGCCCCTCGCCCAGGCTGTCCCTGGTGAAGACGTCCTCGGGCTTGGTCATGTAGACGTGCAGGCCACCGCTGCCCGTGGCCACCGTGGGGTAGAGGCCGGGGTCGATGCCCGTCCACAGGACGAGCTCGACGAACGGGCTGCCCGGCGAGTATAGGTCCTCGCCCTCGGGGAAGTTCCGCGGGTCCACGTCCAGCACGAGGTCGACATTTGTGAGCCTCACGCCCACGTTGTCGCCGGCCTCCATGTGCGCCACCTGGTCGGCGGACTTGTAGGGCCGCTTCGTCCAGTTCCCGTGGATGGGGCTCTTGCCCCGCTTTCGCCTTTTGCCCTTGTGCTCGTCCTCGTGGGCGTGGTTGTGCAGCGGGATGAGCTGGTAGCCCGCCTCGATCAGCGGTGCCAGCTCCGCCGGTAGGGTCTTCGGTTCTCCGGCCATGGGTCAGCCCCGCTTGCCAGCGAGGTACGCCCGGACGGCCTCGCGGGTGTAGAACACCTCGCGGCCCACCTTGACGAACTCGGGGCCCGCGTCGGGCGAGCGGCCGGTGTTGCGGCGGGAGCGGTAGACGGCCAGCACCGTCTCCGGGTGGCCGGTCATCTCGCTCGCCTGCCTCGGGGTCAGGAGGTCGGCGAACGAGGGTATGGAGGGGGCCGTCCGCGCGGCATACTCGGGATCAGTCACAGGGTCTTCCTTTCCAAAAGGGTGGATCACGGAGCCGGCCGCGGGAGGCGGTCCTTGCGGCCGGCTTGCTCTCAACGAACACTGTCGTGACGGTCCGGCGCCGTAAGCCAACGTGGGTGCGGGCGCGCTCCAACGCTGGCAGACTACCCGGCGGTTCGGGGACGCTAACGGGAGAGGGCGCGCTCGACGCGACGCCTCTCACGCTCCAGTCGCGCCTCGACCCGCGACCACTCCCCCGGGGCCCGGCGCTTGGCCTCCTCGACCAGCGCCTCGTCCTCCCAGAAGTCCGGGTTCTCGGCCCGCGACGACCGCAGGGCGTCCGACGCCGGGCCCAGCCGAACCGTGTACGTCGGGCGCGTCGTGGCGGTCGCCGCCAGCCGCTCGACCGACAGGGGGAACTCCCCCGTCCGCCGGGCGAGGAGCCGCAGCGTCTCGCAGTCGAAGGCGTTGAAGCCGACCCTGTAGCACGCCTCGACGACGCCGTCGGTCGCGTCCATGGCGATCAGCTCCGGCACGGTGTCCAGGAGCCGCGCGGCGAGCTCCGCCCGCTCCCCCTCGTGCGAGTAGTCCGGGTCGGGAGCGCGGGTCTGTTGGAGGGTGCGGACCCTGGTCATGCCGCGCCCTCCATCATGAAGGCGTCGAGGTCGTCCCGGTGGTATCGCACCATCCGGCCGACGGCGCGGTAGCGGGGTCCGTTGCCCTTGCTGCGCCAGTTGGCGAGGGTCCCGGCGGACACGCTGAGATAGGCTGCGGCCTGCTCGGTCGTCAGCCACGGGCTGGTGAAGGTCTGGGGTTCTGCCTGGAGGTCCATGGCACATCTCCTTGTTCGGGCGCCGGGGCGTCCGTCTGAATGAATGTGCCGTTTGATCTCTCTCGATTTAAGGACGCCCACTCGCCGGCGGCAGAGTTCGAACCGACGGGACCCTGCGGCCCGGGATGCGCCCGGGCGTTTTTGTGCTCTCAGGTTATCGAGTGTGGTCCGGAATGGTTACCAACGAGTTCAGCCTGCGCGCCGTCGTTCACGCAACGCCCGCCCTCGCCAGGACCAGGTCCTCCAGCGCCTGAGCGTGCGGGCGGAGGGCCTCCACCAGGTGCGTCTGGTGGACGTAGCCGCCGCTGGCGCCGGGGAGCCTCTGGCCCAGCAGGAGCGCGCCCTCGGCGTAGGGCACGCCCGCCGCGATCATCATCGTGCGGCAGTGGTGGCGGAGCGCGTGGGGGGACGGGACGCCGCCCCGCTTCGGCTCGGCCACGTGACCGGAGGCGGCGCCCGGCGAAGGCCAGAGCCAGGGCGAGTTCAGCGGCCCGTCCTCCTCCATACGTTTCGCCAGCGTCGCAGTGAGCCAGCGCCCGGTCGGGAACGACCACGACCCGCCCGTCTTCATGTGGGTGAAGGTCAGGACGCCCCGCCCGGCGTCGAAGTCGGCGCGCCTCACGCCCAGCAGCGAGGTCCGCCTCGCCCCGGTCAGCAGGAACGCCCGCTGGAGGTCCCGCATGAGCGGCGACATGGCCTCCGTTGTGGACCAGAAGCCGGCCACGTCCAGCTCGCCCACCTCACGCTTCGGCGTGGCGGGCACGCGGATGGCGTCCACCGGGTTCGCACCTATCGTCTCGTCGTGCCTCCGGGCCGTGTTCACGAGCGCTCGGACTGTGCGCATCACCGACGCGCCCGTGGTCTTGCCGTGGCGCCTGGTGAGCTGCTCCATGAGCTCTCGGCAGTCCTGGCGCGTGATGTCAGCCACCGCCCGGCGCCGGAGACGCCCGAGGTAGTTGTCCATGTGGTATCGGTAGTTCCGCTCCGTGGCGTCGGACAGGTCCCGCTCGCGCAGGTGCTCCTTGAGCGCCTGCTCCAGCGTGATGCCGGTGGACTCCGGTCCGGCCGTCGGGTCCACGCCCGACTGGATCGTGGCCATGAGCCTGCGGGCCTCGTTCCTCGCCTCGGCCAGGCGCACGAGGTCGGTGCGGCCGATCTTCACCCGCACGGAGCGGACGAGGCGCTTGTCACTGCGGACGTCGCCCTGCACGGCGAAGGTCTTGGTGGTCTTGTGGGCGATGCACATGAGGCCCTTGACCTCGGTGTCGCGGTGGATGCCCGAGCCGAGCGGGAGGTCCCTGAGGCGGGCCTCGGTGAACTTGAAGATGGCCATGGAAAGTACAGTCCCGAGTACAGCGTTTGCGGTTGATCCTGATGAACCAGGATGGTGCTACCGGGAGAATGTTGCCTTGTTTTCAAGGGACCGTACGCCCCGAATGAGCGTCGGTGAGCCCAATTTTGCTCATAACTTCAGACTGTTAATCAATTGGTCGTAGGTTCGATCCCTACCGCCGGAGCCAAATTCCCCGAATAGCGCGCAAACCCGAACGGATCGAGCAGGCTCATCGGGCCGCGATCGTGAGCGTGCTGGCGATGCCGGCCGGCGACGGCGCGTGTCCGGACCGAGAAAGCTTGCGGGACGGGGAATCCTCCGCGCGTGCGAATCCGTGAAACTTTCCCGCTCGGCGCGACGGGCGGAAAACCGGTCCGAACGCCACCGCGCCTCCCGAAACCGCCAAGAAACAGAAAACCGTGCCGAATTCAGTGCCCAAGAAAGCGGCATTGCCGAAAAACGGCCCTCGGACCGCACGCCGCACGTTCCGCAGCGCAGCGATCTGGGCGAACGTGGATATGTCAGCAATCCCGGAGTTCGTCTCCTCCCTTCCTTGCAACTTCGGGGCCTGATGCGAAAAACCTGCTGGCGACCCGTCTCCTCGTCTCTCTTCCAACTGGCCGGGTCGTCAGCTCTTTTTCTTCGAGGCTTCAGTCGCGTCTTCCGGCGGCATGGCCGGACGGACAAAGCAGCCGGTCACAGTCTCGGGCGCGTCACGGCGAATTGAGGCCATTGCAGGGCAATGTCCAACTGTCTGAAAACGCTTCGTTATCAGATGATGCCATCGCGCAACTTGCACGCGAATGACACAATCGCGCCATATTGTTTCCATGTTTGTGGTCGATTCGAAGCCTCACCTGGGGTTCACTGATTGCGTTTACATGACGCATGGGAGTTATTTTTATGCCCGCAACACCCCAACCCGCACCGCCCAAGGGCGCCAATCCCGAAAAGCCACGCCCCCGCCCCGTCCGCTTCAGCGACTGGGCCAGCATCTGACGGGCCCCCTCGCGGGATCGACCGCATGGGACGCCTGCACATGACTGCAGCGCGGCCCGCCGATGGGACGGACCCGGTCACCGCGATCCGGAATATCGGACCCGCGCAAGCCGCAGCCCTTGCCCATGCTGGCATCCACACCGCGTCCCACCTGCGCGAGATCGGCGCAGATGCGGCTTATGCAGCAATTCTGCGATCCGGCACGCGGCCGCATTTCATCGCCTACTATACGCTCGTCATGGGGTTGCAAGGGCGCCCCTGGAACGACTGTGCGGGCGAGGAAAAGCTGCGCCTTCGCAAAAGCTTCGACGCCCTCGTGGCACAAACGAACGGAACCCGTGCCGGCCCGCCGCGAGGCATCGACGCCATCCTCGACCGGATCGGCACCGGCCCCCGCCGCTGATCCTCGCTGCTACATCGCGCCGCATGCTGCAACGCGGCTAAATTGATCCAGGTCAAACAAATCCCTCCCCACATCTTTCAACAGATTCTCGCCCGCGCGTCGTGCGGGATAATGTCGTTTCAACTGGAGACAGCCACCATGCGCCTTCTGACGCTGACAGCAATCACCGCCCTTGCCACCGCTTTTGCAGGTGCGGCCTCGGCGCAGGATGATGACTTGCGCGAATTCGCCAATGAATTGTTCGATCCGATCCCGATCACCCCGCCGGATCTGCCGAACAACATCATCAGCCGTCAGCGCGTGGACCTCGGCGCGATGCTGTTCTTCGACCCGCGCATGTCGCGCTCTGGCCTGTTCTCCTGCCAGTCCTGCCACAATGTGGGCCTCGGCGGCGGCGACGGGCTCGAGACCTCGATCGGCCATGGCTGGCAGGCCGGTCCGCGCAACTCGCCCACCGTCTACAACGCCGTGTTCAACATCGCCCAGTTCTGGGACGGCCGCGCGCAGGACCTCATGGAACAGGCCATGGGCCCGGTCGTCGCCGGCGTCGAGATGAACAACACGCCCGAGCGCCTGCTCGAGACGCTGAACTCGATGGAGGAATACGTCACCGCCTTCGAGGAGGCCTTCCCCGGTGAGGAAGACCCGGTCACCTTCGAGAATTTCGCCCGCGCCATCGAATCCTTCGAGGCCACCCTGATCACGCCGAACTCGCGCTTCGACCAGTATCTCAAGGGCATCGACGCCCTGACGGAACAGGAAGTGCGCGGGCTCGAGTCCTTCATCGACCAGGGCTGCGCCTCGTGTCACGCAGGCATCAACATGGGCGGCGAAGCCTACTATCCCTTCGGCCTCGTGGAGCGCCCCGGCGCGAATGTTCTGCCCGAGGGCGACCGCGGCCGGTTCCAGGTCACCGCCACGGCGGCCGACGACTACGTCTTCCGCGCCTCGCCGCTCCGCAACATCGAGCTGACCGCGCCCTATTTCCACTCCGGCGTGGTCTGGTCGCTGGAAGAAGCGGTCGCGGTGATGGGCGTCTCGCAGCTGGGCGCGGACCTCTCCGAGCAGGAAATCGAAGACATCGCCGCCTTCCTGCGCACGCTGACCGGCGAGATCCCCGAGGTCGTGCACCCGACGCTGCCGGCCTCTACGGACGCGACCCCGCGCCCAGAGCCGATGTGATCCATGCCGCGGGTCGGCCCATGGCCGGCCCGCACCATCCCCACGAAAAAGGGCCGCTCCACCGGGCGGCCCTTTCCGTATGACGGCGTGGCGACGGGTCAGCCGACCAGTTCGGTCCCCGCGAAGAAATAGGCGATCTCCTCGGCCGCGGTTTCCGGCGCGTCGGAGCCGTGGACGGAGTTTTCGCCCTTGGACAGCGCGAATTCCTTGCGGATCGTGCCCTCCGCCGCTTCCGCCGGGTCGGTCGCGCCCATCACTTCGCGGTATGTCGCGATGGCATCCTCGCCTTCCAGAACCTGCACCACGACGGGCTCGGACGCCATGAAGTCGCAGAGCTCACCGTAGAAGGGACGTTCCTTGTGGACGGCGTAGAACTGGCCTGCCTGCGCCGCGGTCATGTGGATGCGCTTCTGCGCGATGATGCGCAGGCCCGCGGCCTCGATCTTGGCGTTGATCGCGCCGGTGAGGTTACGCTTGGTGGCGTCGGGCTTGATGATCGAAAAGGTGCGCTCAAGGGCCATGATGGTGCCTCATCTCAAAGTGAGGAGCGGCCCCAAGCCGCTCCTTTCTGAATCGCTGGCCGCGTAGCACCTGCCGCCCCGGATGAAAACCCGCTAATCGGCCCGTGCCCGACTGGTCAGTCGAGGGCTCCCGTGCCGGTGGTTCCCGTCCCGGTCGTGCCTGTGCCCGTGGTACCCGTGCCGGTGGTCGTCTCGGGCTCCGGCGGCGGCGGGTATTCACGGTCCCTGAACACATATTCCGGAGCATCTTCCGCCTGCTCGCGGGTCAGGTCCAGGGTGATTTCGCTGCCGTCCCAGTCGATCTGCAGTTCGCTCCAGTCCACGGCAATGCTTTTCGCGCCGAGCCCGAGGAACCCGCCGACCGACAGCACCGCTGCCGTCACGTTGCCCTCTTCGGCATCGAGAATGACATCGTCGATCGCGCCGATCTCTTCTCCTTCGGTCGACATGACGGTGGCCCCGATGACCCAGTCGCCGCGAAGTTCGTCCGCGCCCTGGTTTTCCATCACAACATCCTGCGCAAAAGCGGGGACGGCCACGAGCGCGACCGCCGTTGCTGTCGTAATCATCTTGGTGTTCATGATCAGGCTTCCTTCCACAAACGCGACACGAACGGTGTCGCCCATGGGAAAAACAGCTTCAGTGCCGCAAATGTTCCTTGGACACGCGAAGCCCTACCGCCATGCCGCATCGTGGTCGGCGAATTCTTGCCATCATGTCGGCGTCCGACGCGGTGCGCGCAGCCGTGTCAGCCCCATGTTGACGCTGACGCGCCGATCGGGCATGGCCCGCGCATGCTGCAAATCGTGGACATCTCATACGCCATTGCCGGCAACCCCCTGTTCGACGGCGCCAGCGCCACGATCCCCGCGGGCCACAAGGTCGGCATAGTGGGGCGCAACGGCGCGGGCAAGACCACGCTTTTCCGGCTGATCCGGGGGCAGCTCACGCTCGATGGCGGCAGCATCTCGGTGCCCGCCCGCGCCCGCATCGGGGGTGTCTCGCAGGAGGCGCCGGGCACCGAGCTCTCGCTGCTCGAGACGGTGCTGGCGGCGGATGAAGAACGCGCGGCGCTTCTGGGCGATACCAGCGACGACCCCGACCGCATCGCGGAGGTGCAGACGCGGCTTGCCGATATCGACGCCTGGTCGGGCGAGGCGCGGGCCTCGGCCATCCTCAAGGGCCTCGGTTTCACCAAGGAGGAACAGGCGATGCCCTGTTCCGCCTTTTCGGGCGGCTGGCGGATGCGCGTGGCGCTGGCCGGTGTCCTTTTTGCACAGCCCGACCTGCTGCTGCTCGACGAACCCACGAACTACCTCGATCTCGAAGGCGCGCTCTGGCTGGAAAGCTACCTCGCGCGCTACCCGCATACGGTGCTGATCATCAGCCATGATCGCGGACTGCTGAACCGGGCGGTCGATCACATCCTGCACCTCGAGGGGCGGGAGCTGACACTCTATTCCGGCGGCTACGATGCATTCGCGCGGGCACGCGCCGAAACCCGCGCCGTGCAGGCCGCCGCCGCCAAGAAGCAGGAGGCGCAGCGCGCCCATCTGCAGGCCTTCGTCGACCGGTTCAAGGCCAAGGCGTCCAAGGCGAAACAGGCGCAGAGCCGGGTGAAGATGCTGGAGCGGATGGAGACGATCCGCATGCCCGAGGACGCCGCGCGCACGGTGTTTTCCTTCCCCGAACCCGAGGACCTGTCGCCACCCATCGTGAACCTCGACAACGCCGCCGTGGGCTATGGCGGCGCGCCGGTGCTGAGCCGCCTGTCGCTCAGGATCGACCAGGACGACCGCATCGCGCTTCTGGGTCGGAACGGAGAGGGAAAATCGACGCTTTCCAAGTTGTTGTCGGGCAAGCTTCAGGCCTGTGAGGGGCGCGTCACGGCGTCCTCCAAACTTCGGATCGGGTATTTCGCGCAACATCAGGTCGACGAGTTGCACGCCGACGAGACGCCGCTTCAGCACCTGCGCCGCGAACGCCCCGAGGAAGCGCCGCCGAAACTGCGCGCGCGGCTGGCGAGCTTCGGGCTCATGGCCGAACAGGCGGAGACCGTGGTGGCGAAGCTCTCGGGCGGGCAGAAGGCGCGGCTGTCGCTGCTATTGGCCACGCTCGACGCGCCGCATCTGCTGATCCTTGACGAGCCCACCAACCACCTGGACATCGAAAGCCGCGAGGCGCTGGTGGAGGCGCTGACCGCCTATTCCGGCGCCGTGGTGCTGGTCAGCCACGACATGCACCTGCTGAGCCTCGTCGCCGACCGGCTCTGGCTGGTGAAGGACGGCCGGGTGGCACCCTATGAGGGCGATCTGGAGAGTTACCGCGCGCTTCTTCTGACGGGTGAGGAAAAACCTGCAAAGACCGAAAAACCCGCGAAAAAGCCGCTTACCCATGATCAGGTCAAGGACCTGCGCAGCGAGGTCCGCAGATGCGAGGCGCGTCTCGCCAAGATCGAGGAGATGCGCGACAAGCTTGCCACGAAACTCGCCGATCCCGAGCTTTACGAGCAGGCGCGCGCGGGCGAGCTTGGCACCTGGCAGAAGAAATACGCCGAGGTGATGGAGGGGCTCGACCGCGCCGAGGCGATGTGGGTGGCCGCCGCCGAACGGCTGGAACGGGCCGAGGCCGGCTGAGCCCCCGTCCGGGTATCTGCACGGACGGCAGCGCGAAACCGGTTCCCACGTCCGGGTGACCCGCTTAGGGTGCGCCGCAATGGAACTGGCCGGCTACATCCCCGCCTTCGTGGCACTTTTCGTGATCATCGACCCGATCGGGCTGGCGCCGCTTTTCGTGGCGCTGACGGCGGGCCAGACGGTGGGCGAACGGCGGGTCGTGGCACTGCGGGCCTGCCTTGTCGCCTTCGGCATCCTCACGCTCTTCGGGCTGGCGGGCGAGGCGGTGCTGAATTTCCTCGGCATCTCCATGCCCGCCTTCCGTATCGCGGGTGGCGTGCTTCTGTTCCTGACCGCGCTCGACATGCTGTTCGAACGCCGCAGCCAGAGACGGCAGGGTCAGGCCGACACGGCCCATCCCGACGATCCGTCCGTCTTTCCGCTCGCCATCCCGCTCATCGCGGGGCCGGGCGCGATCGCCACGATGATCCTGCTGACGGGTCAGGATGGGGCGGACGTGTTGCATATCGCGATCGTGCACGGGGTGATGGCGCTGGTGCTGGCTTGTGTCTTCGGGCTGTTCCTGCTGGCGGCACCGCTGGAGCGCGCGCTGGGACCCACGGGGATCAACGTGGTCACGCGGCTTCTGGGGATGCTTCTGGCCGCGCTTTCGGTGCAATTCGTCATCGACGGGATGCGCGACTTGCAGGTGATCTGAACGCGCGCGATGCTATATGTGGGTCATGGACGCTCTGACCTCCCTTTCCGGCGACCAGATCGGAAACCTTGTCTACCTTGCCCTTCTGGTCACGGCGATCGGTGGCTGGCTGCTGGTGTCGCAGCGCGGCAACCTCGGGCGCATCGCGCAATACGCCGCGATCTGGGGATTCATCTTCCTCGGTGCGATCGTCGCCGTGGGGCTCTGGAGCGACATCCGCCAGACCGTGACCCCGCGCCAGTCGGTGATGATGGAAGGCGCGCGCGTGGAAGTGCCGCGAAGCGCCGACGGACATTACTACCTGACGATGGAGGTCAACGGCGCGCCAATCCGTTTCGTCGTCGACACCGGCGCGACCGAACTGGTGCTGAGCCGTGCGGACGCCGAACGCGCGGGGATCGACACCGGCGGGCTGATCTATTCGGGCCGCGCCTTCACCGCCAACGGCATGGTTGAAACGGCGCCCGTGACGCTTGACCGGATTGCGCTCGGCAAGGCCACGGATACCGGCGTTCGGGCGGTCGTCAACGGCGCCGAGATGCAGGGCAGCCTGCTGGGCATGAGCTACCTGCAGCGCTTCGACCGGCTGGAGATTTCCGGCGGTCGTCTGGTGCTGGAACGCTAGGTTTCGACGCCCGCGCTGTGGCCCTTGCGCGCCCGGAAGGATCGGCATGGATCGCGCAGCGTGGCATTTGCCTTTTGTTTTGCGGACGTTTTTGACAATTCTGGAATATCCTGTATCACTCAGGACATCGAAGGGGCCGGCGTCAGCGCAAAAGAGCATCCATCCCGAGGCAGAGCAAAATGGCGAATTACAGCGTTTGGCTGCTGGAGGCGTCCAGTATTACCGTGAGCGGCGGAAAATCCCTGAGTGGTGTCACTCAAGGGGATGGCAGTCATCTGGTCGGTGAAACCATTCGCCTCGATACCGATGACTGGATTGAAAGCTTCATCAGCGATGTCGGCTCCGATACCAGTTTCGACGACAATGACGGGAACCAACGCCTTGATGGCGCGCAGACAATCGACGGTGTCGACTATGCCAGCGGAACGGGCGTCGAGGCGGAGTACCGGATCACGCTTCGCCATCCCGCAACGGGCGAGACCTGGGATGCCGTGGGCTACAACGTCAAGAACTCCTCACCGGCTTACGCCACGATCGAGGGACTATCCTTTGTCGGCCCACCCGGTGCGTTTCCGCCTGTGGGGGTCGACCTCGTGGTGGACGCGGCCTTCGAAGGGCCGGGCAGTTTCGGGCAACCTCCGATCGAAGCGGACGCGCTTGCGTCGCCCATCTGTTTCACCCGCGGCACGCTGATCGCAACGCCACGCGGGCAACGCCCGATCGAAACCCTGGCGCCCGGAGATCTGGTGTGCACGGCGGATGAAGGCGCAGTGCCGATCCGCTGGATCGGGCATCAACGCTTCGACGGGGCGGCGCTGGCCGACAATCCGAAACTGTGGCCCGTGCACATCCGGGCCGGGGCGCTTGGTCTGAACCTGCCGGCGGTCGATCTCGTGCTGTCGCGGCAGCACCGCGTTCTCGTGCGCTCGCGCATTGCCGAACGGATGTTCGGCGCGGCGGAAGTTCTCGTGCCGGCGGTCAAGCTCATCGACCTGCCGGGCATTGACCTCGTCGTGGAGCCCGAGGTCGCGGAGTACTGGCATTTCCTGCTCGACGATCATCACGTCGTCTTCTCGAACGGCGCCCCGACAGAGAGCCTCTTCACCGGCAAGGAGGCCCTCAAAGCGGTCTCGCCGGAAGCGCGGGATGAAATCCGCCTGTTGTTCCCGCAGATCGGCGATCCCGATTTCGTCCCCAAGACGGCCCGTCCGACCCCGCCAAATGGCAAGCATATCGCCCGGCTGGTGTCGCGCCATACCAAGAACGGCAAGGACGTGTTGACGACGGCATAGGCCTCGACGGGTGCAGGGGAACGCCTATCCCCTGGCGGCGCTTTCCGCCTTCATCTTCCAGCTGCCGGTTTCTTCCGACCAGTATTTCGCCGCAGCGCCCGCCCCGGTGAGCGTGCGCCATTGCGCGCGCGCGGCCTCGACCGCGCCGGGATCGTGGCCATCGAACAGGATCATCACGCGGGCATGGGCGGCGACCTCATCGGCCGTGACATCCGCGCCCTCGACCGAGACGAGGCAATCGGGCGCATTGGGCGCCGGGCCTGTCGTCAGAAGCACGGGCTGATCGGCGTCATATGCCCCGCCTGCGCGCCCGTGCGGCAGGAACCCGTCGCCAAGCCAGAGCTGCGCATCGAGCCGCCCGAGCGTTTCGTCGGTGCGCCCGCGCACCGCCACGCGCCAGGGCTGGGCGAGCGATTTCTCCAGCAAGACCCGCAGCGTGACCTCCAGCGGCTGGCGCGTCAGCTGGTAGAAATACGCCTCGCCCATGGGCCGCCTCAGACCTCCTCGTAGCCGTCGCGCACCAGCCGGTCGAGCGCAAGCACCCCCCAGCCCGTCGCGCCCTTGGGCGCCAGCGTCGTGTCCGATTTCACGCTGGCCACCCCGGCGATGTCGAGATGGATCCACGGGCAGTCGTCCTTCACGAAACGGCCAAGGAACTGGGCCGCCGTGATCGACCCGGCATCGCGCCCGCCCACGTTCTTCATGTCCGCGATCCGGCTTTTCAGCTTGTCGTCATAGGCTTGGCCCAGCGGCATCCGCCACGCGCCCTCTCCTTCGGTCTTCGCGGCCTTGAGAAAGGCGTTGCAGAAGGCGTCGTTGTTGGAAAAGACGCCCGCGTTCTCGTGGCCGAGGCTGATGATGATGGCCCCGGTCAGCGTGGCGAGATCGATCATTCCGGAGGGTTTGAAGCGCTCCTGCGCGTACCACATCACGTCGCACAGAACGAGGCGCCCCTCGGCATCGGTGTTGATGACCTCGACCGTGTCGCCCTTCATGGATTTCACCACGTCGCCGGGGCGCTGCGCGCGACCGTCGGGCATGTTCTCGACGAGGCCCACCAGGGCCACGACATTGGCCTTGGCCTTGCGCCCGGCGATGGCCTTCATCGCGCCCGCGACGGTGCCGGCGCCGCCCATGTCCATGGTCATGTCTTCCATGCCGCCGGCGGGCTTGAGGCTGATGCCGCCCGTGTCGAAGACCACACCCTTGCCGACGAGCGCCAGCGGCGGCTCGTCCCCGCCGCCCTTCCATTGCATGACCACGACCTTGGAGGGGCTCTCGGACCCCTGCCCCACGGCCAGCAGCGTGCGCATGCCGAGCTTCTCGAGATCGACCTCCTCCAGCACCTCGACCTCGACGCCATGATCGATCAGCCCTTCGAGACGCTTGGCGAAATCGGTCGTGGTCAGCACGTTGGAGGGTTCGTTGACGAGGTCACGGGTGAAGAACACGCCATCGGCCAGCGGCGCGAGCCCGGCCCAGTTCGCCGCCGTGTCCTCGGGCTTGGTGACCAGCAGCGTGGCATCCTCGGCGGGCGCGGTCTCGCCGGTCTTGTGGTCGGCGAAATCGTAGCAGCGCAGGACAAGCCCGAGGCCCAGTTCCTCGGCCCGCGCCGTGGAGCCCGCGCAGATCGTCAGGTGCCCCTTGCCGCGCGCCTTGGCCAGCGAAGCACCGGCCTTGCGCGCCTCCTCGACGCTGGGGCGGCGCGGCAGCTTGCAGACGATCAGCGCCTCGGCGGCGAGGCCGGCCGGGAAGGACAGGCTCACCGTGTCGCCCACCTTGGCCTTGTCGAAGCTCTCGGCCTCCGCCAGCCGCGCCAGCGCGCCCTTGGTCAGGCGGTTCAGGCGCCGCCCGGCGGGGTCGAGCTTGCCCTCGGGCGGGACGATGACGGCGAGTTTGCCCTCGATGCCGGAAAGGGCATCGAGATCGGTTTCGGTGAAGCTGAGCGTGATCGGCTTGGTCATGGTGATTTCGCGTCCTGTTGGCTTGTCTGCGCCCCGGCATGCGCCGCGTGTCTTTCCGGTCGCGACATTAGGACGGCCCGCGCCGGATGGCCAGATCGCCCTGTCACCTGCCGGCGGATTGGTCTACCATCCAGATACGGCCTTCCACGACGGCGTGGGCGCATCATCTGGGGGATGCGGGCCAGCGGCGCCCGGAAGCGGGGCGCGTCTGTCGTCGTCGCCCCATACCGCCGCCCCGGAAGAGGCAGGAGTACAGGCTTGGGCCAGTTCGATCGCTATATCCTGACGCAGCTGATCGTGCTTTTCGGGTTCTTCAGCCTCGTGCTGATCTCGGTCTACTGGATCGAGGCGGCGGTGGACCTGTTCGACACGCTGATCGCCGATGGCCAGAACCTCGGCGTGTTCCTCGAGTTCACCGCGCTGGCGCTGCCGCAGATCATGATGCTGGTGCTGCCGATCGCGGCCTTCGTGGCGACGCTCTACATCTTCAACCGGATGATCGGCGAGAGCGAGCTCGTGGTGATGCAGACCGCGGGTCTCTCGGCCTGGCGGCTGATGCGCCCGGTGCTGGTCTTCGGCCTGTTTCTGGCCGCATTGCTGGGCATTCTGGCCAATATCCTCGCGCCGGCCGCGCGCAGCCAGTTCATCGACCGCTCGGCCGAGGTGCAGGAGGATCTGACGGGCCGCTTCCTGCGCGCGGGCGAGTTCATCCATCCCACCGCCGGCCTGACCGTCTATATCCGCGAGATCTCGGAGCTGGGCGAATTTCGCGACCTGTTCCTGCAGGACCGCTCGCAGCCGGACGTGGAGACCACCTATACCGCGACGACCGCCCTTCTGGTGCGGTCCGAGGCCGGGCCACGGCTGGTGATGTTCGACGGCATGGCGCAGTCGCTCGACCGGGAAACCGGGCTTCTGTCGACCGTGACCTTCGCCGATTTCACCTATGACGTGGCAGCACTGATCGCCGAGGGTCGGGGGCGCAACTACGATGTGCGGGAGCTGCCCACCGCGCTGCTGATCCGGGCCGATGCCGAAATGGCCGGGCAGATGGGGCTGCCGTTGGCCCGGATGCTGTTCGAGGGCCATGACCGGATCGCGCGGGCCATCTTCTCGATCTTCCCGCCGCTGATCGCGGCGGCCTGCCTGATGCTGGGCCATTTCTCGCGCTTCGGCGTCTGGCGGCAGATCCTGCTGGCCGTGGTGCTGGTCGTGCCGCTTCAGGTGATCTGGAACGCCTCGGAGGCGGTGGCGCGGGCCGACGCGGACCTCTGGTATCTCGCCTATGCGCAACCCGTGGCGGCACTTGGCATCGCGACGGTCCTGATCGTGCTGGCCGGCGCGCGACGCGATATCCTCAAGGGGATCGTGCGACGGGTCCGCCCGCGAGGCGCCGTGGCATGATCCTTCATATGTATATCGCTCGGAGGTTCCTGCGCTCCCTCGGCATCGTGATCGCGGTTTTCGTGGGCATCCTGCTGCCCATCGACATCGCCGAGCAGATGCGCCGCATCGGCGGCGATCAGGGCCTCGGCGCGGTGGTGGAACTGTCGCTTCTGAACCTTCCGCTCGCGCTCTACCAGTGGCTGCCGCTTTTCGTGATGCTGGCCACGCTGGTGCTGTTTTTGGGTCTCGCGCGCACGTCCGAGCTGGTGGTGGTGCGCGGCGCGGGACGCTCCGCCATCCGTTCGGTCGCCTCGCCGGTGCTTGTCGCCTTCGGTATCGGTGTGCTGGCGCTCCTGATCCTGAACCCGATCGTGGCGGCGACGGCGCGCGAGTACCAGATGACGGTGGCCCGCTATCAGGGGGCCGAGCAGCGCACCGTCTCGGTCAGCGCCGAGGGGCTCTGGCTCCGGCAGGGCACCCTGTCGGAGCAGACGGTCATCCACGCCGAGGGCACCAATTCAGACGGCACGCATCTGTTCGACGCGAATTTCTTCACGTTCGACGCAGACGGCCTGCTGACCGAGCGGATCAGCGCGGGCGAGGCGCTGCTGGTGGGCGGCGCGTGGGAGCTTCGGGACGTGAAGCTCTGGCCCTTCGTGGGCGTCGACAATGCAGAAGTCGCATCAGTACGGCACGACCAGCTGGTCCTGCCTTCGACGCTGACCGCCGAGCAGATCCGCGACAGTTTCGGGCGGCCCTACACGGTTCCGATCTACGAGCTGCCGGGCTTCATCGCGCAGCTCAACGCCGCGGGCTTCGCCGCGGTTCAGCACCGCATCTGGTTGCAGATGCAGATCTCAAATCCACTCATGCTTTCGGCCATGGTCCTGATCGGCGCGGGCTTCACCATGCGCCATACCCGCTTCGGGCGCACCGGAATCATGGTTCTTGCGGCGATTTTGCTCGGTTTTGGGGTGTATTTCATCCGCGATTTCGCGGAAGTTCTGGGGGAGAGCGGGCAGTTGCCCGCCGCCCTCGTCGCGTGGGCGCCGCCGGTGGCGGCGATCCTGCTAGCCATGGGCGTCTTGTTGCATACGGAAGATGGGTAGAGGCACGGATATCATCGGACGCGCGCGGCGGGCGACAGCCGCAGCGCTTCTTGCGGGCACGGCATGGCTGACGCCCGCACTGCCTGCTATCGCCCAGGGCGCGCCGGCCACGCTCATCGCAGACGACATCCGCTTCGACCAGGGCTCGGCCGCGATCACCGCACGGGGCGGCGTCGAGGTCTTCTTCGAAGGCGCGCGGCTTCGCGCCAGCTCCATCACCTATTCGCAGGTCGGCGACCGGATCACGGTCGAAGGACCGCTGACCCTGATCGACCCGTCGGGCGACGCCGTGATCGTCGCCGATTTCGCCGATCTCTCCGCCGATCTGCGCGACGGCGTGCTGCAATCCGCTCGCCTCGTGCTCGACCGGCAATTGCAGATCGCCGCCACCCAGATCGACCGCGTGGACGGGCGCTACAGTCAAGCCTACCAGGCCGTGGCCTCCTCCTGCGAGGTCTGCTTCGACAATCCCACGCCGCTGTGGGAAATCCGCGCCCGCCGCATCATCCACGACGAGGTGGAACAGCAGCTCTATTTCGAGGGCGCGCAGTTCCGCGTCATGGGCGTGCCGGTCATCTGGCTACCGCAGATGCGCCTTCCCGACCCGACGCTGGAGCGCGCCACGGGCTTTCTGGCGCCCTCGATCCGCGCCACCGACACCACGGGCACGCAGATCCGCGTTCCCTACTTCATCATGCTGGGCGATCACGCCGACCTGACGCTGACGCCATGGATCGGGCTTGGAGACAGCCAGACGATCGAGTTGCGCTACCGCCAGGCTTTTCGCAGGGGAGAGATCGAGGCCACGGGCTCGCTCACCTGGGACGACCTGACCGACGACGACATCCGCGGCCATGTCTTCGCCGACGGCACCTTCGATATCGGCCGCAACATCGATCTGAGCTTCCAGTTCGAAAGCGTGACCGATGACGGCTATCTCACCACCTACAGCCTGCCCGACACCGACCTGCTGGAAAGCAACATCCGCATCGGCCGGACCGAGAGGGACACGTTCTTCGACGTCGGGATCAGCAATCTGACTTCGCTGCGCGAGGGCGACGACAACGAGACGCTTCCCACCCGCGTGGCCGACGGCCGCTTCGTCCACCGGTTCGAGCCGGGCGCGCTTGGCGGCATCGCCGAGCTGCGATTCGACGCGCTGGGATATTTCCGGCCGCGCGCGACACCGGGCGACGCCGCGAACGGCAGGCCGGAGGCGACGGACGCCGCGCGTATCTCGGCGATACTCGACTGGCGCCGGGCCGAGGTGCTTGGAAACGGGCTCCTGCTGACCTTCGAGGCCGCGCTTGCCGGCGATCTGCACACCGCCCGGCAGGACGCGGAGCCCACATTGAACGATACAGAGGCGCGGCTGACGCCCTATGGCGCGATCGAGCTGCGCTATCCGTTGCAGCGCAGCGACGCGAACGGGGTGCGGCATATCCTCGAGCCCGCCATCCAGGTCGCCTGGTCCGAAACCCAAGGCGATCCGGTGGCGGTGGAAGACAGCGAGATCGTGGAGTTCGACGAGGCCAACCTCTTTGCCCTCGACCGCTTCCCCGGTTCGGACCGCCGCGAGCAGGGGGCACGCGCGGCCGTGGGCGTCGGCTATACCCGCATCGACCCGCTCGGCTGGTCGGCGGGGGTCACCGCGGGCATCGTGCTCAGGGCGGACGACCTTGCGCAGTTCACCCCTGGCTCCGGCCTCGACGGCGAAACCTCCGACTGGCTCCTGGCCACGCATCTCGCTCTTGGTGACAGCCTGCGCGTCATCAACCGCGCGCTTTTCGACCAGCAGCTCGACTTCACCTCGAACGAGCTGGTGCTGAACTGGCGCAATGACGTGGCGAACGTTGCCTCCACCTATACATGGCTCGAGGCGGACACCGCCGAAGGACGTGACGACGACCTCGGGGAATGGGCCTTCGACGCGGGTTATCGCTTCGACAGCGACTGGATAGCCGGCGTGAACTGGCGCTACGACTTCGCCGAGGCCGAGCCCACGCGCGCCGGCCTTCGCCTCGGCTACGAGAACGAATGCGTCGACGTGGAGCTTGCGGTCTCCCGGCGCTACACCACATCCACCACGCTCGACCCGGCGACGGAATTCGGCCTGACCGTGGCGCTGAACGGGTTCGGCGCGACGCGTGAGGGCCGCAGCCAGGCCCGCGGGTGCCGGTGATGACCCGGGGCCGGCGGCGACGAGCGGCCGCGTGCCGCGCATCGGGCGGAACGGCGCGGCGGGCTCTTGCGCCCGAGACGACAGCGCCCGATAAGGACGCCATGAACCGACAGACCGCCTCGACGCTCCCGACCCGCACGCTCCCGCGCGTCCTTTCCGTGGCCGCGGCTCTGATAATGGCCGCCACGCTTTCCGGCGCGCCCCAGGCCCAGGCACAAAGCCCCTTCGCGGTGGCTGCGCGCGTGAACGACGACATCGTGACGAATTACGAAATCCAGCAGCGCACGCGCTTCCTGACACTGCTGAACGCGCCCCCGGAGGTGGTGTCACGGGTCCCCGAAACACTCGTCAACGAACGGCTGCAGCGGCAGGCCGCCGAGCGCTTCGGCGTCGTCGCCACGCCCGACGAGATCGAGGACGGCGTTGCCGCTTTCGCCAGCCAGGCCAACATGAGCGCGCAGCAGTTCATCAATGCCATCGGCCAGGCCGGTGTCGCGCCCGAAACGGTGCGCGATTTCATCTCGATCGGCATCAGCTGGCGCAACGTGGTGCGCGCGCGCTTCTCCGAAAGCTCGCAAGTCACCGACGCCGAGATCGACCGCGCGCTGTCGGGCGAAGGGTCCGACTCGGCGGGCGTTGCGGCCGTAGACTACGCCACGATCCCGATCGTCGGCGGCCGCGGCGCGGACGCACTGTCCCGCGCGCAGGCCCTGCGCAACCGCGTCGACACCTGCGACGACCTCTACGGCGTGAGGCCCGAGGGGTTCGAACGGCAGGTCCTGCCCCCGTCCGAGATCCCGCAGGACATCGCAGCGGCCCTCAGCCGGCTCGATGCCGACGAGATGTCCTTCGACATCACCCGCGGCGACGGCACGCTCCTCTTGGTCGCCATGCTCTGCGGCCGCAGCACCGAGATCCCCGAAGGCGCCCGCGACGAGGTGCGCGAACAACTGTTCCAGAGCCGCATCGGCGCCTATGCCTCGGGCTTCCTCGAAGAGCTTCGGGCGGATGCGATCATCGTCTACGGTGACGGGTGAGCCCCCGTGGCCCCCGCGTCCCGCGCCCCCATAGCCCTGACCATCGGTGAACCCGCCGGGATCGGCCCGGAGATCGCCGTCGCGGCCTGGCAAAGGCTGGGCGCGCGCCGGCCCTTCTTCGTGCTGGGCGACCCGGGCCACCTGCGCGGGCTCGGCGCGCCCATCCGGACCATATCCGCACCCTCCGAAGCGGCCCATGCGTCCCTGTCCGGCCTGCCGGTCCTCGTCCATGAGTTCCCCGCCCCCGCCGTTCCGGGCCGGCCCGATCCGCGCAACGCCGAGGCCGTGATCGCCACCATCGCCCATGGCGTCGACCTGGTGATGCGCGGTCAGGCCGGGGCGCTGACCACGGGCCCGATCCACAAGAAGGCGCTGATCGACGGCGCGGGCTTCGCCTATCCCGGCCATACCGAATATCTCGCGCATCTGGCAGGCGTGGACCGCGTGGCCATGATGCTGGCCGGCCCCGATCTGCGCGTGGTGCCCGTGACCATACACATCCCCCTCAAGGAGGTGCCCGGCGCCCTCGACGCGCGGCTCCTGTCGGACACGATCCGCCTGACCGACGCGGCGCTGCGCCGCGATTTCGGCGTCGAGCACCCCCGCATCGCCGTGGCGGGCCTCAACCCGCACGCCGGCGAAGGCGGGGTCATGGGCCGCGAGGAGATCGAGATCATCGCCCCCGTCATCGAGGCCCTGCGCGCCGAGGGGCTGGGCGTGACCGGTCCGCACTCCGCCGACACGATGTTCCACGCCGCCGCCCGCGCCACCTACGACGCGGCCGTGGCGATGTATCACGACCAGGCGCTGATCCCGATCAAGACGCTGGCCTTCGACGAGGGTGTCAACGTCACGCTCGGCCTGCCCTTCGTGCGCACCTCCCCCGATCACGGGACCGCCTTCGACATCGCGGGCAAGGGCCGCGCCAATCCCGCCAGCCTGATCGCCGCGCTGGACATGGCCGCAGGCATGGCCGCCGCGCGCGCCGCCAGGCCATGAGCGCAACCGCCCCCTTTCATCCTGGCAAGAAACTCCCGCCGGAGGCACCGGCGCCGATGAGGGGCTTCATGCCCCGAGACGGCGCCTCCCCGCTCGCCGGAACGGATCCATGAGCGCGATCGACACCCTGCCCCCCCTGCGCGCGGTCATCGCCTCCCATGGTCTCTCGGCGCGCAAGGCGCTGGGGCAGAACTTCCTTCTGGACCTGAACCTGACGGCCAAGATCGCGCGGGTGGCGGGCGACCTCGCGGGGTCCGACGTGCTGGAGGTCGGCCCCGGCCCCGGCGGTCTGACCCGCGGTCTTCTGGCCGAGGGCGCGCGCCGCGTGGTGGCGGTGGAAAAGGATGCCCGCTGCCTGCCCGCGCTGGCCGAGATCGCCGAAGCCTACCCCGGACGGCTCGAGGTGATCCATGGCGACGCGCTCGATCTCGACTGGGCGGCGCATCTGACCCCGCCCATTCGGATCGTGGCGAACCTGCCTTACAACGTGGGAACCGAGCTTCTGGTGCGCTGGCTGACGCCGCCGGTCTGGCCGCCGCGCTGGTCGACCATGACGCTGATGTTCCAGCGCGAGGTCGCCGAACGCATCGTGGCCACGCCCGGGTCCAAGGCCTATGGGCGCCTCGCCATCCTCGCGCAGTGGCGCAGCACGGCCCGCATCGCCATGACGCTCCCGCCCGAGGCATTCACGCCGCCGCCCAAGGTCCGCTCCGCCGTGGTGCATCTCGAGGCACTGGACGCGCCGCGCTATCCGGCCGACCCGCAGGTGCTGTCACGGATCGTGGCGGCGGCCTTCAACCAGAGGCGCAAGATGCTTCGCGCCGCACTCAAGGCGCAGGCCCCGGATATCGAGGACCGGCTTCGTGCGGCGGGGATCGATCCCACGGCGCGCGCCGAGGAGATATCGCTCGAGGCGTTCTGCGCGCTGGCGCGGGAATTGGCATGAGCGGGATCAGGGGGCGATGCACCGGGGGTCGCCGGCCCATGGTCGGGCGGTCACGCGGTGCTTTCGCCAAGTGCCCCGAGGCTTACCGTGGCCGGCGCCCCATCTAAACCGACGGCGCGCTGGCGCTCTGACATGGCCTATTCGGCTGCCTCGCGCGGGGGACCGCCATCGTCCCCTTTGGCGTCCCCTTTGGTGTCGTCTTTGGCGCGATCACCTGTCTCGGAGGCGCCGGAGCCGTCACCCTCTTCCGGCTTGCGCGGGCGCCGCGTGCGGCTCCGGCGCGGCTTGGACCCGCTTTCCGGCGTCTCGACCAGCGTGCTGTCTTCCGACCCCGGCTGATCGATCACCTCGTCGAAGCTGCGGCTCTCGCCGTCGCCGGAGGCATCGGTCTGCGCCTTCGCCTCACCGTCCTGCTGGCCCTGTTGCGGCCTTTGCGGCTGGCCGCCCTGCGGCTGGCCGCCCTGCTGCTGATCGCGGCGGGCGTCCATCTCGCGCTGCGCCTCGGCCAGCATGCGCAGGTAATGCTCCGCGTGCTGCTGGAAGTTCTCGAACGCCACCCGGTCATTGCCGAGCTGCGCGTCGCGGGCCAGCTGGTTGTACTTGTCGATGATCTGCTGCGGGGTGCCACGCACCTTGCCCTCCGGGCCCGAACTGTCGAACACCCGGTTGACGATATTCCCGACGGAGCGGTTGCGGTTCCCCTTGGACCGCGAGCGGTTCTTAGATGATCTCATGTTGCGTCTATTGATCCAGTTGTCCTGGGAGTTGCAGAGGTGGGGCCGATAATGACCCCGGGCCGCGAACACGCTGGGCCCAATCCATTTTATCTGGCCCGCGGTATCTGACGAAATCGGCGCGAGGAGGCAGAGTGCCAACCGTCCAACGCTGGTCCGTCTAAGCATGCCGAGGTGACCGAAACAAGGCCTAAACTCGGAAAACTGCGGAATTTTGCGGGTTTTTCCCGCGGCGGGACCGAAAAACCGCGTCAGGCGGCAACCTGTGTTGCCCGACATGCGGAGACGACGCGGTCCTTGCCATTGATATCGGCATGGACCGTCGGATCCGCAAGCCCCGCGGCCTCGAAAAGCGCGCTGACGGCCGCGCCCTGTTCGCTCCCGATCTCCACCATCAGCCGGCCGCCGGGGGCAAGATACCGCCGCGCGCCCCGCGCGATCGCGCGATAGGCGTCGAGCCCGTCACCGCCCGGTGTCAGGGCGATGGACGGATCATGCCGGACCTCGGGCGCGAGCCCCGCGATCTCCGCCGCCGCGATGTAGGGCGGGTTGGAGACGACAAGGTCGAACGCGCCATGCACCCCGCCGAACCAGTCCGATTGGACGAAGGTCGCGCCCGCGATGCCTAGCCGCGCCGCGTTCTCTCGCGCGATCCGCAGCGCCTCGGCGGAAATGTCCGTGCCGAGGCCGGTTGCGCCGGGCCGCTCCGCCAGCAGACTCAGCAGGATGCAGCCCGAACCCGTGCCGAGGTCGAGCACCGTCCCGAAAAATCCCCTCAGCGCAAGCTCGACCAGCGTTTCCGTATCCGGGCGCGGGTCGAGAACCGCATCGGAGATCGTGAAGTCATGCTTCCAGAAGGCGCGCAGCCCGGTGATCCGCGACACCGGACGCCGCGCCGCGCGCGCTTCGATGGCCTGCCGGAACGCCTCCTGCGTGGCGGCATTGGGCGCATCGCGGCTTTGCGCGCCGCCCGCCGCCCGGCCCTGCTCGAAGGCCCAGTCGAAGAGCCGCCGAACATCCCGATGCGGGTCCGGCACGCCCGCCGCCGCCAGCCGCCGGGCAGCCTCGGCCAGTGTCACGGCTGGCGTCACGGCTGATGTCACGGCCGGTGTCACGGCTGACGTCACGGGCCCAACTCCGCCAGAAGGGCCGCCTGCGCATCCTCGGTCAGCGCGTCGATCACCTCGTCGAGATCGCCCTGCATGATGTCGGACAGCCGGTAGAGCGTCAGGTTGATCCGGTGGTCGGTCATCCGACCTTGCGGGAAGTTGTAGGTCCGGATGCGCTCCGACCGGTCGCCGGAGCCCACCTGCGCCTTGCGGTCGGCGGCGCGCTCGGCGGCCGCGCGGCTGCGTTCGAGATCGTAGAGCCGCGCGCGCAACACCGCCATTGCGATCTCGCGATTGCGGTGCTGGGATTTCTCGGAGCTCGTCACGACGATGCCGGTGGGAACATGCGTGATCCGCACGGCGGAATCGGTCGTGTTCACATGCTGGCCGCCCGCGCCGCTGGCGCGCATGGTGTCGATGCGGATATCCTGCGCGGGGATGTCGATATCCACCGCCTCGGCTTCGGGCAGGACCGCCACGGTTGCAGCCGAAGTGTGGATGCGCCCGCCCGATTCGGTCTCGGGCACGCGCTGCACCCGGTGCACGCCGGACTCGTATTTCAGCCGGGCGAAGACCCCCTCCCCCGCGATGCGCGCCGTGACTTCCTTGATGCCGCCAAGCTCGGTCTCCTGAAGGTCGACGATCTCGACACTCCAACCCCGTGCCTCGGCGTAGCGGGTGTACATCCGCAGCAGATCGCCCGCGAAAAGCGCCGCCTCCTCGCCCCCCGTTCCGGGCCGGATCTCGAGCATGGCGGGGCGCGCGTCGGCCTCGTCCTTCGGCAGAAGCGAGAGGCGCAGCGCGTGTTCGGCCTCGGGGATGGCGGCGGTGAGGCGCGCCACCTCGTCCGCCGCCAGGTCGCGCATCTCCGGGTCGTCCGCCAGCGCGCGCGCCTCCTCGAGCTCGGCATTCAGGGCGCGCCAGTCCGCGATTCGCGCGACGACGGGCTTCAGTTCCGAATACTCGCGGGCGATGCCTGCGATGGCATCGGGCGCCGCGCCCGCGCTCAGCTGCGCCTCGAGAAACTCGAAACGCTCGGTGATCTGGCGCAGGCGGTCCTGTGGAAGCATGGGGGCGATGTGCCGGGCGCGGCAGGCCGGGTCAAGAGGAAGCGGCGTCGATCCAGCGGGCCACGCGGGCGGCGTTCACGCCCATATCGGACTGGCCGAAGCGCGAACGCGAGAAGATGTCGACCCGCGTCCGGTCGCCATCCTCGTGCAGGCGGACCGAGATGGCGTCGGGAAAGCCCATGAGGCGCGAGCGCGCGACATAGGTCACGAACCCCTCGGACGGATCGCCCCCGATCCGCTCGGCGCCCTCGGCCTTGGCGACGGCGTCGAGGCGCAGCATGACCTCACTGGGCGTGCCCTGAAGGCGCGGAGCCTCCGCGCCGGTGCGCAGCTCGAAATTCGGCGTGGCGGGCGGCGTGGCCTCCGCCGGGTCCACATGCCACGCCTCGGGCGGCATCGGCGCCATGCGGAACCAGACCGCAGCCGCGATGACGGCGACAAGGACAAGGGCGACAAGGATGGTCAGGATACGCATGGCCCCCAAGTTGCCGTTTTGCACGCGCGCTTCAAGTGCTTTCCGCGCTCTCGTATTTTTCGAGGAACGCCTCGGCGCCAAGCGCGCGGAAATCCTCCAGCGCGTGGCGCAGGCGGGCGTGGTCCCAGTCCCACCACGCCAGCGCGATCAGCCGCTCGGCGATGGCGGGCGGCTGGCGCTCGCGCAGGGGTTTGGCGGGACAGCCGGCCACGATCGTGTAGGGGGCCACGTCCTTCGTCACCACGGCCCCGGCGGCGACAACCGCGCCGTGGCCCACGGTAACCTCGGGTTTGATGATCGCGCCATGGCCGATCCATGTGTCATGGCCGATCTCGGTCCGGCGGCTCTCGCGATGGGCGAAGAACGCCGTGTCATGCTCGGCATCGGGCCAGTAGTCGGCGGAACGGTACATTAAATGATGCAGGCTCGCCCGGTCGAGCGGATGATCGGTGGGGCCGATCCGCGCGAAGGCGGCGATATTGGAGAACTTGCCCACGGTGGTGTTCGCGAGGTCGCAGAACCGCGTGGTGTAGGAATAATCGCCCAGGGTGGCGTTGAGCAGGATGCTGCCGGGCCCGACCTCGGTGTAACGTCCCAGCGTGGAATTGGTAATGCGCGCGCCCTCGTGGACGAGAGGCGTTTCACCCAGTTGCTTGGTCATGCTTTCCCCCCTCTCGTCGGTGCGGTGAACCAGACGGACGTGACGCTCGTATGACAGGGCGTCATGGGGGCTCTGCCCCCGCCTTCGGCTCCCCCGGCGGTATTTTTGGAAAGATGAAGGAGGCTCACGCGAGGGCCGCGGCGGTGGCGCGCGCGATGATGCGTTCCTCGTCCGTTGGCAGCACGAGGATGGGAACCGCTCCCTGCTCGATGCGAAGGGCGTTCTGCGCGTTGGCCTTCGGGTCGAGGTCCAGCCCGAGGAACGCCATTCCTTCGAGGCCGCGCGCGCGGATCTCGGGGCTGTTTTCGCCGATACCACCGGTGAAGACCAGCGCGTCGAGTCCGCCGAGGACCGCGGCCATGGCACCGATCTCACGCCTCAGGCGAAAGACATAGTAATCAATGGCTTCCGAAGCACTCTTCACGTCCGATGCCAGAAGCGTGCGCATGTCGTGCGACAGACCCGACAGGCCCAGAAGGCCGCTTTCCCTGTAAAGCAGCGTCGTGATCTCGTCGGCATCCATGCCCTGCGCGAGGAAATGCAGGATGACGCCCGGGTCGAGCTGGCCCGAGCGCGTGCCCATGGGCATCCCGTCGAGCGCCGAGAAGCCCATGGTGGAGCCGACGGAACGCCCTTCGCGGATCGCGCAGAGCGAGGCACCGTTGCCCAGATGGGCGACGATGACACGGCCCTGCGCGATATCGGCGTGATCCGAGGCGAGCGTGCCCGCGATGAAGGCGTAGCTCAGCCCGTGGAACCCGTAGCGGCGCACGCCTTCGTCGTAGAAGCGGCGCGGCAGGGCGAAGGTGTCGTTGACCCAGGGGTGCCCGCGGTGAAAGGCGGTGTCGAAACAGGCGACCTGCACGGCGTCGGGGAAGGCGCCGATGGCCGCGCGGATACCCGCGAGATTGTGCGGCTGATGCAGCGGCGCGAGCGGGGCCAGCGCCTCGAGCGTCGCGATCAGATCGGAGGTGATGAGGTGCGGCGCGTCGAGATCCGCGCCGCCATGGACCACGCGATGGCCGACGCCGCGGATCGTGGCGCCCTTCAGATGCGGCTCCATCGCGTCTAGGATCGCGGACAGGCCCGCGGCATGGTCCGGGGCGTCCACGTCCGACGACGTGTCGCCGATCACCAGACGCGCCTCGGGGCCGAGCCGATCGATCTGGCCGCGCAGGCGCTCCTCCGGCTCGGGGGCGCTGTCGTAGAGGCCGAACTTGATGGAGGAGGAGCCGGCGTTCAGCGTCAGGATCAGCCCGTCGCTCACGCGGTCTTCTCCATGTGCGCGGCGTAAAGCGCCGCCACGGCGCAGGAGGCCAGACGCGCGCGGTCGTCATCGGCGCGGCTCGTCAGGATCACGGGCACCTGCGCGCCCATCACCACGCCGCCCGCCTCGGCATGGGCGAGGAAGGTCAGCTCCTTCGCGATCATGTTGCCCGCCTCGAGGTTCGGCGCGACGAGGATCTCGGCATGACCCGCAACGAGGCCGGTCAGCCCCTTGGTCCGCGCCGCGCCCAGATCGACGGCATTGTCCATCGCCAGGGGGCCGTCCACCAGCCCGCCGGTGATCTGGCCCCGGTCGGCCATCTTGGAGAGGACGGCCGCGTCGATGGTGGAGGGGATGGACGCCGTCACCGTCTCCACCGCCGACAGGATGCCGACCTTGGGCGTCTCGACGCCCAGCGCGATCGCAAGGTCTATGGCGTTCTGCACGATGGAGACCTTGCATTCGAGATCGGGCGAGATGTTGATCGCGGCGTCGGTCACGAACAGCAGGTGGTCGAGCCCCGGCACATCCATCACGAAGACGTGGGAGAGGCGACGATTGGTCCTGAGCCCGCCGTCCTTCTTGAGGATCGCGTGCAACAGCTGGTCGGTGTGCAGATGCCCCTTCATCACCATCCGGGCGCGCCCCTCGTGGACCAGCGCGACGGAGCGGAGCGCCGCGGCGCGGTGATCGGGGATATCGACGATCTCGATGCCGGAGATGTCGGCGCCCGCCTCTTCGGCGGCGGCTTCGATCTTCTCGCGCGCGCCCACGAAGATCGGATCGATCAGCGTGTGATCGCGGCCCAGCAAGGCGCCCATCAGCGCATCGGGGCTTTCGGGGCAGACCACGACCGTGGGTATGGGCGGCAGCGGTTCGGCGCGCTCCAGCAGGCGATCGAAATTCGCGTGGCTCTGCACCGTCAGCCCCGGAACGCCGCTGGCGTCGACGCTGATGGCGTGATCGGGGGCCAGCACGCGCACGGCGCCGGTGCAGATCGCGCCCGCCGGTCCCTCGACCCGGACCGAAAGCCCGACCTCGCCATCGGGGCCCTTGACCTCCACGCGCACGCGGACGGTCAGCGTCTCGCCCGCATGGGCGCGCCCGACGAAATCGAGCTTCTGCGACAGGTAGAGCGTCCCCGGCCCCGGCAGCTGGTTGCCAAGAACCCCCGAGATCAGCGCCGCCACCCAGGCCGAGGGCGCCACCGCCTCGGGCTTGCCGTCGCCGTCGCCATCCTCCTTGGGCAGGTGCATCGGGTTCATGTTGCCCGAGGCATGGGCGAAGACATAGAGGTCGTCGGCGCGCACCAGGCGCGTGGTGCTGGCCTCCATGCCGGGCTCGAGCTCGGCATGGGGCGTTGCGGTGAAGATGGTCATTGCAAAAGGGTGCCTTCGCGTAGGTCCGGTTTCGCGCCAGACTAGGGGTGTTTCGCGACAGGGCATTGACACAGGTCAGGTTTCGGCCCGCGGATCGACCTCGGGGCGCGCGCAGGCGCCTGGGTCCCGGCGCACCGTCGCATCTCGCGGTCGCAACGCCTGTTGCCGGCGATATCGGTCTGCGGCTAAGGGTGGGCCCCGCTGCAGACCCACCCAAGAGGAGCCCCGGGACCGCCATGGCGCGCAAGATCATCATCGACACCGATCCCGGCCAGGACGACGCGGTCGCGATCCTGCTGGCGCTGGCGAGCCCCGAGGAGGTCGAGGTTCTGGGCATCACCGCGGTCGCCGGCAACGTGCCGCTGGCCCTGACCCAGAGAAACGCGCGCATCGTCTGCGAACTGGCCGGACGGCGCGACATCCGCGTCTTTGCAGGCTGCGACGCGCCGCTGGAGCGCGCCCTGGTCACGGCGGAATACGTCCATGGCAATACCGGTCTCGACGGGATCACGCTGCCCGAGCCGACCATGCCCCTGCAAGACGGCCATGCCGTCGATTTCCTGATCGAGACGCTGCGCGGCGCACCGTCGGAGACCGTCACGCTCTGCCCCCTCGGGCCGCTGACGAACATCGCCGCGGCGTTTCGGCGCGCGCCCGACATCGTGGCCCGTGTGCAGGAGATCGTCCTGATGGGCGGGGCCTATTTCGAGGTGGGCAATGTCACGCCGGCCGCCGAGTTCAACATTTACGTGGACCCCGAGGCCGCGCGGGATGTCTTCGCCTCGGGCGTGCCGATCACGGTCATGCCGCTCGACGTCACCCACAAGGTGCTGACCACGCGGCCGCGCATCGACGCCTTCCGCGCGCTGGGAACCGAGGTGGGCGAGGTCGTGGCAAGCTGGACCGATTTCTTCGAACGCTTCGACATGGCGAAATACGGCCACGACGGCGCGCCGCTCCATGATCCTTGCGTCATCGCCCACCTCGTGCGTCCGGGGCTGTTCGGCGGGCGGCATGTGAACGTCGAGATCGAGACGCAGTCCGACCTGACGCGCGGCATGACCGTGGCCGATTGGTGGGGCGTGACCGACCGGGCGAGGAACGCGACCTTCATGGGCGAGGTGGACGCGGACGGGTTCTACGACCTGCTTACGGGGCGACTGGCGCGGCTTTGAGACTGGCCGCGCTCTGGCAATCCGGCCAGACTCGCCCTACCTCTGGACCCATGAACGCGCATTTCCCCTTCGACAACAGCTACGCCCGCCTGCCGGACCGCTTCTTTACCCGGCAGCCCCCCGTCCCGGTGGAGCGGCCGGGCCTGATCGCCGTCAACCGGGCGCTTGCCGATCGGCTCGGACTGACGCTGCCCGAGGACCCGGACGAGATTGCGGCCATCTTCGCCGGCAACGCGGTCCCCGAAGGCGCCGAGCCCATCGCGCAGGTCTATGCCGGCCACCAGTTCGGCGGCTGGGTGCCGCAGCTGGGCGACGGGCGCGCGGTTCTGCTGGGCGAGGTCGTGGCCCCCGATGGCGCGCGCTTCGACATCCAGCTCAAGGGCGCGGGGCGCACGCCCTATTCCCGCATGGGCGATGGGCGCGCCTGGCTGGGCCCCGTCCTGCGCGAATACATCCTGTCCGAGGCGATGGCCGCCCTCGGCATACCCACGACGCGCGCGCTTGCCGCCGTCAGCACCGGCGAGATCGTCCTGCGCGAGGGGCGCATGCCCGGCGCCGTCTTCGCCCGCGTCGCGTCCTCCCACATCCGCGTGGGCACGTTCCAGTATTTCGCCGCGCGCACGGACACCGAGGCGCTCGGCGCGCTGACCGAGCATGCCATCGCGCGCCATTACCCGGACGCCGATGGGCCGGCGGGCCTTCTCGACCGGGTCATCGCCGCGCAGGCGGAGCTCGTGGCGCGCTGGATGGGCGTGGGCTTCATCCATGGCGTGATGAACACCGACAACATGGCGATCTCGGGCGAGACTATCGATTACGGCCCCTGCGCCTTTCTCGACACCTACCACCCGGGCAAGGTGTTTTCCTCCATCGATCATTACGGGCGCTACGCCTATGCCAACCAGCCGCAGATCGCGGTCTGGAACCTCGCGCAGCTGGCGACCGCGCTTCTGCCGTTGATGCCGGACCGGGATGCGGCGATCGAAAGCTTCACCGAGGCCGTCAACGGTTTCGCCGACCGGTTCGACGCGGCCTGGCACCGGGTCTTGCGCGCGAAGCTGGGGCTGGCGGAGGAGCGCGAGGGCGACGCCGCACTGGCCTTCGAGCTGCTGGACATCATGGCCAAGGGCGAGGCGGATTTCACCAACACGTTCCGCGCGCTGTCGGGGGCCGACCCGGAAGCGGCGGCAGCCGGTCTGCGCAACCCCGGCGCGCTGACCCCATGGCTCGCCGCCTGGCGCGCGCGGCTGGCGCAGGAGGGCTGGGACGAGGCCGACCGCGTGGCGGCGATGCAGGCGGTGAACCCGGCGCTGATCCCGCGCAATCACCGGGTGGAAGAGGCGATCTCGGCAGCACTCGGGGATGACTTCGGACCGTTCGAGCGGCTGGTGAACGCGTTTTCTCGCCCCTTCGACCCGACCGGACGCGATCTGGACCTCGCCGCACCCCCGGCGCCCGGGGAACAGGTGACGCGGACCTTCTGCGGCACGTGAGGCTCAGGCCGGTTTCGGCGCGGGCCTGTTGATCAGGATCAGCCCGGCCGAGACCAGCACCAGCGCGATCAGGATGCCCGGCCCCACCGGCTCGCCCAGCATCAACCAGCCGAGCCCCACGCCGAAGACCGGCGCGAAGAACGCGAAGGCCGCGACCGAGGAGGCCGGGTAGATCGTCAGGAGCCAGAACCAGAACAGGAACCCTGCCGAGACGACGGCCACGATCTGGAAGCCCAGCCCCGCCCAGTGGATCAGCGATGGCTCGCGCAGGACCGGGCCGAAGAACGGCGCCGCGACAAGCAGGATCGGCGCCGAGACCACGAGCTGCCACAGAAGCTGCACCTCCGGGCGCACGGTCTTGAGCGCGGTCGTGCGCACGATCAGCGCGATCCCCGCCCAGCCCATGGCGGCCCCGAGTGCGAAGAGATCGCCCAGCAATGCGCCCTGCCCCGTGGCGCCCCCGCGCGAGACCATGGCCACCACGACACCCGCGAAGGCGAGGATCAGCCCCGCCGATTTCATGCGGGTCAGCCGCTCGCCCGGGATCAGGACATGGGCCGCAAGCGCCAGCCAGAGCGGCATCGTGTAGAAGATCACCGAGGTGCGCGTCACCGTCGTCAGGTCGAGCGCGAGGAAGAGGCAGATGAACTCGAAGGCGAAGGCCGCCCCGATCAGGAGGCCGGCGGGCACGGTGGCGCGCGGCAGCGTCAGTTCCAGCCCCCGCCACCGGATCCAGCCGTAGATCAGGAGCGCGCCGCCCACGGACCGCAGCGCGGCGAAGAAGATCGGCTGCAGCCCGTCATTGGTGACCTTGATGACCACCTGGTTGAACGCGAGCAAAAGCGCGAAACCGGTGAGCGATATGGCCCCGAAGGCGTCGATCTGGGTCTTGGGGGGCATGGGCTCTCCTTTGCCGGACCGGAGTGGCCGGGGGGATGGGCCGTGTCAAGCGCGTGGCGCTGCGTCCCGATCCGTCCGGCGGCAGGGCGAGCGCAGGCGCGGTGCGTCCGGACGGCAGCATCGCTTCGCAGGCTTTCACCGATGTGCAGAATCTCCTAGACCGGAGGTATTGCTGAGGGAATGCTGCGGCCATGAACGAAACGATCGAACAGCGCTGCGAGGCCAGGGGATTGCGGATGACCGAGCAGCGCCGCGTCATAGCGCAGGTGCTGGAGGCGTCCAACGATCATCCGGACGTGGAGGAGCTTTATACCCGCTCCACCAGGCGCGACCCGAATATTTCGATCGCGACGGTTTACCGGACGGTCAAGCTGTTCGAGGAATCGGGGATCATAGACCGGCTGGAATTCGGCGACGGCCGTGCCCGCTACGAGGATGCCGAGCGTGACCATCACGACCACCTGATCGATCTGAATTCCGGCGAGGTGATCGAGTTTTGCGACCCCGATATCGAGGCGCTGCAGGAGAAGATCGCCGAAAAGCTCGGCTACCGGCTCAAGGGTCACAAGCTGGAGCTTTACGGGGTGCCGATCAAGAAAAGCTAGGCGCCGCGCCCCAGGCGGCACGCGCCCCGCTGGCCCGCATGTGCCCGGATCGGCGGGCCGCAGCCCGCGGAGGGATCAATAGATGTAGCGGATCTGGTCGGACCAGAAGCGTTCCACCCGCTTGAGCGAATGGTTCACGCGATCCACGCCGTCGGCTTCCAGCACGCCCTGCCGCTCGAGCCCGTCGGCATGGCGCGCGAAAAGCTCCGCCACGTGATCGCGCACGGAGCGGCCCTTTTCGGTCAGGCGTACGCGCACCGAACGGCGGTCGATCTCGCAGCGCTGGTGGTGCATGTAGCCCATCTCGACCAGTTTCTTGAGATTGTAGCTGACGTTCGAGCCCTGGTAATAGCCACGCGACTTCAACTCGCCGGCCGTCACCTCGTTGTCGCCGATGTTGAACAGCAACAGCGCCTGGACCGCGTTGATATCAAGCACGCCGATGCGTTCGAATTCATCCTTGATGACATCCAGCAGCAGGCGATGCAGACGCTCCACCAGCGACAGCGTGTCCATGTAACCGGCCAGAAAACCGGTCTTGTCCGACGACGCGAGGGGCGCATGCATGCTCATGATGTTCTCCGAAACGCTGGCTTGCGACGGAGATAATCCCGAAAATCGAAAAATTCCGTTAAAGCCCGGCGGGACGGAATTCCGTGGCGATGCGGGTCAGCATGGGCTCCAGCGTTCCGGGCGGCTCGGCCTGCCCGGACACCCAGGAATAGAGGTCGTGATCGGCCTCCGCCAGCACCGCCTCGAACGCGTCGAGCGTGGCGTCGTCGGCTGCATCGAGATGCGCATCCGCCCAGCCGCCGAGGATCAGGTCCATCTCCTTGATCCCGCGATGCCAGGACCGCATCCTGAGCCGCTTGATCCGGATCTCGCGTGTCTCGGTCATCCGCCCCTCACACCGCCTTGCCGGAGACCGCGAGGCGCAGACGCTTTTCCAGACGCGCGGCACGTTCGGCCAACCGCGCCTGGTCCACCTTGAGGCTGCGCAGATCCTTGAGGATCGCGGCCATGTCTTCGGACAGCTCGACATGCGTCTCCGGCCCCTCCAGCCCGTCGCCCTCGCCGTTCAGAAGCCACATGATCGACACGCCCAGCATGCCGGCCAGCATCTGCAGACGGTTCGCGCGCGGCTCGGAGCGGTCGTTTTCCCAGGCGCGGATGGTCTTGACCTTCACGCCCAGCCTGCGGGCCAGTTCCGCCTGGCTGAGGCCCGAGGCCTCGCGGGCACCCGTCATGCGGTCGCCGAAGGTCGTGGCCTCGGCGTCGTACCAGCCGGGCGCCTCGGTCGTTTCTCCGTCCGGCTCGTCATACGCGTCCCCGAGAGGGTCGCCCTGCCCGTGGTCGTGAACCTCGTCATGCATGTCGTCGTGCACGTCGTGCATGTCGTGATGATCATCGTCGGCGGTACCGTTGACGGTGTCGCTCATGTCGTCTTCCTCTCATGGGTGGCGGCCCGATGGCGAGCCTGCTTGATCGGAGCGCGACCGCACCCTAAGCATGGGGTCGCGCCAAGTAAACGGCCCTTATCTACCGATCCCCCGGATGCGGGGGCGGCATTCAACCCGGAGCGACCCGATGCCTTTCCTTTCCGACACGCTGTCCCGCGTGAAACCTTCCCCCACCATCGCCGTCTCGAACCTCGCGGCGGAGTTGAAGGCGCAGGGCAAGGATGTGATCGGCCTCGGCGCGGGCGAACCCGATTTCGACACGCCCGACAACATCAAGAAGGCCGCCATGGCCGCGATGGACGCAGGGAAAACGAAATACACCGCAGTCGATGGCATCGCCGAGCTGAAAGAGGCGATCTGCGCCAAGTTCAAGCGCGACAACGGGCTCGACTACACGCCTGCGCAGGTCACCGTGGGCACCGGCGGCAAGCAGGTGCTCTACAACGCGCTCATGGCCACGCTGAACCCCGGCGACGAGGTCGTGATCCCCGCGCCCTACTGGGTGAGCTATCCCGACATGGTGCTGCTGGCCGGGGGCGAGCCCGTGATCGCCGAGGCGCAGGCGCAGACCTCCTACAAGCTGACGCCCGAACAGCTGGAGGCCGCGATCACGCCCAAGACCAAGTGGTTCATCTTCAACTCGCCGTCGAACCCCACCGGCGCGGGCTACACGGCGGAAGAGCTGAAGGGGCTGACGGATGTCCTGATGCGCCATCCCCATGTCTGGGTGATGTCCGACGACATGTACGAGCACCTCGTCTATGACGGGTTCGAATTCGCCACGCCCGCGCAGGTCGAACCGGGTCTCTACGACCGCACGCTGACCGTGAACGGGGTGTCGAAGGCCTACGCGATGACCGGCTGGCGGATCGGCTACGCGGCGGGACCGAAGGAACTGATCGGCGCGATGCGCAAGATCCAGTCGCAGTCCACGTCGAACCCCTGCTCGATCAGCCAGTGGGCCGCCGTGGAGGCGCTGAACGGCCCGCAGGACTACATCGCGACGAACAACGAGACCTTCAGGCGCCGCCGCGACCTCGTGGTGGGGATGCTCAACGAGATCGAGGGCATGTCCTGCCCGGTGCCCGAGGGCGCGTTCTACGTCTATCCCTCGATCGCGGGGCTGATCGGCAAGACGACGCCCGGCGGCGTGAGCATCGACACCGACGAGACCTTCGCCAAGGCGCTTCTGGAGGACAAGGGCGTGGCCGTGGTCTTCGGCGGCGCCTTCGGCCTCTCGCCCTGTTTCCGCATCAGCTACGCGACGTCGGACGAGAACCTGAAGGAAGCCTGCACGCGCATCCAGGAGTTCTGCGCGAGCCTTGAATGACCCAGCGACGGAAAAGGGCCCAAGATCTTTCGAAAGATCCTGGGCACGCGGTTTCGAAACCGCGTCCCGCTCCTCGGTGTCGCAGGGTCCCCTGAAAGCAAGGAGGCCGCGCATTGCCCGCCCCGACCCCTCAAGCCGCGTTCTGGAACGGGATGGCCCGCCGCTATGCCGCGGCGCCCATGCGCGCGCCCGAGAACTGGGAAAAGACGCTGGAGCGGACACTCGCGCATCTGCCGGCAGAGGCGGAGGTGCTGGAACTGGGCTGCGGCACGGGCTCCACCGCGCTCCGGCTCGCGCCGCATGTCGCGCGCTACGTCGGCACGGACGATGCCGACGCCATGATCGCCATCGCGCATGAAAAGCTGGCGGCGGAACCTGTCGCGGGCCTGTCCTTCGCCGCCGCCCGACCTGGCGACGGGTCGCTGCCCCCCGGCCCCTTCGATGCCGTGACCGCCTTCAACCTGCTGCACCTGCTGCCCGATCTTCCCGCCGCGCTGGCCGAGATGCGCGGCCTGCTGAAGCCCGGCGGGCTGCTGATCGCCAAGACGCCCTGTCTCGGCGGGCGCTATACCGTGCTCTGGCCGGTGGTCGCGGCCCTGCGCCTCTTCGGCAAGGCGCCGCCGCTGCGCTTCCTGCGGCCCCCCCGGCTCGAGGCGACCATCGAGGCCGCGGGCTTCGCCATCGAGGAACGCGGCGACTACCCGGCGCGCCCGCCGTCCCGCTTCGTCGTGGCCCGACGGCTTTGACAGCACTGCTGGCCCCCAATACCGTGCCGTCACCGCACCGACAGCGCCTCGCCGGATTCCGCCCGCCATGACAGATCTGCCCGAGTTCTATTTCCGCATCCGCGAGAACGGCGCCGCGGTCTATCGCGTCTCGACCGAGAACCGGCAGCGGCGGATCGAGATGACCGAGATCGCGGTCGTGAACATCCGCAACGGCAACATCCGGCCCCATGGCGACCACGTCCTGACCGACGTGGAGCAGGACGCCATCGCCCGCTGGATGGAGGAACGCCGCGCGGCTCTGGAACAACGCGATCTCGACGACATCCACCGCACGATCGACCACCTCAACCTGACGGCGCACTGGGCGCAGTCGCGGGCCTCCGACGAGGCGCTGGAGGAGGTGACCGACCGGCTTCTCATGGCGATGCATGACCTGCGCACGGTGCTCGTCCGGAAAAAGGCCGACAGGCTGGGTGGCGACGGCGCCTAGGGACGCGTGTAAGTGCTGTGGATGAATTGGTCCTTGCGGGGCCCTGTGACGCGCCAAGTTGTTGAAAAAGAGAAGCTTCCGTCAAACACATAGGTAACATCATAAGTATCTGGCGCACAGTCGTGCCGGGTGCTGAGCCGCCCGGGGGCAAGGTCGTAAATGGGCCGCCCGTCCTCGAAGAACACGGCCAGCCCGACGCCCACCTCCCGCCAGAGATAGCGGCGTTCGGCGCGGATCGGCGGGGCACAGCCGTAATGAAGCGTGCCGATCTCCTCCTGCACCAATCCGGCGGCATCGCGCCGCCAGAGGCAGGTTCCGATGAGCCGACCCGTCAGCCCCGCGCGCCGGTCGTCGATCCGCCGGGTGAGCGTCCAATGCCCCTCCAGTTCCGCCAGCGTGATCACTCGCCCAAATCCTGCGCAGGATCGGACGCGAAACGGCCCGCGCTGATGTTGCCATAGGCGTCGATGAAACGGATGCCGCCCTGCCCGTCGATCTCGACCCGGTAGCATTCCCACTCGCCACCCGGCTGCCAGCGGCTGCAGAGGCTGTCGTCCTGCACCCGCCATTCGCCCGGGCTGCTGCTTCCCGAAGGCGCCTCGGCGCCGCGGTAGATCATCCGGCCGGAGACAAGGAAGCTCTGCCAGCCGATGCCCTCATAGGTCACTTCGGCCCCGCTCAGCCGGTCGATCAGTGCCCCGGCATGCAGCCGTTCCCACTCGGCCAGCGCAGGGTTTGCGGCCAGCACCAGCGCCAGCGCCGCCACCGGGCGCGTCCATTTGCGTGGCCGGGTCACCTTGTTCCTCCTGCCTGCCCTGCCTATGAGAGCGCGAAACCCGATCCGATGACAAGGCCCAGCCCATGATCCCCCGCTATTCCCGTCCCGAGATGACCGCCATCTGGGAGCCCGCCACCAAGTTCCGCATCTGGTACGAGATCGAGGCCCATGCCTGCGACGCGCAGGCCGCGCTCGGCGTCATCCCGAAGGCAAACGCCGAGGCCGTCTGGAAAGCGAAGGACGTGGAGTTCGACGTGGCCCGCATCGACGAGATCGAGGCCGTGACCAAGCATGACGTGATCGCCTTTCTCACCCATCTGGCCGAGATCATCGGCAATGACGAGGCGCGCTTCGTCCATCAGGGGATGACGTCGTCGGACGTGCTCGACACGACGTTCAACATCCAACTGGTGCGCGCCACCGACCTGCTGCTGGCCGGCGTCGACCGTGTGCTGGCGGCGCTCAAGGCGCGCGCGATGGAACACAGGATGACCGTGCGCATCGGCCGGTCCCACGGCATCCACGCCGAGCCCGTGACCATGGGGCTGACCTTCGCGCGCTTCTACGCCGAGATGGACCGCAACCGGAACCGGCTGGAAAAGGCCCGCTGGGAGATCGCGACGGGCGCGATCTCCGGGGCCGTGGGGACCTTCGCCAATATCGATCCGGGCGTAGAGGACCATGTCTGCGAGAAACTCGGCCTGCGCCCCGAGCCGATCTCGACCCAGGTCATTCCCCGCGACCGCCACGCGATGTTCTTCGCCACGCTGGGCGTGATCGCCTCGTCCATCGAGAACATCGCCACCGAGATCCGCCACATGCAGCGCACCGAGGTGTTGGAGGCCGAGGAATTCTTCTCCAAGGGACAAAAGGGCTCCAGCGCCATGCCCCACAAGCGCAACCCGGTCCTGACGGAAAACCTCACGGGGCTCGCGCGGCTGGTCCGGATGGCGGTAATCCCGGCGATGGAGAACGTGGCGCTCTGGCACGAGCGTGACATCTCACATTCCTCGGTCGAGCGCATGATTGGCCCCGACGCGACCGTGACGCTCGACTTCGCGCTGCATCGCCTCGCGGGCGTGATCGAGAAACTCGTGATCTACCCAGACGCGATGATCGCCAACATGGAGAAATTCCGCGGCCTCGTGCATTCCCAGCGCGTGCTTCTGGCGCTCACGCAGGCGGGCGTCAGCCGGGAGGACGCGTATCGGCTGGTGCAAAGGAACGCCATGAAGGTCTGGGAAGAGGGCCGCGATTTCCGCGAGGAGCTTCTGGCCGACCCCGAGGTGACGGCAGCGCTCAGCCCGGCCCAGATCGAGGAGAAATTCGACCTCGGCTACCACACCAAGCATGTCGACACGATCTTCGCGCGGGTGTTCGGGGAGGAAGGCTAGCGCCTGAGAACGCCGGAATAGAGCAGGACGCCATAGGCCGTCAGCGCCTCCGACAGTTTGCCCCATGCTGGCGCAATCGCGAACCAGTCACCCCCCGCCGCGCGCGCGATCTCCTCCAGCGTGGCACGCCCGTCGATGCGCGCGATGACCGGGGCGAGCCCCTTCGGCGCCGGGATATGCCTCGTGCCCAGCGCGGAACCCACCGGGATGCGGCCCGTCTTGGCCACCGCCTGCGCAAGCGCCTGCGGGGCCGCGCCGCGCAGATGCGGCACCATCCGCGGGCCCGGTCTTGCCACCCGTCCCCCGGCTTCGCCCGCCTTCGCGGCGTAAACGACGTGGAGCTTGATCGAGCCCGACAACTCCTCGGCCAGCGCCATGCGGTCGAGCGGCGACAACGCCGAGAGGTCCGCCGCCTCGCCCACGATGGGCGCGGGGTCGTAGAGATGGGCGTTGGGTGTGCCCGTCATGGCCAGCCCCGACGCACGCAGCGTCGCGTCGAGCTCGGTGATCGTGAAGGGCCGGTCCCGGCTGTGCAGCAGGAGGTCGTAGAACCCCGCGTCGCTCGCCTCGTGATCGCCCAGATGCGGGTTGCGGCGGAACGGATGCCCGTCGGGCAGCCGGGCGAAGATCGCCCTGGCCGCCTTAAGCCGGTCCTCCGGCGGGCCGGCCAACAGCTGCCCGAAGGCCGATTGCAGCGGGTAGACCCCCGACCGTCCATGCGGGGCGTAGACCATCAGGCCGATCCCGCCCCCCGGCGCCAGAGCACCCGCGAGCGCGTCGAAGCCCGCCTGCGGATCGGGAAGATGGTGGAGCACGCCGCAACAGTCGATGTAGTCGAAGTCTCCGAACCTCCGGGCGTCCAGCAGCGATCCGGTGTGGAACGCGATGTTGGAGAGGCCCCGCGCCGCCGCGCGCGCCTCGGCGATACGCCGTGACGCGGTGGAAAGGTCGAGATAGGTGATCTCCGCCGCGCGGCCCGCGCTGGCCAGCACCTGCGCAAGCTGGATCAGCGCGTCGCCCGTGCCGCCGCCCGCCACCAACGCGCGGAAGGGTCCGGTCCAGTCCCTGCGGCCCGCGAAAAGGTAATGATCCAGCTCCACCGGGTGGGAGGGCGAGCCCACGATCAGCCGCTTCGCCTCGTCGGCAGGGTCGCGTTCGGGGTAAGGATAGGCCTCGTACTGGGCTTCGACGTCGCTCATGGCCCTGCCCTACTGCCCATGGCCGGCATGGTCGATGGGAAACGCCGCGAGCACGCTGGCCTGTTGCGGCGTCAGCGCCGTGACCGGCACCACGTAGGTGTGGATCGAGAACAGGATCGCGCCCGTCCGGGGCAGCCGCAAAAGGCATTGCCGCTCGGACCGCAGATAGGGCGTGTCGAGATGGGTCTCGTCCCGGGGCTCGGCCTCGGATCGCGGCTGATGCAGGTCGGGCCGGGCGTAAAACAGCGCGTTCTGCCGCCAGAGCGGACGGCCCGGGCGGATCGCGTCGAACATGCGCTGCACGCGGGTGGCCATGTCGACCGTGTAGCTTTCGACCGGCCCGTGGATCGCGCCCAGCGGGCGGCCGATCTTCTCGGCGAGCGTCCAGCTGGCGGGAAAGCAGAGGCAGGCGGCCGTCAGGACATGCTCCCGCGCGCCCACCGGCTTTTCGAGGATGCACAGATCCTCCTGCACAAGCCGCGCGGCGGTGGCCAGCGGCGTGTCCGCATCGAGATCGACCCGCACCCCGTCGGGCCGCGTGACCCTGCGCCCGGACCGCGTGTACCCGGGCGGCAGATGGGCGAGAACGGTCGCGAGAACCTCGGCGCCGGCCTGCTCCGCTCCGGGCAGCTGTGCAAGGACAGCATCCCGCCGCCGGGCCAGCAGCCTGTCGCGCAGCGCCATCTGCCCGGCGAAGGCGTCGTCCACCTCCAGCCACACGGCCATGTCGAGCGGCTGCGCCCCCGGAAGCCGGCGTTGAGCGGGGACCATCCACGGCGCCGAGGGAAGCCGCGTCTGCAGCACGTGATCCTCCATTTGCGACCCGATTTCCCCTGTCCGTGCCGTTTGGCGGCGCGCCGCGCCCCGACGTATCCGGAACCATCGTGCCAGAGTTCACGTGGATGCCGAAGGTCCGCCCGATGAATGAAGCCCATCGCGTCACCGCGCGCAAGATCGACCCGACCAAGGGCATTACCCTGCCCGACGGCACCCTCAACGACAACGACCGGATCGAGATCGGCCCCACGCCGCTGGCCTATGCCGAGTGGGAGGCGGCGGGCCTGATCCTGCCCGACCTGCATGCCATGCGGGCCTACCGTCTGAAGCGCATCGTCGACCGGCTGGCCGAACGCGACCTCGCGGGGGTTCTGGTCTTCGACCCGCTCAACATCCGCTACGCCACCGACACGACGAACATGCAGGTTTGGAACACCCACAACCCGTTCCGCGCCTGCATGGTCTGCGCCGACGGGCACATGGTGCTGTGGGACTACAAGAACTCGCCCTTCCTCGCCGATCACAACCCGCTGGTGGCCGAGGTCCGGTCGGGCGCGTCGATGTTCTATTTCGCCACCGGCGACCGGGGCGGCGCGGCGGCGCGCGAGTTTGCCGGGCAGGTGGCGGAGGTTCTGGCGGGTCATGCAGGGTCGAACCGGCGGCTCGCGGTCGACAAGATCCTGCTCCACGGCGCGAAGGCGCTGGAGGCGGCGGAGTTCGATCTCCATGACGGCGAGGAGGTCATGGAAAAGGCCCGCGCCATCAAGGGCCCCGACGAGATATGCGCGATGCGCTGCGCGTCCCATGCCTGCGAGACATCCGTCGCGGCGATGGAGGCGGCCTGCCGGTCCATAGTGAACGGGCCGGGCCTGACCGAGGACGACGTCTGGGCGGTGCTCCATGCCGAGAACATCCGCCGCGGCGGCGAATGGATCGAGACGCGGCTTCTGGCGTCCGGCCCCCGCACCAACCCGTGGTTCCAGGAATGCGGGCCGAGGACGATCCAGCCCAACGAGATCGTGGCCTTCGACACGGACCTGATCGGCTGCTACGGGATCTGCATCGACATCAGCCGGACCTGGTGGCTGGGCCCGGAACCACCGCGCCCCGACATGGTGGAGGCGATGCGTCACGCGCACGAGCACATCATGACCAACAAGCAGCTTCTGGCCCCCGGCGTGTCCTTCCGCGACCTCACCTACGAGGGCCACCAGCTCGACCCGAAATACGACGCGCGCAAGTATTCCTGCCGCTTCCACGGGGTGGGGCTGTGCGACGAGTGGCCGCTCATCGCCTATGCCGATCAACACGTCGAAGGTGCTTTCGACTATGCGCTCGAGCCCGGCATGACGCTCTGTGTCGAGGCGCTGGTGGGCGAGGAGGACGGGGATTTCTGCATCAAGCTGGAGGATCAGGTGCTGATCACCGAGGACGGGTACGAGGACCTGACATTCTACCCCTTCGACGCCGCGCTGATGGGAGAGCGCCGAGGGGGGCTCTGCCCCCCGCGCTTCGCGCTCCCCCCCGGAGGTTTTCTGCCAGGATGAAGGGATGAACGGCGGCGCGCGGCCGATCCGCCTCAGTCAAGCAGCACACAGATCGAGTTGCCCTGGCCGTCATGGGCGACGACCTCGCATTCCTCGCCGGAGTCCTCCAGCAGCAGGATGAGTCCGATGGTCCAGAGGCCCACCACCGTGACACGCCGGGCGGTCCGGGGCGCGCGCGGCTGGCGCGGACCCCGCGTGCCCCGTGTGCCGCGTGCGCCGCGATCCCCGCCGCGTCGCGCAAGAGCGGGTTGCGCGGCGAGGCACGCGGCTGTGGCTGCAAGGAAGCGGCGGCGGTTCATGTCCTCTTCCTCCGGGGCGGGTGCGCAGGCCGGACCGGAATCCGGCGCCCCTTTCCCTTCGTGATTTGGGGACGCCGCGTGCGGGCGCAAGACCGGTCGGCGCGCAGGCTGCCTGCGGGCGCGGCGGGCAAGGGGGCGTCGAAGGCCGAGCGTTCACGCGCGCCTCCGGCGCCACACGTCCCCGTGATGGGGGTTTCATGCGGGTTGCCGCGCGGGCGCCGCGCGCCCATCCTCGGGGGCACCCGACGGAGACTGCCCATGCCAACGGAACGTTTCACCTTCACCGGCCATGCCGGGGACGATCTTGCCGCGCGCCTCGATCTGCCCGAGGGGCCGCATCTGGCGACCGCGCTCTTCGCGCATTGCTTCACCTGCGGCAAGGATATCGCGGCCGCGCGCCGGATCGCGCAGCGGCTCACGGCGGAAGGCATCGCCGTCCTGCGCTTCGACTTCACCGGGCTGGGCCATTCGGCGGGGGAGTTCCACAACACCTCGTTCACCTCCAACGTGGGCGATCTGGTCTGCGCCGCCGAGGCACTGGGCGCGCGCGACATGGCGCCCGTGCTTCTGATCGGCCATTCGCTGGGCGGGGCCGCGATGCTGAAGGCCGCGCGGCAGATTGCGTCCGCGAAGGCCGTGGTCACGCTGGGCGCACCCTTCGACCCTGGCCATGTGGCGCATAATTTCGGCGATGCGCTGGACGCGATCCGCCGCGATGGCGTGGGCGAGGTGGACCTCGGCGGGCGGATGGTGAAGATCGGGCGCGGCTTCGTCGAGGACGTGCAAGGCGCGGCCATCGCCGACGATATCGCGGAACTGGGCCGCGCGCTTCTTGTGCTGCACGCGCCACGCGACGAGGTGGTGGGCATCGACAACGCCACGCGCATCTTCACCGCCGCGCGCCATCCCAAGAGTTTCGTCACACTCGACGATGCCGACCACCTGATCAGCCGCGGCCGCGACGCCGAATACGCCGCCGGGGTCATCGCCTCCTGGGCGCAGCGCTATCTCGACCTCCGCCCCCCCGCCCCGCCGCCCGGCGCGCCGGAAGGCGTCACGCGCGTCACCGAGGCCGATTCCGGCGGTTTCCTGCAGGACATCATGGCGGGGCCGAAGCACCACGTGCTGGGCGACGAGCCGAAAAGCTACGGCGGCACGGACCGGGGGCTCACGCCCTACCAGTTCCTCGCCGCGGGGCTGGGCGCCTGCACCTCGATGACGCTGCGCATGTATGCAAGGCGCAAGCGCTGGCCGCTGACCCATGTCTCGGTCGACGTCACCCATGACCGGGTGCACGCGCAGGACGCGGGCAACGGGACCATGCCGCTGGAGACCTTCACCCGCCGCATCACGCTGGAGGGCGACCTGACCGAGGATCAGCGCCAGAGGCTTTTGCAGATCGCGGACAAATGCCCCGTGCACCGGACGCTGGAACGCGGCTCGCATGTGCATACGAGCCTCGCGTGATGCGCAGGATGGGGTTGCGCCTTGGCCTCACGGTGCTGATCGCTATCGTGATGCTGCCCCTGATGGCACTGGCGGAGGATCCGATGACCGAACGTTTCGAGCCGGGTGCGGAAACGAGGTGGCGCTTTTTCACCGACCAGGTGATGGGCGGCGTGTCCACGGGCGGCGTGGAGATCCTGTCGCAGGACGGTGAAGGTTTCGCCCGCATGACCGGCAGCGTCAGCACCGCGAACAATGGCGGGTTCATCCAGATGCGGCTGGATCTGCCGGACGGAGCGGCGGACAGCGCCGAGGGTGTGCGTCTTGTCGTGCGCGGCAATTCCCAGCGCTATTTCGTCCATCTGCGCACGCGCGGCACGCGGCTGCCGTGGCAGTACTACCAGGCCGGGTTCGACGTGGGACCGGACTGGGCCGAGATCCGCCTGCCTTTCGAGGCGTTCGAGCGCTCGGGCGGGTTTCTGCCACGGGTGCCGCGGGCCGACCGTCTGACCTCGCTGGGCGTGGTCGCCTATGGCCGCGACCACTCGGCCCGGATCGATGTGGCCGAGGTGGGGTTCTACTGAGCCCCCCCTCACACCCCCAGCGGCAGAAGCGGCGAGGACTTGATCTCTTCCATCGACAGCAGCGCCGTGACCGTGTGGATCTTCACCTCGCCGATCAGCGCCTGGTAGAACACGTCATAGGCGCGCGCGTTCGGGACGCGGACCTTCAGGATATAGTCGATATCGCCCGCCAGCCGGTGCGCCTCCATCACCTCGGGGCGTTCCTTCAGCGTGGCAAGAAAGCGGTTCTGCCAGTCCGCCTCGTGCTCCGACGTTCGGATGAGGACGAAGAAACAGGCCTCGAGCCCCAGCGCCTCGGCATCCAGCAGCACCGTCTGCCGCCCGATGACGCCCGCCTCCTTCAGCTTGCGAATCCGTGTCCAGACCGGCGTCTTGGACGACCCCACATGGCGCGCGATCTCCTCCAGCGAGCGGCTGGCATCCTCCTGCAGGGCAGCGAGAATGCGTCGGTCGAGGGCGTCGATCTGGACGGACATTTCGCGGGCCCTCGCTGCTGGGAATGTTGTCCTTTCGGAGCACCGTTTATCGAACGCACGTTCCTTTCCGCAAGCGCATTCTCCCATTCTTCGGGAGAATGTTCTATCCTCTGCCAATAATTCAATCGGGACCGCCACGATGGCACGCATCGCACCTCTCAGGCATCTGGCCGCAACGGACCTCGTGACCGGGGAAACCGTCTATCTGGGACCGAACGGCGACTGGACGCGCGATCCGCGCCGGGCGCTGGGCATCTTGGATGCCATGACTGCGGAGTTGCACCTGCTCGACGCGGAGGCGCGCGCCCACGAGGTGACCGCCCCGCGCCTTACGGAGGCAGGCACCGATCCGGTGCCGTGACCGGTACCGCCCGCGCCCGCGACAGGCCGCCCCGGGGCGGCGCCCTTCCCCTGATCCAGATCAAGGCTTACGTTGAGGGCTGCGGGCAATCTCCGCCAAAGCCGCTCATCCCCGAGGCCCCCCGTGAAAGACACCGAAAGCCCCGCCGTCAAGGCCACGCCCACGCTCCCGGACGCGCAGACCGTGACCGAGGTGCAGCATTACACCGACCGGCTGTTCCGGTTCCGCTGCACGCGTCCGCCGTCGCTGCGCTTCCGCTCGGGCGAATTCGTGATGATCGGCCTGATGGACGAGCCCGACCCGAAGACGGGCAAGGTCAAGCCGCTTCTGCGGGCCTACTCGATCGCCTCCCCCTCCTGGGACGAAGAGCTCGAATTCTACTCGATCAAGGTCCCCAACGGGCCGCTGACCTCGCGGCTTCAGCATATCCGTCCGGGCGACGAGATCATCCTGCGCCCCAAGCCCGTGGGCACACTGGTGCATGACGCGCTGCTGCCCGGCAAGCGCATCTGGTTCTTCGCCACCGGCACCGGGTTCGCGCCCTTCGCCTCGCTCCTGCGGGAGCCGCAGACCTACGAGGATTACGACGAGGTCATCATCACCCATACCTGCCGCGAGGCGGGCGAGCTGACCTATGGCCGCGAGATCATCGAGAGCCTGCGCGAGGACGAGCTTCTCAACGAGGTCATCGGCGACGGTTTCTGGAAAAAGATCAGGTACTACCCGACCACGACCCGCGAAGAGAGCGCCAAGATGGGCCGGATCACCGACCTGATCCGCTCGGGCGAGGCCTATGCCGATCTCGGCGTCACACCGCTCTGTCCCGAGAACGACCGGGCGATGATCTGCGGCAACCTCGCCTTCAACCTCGAACTCAAGGAGATGCTGGAGGAGGCGGGGCTGCGCGAAGGTGCCAATTCGCAGCCCGCCGAATACGTGGTGGAAAAGGCGTTTCTCGACTAGGGTCGCGACCTGCCGGACGACTGCGCCCCTTGCCAAAGCCCCCGGCGCGGTCCGCGGCGGGGGCTTTTCCTTTCTGCAACCCGTCGCGCGCTATTCCAGCCCGAGAATGCTGCGCGCCTGTTCGATCGCCGCGGGCATCATTTCGGGAGTGTCCCGCGCCCTTTCCAGGGCGGCACGCGCCGCGCGCTTCGTCATCTCGGACACCTCCGAGCCTTCGATGGCCGCGATCGCGGTGTCGACGTCGAACCCGTCGCGCGTCAGAGCGTCCTGCAGACGCGGCGACGCCTCCGGCGCCCCCGTCGCGGCCTCGAGGACGGCGTTGGCCGCGTCGCCGGCGGCCTCCGAGACCGCATCGGCTTCGTCCCCGGCCGTCTCTGCCGCATCCTCGGTCAGACGCTCGAGCGTGTCGTTCGCTGCGCCGGCGGCTTCTTCTGCGGCCCCGGTCGCGGCATCGACGGCGTTTCCCGCGGCCGCCTCGACGGCGGTTGTGGTTTCCTCGACGGCGTCCTCGACCGCCGTCATCGCCTCTTCGGCGGTCTCGGCGGTCTCGGCGGTGTCATCCGCCACGACCTCGGCCTCCCCTTCGGCTTCCCCTTCGGCCTCTTCCACCGCCGCCTCCGGCGCGCGGGCGGTGTCCTCCCGTTCCCCCGGCGCGCCCTGGCTGAGGAAATACGCGCCCAGCCCAAGGGCCGCGAGGATGACGACGATAATCAGAACTCTCATGATGCAACCCACCTTTCAGCATCGCTTCACACAGGCACGCCGCTACACCCGCGGTGACGTCCGGCGCAACGACCCGGATCCGATCGGCGGGCGGACAGCGGATCGGCGCCGGGATCGCCTTGAAACGCTACCTTGAATCGAGCAGGCCATGAGGATACGTTTGGCCATCGACTTTATGGCTACAGAAGGACGATCCCAATAGCCCGCAGACCCCACAACGCGCCGCCGACCCGCGACACCGGCCCGCGCGTGAACGAGAAGATCCGCGCCCCCGAGATCAGGCTGATCGGCGCGGACGGCGAAAACGTCGGTGTCGTACACCCCGCCAAAGCCATGGACATGGCCATCGAAGCCGGGCTCGACCTCGTCGAGATCTCGCCCAACGCCGACCCGCCGGTCTGCAAGATCATGGATTTCGGCAAGTTCAAGTACGAGACCCAGAAACGCGAGGCCGAGGCGCGCAAAAAGCAGAAGACGATCGAGGTCAAGGAGGTGAAATTCCGTCCCAACACGGACACCCATGACTACGACGTCAAGATGCGCAACGTGACGCGCTTTCTCGAAGCCGGCGACAAGGTCAAGGTTACGCTCCGCTTCCGCGGACGCGAGATGGCGCACCAGAACCTCGGGCGCGAGCTTCTCGAACGGGTGGCAAGCGACGTCGAGGGCCTCGGCAAGGTCGAGAACATGCCAAGGATGGAAGGCCGCCAGATGGTCATGATGATCGGCCCGGCCAAGTAGGCCGCGGCCCGTTCCCGCGACACGAGGCGCGCCCGGGACGGCGCGCCTTTTTCGTGGCGCAAGACCGCTTCGGCACGGCCGAGCCGCTACAGGGCACCTTGCCAAGGAATCGTCACGCGGCGGCCACGGTGCCGCTCCTTCCGCACGCCACGCTGGGCAGATGCTGGTCCCGTTCCTCCTGTTTCTCCTGTCGCTTGCCGGTGTCGCGGCGGCATTCGCCCTGCCCGGCCTGTCGGACCTGATCCTGATCGCGGGCCCCTCCTGCCTCGCGAGCCTCTGGCTGCTGTTCCACGCCTGGCGCGCACGCCCCGTCGCGGACCCGGCCTGGATCGTCGGCTGGCGCCCACGCCCCAGGAAAGACCCGGCCTGGATCGTCATCGACGGCTCCAACGTGATGCACTGGGGCGGCGACACCCCACGCATCGAGCCGGTGCGCGAGGTGGTGCGCCACCTGAAGGGCCTGGGCTTCACGCCCGGCGTCATTTTCGACGCCAATGCGGGTTACCTGCTGGAGGGCCGCTATTGCCACGATCACGTATTCGGCAAGATGCTCGGCCTGCCCACGGACCGCGTGATGGTGGTGGACAAGGGCACCCAAGCCGATCCGATCATCCTGCGCGAGGCGCAGGACCTGAAGGCACGTGTGGTCACCAACGACCGCTACCGCGACTGGGCTGAACGCTTTCCCGATATCCGAAGCCCGGGCTTCCTCGTTCGCGGCGGCTATCGCAAGGGGCGTCTCTGGCTCGACCTGGACGCGGAACCGGAGGCCGCGCATCCCGCCCCCCGACACGCGCACCCGGCCTGACTGGTCGCGTGCGGGGCTACCCGGCCGCCGCGACGGCCCGTCCCGCCATCACCTTCACCAGATGGGCGCGGTAATCGCCGGACCCGTGGATATCCGAGATCATGTCGCCACCGGGCGGCGAGAGCGGGGCCAGCGCCTCCGCCTCGAACGACGCGCCCAGCGCGGCCTCGGCCTCCGTCCAGCGGAACACGCCATCGGACGATGCGCCAGTCACCGCCACCCGGACACCATCGGCGAAGCGCGCGACGAAAACGCCGACCAGCGCGAATCGTGAGGCGGGCTGCGCGAACTTCGCCCAGGCGGCGACCTGCGGCACCGGGAACCGTACCTCGGTGATGATCTCGCCCTCCTCGAGCGCGGTGGCGAACATGCCCTCGAAGAACGCGTCCGCCGCGATCTCGCGCGTGTTCGTCAGGATGCGCGCGCCCGACCCCAGTGCGGCGGCCGGATAACAGGCGGAGGGGTCGTTATTGGCGAGACTGCCGCCGATCGTGCCACGGTTGCGGACCGCCGGGTCGCCGATGCGCCCGGCCAGATCGGCCAGCGCCGGGTAATGCGCCGCCGCCTCCCGCGCGACGGTGGCATGCGTCGTCGCGCCGCCGATGCAGACCTCGCCCGCGTCCGAGACGCAGACGCCCTGCATCTCCGCGATGCCGCTCAGGCTCACCAGAAGCTCGGGCGCGGCCAGCCGCTGCTTCATCGTCGGTAGAAGCGTCTGCCCCCCGCCCAGCGCCTGCGCGCCCTCGCCCTTCAAGGCCGCCGCGGCCTCGGCGATCGTCCCGGGTTTCGCGAATTCGAAATCGTACATCTCTCTCGCCCCTGTTGCGGCAGGGCACGCCCCCACCCCTTCATCTTTCCATAAATACGCAATCCCCCGGCCAACCACCGGGGCGACGCATCATTCGGCAGCGACGGCCGACACGTCCTGCCCGCTGGCCGCCATGATCGCCTTGACGATATTGTGGTAGCCAGTGCATCGGCAGATATTGCCCTCGAGATAGTCGCGGATCTCGGCCTCGGTCGGCCTGGGGTTGTCCCGCAGAAGCGCCGTTGCGGACATGATCATGCCCGGCGTGCAGAAGCCGCATTGCAGTCCGTGGTGCTCGTTGAAGGCCTGCTGCACGGGCGAGAGCGTCCCGTCGGGCGCCGCCACTCCCTCGATCGTCACCACATCCGCGCCCTGCAGATCCAGCGCCAGCGCCGCGCAGGCCTTGACCGGCGCGCCATCCAAATGGACCACGCAGGCGCCGCACTGGCTGGTGTCGCAGCCCACATGCGTGCCGGTCAGGCGCAGCCGGTCGCGCAGGAACTCCACCAGAAGCGTGCGCCCCTCCACCTCACCCGACACGGGCTTTCCGTTCACGGTCATCTCGACCCTGGTCATGTCATTCCTCATCTCGCCGTCACGGTCCTGTCTCTCTCATCCAATCACGGATCGCCGGCGACGAGAAGGGGGGCGACGCGCGCGTCACCCCCTGCCCCGACCTCAGAGCGTCTCGTCGAGAAACTCCATCAGCCCGTCCCAGCTGTCCGCGTCCGGCTCCGCGAGGTAGTCGTTCGAGCCGGGAACCGTGAAGCTGTGCCGGGCACCCCCGTAGATCTCGGCGCCGTGCGGGATGTCCGCCTCGTTCAGCTCTGCCATGACCTGCGCCAGATCGCCGATGCCCGAGACCGGGTCGGCCGAGCCGTGGAAGAACATGATCGGGGCACCGCTGGCGTCGGACCAGTCCTGCCCCTCGGGCGTGGGCAACCCGCCGTGGAAGCTGACGAACCCATCAAGCTCCGCGCCCGCGCGTGCGGCTTCCAGCACCGCCGCGCCGCCGAAGCAGTAGCCGATCATCACCACATTGTCGGTCGCACCGGGAATATCGCCGGCGGCCATGATCGAGCCCATCAGGCGCTCGCGAAACGTCTCCCGGTCGCCATAGAGCGCCCCGGACAGCGCGCGGTAGTCCTCGGGGCCCTGCGGATCGGCGTCGGCGCCGTAGACGTCGATGGCGAAGGCGGTATAGCCCGCCTCGGCCAGCATGTCGGCGCGGGCTTCCTCGTAGTCGGTCATGCCGTCCCAGTCGTGGACGATCAGGACGGTGCCGCGGCTTTCGCCCTCGGGCGTGGCGACATAGCCCTCGAATTCCATGCCCCCCACCTCGTAGGTGACGTGGTCGCCCGCCGTCTGGGCGACGAGCGGCGCGGCGGTCAGCGCCAGCGCGGCGGTGGCGGCAAGGAGTGTCACTTGGCGTGTCATCTCGGGTTCTCCCTTGGTTTGGACCTGTTCCAAAGGTAGCGCCGGGGCAGTCGCGTCAAGAACCCTGCCCGCGTCCGCGCGGCCCGTCGCGCGGCTGGGGACGGGTCGGGATCTCCTTCAGGAGACCACCCACCCCCATCGCCGCGATGTCACCGGCGCTCACCTTCACCCCGCAGACTGCGCGCTCCAGCACCCAGTCCGCCCCGTTGAGCGCGGGCGAGCGCGCGCAGCCCGGCAATCCGATGACAGGCCGCGCGCCGATCTCGCCCAGCACCAGCAGGTTGCCCGGATCGACGGGCATCCCGAAGCGGATCAGCCGCCCGCCCGCCGCCACCAGCCCCGCTGGCGCCGCGTCGTTGGGGTCCGACGTGGCCGACACGGTCAGGATCAGAAGAAGGTCGGCCTGGGCATCCGCCAGCGCCGCCGCGACCGCACCGGCATCATGGGGCACGGTGCGCACGTCCGCGAGGCTCACGCCCAGCGCAGCAAGCCGCGCCTCGACCGCCGCGATCCCCTTCTCGTCGCGCCGCGCGGGACCTTCCGCGGCCTCCGTCACGATCAGCGCCGCCGTCCGGCAGACCGGTGCGCGGCGGCTCAGCGCGCCCGCCCCCGCCGCGCAGGCGGCCGCGAGCGCCGCGCCGTCGACCGCGTAGGAGATGATCTTGACCGTGCCCACCATGGTGCCCTCGATCACCCGCTGCCATTCCGGCACGGTGGCCAGCGTGATCATCGGATCGACCGCGTTCAGCCGCGCGATGGCACCCGCGTCCAGCGCCACGACCCCCGGCCCCGTCGCCCGGATATTCACCCGGCCCGTGAAAGCGGGATCGAGGCGCAACCCCGCCGCGTCCGGGTCGGGCACCAGCGCCCGTGCCAGCCGTTCCGCCGCCTCGTTCTCCACGACGTCTCCCGGGGCAAGGCGTGCGACCGTCACGCGGTCGATCCCGGCGGCCGAAAGCGCTGCGACATCCTCCTCCGAGAGCATCCGGCCCTTCTTGAGTGCGCCCCGGGGCAGCCGCACGGAATGGGCGAGGATCGCACCCTCGGCCTCGGCCACGGGAACCGGCCCGAACCTCATCCCTTGCGCAGGCGGGCGGTGACTTCGGCCAGGATCGACACCGCGATCTCCGCCGGCCCGCGCGCTCCGATATCGAGGCCCACGGGCGCGTGTATTCGCGCGATCGCGTCCTCGCTCACGCCGGCCTCCCGCAGCCGCGCGACGCGCTTGGCATGGGTCCGGTTGGAGCCCAGACAGCCGAGATAGAAGATGTCGGAGCCAAGCGCCCGCAGGATCGCCGGATCGTCGAGCTTGGGATCATGGGTCAGCGTGACAACCGCGGTGCGTGCGTCCGGCGCGAGCCCATCCAGCGCCTCGTCCGGCCAGTCCTCCACCACCGTCTCGTCCGGAAAGCGCGTCTCCTGCGCGAAGGCCGGGCGCGGGTCGACGAGGCTCACGTCATAGCCCGCCATGCGCGCCATCGGAACCAGCGCCTGCGCGATATGCACGGCGCCCACGACGATCATGCGCAAGGGCGGGTTGTGGACATGAACGAAGGTCGCGCCGTCCTCTTCCATGCCGGACCGGTCGGCGCGAAAGCGCTCGGCCCATTGCGCGGCTCCGTCAAGGCGACGCTCTCCGGTCTGCGTGTTCACCACGTAGGCCACGGGTGTCCGCGCGGCGCGCGCCGCCACAAGCTGGGCCAGCATCGCCTCGGGCAGCGCGCCGCCCACGGGTTCCAGCCAGACGCGGATGCGCCCGCCGCAGGCAAGCCCGACGGCGAAGGCCTCGTCATCCGAGACGCCGAATTCCAGCATCTGCGGCTGGCCGGTTGCGACGGCCTCCATCGCCTCGACCACCACCGCGCCCTCGACGCAGCCACCCGAGACCGAACCCGCCATGTGGCCCTCGCCCGAGATCGCCAGCTGGCTGCCAACGGGCCGCGGCGCGGAGCCCCATGTCTCGACCACGGTGGCCAGCACGGCGCCCAGCCCCGCCCTGTGCCAGGCCAGCGCCTGTTCGGGCATGTTCTCGAGCTCGGTTGTCATTCTTCCTCCCGAAAAGGCATCCTGAATTCGGAGCCTAGTGGTTCATCCGCGTCACGATCAACCGCGCGGCACGGTCGGAGGACGGATCGTAGCTCCCCGCCCAGACGAAATATTGCCCTTCGCGAGGGTTGCGGAAGACGATCGCAGGATTCTTGCCACGGTAATCATCGCTGTAGCGCCATGATCCGTCCGGCGTGCGGACGAGAAGGATGCCGTCGAAACCGGCTTCGGCTTCCAAGGCAATCGTGAACGGGGTTGACGGCACGTCACCTGAAAAAGCGAACTGAAGATCGGGGTTGCGGCCGACATAGCCCGGGAAGTTGAGCCCGCAGTCCTGCAGCCTTACGCGTCCGCCGGCCGTTATGGTCCGCATCCAGGGGTCGGGCGAGAAATCGGCGGGGAGGCTCTCGACGATGGAGGCCGTCAGGTTGGGCCTGGTCGGGCAGGCCATCGCGGCATGGCCACCAAGCGCGGACATGCCAAAGGTTACGCACGCAGCGACCAGCGCACGTCCAATTGGGCTCATGGATCGTCTCTCCGTCGGATGATTGGCACGTTTGCGTAGACAGTAGCTGCCCGGCTAAATGGATTATCAAGGGAAAGCGACCCTCTCATGGCGCATTGCGGACGAGGATGCGGCGTTTGGAACGACCCGCCCGCATCACCGCCAGTCTCGGTTTTGCCGCAGGCGTTCCATCACTTTGCAATACTCCCGCAACAAGGGTATGCCCAAGCGCCGGGGGAGAGGATCGGCGCACGGTCAGGGGATGCCGCAACACATGTCGAAGGAAGACCACGGGCCCGCGAAAACCGGCGGTATCGGTCAGGCTACATGGATGGGCCGGCTGGCCCGGATCGGGGAAGAGCACGGGCTTTTCGACCGGATCGGCGAGAATCACTTCGGCCTCTACGTGGACGAGGGCGACACGCTCCTGGTGGCGTTCGACCGCGCCGAACGGGCCCGCGATCTGGCCGCCCAGGGGCTTCCGGCCGGGTTCGAGATGGTGCGCCGCCGGTCCTGGTCGCTTCTGTCGGTCATGTCCCGCGGCGAGACGTGGTTTCTCGACGATGCGCTCACGCGGTTCTTCCGCACGCTGCAGGCCCGCGGCGTCTTCGACGGGTTTTCCCGCATCATCTTCTACGGCGTCGGCCCCGATTGCGGTTTCGCCGCCTGCACCTATGCCCGGTTCGCCCCCGGCGCGCGGGTTCTGGCGGCCGGCCCCGTGGCCACGCTCGACCCCGCCCGCGCCCCTTTCGAGCGACGCTTTCGCAGCGCCCGGCGCCTGCCTTTCCCGGGTCCGCTGGGCTTTGGGCCGGCGGGTCTTGCCACCGCCGGGCGCGCGCTGGTCCTCTACGATCCGACCGAGATCGCGCCGGCCGCCCACGCGGCGCTGCATACCGGGCCCAACGTCACCCGTCTCGGGCTTCCTCACGCCGGACGCGATTTCTCGCGCATCCTTCAGGAGGCGGAGGCCAGCATCCCCGTCCTGCGCCTTCTGGAGCGCGACGAGGCCAGCCCCGCCGCGGTGCGCGCGGCACTCAAGGACGCCTGCCGCAGGAACCCCGGCACGATGGTGCGGCGGGCGCGCGCGGCGCTGATACAGGGACGCCCGAAGCGCGCCGCGCTCATCGCCGAGCACGGGCTCGCAGTTTCGGGCGACAAGCGGCTGAGCGCGCTTCTGGCCGAGGCGCGGTCGGGCAAGCCGGCCCGGGTCTGACGGCTCAGAGCCCCCCGGCCTCTTCGAGGAACCGCACCACCCGGTCGAGCCCCTTGCCGGTCCTCAGGCTCGCCATGACGAAGGGCCGGTCGCCGCGCGCGGCGGCGGCGTCGGCCTCCAGCTGGCCCGCATCCACACCCACATGGGGCGCGAGATCGACCTTGTTCACGATCAAGAGATCCGAACGCGTCACGCCCGGCCCCTTCTTGCGCGGGATGTCCTGCCCCGCCGCGGTGTCGATCACGTAAAGCGTCAGGTCCGCCAGTTCCGGCGAGAAGGTCGCGGCGAGGTTGTCGCCGCCCGATTCGATGAACACGAGGTCCAGATCGGGGATGCGCGCGCGGAACTCGGCCACGGCGGCGAGATTGATCGAGGCATCCTCCCGGATCGCGGTATGCGGACAGCCCCCCGTCTCGACGCCCCTGATCCGGTCGGCGGGCAGAACCTGCGCGCGCAAGAGGTACTCGGCATCCTCGGCGGTGTAGATGTCGTTGGTGATCACGGCGACGGAGTAGCGCCCGGCCATCGCCCGGCAAAGCCCTTCGGTCAGCGTCGTCTTGCCGGCACCCACCGGGCCACCGATACCCACCCGAAGCGGTCCGTTCGAACTTCCCATCCCGTTTCCCTTCATCTTTCCAAAAATACCGCTCCGGGGAGCGCGAGGGGTGGAAAACCCCTCGCTCCCGCCGCATGCCCCACGCGCCTCACGTCCGGAACAGCCGCACCTCCTGGGTCTCATGTTCCATCGCCGCGAGATCCGCGCCGAAGGCCGCGCTGCCCAACGCGTCCTCGACCTCTTTTGGGGCCAGCGCCACGGCCGCACGCGCGACCGCCTCGATCCGCGGCGCGAGGCCCGCCATGATGCGCTGCCCCTCCGCCTGCCCCAGCGGGACGAAGCGGACGGCCGCGGAGACGAGCGTCCCGGCAAAGGCCTGCAGGTACAGCGACACCACGATCCCGTGGGCCAGCGACAGCCCCCGCGCGGCCTCCCCCACGGCGACGGGATAGGGTCGGTCGGCGGCGTCGGCCCCCATTGCACGGCGCGTGGCGGCGAAGGCCGCGCCCTGGGCGCGCGTCTCCTCCCAGCGCTCGGCGGAGCCTGCCAGCGCGCGCGCCATCTCCGACAGCGCGCCCGGATCGGCAGCATCGCGCAAAACGGCCGCCAGCACGATAGCGTCGGTCCGCCCGCTGCCCGCCTCGATCACGGTGGCGATCCAGTCGGCCACACTCGCCCCATCATGGACCGAGCCCGCCGAGATCGCGGCCTCCAGCCCGTGGGAATAGGCGTAGGAGGACACCGGAAAGGCCGGGGACAGCCATTGCGTGAGCGTCAGGAGATCGGCCTCGGCACGCATCGTTTCAGTGCGAATGCCCATCGGATGGCCCATCGGATGGCCCGTGGGAATGACCATGCGTCCGGCCATGACCATAGGCTCCGCCTTCGGGCACGAAGGGCGCCGTGACCGCCGTCACCTCCGCCCCAAGCCGGCGCAGCATGTCGGCGAGCACGTGGTCGTCCCGGATCAGCAGATGGTCCCCCGCGACCTGGCACGGCGTGTGCCGGTTGCCGATATGCCAGGCGAGACGCGGCAGATCGCCGGACACCCGCAAAAGCGGCTCGGGCGCCGCGACGATCTCGACCAGCAGGCCGCCCTCGGCCTCCAGCGCGTCGCCCGCGTCGAGCGAGACCGTCTCGGGCAGGTCCACCATGACGCCGCGACCCGAAGCGGCCAGGACGCGCTTGCGCCGCAGGAAGCGCCCCTCGTAGTCGAGCACGAGTCTCTCGCCCGCGGGTCCGTCCCAATCGCCCGCCCGGCGCACGGCGCCCGCCTTCAGATCGATAGCGTTCGGATCGGTCTCGTCACGTGCCACGCAGGGTCCTCCGCATACACCTCGCGGGCGCTTCAGGCGGTCCGCGCGATCAGATGGTGAACAGGTCCCGGAACACGATAGAGGGGATGTCGGCGCGCGCAATCCCCATCTGCCGCAACGCGGCGTCGGGAAGCCCGTCGAGATGCACGGCGCGTTTCAGCCGTGCACCCCGGATATGCTGCGGGCCGATCCCCTGACCGAGCATGCAGAAATAGGCGTCGAAGCGGGTGCCGAGCGACGGAGAATAGTTGCGATTCGCGATTGAAGTCATTGGAGCGCCTCCATTTTTCATGGGCGGACCGGCAGCCTATCGTCGGGGGCGACCGTGTCCTCGGGGCTCCTCCCCTGCCGAAACGCTAACACCGAACGGTGGCGGGTCCAGTCGATGCTTCGGGGACCGGAACGCATCCATGCCGCACTGCGGCATTCCGGTCACGCCTCAGGGTGCCTTGGCGGTCATGAATATGGCGCGCGGCACCTCGAGCGCGGGGTCAATGCCCAGTTCGTCCCCGCCGAGGAAGATCGACATGCCCAGATCGAACAGATGCACATACTGGCTGATCCATGGCGGTTGCGCCGGGTCCGTGGGCGAGGTCCGGGTCTCGAAGATCCGGATGGCGTCATAGCTGCAGCCGCCGATCGTGTACGCCTCCACCTTGGAAAAGCTCCAGGCGACGAGGTTCACCTCCTCCACCCCGCCGATGACCGAGGTTTCGCGCCCGGTCCAGTTCGTGCCGGGCTCGGCCCGTGGCAGACCGCCGGCGAAGTCGTAGCTGTAGCTCTCACGCGTGGCCTCGTCCGGGATGCCGTCGGGCCCCTCGGCCCAGGCCTCGTTAATGAGGCCGGTGGGATCGCTGCGATAGAACCAGACCTCGGCCTCGCCCTCGAAACGCTCGGTCTCGAGGATGCGGCCGCCGGCCTCGCGCCGGTAATCGATCTCGATGGCTCCGAAATCGATGGTGATGCCGGCTTCCAGCGCCCCGGGCCCGCGCGGGCAGCCGTCCTGCGCCAGAACGGGAGAGGCCAGAAGGCAGAGGGCGGGAATCAGGCGCAGGGTCATGCCCTTCTCAATACATGAAATAGCGCTGCGCGAGGGGCAGTTCCGTGGCCGGTTCGCAGGTCAGAAGCTCCCCGTCGGCGCGGACCTCGTAGGTTTCGGGGTGCACCTCGACATGCGGCGTGGCCGAGTTGTGGATCATGTCGGCCTTCCGCACCTTGCGTATGCCCTCGACGGCCACGGTCTCCTTGGCCAGCCCCAGCGCCCCGGCGATGTCGGCCGCCTGCGCCGCCTGGCTCACGAAGGTGACGGAGGAGCGTTCCAGCGACCGGCCGTAGGCGCCGAACATGGGCCGCGAATAGACCGGCTGCGGCGTCGGGATCGACGCGTTGGGATCGCCCATCTGCGCCATGGCGATGGTCCCGCCGATCAGCACCATTTCGGGCTTCACCCCGAAAAACGCGGTGTTCCAGAGCACGAGATCGGCGCGCTTTCCCACCTCGACCGAGCCGATGTGTTTCGAGACCCCGTGCACGATGGCAGGGTTGATGGTGTATTTCGCCACGTAGCGCTTCACGCGGGCATTGTCGTTCTCGCCGGTCTCCTCGGGCAGGCGTCCGCGCTGCTTCTTCATCTTGTCGGCGGTCTGCCACGTGCGGATGATGACCTCGCCCACGCGCCCCATGGCCTGGCTGTCGGAGGCCATGACGGAAAACGCGCCCATGTCGTGCAGGATGTCCTCGGCCGCGATGGTCTCTTTCCGGATGCGGCTTTCGGCGAAGGCCACGTCCTCGGGGATGGATTTGTCGAGGTGATGGCAGACCATGAGCATGTCCAGATGCTCTTCCAGCGTGTTCACGGTGTAGGGCATCGTCGGGTTGGTCGAGCTGGGCAGGATGTTCTGGTAGCCCACGACCTTCATGATGTCGGGCGCGTGGCCCCCGCCCGCGCCCTCGGTGTGGAAGGCGTGGATCGTCCGGTCGCCGATGGCGGCCAGAGTGTTCTCGACAAAGCCGCTTTCGTTCAGCGTGTCGGTGTGGATCATCACCTGCACGTCCATGTCGTCGGCCACGGAAAGACAGCAGTCGATGGCGCCGGGCGTTGTGCCCCAGTCCTCGTGGAGCTTCATGGCGCAGGCGCCGGCCTCGATCATCTCGACCAGTGCCGCGGGGCGCGAAGCGTTGCCCTTGCCCGCGAAGGCGAGGTTCATCGGGAAGGCGTCGGCGGATTGCAGCATCCGCCCGATATGCCACGGCCCCGGCGTGCAGGTGGTGGCAAGCGTGCCATGCGCCGGCCCCGTGCCGCCGCCCAGCATGGTGGTGAGGCCCGAATGAAGCGCATCCTCGATCTGCTGCGGGCAGATGAAATGGATATGCGCGTCGAAGCCCCCGGCGGTCAGGATCCGCCCCTCCCCCGCGATGGCCTCGGTGCCCGGTCCGATGACGATGTCGACGCCGGGTTGCGTATCCGGGTTTCCGGCCTTGCCGATGGCATGGATGCGCCCGTCGCGCAGGCCCACATCGGCCTTGTAGATACCGGAGTGATCCACGATCAGCGCGTTCGTGATCACGGTGTCCACCGCCCCCTCGGCGCGGGTGCGCTGCGACTGGCCCATGCCATCGCGGATCACCTTGCCGCCACCGAATTTCACCTCCTCGCCGTAGGTGGTCAGGTCACGCTCCACCTCGATGATCAGGTCGGTATCGGCCAGCCGCACCCGGTCGCCGGTGGTGGGGCCGTACATGTCGGCATAGGTCGTGCGGGGGATGCGGGTGGGCATGGGCTAGTCCATCGATGAAGGAAAGGGAAAGAGCGCCGCAGATCGCGCACTTGATGTGAGAAATGAGGAGCCGAAACGATCCGCAGAGGAGCATTCGGCATGTCGAGCACAGCGTTTCTTCTTCAATTGGCAGGTACGGGCGTCATCTGTCTTGCCTGGTACGGACAAAAGCGTGGCTGGTGGTAACGCTCCATGCAACCATCCCGCCCGACGGCAACGTCGGGCTGCCCCCGACCGCCCCCCCGGGCGGGGGCAGTGCCCCCACCCGCGGCCGGGGGCAGCCCTCGGTTCTATGGCCCGACCCACCCTCACGCCTTGAACACCTCGTCCGGCTCCACGCCCAGCCCCGTTACCAGCCCGTTGGTCTGCATCGCCATCCCGATCACCGCCAACAACTCCGCGTGCATATCAGGCGTCATCCCCTTCCCCTTCGCCGCCGCCGTGTGACTGTGGATGCAGTACTGGCACCCGTTGGCGGTGGAGACGGCGACGTAGATCATCTCCTTCACCAGCGGGTCGAGCGCGCCCGGCGCCATCACCTCCTTCAGCCGGTCCCAGAGCGCCCGCAGCGCCGCCGGGTCATGGGCCATCGCGCGCCAGAAATCGTTGACGTAATCCGTGCCGCGGGCGGCACGGATCTCGGCGAAGACCTCAGCCGCCTCCGGCGTGAGCTCCGCGTCGGACAGCAGCGGAACCGTCGCCATCAGACCAGCGCCATCACGCGCGCAGGACCCCCGGTGCCGCCGCGCACCTTGGGCGCGCCGACCATCAGCGTCGCACCCGACGGCGGCATCATGTCGAGCCCCGCGAGGCACTCGATCCCGTAGCGGCCAGCCGGCAGCCATGCGTAATGGGTGGCGAAATCCGGCGACGGCCCGTGGTCGAGCGACAGGGTGTCGACCGCGATCGCCACCGCGTTCGTCTGCTCCAGCAGCATCTGCGTGGCCTCGATATGAAAGCCCGGAAAATGCAGCGACCCGCCGCGCGCGGCATCCGCGCCGCGGAATTCGTCGGTGCCAAGCTTCGCGGCCCAGCCCGAATTCATCGCCACGCAGGCCCCGTCGGGGATGTCGCCATGCTCGGCGATCCACGCGGTCAGGTCGTCGGGCGTCACCTGCGTGTCGCGATCCTCGGAGGCGCGCGCCCGGATGTCGATGACGCAGAGCGGACAGGCAAGGCTTTCCACCGGGATCTCGGCCACCGACTGGCCGTCGGCGCTGAAATGCAAAGGCGCGTCGATATGGGTGCCGGTATGCTCGTTCACGCTGAGCACGTAGAGGTTGTAGCCATCCGCAGCCATGTCGAACTGCTTGTCATAGGTGATCCCCGGAACGCCGCCGAAGGTCGGAAACTCCTCGGATAGCTCATGAGTCATGTCGTGGATCGTCCGGGGCGCCTGCGCCATTACCGGACGACTCGCGGCCGCGCCCAGCGTCGCCGCACCCGCAGCGGCCGCCGTGCCCTTGAAGAAATTGCGGCGCGTCAGCATCCGCTCCTTCACGCTGTTCATCACGCAGATATCGCACATCGGTCTCGTCCTTCCCCTCTGCGGGCCGCGCGTGGTGGCCCTGTTGTCGATCACCTGCCCGATGATCCGCCGTCGCGACCCTTGCCTCGCCATCTCCGCCAAGCGTTATCCGCGCGCGGCCAGAGCGGTCTTCTTCAATCCTTCCACCGTCGCCGGCCGCGCCCTTCCAGGCGTTCGCGATTGTCCCGGGCGCGCTGCGTCAGCGGGGTGACGGCGGCCGAGACGACCTGCGCCGTGCCCTGACCGCGCAGCGCCGCCTGCGCCGCGCCCGCCATCGCCTCGGCGAAAGCGTCCGGCTTCTCGCGCATGGCCCGCCAGCCCTCGTCGAAGGGCGTGTTCCACGCGCCCGCCGCGCCGAGCCCGCGGAGCCAGATGACCCCCTGCGCCTCGATCCCCAG
>LJSY01000012.1 GCA_001314805.1 Rhodobacteraceae bacterium HLUCCO18 | reverse complement strand
CAAGCACACGAACAACGGCATGCTGTCGCCCGTTGATTTCGAGATCAGACAGCAGAAACTGAATGAGGCAGGTGTCTAGGAAACTAGGGGCACCTCAATTCGGTAATGGAGTGGTATGCAGGCGCGCGGCAGCTTTGCGGCTGAAGCCTTCGCCCGACACCTGGTCGCGTTCCCACGCAGCGGGCACGAACTCGGGACCTTCGTCAGACCTGTTGTTGTTTGGCACACCTCCAAGGATGAACTGGCCACACAGACTGTCGCTCACGTCAGACGATCTCAACCGCCTTTCGATCCGGATCGGTGAAACGGCTCTTTTGCATATGCCTTTGCCTTCAAAGCTGGCGCAGGCTTTACATCACCGCGAGGGATTGCGCGGGGGGCGAAATATTCGCAACGTTGTATCCTAGGCGTTGAGCAATATCTCGCGGCAAGCCCGGCCGTGCATGAAAGAATCCCTGCTGCACAACCAACCCCATGGCTTGAAGCACGTGGGACTGCTCTTCGGTTTCAACACCCTCTACAATGCAAATAAGGTCTAGGGCTTCGATCATGTGTGCGATTGAGTAAATTGCTTTCCGCTGACGATCACTCTCCAAGATCCCACTGACGAGGCTCTTGTCGAGCTTGACAACATCGATTGGAAATTGCAGCAGGCGCTGAATATTGCTAGACTCGACACCGAAATCATCAAGGGCGATCAGATAGCCTCGGTCACGCAGTTTCTTCAGTTCGCTGACAAGCATTTCCATGTCCAATCTCGAATGGAAAGCTCGCTCGGAAATCTCGATCAGCATCCGCTTTTTCGTCCTGCCGAGCGCTTCGCCAAATACCCCGTCGATGGCCTCTGCAGCGCCCGGATAAGCAATCTCATCAAGAAAAAAATTGAAACCGACGTACGACCCAGCGAAGCCTATCAGTTGTTCGATCACATCTAGGCGAAGCTTTTCCTTGAACTTGCTGAAGTGAGGCTGGCGGAGGACTTCGTGGAGTGTCTGAATGAATTTGTCGGGCATGATGACTTCGCCATTAGGCTTGTACCACCGAATAAGTGCTTCGAAACCCGTCAACCGATCGGATCGAGCGTCCACGATTGGCTGAATTTCGTAGATCAGTTCACCCGACAACAAAGCGGCCTGAATCTGGTCGTTCTTGATGAACGCGCCACGATCTTCCAACGACCTTAGAAGTTCCCTGTCGGCAGCGAGGCACTTGTTGCGTCCTGTCATTTTGGCCTCACGTTGCGCCAGATCCGCAAGATGCATACGATCGGAAATCTTATCACCTGTTCCAATTTCGACGTAACCAATACTTGCGGAGCGCTGAATCAGTTTCCCATGGTAGTCAATGGAAGTCTGCTCAAGTGTTTTTCGAAGCTCCTCGGCAAAACTGCCTGCCTCACGCCAGCCATTCCAAGGGCGAACCAAGGCAAACTCTTCTCCACCTAGGCGGATCGCATATCCCATTTTGTCCGAAATTCTTGAAAGGCTCTCGGCGATAGCTTTGAGGAGGTCATCGCCGGCCTCATGCCCATACCCATCATTAACGGACTTAAAATGATCAAGGTCGACGAGGAAGAAGCCAATGCTATTCTTTCGCTGACCATCTGCGAAACGTCGCTGAAGCCCACGTCGTGACAATAGGCCGGTAAGCTCATCGTTCTCAACGAGCCGTTCCAAGTCATCTTTCGCCCGTACGATCGGTGTAATGTCTGTTATCGCTATAAGATTCAGCCATTCGCCTTTGTTGGTTTCGACAATTGATTGAAGTTCAACGGAACGTTGATCGCCTGATTTTGTTTCTATTTTCAAGATACTTTTCTTTATTGAAGAAAAATCCTTTTTAGGCAGAGCTCCATTCTCGCGAAAAAGCCCGTATTTGGCAGTGTCTTCAGGAGCAATGAACTCCGTGAGATCGCGACCAACCGTTTCTTCTCTGGTGTAGCCAAACTGTTGTGTCCAAGCGTCCGAACAGGTTTGGATTTTCCAGTCACGACCTTGCGACATCACGATTGCCGGGTTGCGATTGAGCAGCATTTCAAGCTTTTTTTCGCTCTTTTTGCTTTCGGTTATGTCCACCCTTAGGCCGGCCCTGCTGCCGTCCGGTGTGGCGCGCTCAATGATGCGAAGCCAGCGACCGTCTTCCAGCTCTTGCTCCACGAAGCCCTCGTCGCGCGTGTGTTGTTCAAGCCGCTTCTCGAGCCATTCCTGCTCGTGACCCTCAGCCTCGGCATATTGTCCGTTTGAAAGTCCGTATTCCAAGATTGATCTAAAAGACGTGCCAGGTGTCATTGCAGCCGCACTTTTTCGATAAATATCCTTATATTGTTCGTTGCAAACGACGAGGCGATCGTCCTCGTCATAGAGAACGAATCCGTCCGGCAGGGTATTGATCGCCGTCGTCAGCCTTTGGGCATCCCTTTTTTGCGCCTCCCCCAGAAGGAGGGTTTGCCGTGCGAGCAAGGATAGGACGGCAGCCACAAAGAGGGCCATGATACGTATTGGCCAGGGATAGGGCAGCGAGGAAACCCAACCTCCCGCCGGAGCCACCGCAATGTCCCAAGTGCCCAATGAAGAATTAACCTCGCTGTAGGACGGGCTCAACTCGAATACCGCAGCATTCCCAATCACTTCACCCTGAACGGAACCCAAGGGATCGAGAATTGCGATCTCATAGTCCGAACCAATACGTACGATACCGATCTCCGCAAGAAAGGACTCAGCCTCAAAAGCCATCAAGACGAAACCCCACAACTCCTCAGGTACCTGTGCTGTGGCAAAATAGTTTTCGATCTGAGGCAAAAACACGGGCTGCCAAATTATAAAACCATCCGACCCAAGGAGGGGCCGCAAGGGTCCTTGCACTATCCCGACACTTTCGTGATGGACGCTGTTGATCGCGTCGATGCCTTCCAATGACTCGCTGAGGTCGGCGCCAACTGGGTTGGGATTGCCCTCGAACGGGTATTTGTGCGAAATGCGCCAATCGCGGATAAGGGACACCGACACGATGGAAGGGTCGTTTGAGACGACTCCTTCGGAGATGGACGAGAACTGTTCCTGGCTGACCGTCGGCAATAAAGATACGGTTTGCGCAATTCCTGAAGCTGCGACAGTCTTGCGCGTTAGCGCAATTGCGAGCTTTCGCGAAAGCGCTCCGAGGACCTCATTGACGTCGGCGCGTTGCTCCGCCTGCAGATCCTCCAATCTCGTTCGTTCAGAGACAAGAACCGCGGCAGATACCGCCCCGGCAATTGAGAGGTAAACCACGGAGTGAAGCCCAAATCGGTGAAGAGCTTTTTTTCTCAAGGCTACTGCCTTCCTTCAAGTTTTCTTGCGGGGCTCTTTTACCCGCGTGCACGGTCCCCGTTCTTCCTGCGGTTTTCGCAAATCGAGGTATCAACAATTGGTCCAGATTGAGAAAAAAGCAGGAATATCGCCCCATTTCCTCGCCAGGAAGCGCCGTATTCAACAAGATGGACGCGGCGCCCGAGCAATAAATGGCAAAACGGATCTTCTGCGAAAGCCATAAGTCAGCGTCTGACCGCCGCTTAGCTTCCGGGATTGATCATGGTGCCGGCATCGGTATTCAAGCCGATCGTTCGATCGTTTCAGCGGCGCTACCCGATTAAATGGACGCGCCCTGGACGACGCTTAAAACTACGCGTCCACTTGAACTGTGACCCACTGGGCCATGAACAAGATGGGCGCGCTTCTTTCTGGCTCGAGAAAAGCGCGCAGGAATCTCGTTAAGATCGTACGGTTTTTCTATATAGTCGTCAGCGCCAACGACATATGCGGCCTGAAGGTAGCTCTGCTCAGTCATTCCCGTGATCATGATAATGGGCACATTGCTATAGCCCGAAGTGCTCCGGATGATCGAGCACAACTCAAAGCCGGTGATCTTCGGCATGCGAATATCAAGAAAGACGCCGTTGAAAGGCTCGTGCCTACTTTTTATCGCGTCGAGTGCTTCTGTCGCGCTTTGTGCGACCGTTACATCATAGGTGCCGCTTGCTTCGAGAGCCAAAGAGAGAATTGCGCATGCGTCGGGATCATCATCAACAATCAAGATGCTGAGTGGATCTGTCGGCTCGCTAACCGGATCATGGTTTGCCGCAGTATGTGCAGGTCTCGGAGACACGCCCAGTCCTCTCAATGCTTGAGGTTTGGTTAACGTGCTTTAAGAAAATGGCAAAATCGTGAGATTGGGGAGGCCATTCTTGGCCAAAAAAAGTGTCCGCACGGAACTCCATGTGCCGGAGATCGTGTTTCCCAGGATGCACCGCCGGCACCATACCCCAAAACGGTGATTGCTTCTTTCGTGAGCATGAGCCTGGAGGCAATTTGAGCCGACCACTTCGGTCAGATCTTGTTCAAGAACCGTGCGCAAGCAATTGTTTTGGGTCTATTAAATCCCTTGAGACAATGGAGGCCCCGCGATGATAGGATCGGCGCACGTAGCTCACACCAAGCCTTTCTGCAGCGGCCAGTTGGCTGGCGTGCAGCGATCTGGGCGGTCGCTGACGCTGCGGATGCATCGGTCTGCATTGTCCCGCGCGTCAGCCATCCGAATCCCGCGTGGCGAACGGCAGGTTTGGATTCCGGCCCGATTGTCCAGGTTCAACGACCGCTTCAAGGAAGGTGCGCTGCACCGCCGCGAAGCAAACCGTTAGAGGGAGTATTGACGCGAGTGGTCCCGAAAGCGGTCCCAAAAGTGGTCCCGCCGCTCACGCAACCTGCCGAAATCTAATGTTTTCTTCCGGATATCGAGAGAAGAGTGGTGCCGCTGAAGGGACTCGAACCCCCGACCCCATCATTACGAATGACGTGCTCTACCAGCTGAGCTACAGCGGCGTGCCGGCCCGTGTCGGGCCGATACTCTTCTCCGGTGCCTGGCATCTTGGGGCGCGCATGGGCCGGCGTTAACCGCCGATCCCGGTTTGCGCGCCATTTCCGGCTGTGCGGCGGCACCGGCGGCTCGTTTAGCGGACCGGCGCGGTCTCGGCAACTGGGAAACGATGCCTTTTTTTTCGAGCCTATCGGGCGGCCTCCGCCGGCGCGCGTTCCTCGCCGTTCTCTGTGGCGTCCTGCGATGCGGGTTCCTCGGCGCCGTCCCTTGAGGCGACAGCGTCCTCGACCTCCACCGTGTCCGCGTTTTCGACGACCTCGCTGCTTTTGTCTTCCAAAGCACCGACGATCAGCGGAAGCATCTGCGCCGGGCCTGCAAGGGCTGCCTCGGATTGCGGCGCCTCTTCCCAGCTTAGCGTGTCGAAACTCTCGCAATTGGCGCAGACGGGGCGCCATTCGGCATGGACATGCCCGCAATTGCCGCAAATCCATTGCGGCCCGCGCGAGGCCGTCACGGCGCGCGCCAGCCACGCCCGCACGATCCGGTCTTCCGAGCCTTCGCCCCGCTCGATGGCGGCCATGAGCGTGAGCGAGCGCGCTGAGGGATGCGTCTCGGCCAGATCGCCGAGCGCGCGGCGCGCGGCCGGGAAATCCTCCCGCGCGATCTGAAGCTCGGCCTCCAGCAGCTTGGTCTCGGGGTTGCCCGAATGCATCGCCAGCAGCGGCCGGAACCGCTTCAGGCGCTCATCGGGCGTCTCGTTCGGCGCGATCTCGGCGAAGGCCGCCGCGAGATCGGGGTGCGGGTCCGTGGACCAGGCGGATTTGAGGATCTTGGTTGCGACCTTCGGTTTCTTCTCGGCGATGGCCAGCCGCGCGGCCATGGCCGCCGCCGGCACGAGAGAAGGGGCAAGCCTGTTGGCTTCGGTCGCATCCCGCGTGGCCTCGGCGATCTTGCCCTCGCCCATCGCGTCGCGCGCATGGGCCAGCGCGAGAACCGCGTCGCGTCGCTTGTGCAGGTCGCGCGGCACGTTGCCGGTCTTCAGCGCCTTGGCCAGCGTCGCGCGCGCGCCTGCCCAGTCCTCGTGGCGCGCCTGAAGCTGCAGGAGCGTCGTCTGCACCTCTTCGTTCTTCGGGCGCAGCGCCAGCGCCTTCTCGGCGAGCTTCATGGCCGTGTCGGTGTCGCCCGCGTCAAGCTTCTGTTTCATCAGGCCGCGCACGCCGACGAAGCGGGTCCGGTTGTCGGCCACCAGCGCCTTGTAGGTCTTGGCCGCGAGTGCCGGATCGCCCGCCATCTCGGCGCCCTGCGCAAGCACCAGCTTGGTGAGTTCCGGGCGCTGGAGGTATTTCTCGGCGCGTTCGGCCTTGCGGATCGCCAGCCGCCCTTCTCCCGCCGCCAGCGCCATCATGCCCTCCGCCAGCGCCTCGAACCCCTTGCGTTCCGCGCGGCGGTTGAAATAGCGGCTGATGGCCGTCTCGTCGCCGTTGAGAAACCGCAGCGTCGCGACGATCAGGCCGACCGCCTTGAACAGCAGCCAGACCGACAGGAGCAGAACCAGCGCCAGAACGATCGCCACAAGCGGCGTGAGGATGAATTCACGCCCGGCGACGGTCAGCAGCGCGACGTCGTCGATTTCGGTCAGGTAGCCCACGCCGAACGCGAGACCCGCGACGATGGCGATGAAGATCAGCACTTTGAGCAAGGACCAGAGCATGATGCCGTCTCCCCCTTAATTCGCGCCCGCGACGGCATCCGTCACGGTATCAAGCGCCGCGACGACGGCGGTTCGGGCTTCGGCATCGGCGATCCAGCCGGCCATTTCGTTCCGCGCGCCCTCGGGCAGCGCCGAGATCTCGGCCAGCGCGGTCTCGAGATCGCCCGCGGACACCGCCGCCTGCGCGCGCGACAGGACCGCATCGGGGTCGTCGCCGTCGCGCGGCGCGATGGCCCGTCCGCCGATCTGTCCCTGCACGAAGGCGGTGAACCTGTCGACGGCGCCCTCGCCCGCCGTTTCCCGCAGGGCCACGGGAAGGGCCGCGCGCGCGGCGGCCGGGAAGCCATCCTGCAGCGATTCCAGGCTGGGCACGCCGCTATCTGCGGCAGCACTCAGCGCCTCGGGGATGTCGGTGACCTCGGCCACGGCGGCCAGCGGCTCGGCGAAGGGCTCGCCCCGCGTTACGGCGAGGCGGAGTTCGTTCACGGCGGCCTCGGCCTCGGCGGCGGCCATGGCGGCCTGCGCTTCGGCCTCGGCGGCGGCCATGGCCTCGGCGGTTTCGGCCTCGGCGGCCGCGACGGCTTCCTCGGCGGCGCGCCGGGCGTCCTCGGCCTCGGCGGCGAGGCGCGCGGCCTCTTCCTCCTGGGCGCGCATCTGGTCTTCCATGGCGGCTACGGCCTCGGCGGCCTCGGCCGCGTCGGCGGTGACATCACCGGTGAAGACGGGGCGCTCCTCCAGGGTGGCGACCCGCTCGTTCAGCGTGCCGATCGTGCCGGCGGTCTCATCGATGCGGGCGCTCAGCGCGGCGATCTCATCGGTCACCGGGGTCAGATCGACGCTCGGCGGCTCAGCCGCGTCGAGATCTGCCACCTGTTCTTGCAGAACGGCCAGCGCCTCGGACTGCTGGGCCAGCGCCATTTCGATTTCCGTGGTGGTGTCCGACGTCCCGAACCCGGGCAGCAGGTCCGACATGCTGGCGAAGTAGCCTATGCCGGCGGCCACGACACCGCCGAGAACAAGCGGGACGAAGCCCGGGCCGCGTTTTTCCACCACGGTCTGCGTCGGGGGCGGGGCCTGATCAGCGGGCGGAGGCGTTTCCTCGGCCGTCGCTTCGACCTTCTCTTCGCGGGTCTCTTCGCGGGTTTCTGCCGTTTCTGCCGTCCCGGTGTCGTCCGAGGCTACTCCCTCAGAACTGGCATTGGCGCTTTCTTCGGCGTTCTCCACGGCGTCGGTCCGCGCGTCGGTGTCCTCAACCTCCCCGGAGACGGGCCCGGCCGCCTCGACCGTGGCGTCCCTTGCCTCGTCTCCAGACTTGTCCTCTGGCCATAACGTGTCCTCTGACAGCGTCTCGGCGCTGTCCGGCGCCTTGCCGCTGGTGCCGGGCGCGTCCGCTGCCTCGGCCGTGGTTTCCCCGGCGGTGTCGGTCTCGGGATGCTCCGTTTCGGTCGACGCGGCCTCCACCGCTTCTTCGGTCACCGCATCCTGCGCCTCGGTTTCCTTGCCGGTTCCGCTTGCGCGTTTGGAGGATCGTCTCGCCACGCCACCTTCCCTTCATTTGTTTACAGACCCGCGCATCTACATACTTTGACGCATGGGCCGAGTCAGCCTCTGATACCGTGTCACGCCGCCGAAATCACTGCTAGGGGAAAATCCGTCGCGTGACCGCGTCAATCATCGACGGCCCGTCCGGGTGGTCGGAGACAAGTGTTTTTTCGGCCCATTCCGGCGGCAGGGTGGCCTTCACGGCGGCACTGAGGGCGAGGATCGTGTCATCGGGCGCTGGCTCCCACAGACCTTTCGCGGCCGTTACGAAAAGCTCCGCGCTTCTCGGTGAAAAAAGCGGAACACACAGCGGCGTGCGCCCCAACGCCGTGGTGAAGGCCGCATCGGGTGGAACCTCCACCTGATCGTAAAGCACATGCGACGTCACCGACAGGCCCGCGTCGTGGAGCCGTTTGGCCACGTCCCCGCGCTGGTGCCGGCCGCGCAGGTGCACCATCGGGCCGGTCGGACGCTCCTTGCGCAGCCGCGCCACCAGTTCATCGGCGCAGGCGCCGGCGAGGACGGCGTCGAAACCGGCGGCCCGCGCCGCCTCGGTGGTGCGGGCGCCGACGCACCATGCGCGGCGTCCGTCTCCGGGGCCTGCCCGGGCGACGGCCTGCGACGAGGTGAAGATGACGTCCGTGTCAGCCGCAAGCGGCGGCGGCGCATCCGCCGGCACGATCTCCATCAGCGGGGCGATCACGATATCGACCGGCAGGTCGCGTTCGGCGATCTCGGCGGCTAAACGCTCCGACATGGCGCGCGGGCGCGTCAGAAGCAGGGTGGCCCGGGGCCGCGCGTCGTCATTGTCAGCCATCGGGCGGAGTGTTACCTGCCCCCCACCCGCCTGACAACGCATCGGACATGCCGCCTTGAGCAAAGACGTCCTCATCCTTGGCCTTGAATCGAGCTGTGACGACACGGCGGCGGCAGTCTTGCGCGGTCCGGCGGATGCACCGGACATCCTGTCCTCGGTGGTGATCGGACAGGCCGACCTGCACGCGCGCTACGGCGGAGTCGTGCCCGAGATCGCCGCCCGCGCCCATGCCGAGCGGCTGGACCTCGCGGCCGAGAGGGCGCTGGAGGAGGCCGGGGTCGCGCTTCGGCAGGTCGGTGCGATTGCCGTCACCGCAGGGCCGGGCCTGATCGGTGGCGTCCTGTCGGGCGTGATGATGGCGAAGGGGCTAGCGATGGGCCTCGGCAAGCCGCTGATCGGTGTGAACCACCTTGCCGGCCACGCGCTGACGCCGCGCCTGACGGACGGTGTGGCGTTTCCGTACCTGCTGTTGCTCGTCTCCGGCGGGCATTGCCAGATCCTGCGCGTCGACGGTTGGGACACCTTCGTGCGGCTCGGCGGCACAATCGACGACGCACCCGGTGAGGCCTTCGACAAGGTCGCGCGGCTTCTGGGCCTGCCGCAGCCCGGCGGCCCCTCGGTCGAGGCCGAAGCGCGGCGCGGCGATCCCGCGCGCTTCGGTTTCCCGCGCCCGCTGATCGACCGTCCCGGCGGCGACATGTCCTTTTCCGGGCTCAAGACGGCGGTCCTGCGCGTCCGCGACCGGCTGACCGAGGATAAGGGCGGCCTGACGGAGCAGGACCGCGCCGATATCTGCGCGGGCTTTCAGGCGGCCGTCGCCGATGTGCTGGCCGCGAAGACCGCCGGCGTGCTGGAGGCGCAAGACGGCGTCACGGCGCTTGCCGTCGCGGGCGGCGTCGCGGCCAACGCCACCTTGCGCGGCAGGCTGGAGGCCGTGGCGGAGGCTGCGGGCCTGCCGCTTCTGGCGCCGCCGCTGGCGCTCTGCACCGACAATGCAGCGATGATCGCCTATGCGGGGCTCCTGTCCTTCGAGGCCTGCGTGACCAGCGACATGACGCTCTCCGCGCGCCCGCGCTGGCCCCTCGACAAATCGGCTGCGCCCCTGGTCGGATCGGGCAAGAAGGGCGCCAAGGCATGATCCGGCTGGCGATCTACGGGGCGGGGGCCTTCGGCGCGGCGCTTGCCGTGGCCTATGCGACGGCAGGCCGGGACGTGACGCTATGGGCGCGCTCCGGCGCAGCCCAGATGGCCGCGAGCCGCGAGGTACCCCGTCTGCCCGGCACCCGCCTGCCCGGGGCGGTCCGGGTCACGGGCGACCCGCGCATCGACGCAGACATCGCGCTGATCGCGGTGCCGACGCAGTCGCTTGGCGCGATGATCGAGGCCACCCGTCCGGACGCGCCCTGCCTCGTCTCCTGCGCCAAGGGGATCGACATGGAAACGGGGCTCGGCCCCACGGCGCTGATCCGCCGCCATGCGCCGCAGAGACGGGTCGCCCAACTCACCGGCCCGAGCTTTGCCGTGGATATCGCGGCGGGCCTGCCCACGGCCCTGACGCTGGCCTGCGAGGAGGACGAAACGGGCGCCATGTTGCAGGAGGTCCTGTCGACGCCGGGCCTGCGGCTTTACCGCACGACGGATGTGATCGGGGCGGAACTGGGCGGCGCGCTGAAGAACGTGGTGGCGATCGCCGCGGGCGCGGCCATCGGCGCGGGGCTGGGCGATTCGGCGCGGGCTGCGATCATCGCGCGCGGCTTCGCCGAGATGGGCCGGGTCGCCTCGGCGCGCGGGGCGCAGGCGGAAACCCTGACCGGGCTTTCGGGCCTTGGGGACCTCGTGCTCACCTGCGCGTCGGAAAAATCGCGCAACTTCCGCTATGGCATGGCGCTTGCGACCGGGGCAGGGGTCGATCCGGCAATGACGGTCGAGGGACTGCACACCGCGCGGCGCATCGCCGCCGACCCGTCGCTGGAGACGCCGATCACCGACGTGGTGGCGGCGCTGGCCGACGGAAGGCTCGACTTTGCCGCCGCGCTCGATACCCTTCTGGCGCGGCCCCTCAAACCGGAGTGACCCCGATGCGTTACTGGCTGTTCAAATCCGAACCCTCCACATGGTCCTGGGATCAGCAGGTGGCGAAGGGCGACGCGGGCGAGGAATGGGACGGCGTCCGCAACTACCAGGCGCGGAACTTCATGCGCGAGATGGAGGTGGGCGATCTGGGGTTCTTCTACCATTCGCAATCCGAAAAGGCGGTCGTTGGCATCGTCGAGGTGATCGCCGAAGCGCATCCGGATTCCACCACGGATGACGATCGATGGGAGTGCGTCGACATCAAGGCCGTGGAGCCGCTGCCGACACCGGTGACGCTCGACCAGATCAAGGCGCGGGAGGAACTGGCCGAGATGGTGCTGGTGAAGAACTCGCGCCTCTCGGTGCAGCCGGTGACCGAGGCGGAATGGCGGATCGTGCGTGCCATGGGCGGGCTGTAGGTTTCGGGAAAAAAAAGGAGGGTCCCGCCGGGCAGGACCCTCCATCACCCACACGCATACTGGCACTCGCGCGTGTTCGAATGTCGGGCCCGCCGTCCTGGCAAGGGCATGGACATGAGATTACCGATCGCCAGGCACCCGTGCAAAGGCGAAGCGTGCCGGAATTGTCTCGAATGCGGCGGAGCGAGCGCCCGCCATTGAAGCGGAAAGGCCCGCCGGGGACGGCGGGCCTTTGGGGTCGTGCGTCCTGCCTTGCTCAGGCGTAGACGCTCTCCTTGCCGAAATGCTTGACGAGCATGTAGTAGACGACGGCGCGGTACTTGTTTCGCTCGGACTTGCCATAGGTCTCGATCACGCTGTCGATCGCGCTGTCGAGGGCGGCGCCGTCGGCCAGGCCCAGCTTCTTCATCAGGAAGTTCTTCTTGACCGTCTCGATCTCGCCCGGCTGGGTGGCGGCGACCGTCGAGGCGTCGGCATCGTATATTGCCGGACCGCACCCGATCGTCACCTTCGTCAGAAGGTCCATGTCCGGTTCCATGCCGCATTTGCTGCGCAGGTCCTCGGCATATTGTGCGATCAACTCGTCACGTTTTCCCATCGTTCCACTATCTCCCCTTCGTTTGCCGGCCCTCTGAAGGCGCGGCCGGTGGAGGAAGGTTAACCGAGGGCGGCGTCGACGCAAAACGGGAAGGTCTTTCCGAAGGCCGATCGGCCATGCGCCCGTGTCTTTTCGGTCGAAGGGACCACGGGGCCGGAGCATGGCGGTGCGAATTTTCGTGCGAAAATTCGGTTCTCAAGGCCGCTGCAGAGGAACCACGCCGGGTGTACCGCTGGCGTCCGGGGCCAGCTCCTCGAAGTCGAAATGATCCAGCCGCTCGGCGCGTTTGCCCGCGCGCGCGCTGGCCGTCAGCAGCCCAGAGACATCGTCGCCCGCCTGCCGCAGATGCGTCTCGAGCTTGCCGGCGCGTTCCTCGATGATCTCCACGTCGCGGTGCAGCAGCCTCAGCGCCTTGCGGATCTCACCGGCCTGTTCGCGCATCCGCGCGTCCTTCATCACCGCGCGCATCGTGTTGAGCGTCGCCATGCAGGTGGTCGGCGACACGATCCAGACCCGCGCGTCGAAGCCCGTGCGCACCACCTCCGGCAGCCGCGCATGGAGTTCCGCGTAAACCGCCTCCGACGGCAGGAACATCAACGCCCCGTCGGCGGTTTCGCCATCGAGGATGTAGCGCTCCGCAATGGCCTTGATATGGACCTTCACCGCCGCGCCCAGATCGCGGAGCGCGCGGGTCTGCGCCTCGGGCCCGTCGGCATTGACCAGCGCCTCGTAGGCCTCCAGCGGGAACTTGGCGTCGATCACGATGGGCCCGGGCGGGTGGGGCAGGTGGATCAGGCAATCGGCGCGCTTGCCGTTCGAGAGCGTCGTCTGAAACGAATAGGCGTCCGACGGCAGGGCCTTGGACACGATATCGTTGAGCTGGATTTCCCCGAAGGCGCCGCGCGTCTGCTTGTTCGACAGGATGTCCTGAAGCGACAGCACATCGCCCGAAAGCTTCTCGATCTTGGCCTGCGCCCGATCGATCTGCTCCAGCTTCTGCTGAAGCTCTCCCAGCGAGCGGGCGGTGCGGGTGGAGGTGCCGTGCAACGTCTCGGACATGCCTTTCTGCACCTCCTCCAGCCGCCGCTCCATCGCCTCGAGCATCGAGGCCTGCGCGCGCGCCTGCATGTCGGAGACATGGCTGAGACCGCCGGCGAGGCGTTCCTGCCCTTGCCCCAGCCCCTGCACCGTATGGCCCAAGGTGCCGAGATGCCGCGCCAGCGGCTCCATCGCGCGGGCGGAGCGGTTGGCGGCGCGCAGTGCGGAAAACGACAGGATCAGGAGAAGCAGCAACACGGCCGCCGCCGCTGCGCCCGCGATGACGGCCGGGTCGGAGAAGTCGAGGGTGATGCCGCCGATCTGTATCATGTGCGTCCGAAAAGCCTTTCGATATCCGCGATTTTCAGCTCCACATAAGTCGGCCGCCCGTGGTTGCACTGGCCGGAATGAGGCGTGGCCTCCATCTCGCGCAGGAGTGCGTTCATCTCCTCGGCGCTCATCCGGCGGCCCGAACGGACGGAGCCGTGGCAGGCCATCCGGCTGAGGATCGCGTCGAGCCGGGATTGCAGCGTGGTGGCGCCGCCCGCGTCGTCCAGCTCGTCGAGGATGTCGCGCAGGATCGCCTCGGCGTTGACGGTTCCGAGGATCGCGGGCGTTTCGCGGATGGCGAGGGTTCCCGGGCCGAACGACTCGATCACGAGGCCCAGCGCCGCAAGCTCCCCGGCCATGTCCAGAAGCCGCTCGGCATCGGAGCCCAGCGTCACGATCTCGGGGATCAGGAGCGCCTGCCGCGCCACGCCCGTTTCGGCCCGCTGTCGCTTGAGCCGTTCGTAGACCAGCCGCTCATGCGCCGCGTGCTGGTCGACGATGACGACGCCGGTCCCGGTCTGCGCGACGATGTAATTCTCGTGCAGCTGCGCGCGGGCGGCACCAAGCGGGTTCCGCGTCTGGGCGGGGTCCTCGTCGACCACGGCCTCCACGCGGGAGGATGGCGTCGCGGTCTCGGGCAGGGACCAGCCCGCCTGTTCCTCGGACAATCCGGGCGCCTGCCAGCGTGCCGCCGAGGCGAGCGCGCCGCGCGACGGCCGGTCCATCTGGTAGACGCGCGGGCCTGCCTGGGACGTGAAGGCTCCGAGGGTCGCGCCTGCGACGGTGCTCGACGCGCGGTGCCCCGCTTCGGCCAGAGCGTGGCGCAGGCCCGAGACGATCAGCCCGCGCGCGATGCCCGGTTCGCGAAAGCGCACTTCGGATTTCGCCGGGTGCACGTTCACGTCCACCCGCTCGGGCGGGCAGTCGATGAAGAGCGCCGCCGCCGGGTGGCGGTCGCGGCTGAGCACATCCATGTAGGCGGCGCGCAGCGCCCCCACCAGAAGCTTGTCGCGCACCGGCCTGCCATTGACGAAGAGGTACTGCGCCACGGCAGACCCGCGCGAATAGGTCGGCAGCGCGGCGTAACCGGTCAGGCGGATGCCCTCGCGCTCGGCGTCGATGGGCAGGGCGTTGTCGGCGAAGTCACGGCCCAGCACCGTGGCCAGCCGCGTGTGCAGCGCCTCGAAGAGCTCGCCCTGCGCTGCCTCGGCGCGGAAGACGACGCGGTCGGCCTCGGCTTCCTTCAGGGTGAAGCACACGCCCGGTTCGGCCATGGCGAGGCGTTTGATCACGTCGGTGATCGCCTGCATCTCGGCCCGGTCGGAGCGCAGGAATTTCAGCCGCGCGGGTGTGGCGTGAAAGAGGTCGCGCAGTTCCACTACAGTGCCACGGGTCAGGGCGGCGGGCCTGACCGGACCCATCGCGCCGCCGGACACCTCGACGCGGTGTGCGGGCGCCCCTTCCGCGCGGCTGGTGATCGTCAGGCGACCCACGGCGCCCAGCGATGGCAGCGCCTCCCCCCGGAAGCCGAAGCTGGTGATGTTCAGAAGGTCCGTGCCGTCGATCTTGGACGTGGCATGGCGCGACAGGGCGAGCGGCAGGTCGTCTGGCCCCATGCCGCAGCCGTCGTCGGTCACGCGGATCAGGGTCTTGCCGCCCTGCGCCACCTCGACCGTGATGCGGGCGGCGCCTGCGTCGAGCGCGTTTTCCACCAGTTCCTTCACGGCGCTTGCGGGCCGTTCCACCACCTCTCCGGCCGCGATCCGGTTGATCGCGGCATCGTCGAGCTGTCGGATCACCGGGCGCGTGGTGGCCTCAGAGGGGTGTATGTTGGGGTCGCCGAGGGGCATGCCACGATACCTAGCATGCCCCGGCGGGATTCGGAAAGGTCCGCAGCGCGCGCCGGGTTAGTTCGACGGCTCCAGCCCCTCGGGGTGGCCAACCACCACGAAATGAAGATCTTCGGGCTGCAGGAGGCGGGCGGCGACGCGGCGGATGTCTTCGGCGGTCACCGCGTCCACGCGGTCGTTGCGCGTCGCGATGTAGTCGACGGGCATGCCGTCGGCCTGCATTCCCGCCAGGATGCCCGCGATCCGGCCATTGCCGTCGAAGCGCAAGGGGTAGGCCCCGGTGAGGAAGCGTTGCGCGGCCTCCAGTTCCTCATCCGTCACGCCGTTCTCGGCAAGATCCGTCCACTCTGCGCGGATCACCTCGATCGCCTCGGCCACGAGTTCGTTGGACGATGAAAAGCGCCCGCCGAGCGTCTGCCCGTATTCGGAAAGGCCGAGAAAGGAATAGACGCCATAGGTCAGGCCGCGTTCCACCCGCACCTCCTGCATCAGGCGGGAGCGGAAGTTGCCGCCGCCCAGGACCTGGTTCAACACGAAGGCCGGGAAGAAATCCGGATCGTCGCGGGCGATGCCCTCATGCCCGAAGAGAGCCACGGATTGGGGGGACGGGAAGTCGACGACCGTAGTGCCCGGCGGCAGCTGGTACTCCGCCATCCCGGGCATTGGCGCGCCGGTTTCCGGCAATTCGCCGAGGATGCGGTCGACCAGAAGCCCCAGTTCTTCCGCCGTGATGTCGCCGGCGGCGCCCACGATCACGCGGTCTCGGGCCAGAACGGCGCGGTGGGCCTCGGCGAGGTCGTCCCGCGTCAGCGCGCCGACGCTTTCCCGCGTGCCTTCCAGCGCGCTGCCATAGGGATGCTCGCCCCAGGCCAGCGCGTTGAAGGTCTCGCTCCCGATCTCGTCGGGGTCGCGCGCATCGCCGTCGATGATCGACAGGACCTGCCCGCGCACCCGTTCCACCGCGTCCTCGTCGAAGCGCGGCGAAACGAGGGCAGCGCGCAGCAGTTCGGCGGCCTCTTCCCGGTTTTCGGTCAGCATGCGCGCCGACACCGTCAGCGCGTCGCGGTAGACGTCGAACTCGAAGCTCGCGGCCAGTCCCTCGACCGCTTCGGCGAAGGCGCGCGCGTCCATGTCCCCCGCGCCTTCCTCCAGCAGCCCGGTCATCAGGTGGATCGCGCCACGCTTTCCGGGCGCGTCGAGCGAGGCACCGCCGTTGAACCATATGTCGATCGCGACGAAGGGGATGGAGTCATCTTCCACCAGCCACGCCTCGATCCCGCCGGGGGAGGTGACTTCCTGGACGTCTATGGCCCGTGCGATGCCGGGCAGCAGCAGGACAGTGGCCGTGACCAGTCCAAGGATGCGGGGGATCATTGCGTCACCTCGTCAGCGGCGGATTCCGGGGCAGGCTGCATCAGGTAGCCCGTGACCGACCGTGTTTCGGAAAAGAGCCGTCGCGCCTCCTCCATCACCTCGTCGATGGTGACGGCGGCCAGCACGTCGGGCCATGTGTCCACATCCTCGACCGTCAGCCCGCTGGTCAGCGCAACGCCATAGCTGCGCGCAAGGCCCTGCACGTTGTCTTCCTCGTAGATCTGCGCCGCCTCGATCTGGAACTTGATACGCTCGAACTGTGCCGGGTCGATCCCGTTCTCGAGGAATTCGGCGATGGTGCGGTCGAGATCGGCCTCGGCCTCCTCCAGCGGAACGCCGGGGACCGGAACGTTCACGATGTTGAAGCTGGAGGGATCGTAGCTGGTGGCGTCATAGAAGGCGGCGGCGTAAAGCGCGCGTTCCTCCTCCACCTGCAGCTGTCGGGCCAGGACCGAGGTCTGGCCGGATCCGCCGAGGATCTCGGCCAGCATGGTCAGGGCGGCCGCGCGCCGCTGGTCGCCCGGCTCCCGCGCGGGCGTGAGGTAGGTGCGCGCCACGTAGGGATTGGCCACGCGCTCGTCCTCGTAGATCACCCGGCGGTCGGCGATCTGCGGCGGTTCCTGCGGGCGGGCGCGGGCGGTGATGTCGGGATTGGCGGGGATCGGGCCGTAGTGTTCCTGCGCCAGCCTGCGCACCTCGTCGGGCGTGACGTCGCCGGCCACGATCAGCACGGCGTTGTTGGGCCAGTAATGCGCGTCGTAGAAGGCGATCAGCGCCGCGCGGTCGAGCTCCTGCATCTCGTGACGCCAGCCGATGATCGGGATGCCGTAGGGGTGATTGTTGAAAAGTGTCGCACGCATCTGCTCGTTGAACAGCCCGCCGGCTGACGAATCGACCCGCTCGGCGCGTTCCTCAATGATGACGGAACGTTCGGTCACCACCTCCTCGTCGGCGAAGCGCAAGTCGCGCATCCGGTCGGCCTCCATCTCCATGAGAAGGCCGAGACGGTCGGCGGCCACGCGCTGAATGTAGCCGGTGTAATCCCACGAGGTGAAGGCGTTGTCGGTGCCGCCATTCGCCTCCACGATGCGCGAAAACTCTCCGCTTTCAAGCTCATCCGTGCCCTTGAACATCAGGTGTTCGAGGAAATGCGCGACGCCGGACGCGCCGGGCGGTTCGTCCGCTGCGCCGGCGCGGTACCAGACCATATGCACGACGGCGGGGCTGCGGTGGTCCTCGATCACGACGACTTGCATGCCGTTTTCGAGGAAGAACTCGGTGACGTTTTCGGCCGCCTGAACGGTCGACGTGAGGGCGACGGTGAGTGTCGCGACCAGGGTCAGTGCGATACGGCGCAGCATTGGGGCCCTCCAAAGGGTCAACAGGTGTGACGCGAAAGATATGCGGCTGCGCGCCCGCATCAACAGAGCTGACGAAGCTGTGACGCGTGCACTACTCGGCGGGCGGTGGTGCGGCGGGGGTCCGCACGCCCATCCGGCGCAGGCGTTCGAGTTCGGCGTAGCGGTCGAGCGCCTGCCGTCGATACGCTTCGAAATAGACATTGGTGCCGAACATGCGCTCGAGGATGAGGCCGTCGTTGCGGCGGCGGAACTCCTCGTCTTCGGCGGCGAGCACGGGGCGAATGTCGCTGCTCACGCCGAAACGGGTCGCGTGGTTCATCAGGTTGGCGCCAGCGCCGCCAGCGCGGCCCGCGTTCCCGCCGAGCGCGGCGATGGCGTCGCCCTCCGGGTCGGGATCGACGCGGTTGCGCGCGCCCGGTGTCGGCTCGGGCAGCGAAGCGAGATTTTCCGGGACCTCGAGCGGGGCCGTCGGCAGCACCGCGAACTCGTCCGGGCCTTCCTCCGTGTTGCGCAGGTTCATCAGCTGCGGCGTTCCCGAGGAACACGCCACAAGCGTCAGCATGGATGCGCCCAGCAGTGCGGATATTGTCAGTCGCGGCATGCGCCCCTCCTTTGCGACGCTCCGTCTAACCCATCGCGCGGGCTTCGTCACGACTCGTTCTTCGGGGCGTCGGCAAAGATCAGCAGACCGAGTGCGCCCGCGACGATCCCGATATCCGCCACGTTGAAGGCGAACGGGTTCACGATCCCGCAGCAGGACATGTTGAGAAAATCGACGACCGCACCGATCAGCACGCGGTCGAGCGCGTTGGCCAGCGCCCCGCCGATCACGGCGCCCGCCGAGATCAGTGCGATGGGCCGCGTCAGGCCCGTGCGCGCCCACCAGATCAGCCAGGCCGAGATGGCGAGCGCGATGGCAACCAGAACCCAGCGCGTCACCTCGGGTCCGCCCGAGAAGAGCCCGAAATTGATGCCGGTATTGTAGCCGAGCCGAAAGACCAGCAGCGGTGGAAACACCTCGATCACGCCGCGTTCCAGCAGGCCCGCCCAGTGCAGGACGGCCAGCTTGCTGATCTGGTCGGCGAGGAACCACAGGATCGCCGAGAAGGTGAGAAGCCGCATTCGCCTGTCCCTAGTGCCTGAAATGACGCATGCCGGTGAAGATCATGGCAAGCCCGGCCTCGTCGGCCGCCGCGATCACCTCCTCGTCGCGCATGGACCCGCCCGGCTGGATCACAGCCGTCGCGCCCGCCTCGGCGGCTGCCATCAGGCCGTCGGCGAAGGGAAAGAACGCGTCCGAGGCCAGCACCGCGCCCTTGGCGGGGCTTTCGGGCAGGCCCAGCGCCTCGGCCATGTCCTGAGCCTTGCGCGCGGCGATGCGGCTGGAGTCGACGCGGCTCATCTGGCCCGCGCCGATGCCGACCGTGGCGCCATCCTTGGCGTAGACGATGGCGTTCGACTTCACGTGCTTGGCCACCGTCCAGGCAAAGATCATGTCGGCCATCTCGCGCGCGGAGGGGTGGCGGCGCGTGACGGCGCGCAGCGTTTCCTCCTCGATGCGGCCGACGTCCTTGTCCTGCACCAGCATGCCGCCCGACACCTGCCGGTAAGTCAGCGCAGGCGCCGTCGGCGAGGGAATGCCGCCCGTGGTCAGAAGGCGCAGGTTCTTCTTCTTCGCGAAGACGGCCTTTGCGCCCTCGGTCGCGTCCGGGGCGATCACGACTTCGGTGAAGATCTCGGCGATCCGTTCGGCGGTGTCCGCGTCGAGCGTCTGGTTCAGCGCGACGATTCCCCCGAAGGCCGAGGTGCGGTCGCAGTCGAAGGCCTTGCCGTAGGCCTCGGCCAGCGTGTCGCCGCGCGCGACGCCGCAAGGGTTGGCGTGCTTGATGATCGCGCAGACCGGCCCGTCGTCTGGGTGGAACTCCGTCACCAGTTCGAAGGCCGCGTCGGTGTCGTTGATGTTGTTGTAGCTCAGTTCCTTGCCCTGGTGCTGCGTCGCCGTGGCGATGCCGGGCCGCGCGCTGCCGTCGAGGTAGAAGGCTGCCGACTGGTGCGGATTCTCGCCGTAGCGGAGCGACGTGGCCAGCGTGCCGGCAAAGGCGCGGCGGCGGGGCGTGGCCTCGCCGGTGGCCTTGGCGAGCCAGGTGGACACGGCCGCGTCATAGGCCGCCGTGCGCGCATAGGCCGTCAGGGCAAGGGCCTGACGGAGCTCGTAGGGTGTCGCACCGTCATGCGCGTCGAGCGCGGCGATGAGCGTGCCGTAATCCTCGGGATCGACGACCACGGCCACATGGGCGTGGTTCTTGGCCGCGGCCCGGATCATCGCGGGCCCGCCGATGTCGATATTCTCGATCGCCGTGGCGTAATCCGCGCCGCCCGCTACCGTGTCCTCGAATGGATAGAGGTTCACCACCAGAAGGTCGATTGCGCCGATGCCATGGGCCTCCATCGCGGCGACATGCTCGGGGTTGTCGCGCAGCGCCAGAAGCCCGCCATGCACCTTCGGGTGCAGCGTCTTGACCCGGCCGTCCATCATTTCGGGAAAACCCGTCACCTCGGCGACGTCGGTCACGGTCAGGCCGGCCTCGCGCAGCGTGCCGGCGGTGCCGCCGGTCGACAGAAGCTCGACCCCGCGCTCCGCCAGCGCGGTGGCGAACGCGACGAGGCCGGTCTTGTCCGAGACGGAAATCAGGGCGCGGCGGAGCGGGGCTTTGGTCGGGGCGGCAGACATTGGCGTGTGCGGGTCCTCTGGCGTGGCGGCGCCTGTTCCGGCGCGCGGGGGCGGTTCAGCGGGGCGAGCCGGAGCGCGCGACGGGCGGCAGCCGGTTTGCCGGCATGAAGGCGATCGGGCGCGACAGGCTCCAGCCCAGAACCACCCCATAGCCCTTCATGCGGGCGGACAGAACGATCTGTTTTGTCGCGCGGGGCGCAAGGCGCCGGCTGTCGAAATAGATCGAGGGCCTCAGCGACAGCTCCGCCGCGCAGGAATGGCGGAAGACCCATGTCTCGCCGGAGGGCAGGGCAAGCGACACCGCCGTGCCGCCGAGATCGATGGAGGCGCGCACCTCCGGGTGCAGGTGAAACCGGATCGCGTAGCGCAGGCCGGTGTCGTCGGGCAGGCGGCGATACGCGGCGTCCAGCAGCGCGCGGTCGGCGGGCGTGAAGGCCGCCAGCGCATCCTCCCCGCGCAGGAGCGTGCCGCCATCCTCCAGCGTCAGGTTGCGCAGATGCGTCAGCCCGTGCGTGCGCCGCCATCCGTCATGGAACATCGTCACGCCATGCCCGGTCTCGGTCTCCTGTTCCTGCGCCAGCACCTCGACGGGGCCATCCACAAGCGGCGGGCGCTCGTCGCCGCGTTGCGAGGCGCCGGGCCCGAAACGGGCGGAGGCATAGCCCTCGATGGCGAGCGTGGAGTGGCTGTCGGTGGCCCGTCCCACCAGCCGCCACTGTGGGTCGAAGCGCGTGCCCGAGCCGCAATTGACGATCAGCGGATCGTCGGCCGAGGTCATCTCGAAGCTCAGCGTGCCGGCATGGGCGGTGGTGCTTCGCGGGCCGAGCATGGGCGGAGCGGCGTCGGCGATCACCGAGACGCGGCCTTGCGTCAGGCGGGCAAAGCCCATCGCCAGCCCCTTGACCTGCGTGGGCCGGACGCGTGACTGCACCAGCGCCGTCACCAGCCGCCCCGGTGCGCCGCGCCCGCCGCCATGGACGCGCGCGAGGCTTCCGTCGAGATGGCGCAGGCTGCGCAGCGTGGGCGCGATCCGGCCGATCGCTCCATCGACGGCGGGGGCGGGGGCGTGGCCTGCATCGGCCAGAAGCTGCGACACCCAGGTAAGCAGGATGAAGACCTCCAGCAGGTCCTCGGGGTTGCGCGTGGCGATGCCGCCCTCGGGGTCGATCTCGCGGGTGCATTCCCGGATCAGCGCGTCGAGCGCCGGGGCAAGCTGTTTCTCCCATCCCATGAGCGTGCAGGCGGAATAGACCAGCCCCGTCAGCGCCTCGAACCGCGCGCGGCCGGGCGTGGCGTTGCGCCAGCGCGACAGCAGGAACGCGGCTTGGCGCCCCAGCGTGCGGTGAAAGACGCGGTTCTCCGCGCGCGGCATGCCGTTGAGCAGAAAGAGCGCGTGGCTGATCCAGCGGATCTGGCGCCGTCCGGTCAGGTCGGGGGTCCAGCCCGGGCCGGATCCGCGCCCGTAGCGCCGCGACCAGTCCAGCACCCAGGCCTGCGCCGTGGCGCGTCCCTCCGCCTGCGGCAGGGCGGCGAGATCACCGAGCCACTCGAACCCGTGGAGCGCGTCGGCGAAGGCCGAGCTGGGTGGGGTCAGCGTCCAGGGGCTGGCGTCGCGCGCCTCGAGCAGCGCACCGGCGAAGCGGAAGTTCCCGGCCATGAGTTGCCGCCCCGCGACGACCGAGCCGGGAAACCGCGGTTCCGGCCGCCAGAGGAACCCCCGGGCGCGCGGCCCGAAGCCCGCGCCCAGCGCCGTCATGCGGTCGGCCAGCGTCAGGCCCGCCGCGCGCGGCCTGCGCGCGCCGCCGGTCGCACCGGTCATGGGGGGCACCGTGTCGGACATCGGGTCCGTTTGCCTGCTCTCGTATTGTTTTGCGGCGAGGATACAGACCGGGCCCCGGCCTGTCACGGATCATTCGCCGGGACCGGCGCCCCCGCGGGTCAGGCAGGCCATGTAGAACCCGTCGATCCCGCCGCGATCGGCCCACATGTCGGGCCAGAGGCGCAGGCCGCCCTCGGCGCTGGCCCAATCCGCGTCACCGCCAATCGAGACCGGATCGACCGGAACGACCGACAGCCCCTCGTGGCGCTTGAGCGCTGCCTTGACCTGAAACTCGCCCTCGACCGGCAGCAGCGAACAGGTGCAGAAGACCAGCCGCCCCCCGGGGTTCAGAAGGCTCAGCGCATGGTCGAGAAGGTGCATCTGCAGCCGCGTCAGGGCCTCGGTCTCGCGACCCGATTTCACGAAGGGAAGGTCGGGGTGGCGCCGGATCGTTCCCGTCGCGGTGCAGGGCGCGTCGAGAAGGATCGCGTCGTAGCGGTCCTGGTGCTCCAGCGCGTCGCCCACCACGATGCGGGCGGAAAGGCCGGTCCGCGCGAGGTTCTCTCGCAGCCGGTCGAGGCGCGTGTCGGAGGCATCGAGCGCCACGACCTCCGCCCCCGCAGCGGCCAGTTGCAGCGTCTTGCCACCCGGTGCTGCGCACATGTCCAGCACGCGCAGGCCACCCACGTCGCCCAGAAGCTTCACCGGCAGGGCCGCGGCGGCGTCCTGCACCCACCACGCGCCCTCGGCAAAGCCCGGCAGGGCGGAAACCTGACCGGAATCGCTCAGGCGCAGGCTACCGGTGGGAAGCCGCTCCGCCCCGGGGATGTCGGTTTCGCCGTCGCGCGGCGTCAGGTCGAGCGGCGCGCCCGCCTCATGCGCGGCCTCGATGGCGCGCAGCCGGTCCTCGCCGGCCGTCTTGTGGACGGGGCCCGCGATCCAGCCGGGCAGGCGCTGCGGCGAATGCTCGGCCCAGAGCGCCGGTCCCTCCTCGGCAATGCGGCGCAGGACGGCGTTCACCAGCCCCGAGGAGCGCGCCATCTTCTGCCCCCCGCTCTTGGTGAGACCGACCGCGGCGTTCACCACGCCATGGGCGTGCTCGCCCGCGATCAGAAGCTCCGCCGCGCCGAGGCGCAGGATCATGCGCACCGCGGGCGCCGGCATCCGTTCCACGAATTGGGCGATGATCTGGTCGAGCGGACCCATGTGGCGCAGCACCGTCTGCGCCAACCGCGCGGCGCGTGCGGCCTCGGCCGGGTCCAGCCCCTGATCGGGCCGCAGATGGGACAGCATGCGCCTGTGGGTCACGACCTGCCCCAGCGCCTGCAACGCCGCGCGCCGGGGCGCGATGCTGCGGTCGGCGTCGGCGTCCTGGGCCATCTGAGGCGGCCTGCTTTGGGCGCGGCGCTTGGGTCTTCGCTTCTGTTGGTCTTGTTCCATGAGCGTTGCGGCGTATATCACTGGCAACGCCTGAACAACCCGCCGAGGTCCTGCGCCATGTCGGAAACGCCCCGTGACATCTCTCATCTTCCGCCCGAGGCGCAGCGCGCGCTTGCCGAGGCGGAGGAACGGCGCAAGGCGCAGAAGGACCTCGACCTTCCCAAGGAACTGGGCGGCCGCGACGGGCCCGAGCCGGTGCGCTACGGCGATTGGGAAAGGAAGGGTCTGGCGATCGACTTCTGATCCGCGCGATCAGCGCAGCGTCAGGTCCGCGTAGATGCCCTGACCCTGATCGGTGGTGAAGCGCAGGGTCTCGCCGTTCACCTGCACAAGCTGGCAGTTGAAGCCCAGATCCTCGCCCCCCCAGAAGAGATCACGGCAGAAATAGCCGTTCTCCCAGTCCCAGTCGCCCGTCACCTCGCTGCCGAAGGCGCGTCCCACGATCTCGCCGTCCGGCGTGACGGTCAGGCGAATGCCGAAGCGCCTGAGTTCCCGTCCCTGCACCAGATCGACGAAGGAGTCCCGGGACGACACGACGTCGAACGGTTCGGCCGCGATCGCATCGACCGATACGAAGATGGTCAGCATGGCCACCGATGCGGCAAGAACACTCTTGGCGTGGCGAAACATGAGGCCCGATCCCTGAAAATCCAACCATTCCGCGTTGTGAATTAGCGGAAGGCCGTTTGCCTTCAAGGGGCGCCGTCATCCATCGGCGAAAGCCCGAGCACGCTGGCCATGGAGTAGTGACCCGGCGGCTTGCCCTGACCCCAGAGCGCGGCCTTGAGCGCGCCGCGAGCGAAGATGCCCCGGTCCGTGGCGATATGAGAGACGACGATCCGCTCGCCCGGTCCGGCGAAGATCACGTCGTGTTCCCCCACGATATCGCCTCCGCGAATGGCGGAAAACCCGATCGCGTTCTCGGCCCGCGGTCCGGTGATCCCGTCGCGCCCGCTTTCGGTAACCTCGGACAGGTTCACGCCGCGCCCCGCCGCGGCGGCCTCGCCCAGCATCAGGGCGGTGCCCGAAGGCGCGTCGACCTTGTGGCGGTGGTGCCTCTCGACCACCTCGATGTCGAAATCGCTGTCGAGCGCGGCCGCGACCTGCTGCACCAGCCGTGTCAGAAGGTTGACGCCGAGGCTCATGTTGCCGGCCCGCACGATGGTGGCATGGCGCGCGGCGGCGTCGAGCCTGGCTAGGTCGTCGTCGGCGAGCCCCGTCGTTCCGATGACATGCACGCAGCGCGCCTGCGCCGTGAGCTGCGCATGGGCCACGGTGGCCTCGGGCGTGGTGAAATCGATCACCGCCTGCGCATTCACGATGGCGTCGAGCGGATCGCCGAAGACCGGGACGTCCATCCGACCCCGGCCCAGCGCCTCGCCGAGGTCCTGCCCGACCCAGTCGTGCCCCTCGCGCTCGGTGACGGCGACGAGATGGGCGTGATCGCTTTGCCCGATGGTGTCGATCAGCATCCGGCCCATCCGTCCCGACGCGCCCATCACCGCAATGCCAACGCTCTCCGCCATCTCCGTCTCCGTCGCGCGATACCGACCTCGCGTCTATCGCAAGCGGGGCTCGGGCGAAAGCGGTCGCTTGCGAGTGGGCGGCGCATGACATACCTCCGGTGGAACGACGAGAGGCTCAGCATGGCGAAGAACAGGCATCACGACGGCGCCGGCCCGTCCCAGAGACAGCTGCGGGTGGGCGAACTGATCCGCCGTACGCTTTCGAGCGTGCTCGCGCGCGGCGACGTCCATGACCCCGAACTTAACGCGATGTCGATCACGGTGGGCGAGGTGCGGACCTCGCCCGACCTGAAGATCGCCACGGTCTACGTGATGCCGCTGGGCGGCGCCGGACGGGCCGAGGCCATCGATGCGCTGAAGCGGAACCGGGGCGAGTTGCGGCGCGCCGTGATGCGCGAGATGACGCTGAAATACGCCCCCGACCTGCGGTTCGTGATCGACGAGACCTTCGATCGGATGGATGATACCCGGCGTCTGTTTTCCGACGAACGCGTGCGCCGCGATGTCGAGCTGTCGCGCGATGACGAAGACGACCGGGAGGATGGGGAGAACGGTACATGATCCGTGCGGCCCTAGTGGCTCTGGGCCTGCTGACTGCGCCTCCGGCGTCGGCAGCGGAGTGTCAGGGCATCCTTTTCGACGGGGCGCGGTTCACCGCCTGCACGGTGGACATGCAGCGTGACGATGTCCGGCTTTTCCTGCGCGACCCCAAGGGCGAGGTCTACGGCACGTTCTCGCGGCTGCAATCCGGCCTCGCCGATGGCGAACGGCTTGTGCTGGCGATGAACGCGGGCATGTTCCACGAGGACCTGCGACCGGTCGGCCTCTATATCGAAGATGGCATCGAGGAGATGTGGCTGGTCACGAGCGATGGGCCCGGCAATTTCGGCCTTCTGCCGAACGGGGTTCTTTGCATCTCGGAGGCCGGCGCGGATGTCATCGAAAGCCGCCGGTTCGCCGAGGCGGGTCCTTCCTGCCGCTTCGCGACGCAATCGGGACCGATGCTGGTGATCGATGGGGAACTGCATCCGCGCTTCCGGCCGAACAGTTCGAGCCTGAACATCCGCAACGGTGTGGGCGTGTCCGACGACGGGCGGCGGATGGTGCTGGCCATCGCCGACGAGCCGGTGAATTTTCACCACTTCGCGCGCCTTTTCCGTGACGCGTTTGACACGCCGAACGCGCTCTATCTCGATGGCCGCGTCTCCCGGCTGCACGCGCCGGGGATCGACCGGTCCGACTTCGGCTTTCCGGTGGGTCCGATCATCGGCATCGTCCGGACCGAGCCCTCCGTTGACGGCGGCGAAGGCTGAGGGTAGCAGGACGCCCTTTCGGGACACCCGGCACCCGGCCGGACTGCAGTGAGACAGGGTCATGGGACGCAGAAGGAAAGGCCGCGACATTTCAGGTTGGGTTCTGGTGGACAAGCCTGCCGGACTGACCTCCACCGCCGTGGTGAACAAGCTGCGCTGGGCCTTCGACGCCAAGAAGGCGGGCCATGCGGGCACGCTCGACCCTGACGCCACCGGGCTTCTGCCCGTGGCGCTGGGCGAGGCGACCAAGACGATCGCCTATCTGGGCGACGCGCTGAAGGGCTACGAGTTCACCGTCCGCTGGGGCCAGCAGACGACCACCGACGATGCCGAAGGCGAGGTTATCGAAACCTCGCCGGACCGGCCGACCGAGGCCGGGATCGCCGCCGCGCTGCCGCAGTTCATCGGCGACATCCGGCAGGTTCCGCCGCAGTTTTCCGCCGTCAAGGTGGACGGAAACCGCGCCTATGACATCGCGCGCGCCGGTGAGACCATGGAGCTCGCCGCGCGCGATCTCTACGTGGACGAGCTGACGCTTCTGTCCTGCCCCGATGCCGATCATGCCGTGTTCCGCTTCGTCTGCGGCGCGGGCGGATACGTGCGCGCCATCGCGCGGGATCTCGGGCGCGCGCTGGGCTGCCTCGGCCACGTGGTGACGCTCCGGCGCACATGGGTCGGGCCCTTCGATATCGAGGAGGCGGTGACGCTGGACCGGGTCGAGGCGCTTGCGAAAACGCCGGAGATCGACGCCCTGCTGCAGCCCGTGGCGCTGGGCCTGAGCGACCTGCCGGAGCTGCGTGCGACCGAGGAGGGCGCGGCGCGGCTGAGGAACGGCAATCCGGGTCACGTGCTGCCGGGCGATGCGGAATACGGCGATCTCGCCTGGGCCTCGCTGGACGGGCAGCCCGTTGCGGTCGGCCGGTTTCGCGGGGGCGAGTTGCATCCCGAACGGGTGTTCAGCCTGTGACCCGTTTTTCGCCGCACCGGACCTCTGGCAAGAGATGCGCATGATCACGCGGACCTTCCAGAAGGGCGATGCGGCCAGCGTCGCGGTCTATTCCGATTGCGAACGGTACCGCTATTCGCTGACGCGGGTTTGGGACGAGGCCGGCGCGCGGGCGCTCTTCATCATGCTCAACCCCTCCACCGCGACGGAGATGCAAAACGACCCGACCGTCGAACGCTGCGAACGCCGGGCGCGGGCGCTTGGCTTCGGCGCGTTCCGGGTGCTCAACATCTTCGCATGGCGCGCGACGGACCCGCGCCAGATGCGCGCCGCCGTCGATCCGGTAGGGCCGGGGAACGACGCGGCGATCCTCGACAGCCTGCCCTGGGCGGACAGCGTCATCTGTGCCTGGGGCACCCATGGCGCGCATCTGGGCCGCGGGCCCGAGGTCGAGCGCCTGTTGCGCGTGTCGGGGGCGGCTCTGACGCATCTGGGGCTGTCGAAGGATGGCCACCCCAAGCATCCGCTCTACATCGGGTATTCCGTGCAGCCTGTGGCGTGGCACGCGGGCGATTGACCCTCCCCGCCCGGCGCGGCAGCATCGGTTCCGGACAAATCTGGAGGCGTGCATGGCCATCGCGGGGTTCGAGCAGCGGTTTGCCGAGACCAACGGGTTGCGCCTGTCGGTGCACCGGGCCGGCGTCGGAGACCCGCTGATCCTGCTGCACGGATATCCGCAGAACCACATGGCGTGGGAAAAGGTCGCCCCGGCTTTCGCCGAGCATTTCGACGTGATCGTACCGGACCTTCGCGGTTACGGCGACAGCGACGCGCCGGCGGATGACCCGCATCATCACGCATATTCCAAGCGCGAGATGGCGCGGGATATCGTCGGGCTGATGGATGCACTGGGTATCGGGCGCGCCCATCTCCTCGGCCATGATCGCGGGGCGCGCGTGAGCTACCGGCTGGCGCTGGATCATCCCGAACGGGTGGCGCGGCTGGGCATCGTCGAGGTGGTGCCGACCGGGGATTTCTGGGCCGCGTGGACAGCCGAGCTTGCGCTCAAGGCCTATCACTGGACCTTCCTCGCGCAGCCCGCGCCGCTGCCCGAGCGCATGATCCTTTCCGATGGTGCGGGATATCTGGACTGGACGCTGGCAAGCTGGACGAAGGCGCGCGATCTCTCGGCGTTTTCGCAGGCCGCGCTGGCCTCCTACCGGGCGCAGGCCTCGGACCCCGCGCGCGTCGCGGCCATGTGCGGCGACTATCGCGCGGGTGCAGGCATCGACCGGCAGCTTGACGAAGCCGACCGCCGCGCGGGCCGCCGCATCGCGGCCCCGCTCCATTTCATCTGGGCGGAGGCCGGTTTTCCGGCGCGCAGCGGCGACCCGTTGTCCTGCTGGAAAGCATGGGCGCAGGAGGTCACCGGCGCCATGATCCCGGGGGTGGGCCATTTCGCCATGGACGAGGCCCCCGACGCGGTGATCGCCGAGTTCCTGCCCCATTTTCGGGGCGCCTGACGCTCAGGCATGCCCGGGTGACGCGGTGGCGAGCGCAGGGGACGCGCGCAACGCGACCTCGGAGGGGTCCAGGCCCTGCGCGCCCACGACATGGAGGATCGGCTCTCCGTTCAGGACGATGCTGGCACCCGTTCCATCGCTGAAGTCGACGACATCCACGGACGGATCCGGCACGACTTCGGGATCGTAGAGGATTTCGATCCGGTCCGCATCGCGGTCGAAATCCGTGACGGTGCCGACGACGTCGCCGGCTTGCCCGCCGCCGTCCGCGCCCAAGCTCGCCTCGCCCGGGCCGCCGGAAGGGGATGGGGGCAGCGCCTCGGACGGGGTTCCGGACATGACGATGTCGACCTGTTCCGCCGTGAGGGCGCTTGCGCCCGCGACCAACGTGACGGCAACGCCATTGGCCTCCACCACCGCATTGCCCGGGGACGTTTCGAGGTCGACGGTGATGCGCGGCGCCTCTTCCTCGGTGCCGTCGAAATCGAGGATCAGGCGATCCGTCGCGCAATCGAAATCGGCGACAAGAGGGATGTCCGGGCCGCCGGGAAACTGGGTGGTGTCGACGACGTCATGGGTGATGAGGTCGTCCGTGTCGTCGTCGAGCGACGCGAAGACATCATCATCCTCGGCGCCCTCGGAGTCGCCATGCGCGTCCCCGGCGCCTGTTCCCACGCCGGCCGGCGCGCCGAACAGCAGCTGCGCGAGCGGCGCCACGGCGACATCGGACGGTGCCGCGCCCTCGGGGCCGCCGTCTGCGGCGAAGTCGGCCGTCCCTGTCGCCCGCCCTGTCGCTTGCCATGTCGCCTCGGACAAGGGATCGAGCTTGGCACCCGTGGCGTCAGGCGAGGGGTCGCGCCCCTCATCGTCGTCGTCCGCGCCACGGGCCGCGCCGTCGGCGCCAGCCATCAATCCGCTGACGGCGGTGCCCATCAGCAGCAAACCAAGCACTCCACCGGCGGCAAGCATGTCGTTCCCCCTATTCGTGAGACGCCGTCGAGCTTCCGGAGCCGAACGGGTCCGGAAGGTGCATGCCTTCTGACGATGCTCACCGGGGTACGCCGGCCGCAGCATTGCGGCCGGGGCGTTCCGCGGGGTTCGGGGCCTTCTTGGTCCCGAAAAGTTGCCAAATCCTCAACTTGCGACGGCGGCTTGCGCGGCTTTCGCGAAAAATTCCGGGGGTCGTGGACGCGAGACGGCGATTTGGGCTTTTCATTGCGCCGGTTTTTGCGGTAACCGCCCGCATCCGGAGCGGCGCATGTCGCCTTCGGTTCCTCCACGGGCCCTGCTGGACGACATCCCGGCTTGCGCCATGACCCTCTGAAACAAAGGAGACCCCGATGTCGATTACCGCTGAAGAAAAAAGCCGGCTGATGAAGGAATTCGCGACCAAGGACGGCGACACCGGTTCGCCCGAGGTGCAGGTCGCCATCCTCACGAGCCGCATCGCGACGCTGACCGAGCACTTCAAGACCCACAAGAAGGACAACCACTCCCGCCGTGGACTTCTGAAACTGGTCGCGCAGCGCCGGAAGCTTCTGGATTACCTGAAGGCGAAGGAAGAGAGCCGCTACACGGATCTCATCGGGCGTCTCGGCATCCGCCGCTGAGACGAAGCATCCGCCAAGGACCAAAAGGGGCCGCATCGCGCGGCCCTTTTTGTTTTGCGACATCCCGGGCGTCGATGGAGCCAGGATCGCTCGCCTCGCCACCGACAGCGAAATCCCGGGTGCTGTCCCCCGGCACCGCTTCGGGTTCACGCCAACCGTCGGGCATCGGACGACCGTGAACAGCGCCGACACCTCCGCGCGATGCGAGGCGCGTATCGGCATACTTTTTCGCCTCGGGGGCATAATCGCCGCGAAATCGGGCAACTGTCGCCATTCTGTCGCCATTCTGTTGCGGCCACGCTGTTTTGACTGTCCGAGAGGCAAGACAGGCAACGACAGGAGACGAGGGATGCAGAGCGCGACGCGCCAACCGCAAACCGACAGCATGAAGACCGGTGTCGTCATGCCGTTCCGCCGCAGCGCGCGACAGGGCGCCGAGCGGGTCGAGACCGACGATCCGCGCAACGATCGGCGCTGCGTCGTGGAGCTTGCCAAGTGCCCGCGCGCTCTGGCCCGCTTGCAGGCGATGCTCACATCCTGACAGCGTCGAATGTGCCGTGGCTGGCAAGCGCGGTTCCTCGTCCGCCCAGCCATCCGGAAGGATCGTCATGAGAGGCATGCCGTGTGCCCGTGGCACCCTGCGGTCGGGCGTCCAGGCCGCTCAGGGCAACCAGTCGTGCCTCGGAGCGAAGCCGAGTAGCGCCTTCGCCTTGGCGTTCGAATAGACGGACCGGTCCTCGGCCAGCTCCGACCGGATCGGCACATCCGCGAAAAAGCGGTCGACCAGTTCCGACGTCGTCAGCGCGACCGAATGCGTGTTGTTGGCCACGTTGAAGACCTGGTATCCCAGGCCGTCAACGGCAAGACAACGATCGACCATCTGACCGAGATCGCGCGCGTCGATATAGGCGAAGACGTTGCGCCGGCGCAGCGACGGGTCCTCGATATAGGCCGGGAAGTTCTCGGCGTATTCGTGCGGCTCGATCACGTTGTTGATCCTGAGCCCGTAGATGTCGAAGCCGCTGCGGCGCTGGAAACTGCGCGCCGTGACCTCATTGGCGACCTTGGACATGGCATAGCTGTCCTCGGGCACGGTCGGATGATCCTCATCCACTGGCAGGTAGTCCGGCTTGCGCTCTCCATGGGCGAAGCAGATGCCGTAGGTCGTTTCCGAAGAGGCGAAGACGATCTTGCGCACGCCGAATTTCACGGCGGCGTCGATGACGTTGTAAGTGCCCAGCGTGTTGACCCGGAAACACTCGTTGTCCGAGGTCAGCAGGATGCGCGGGACGGCGGCGAAATGCACGACGGCGTCGAATTTCGGCACGCCCGCGCCGGTGTCGAGTTCATCGAAGCCCGCGTAGCTGGACATCACGTCATAGACCTGCCCGGCATCGGTGATGTCGGCGATCCGGTTGTCGACCCCTTCGGCGTCCAGTGGCACGAGATCGAGGTTCAGGACACGGTGACCCTGTGCCACAAGATGGGCGATCGCGTGCTTGCCGGCCTTGCCGGAACCTCCCGTGAACAGAATGCGCATGTCGTCCTCCCCCTCGTTTCGATCAACCTTGCAGCGGGTGGCGGCATAGCAGGCCGCAGCGCAGAGGCCAATGATCCCGACCTCCTTCATGGCCAGGCGGCGCCCGGTATCGTCCGATTTCTGCGTGCTTCAGGGACCCGAAGCCGGTGTGACCGCGTTGACCCCGTGATGGGGCCGGTCCCGCGCGCGGAAATTGTGCCCGGGGGGTGGCCTCCGGGTAACATCGCCGCGTCGGCGTGGCGCGGGACACTCTGCAATCGACGGGAGCAACGGACATGTCTCAGAGAGATGACTACATCGAGAAGACCAAGGCGAAGCTGGACCAGTGGAACGCCGAGATCGACAAGATGAAGGCCAAGATGGACGAAGCCGAGGCGGACACGAAGATTGAATACCGCAAACAGCTGGAACAGATGCGCGAACGGCGCGACGAAGCCGAGGCGAAGCTCAAGGAGCTTCGCGAGTCGAGCGACGACGCCTGGAGCGAGGTGAAGGCCGGTTTCGACAAGGCTTGGGACAACATCTCGCGCTCGTTCGAGAACGCCATGTCCCGTTTCCGGTGACGCGGTCTCCGGGTTCTTGACGACCGCACGGACGACGGATGCGCGCGCGGGGACACGCCGCGCGCGCCACAGCACTGTGCCGCACCACTCGCCTGTTCCCATCCTGTGCAAACTCATGTATCCGGCGCAGCATCTGAGACGTAACGCTCCGACCCCGGCGTTGTGCGAAGGACAGGGGTCGGCGGCAATGGGGCCGCCATAGACACGAGGCAGACCCGGCAGGGGCCGGGAGCGCTGCCCGATGGGAAACGATATATGTTCGATATCACGAAGAAAGAGATGCAGTGGGGCGAAGAGACGCTCACACTGGAAACGGGGCGTGTGGCCCGTCAGGCCGATGGCTCCGTCATCGCGACGCTGGGCGAGACCAGCGTCATGGCGAATGTCACCTTCGCCAAGGAACCGAAGCCCGGGCAGGATTTCTTCCCGCTGACGGTTCACTACCAGGAAAAATACTACGCGGCCGGCAAGGTGCCCGGCGGCTTCTTCAAGCGCGAGGCGCGCCCGACCGAGAAGGAGACGCTGACCGCGCGTCTGATCGACCGGCCGATCCGTCCGCTCTTCGTGCCGGGCTTCAAGCATGAAGTTCTGGTCATGTGCACGGTGCTGAGCCACGACCTCGTCAACGATCCCGACGTCGTGGCGATGATTGCGGCCTCGGCGGCGCTGACGATTTCCGGCGCCCCTTTCATGGGACCGATCGCGGGCTGCCGCGTGGGTTACGAGGATGGCGAGTACATCCTGAACCCCACCGTCGACGACATGCAGGACCTGCGCAACAATCCCGACCAGCGGCTCGACCTTGTGGTGGCGGGGACCAAGAACGCCGTGATGATGGTGGAATCGGAGGCCTACGAGCTTTCCGAGGCCGAGATGCTCGGCGCGGTGAACTTCGCGCATGAGCAGATCCAGCCGGTCATCGACCTGATCGTGGCTCTGGCCGAGGATGCGGCGAAGGAGCCCTTCGACTTCCAGCCGCCGGATTACTCGGACCTGTACAGCGCCGTGAAGGCCGCGGGCGAGACCCAGATGCGCGAGGCCTACGCGATCCTCGACAAGCAGGCGCGTCAGAACGCGGTGGCCGCCGCCAAGGACGCGATCAGGGCGACCCTCACCGAGGAGCAACTCGAGGATCCGAACCTCGGCTCCGCGCTGAAAAAGCTGGAATCGACCGTCCTGCGCTCCGACGTGGTCAAGAACGGCCGCCGGATCGACGGGCGCGCGCTGGATGCCGTGCGGTCCATCGTGTCGGAAACCTCGGTTCTGCCGCGCACCCATGGCTCCGCGCTGTTCACACGGGGCGAGACGCAGGCGCTGGTCGTCACGACGCTGGGCACCGGCGACGACGAGCAGTTCATCGACGCGCTGCACGGGAATTTCCGCTCGAACTTCCTGCTGCATTACAACTTCCCGCCCTACTCGGTCGGTGAAGCGGGCCGCGTCGGTCCTCCGGGCCGGCGTGAGATCGGCCACGGCAAGCTCGCGTGGCGCGCGCTGCAGGCCGTGCTGCCGGCGCCGACGGACTTCCCCTACACGATCCGCGTGGTCTCGGAGATCACGGAATCGAACGGCTCCTCCTCCATGGCTTCGGTCTGCGGCGGGTCGCTGTCGATGATGGACGCGGGCGTTCCGCTGAAGGCCCCGGTCGCGGGTGTCGCCATGGGTCTCGTGCTGGAAGAGGACGGTTCCTACGGCATCCTGACCGACATCCTGGGCGACGAGGATCACCTCGGCGACATGGACTTCAAGGTCGCGGGCACCGAGAACGGGATCACCTCGCTGCAGATGGACATCAAGGTCGCGGGCATCACGCCCGAGATCATGGAAAAGGCGCTGGAGCAGGCGAAAGCCGGGCGTTTGCACATCCTGGGCGAGATGGCCAAGGCCCTGACCGCGCCGGGCGAGTTCTCGATCCACGCACCGCGCATCGAGACTATGCAGATCCCGACCGACAAGATCCGCGAAGTGATCGGGTCGGGCGGCAAGGTGATCCGCGAGATCGTCGAGCTGTCCGGCGCCAAGGTCGACATCAACGACGACGGCATCATCAAGATCGCCTCGCCCAACGGCGATGCCATCCAGAAGGCCTATGACATGATCCATTCGATCGTGGCCGAGCCCGAGGAAGGCAAGGTCTACAAGGGCACCGTGGTCAAGATCGTCGATTTCGGCGCCTTCGTGAACTTCTTCGGCAAGCGCGACGGTCTGGTGCATGTCAGCCAGATCGAGAACCGTCGCCTGAACCATCCGTCAGACGTTCTGAAGGAAGGTCAGGAGGTCTGGGTGAAACTTCTGGGCTTCGACGATCGCGGCAAGGTGCGCCTTGCCATGAAGATGGTCGACCAGCAGACCGGCGAGGAGCTGGCGAAGGAAGAGGCCGCCGACTGAGGCGGGCCGCTTGCACGAATCTGGAAGGGCCCCGCGATCGCCGGGGCCCTTTTTCTGCCGGTAAATCCCGACATCCCTTGTGGAACGCGCGCGGTTTTCCGCGTGTTTGACGGACATGTGAACCGCGAGAGGGCCGGAAGGGCTTGAAGCCCGGGCACCCGATGCGGAAGTAGGATCCAACAATTTTGCAATCGAAACGGACCTCACTGGCCATGCTGACCCGCCGTCATTTCGTCATCACCTCCGCCACGCTGTTTTCCGGCGCGCTGGGCCTGCCCGCCGCGGCACAGGACCGGGTGGATTTCGACACGACTGTGGACCGGCCGGATCCCGACCCGTTCGCCAACAATCCGTGGGGGCTGCATCCGCGCTTCATGCCGACGCGCGTTGCCCATCGGGACGGGATGACCCCTGGGGACATCCATGTCGATGCGGTGGCGAAATACCTCTACCACATCGGCGATGACGGCACCGCGATGCGCTACGGCGTGGCAATCGGTCGTGCGGACCTCTACGAGAGCGGCGTGTTCAGCATACGCCGCAAGGCAGAATGGCCCTCCTGGCGGCCCACCGACAACATGATCGAGAGGGAGCCCGAGGTATACGGTCAGTTCGCCGATGGCATGCCCGGTGGCCCGGAAAACCCGCTGGGCGCGCGGGCGCTCTATCTCTACGAGGGCGGACGCGACACTTATCTGCGCATCCACGGCACACCTCAGCCATGGTCGATCGGCACATCGGCCTCATCGGGCTGCGTGCGCATGGTCAACGCGCATATCATGGACATGTACGAGCGCGTCGAGCTTGGCGTGACGGCGCATCTCTATCCGCCCGCCTGAGGCGAATTCGGCAAATGGATGCGCGCTTTTCCCGCCACTTTCGGGAAATCCTTACCTTTTTCGAGCGGACGCAGCGCACATGAGACTTGTCCACAGGGGGTGAGTCGGGGCAATTTCGCCTTCGTCACCGGGATTACTCATGTTTTTCAATCGGGAGCAGAAGCTGCCATGCTCACCCGCCGCCACTTCATCATCACCTCCGCCGCGCTGTTCTCGGCGCCCCTTGCCGGCGCGGCCGCCGCGCAAGACGCGGTCTCGTTCGAGTTCGACGCCTCGGTCACCCGCCACGAACGCGCCGGGAGCAATCCATGGGGTCTGCATTCGCGCTTCATGCCGACGCGCGTGGCCCATCGCGAGGGCCTGCGTCCCGGAGACATCCATGTCGACCCGGTCGCCAAGTATCTCTACCACATCGCCAATGACGGCACCGCCATGCGCTATGGCGTGGCGGTCGGACGTCAGGGTCTGCAAAGCCCCGGAACCTTCACGATCAACCGCAAGGTCGCATGGCCATCCTGGACGCCAACGGCAAACATGATCCGGCGGGAGCCGCATCTCTACGCCCAGTTCGCCGGCGGCATGGCGGGTGGCCCCGACAATCCGCTGGGCGCAAGGGCGCTCTACCTCTACCGGGGCGGGGCGGACAGCATGCTGCGCATCCACGGCACGCCGCAGCCCTGGTCGATCGGCACGTCGGCGTCTTCGGGCTGCGTGCGGCTGGTCAATGACCACATCATGCAGCTTTACGAGGCCGTTCCGCTGGGCACGCGGGCGATCCTGCATTCGGCCTGGAGCTGAGCCCCGGACGTTGCGCGAAAACGAAAGCCCCGGCGACTTGCCGGGGCTTTTTTGTTCACGGCTGTCGGGGCCTCAGGCCGCCGACAGCTTCGTGGTGCGCAGATAGGGCAGTTTCACGTCGATCTCGCCGAATTTCTCGCGCGCGGCGGCATCGTCGAGCGACAGGGACACGATCACGTCCTGGCCGTAGGTCCAGTTGGCTGGCGTCGCGATGGGCGTCTGGTAGGTCGCCTGAAGCGCGTCAAGGGCGCGCACCACCTCGGCGAAGTTGCGGCCGACCGACATCGGGTAGCTCATCATCAGCTGCACCTTCTTGTCGGGCGAGACGATGAAGACGACCCGGACGGAGGCCGAATCGGCCGCCGTCCGTCCATCGGGCAGGTAGGCGTCGGCGGGCAGCATGTCGAAGGCCTTGGACACTTCAAGATCATCGTCGGCGATGATCGGGAAGCCCGCCTTCGCGCCAGAGAAGCTTTCGATGTCGGCTTTCCACTGCACGTGCTCTTCGACACCGTCCACCGACAGACCGATGACCTTGGTGTTGCGCTTTTCCCATTCGTCGGCAAGCTGCGCCACGGCGCCGAATTCGGTGGTGCAGACCGGCGTGAAATCCTTTGGGTGCGAAAACAGGATCATCCAGCTGTCGCCGATGAAATCATGCAGTGCGAACGCGCCCTGATCGGTTTTCACGGTGAGGTTCGGAAGCGTGTCGTTGATGCGAAGTGCCATTGAGCGCGGCTCCATTTTGATTTGCGTCGTCAATGAATATATGCTGTTCGGGGGCTGATTTCACGGGGGATTTGGCCATCCGCGTGCGAATAAGGCGGGGCATTCCGCCGCAGTGCAGCATGCAGACCGTGCGTTCGGTTCGGTCCCGCGGCGCGGGACGGGCGTTTCGTCGCCACGTGTCCCCGCGCAGACGCCTTGAAGCCCGGGGCGCGCGGTGACAGGGTCGGCGTGGAACAAGGGAGGCCAAGATGCCAGAGACGACGCAATTCTACATCAACGGCGCATGGGTCGCCCCGGCGCAGCCGAAGGACTTCCCGGTCATCGATCCGTCCACGGAAGAGGTCTGTGCCACGATCTCGCTGGGGGGCCAGACCGACACCGATGCCGCCGTCGCTGCGGCCAAGTCCACCTTCGACAGCTGGTCGCGGACCGACCCGGCCGAGCGGATCGCGGCGGTCGAGCGGATCTACGAAGTCTACGAGAAGCGGGCCGAGGATCTCGCCGTCGCGATCTCCAGGGAAATGGGCGCGCCGATCGAGATGTCGCGGCAGAGCCAGGTCACCTCGGGCACGTGGCACATGGAAGGGTTCCTGCGCGCGGCGAAGAGTTTCGAATGGGAACACCCGCTGGGCGACTGGGCGCCGGGCGAGATGATCCTTCACCAGCCCATCGGGGTTTGCGCGCTGATCACGCCGTGGAACTGGCCGATGAACCAGATCGTGCTCAAGGTCATCCCGGCGCTGCTGGCGGGCTGTACCATGGTGCTGAAACCCTCCGAGATCGCGCCGCTCTCGGGGCTCGTCTTCGCGGAAATCATGGACGAGGCCGGCCTGCAGCCCGGTGTCTTCAACCTCGTGAACGGTGACGGCGCGGGCGTCGGAAGCCAGCTGTCGGCGCATCCCGATGTCGACATGGTGAGCTTCACGGGATCGACCCGGGCGGGACGGCTGATCACCAAGGCCGCCGCCGACACGATCAAGCGCGTCAGCCTCGAGCTAGGCGGCAAGGGCGCCAACATCATCTTCGCCGACGCGCCCGAGAAGGCCGTGAAGTCCGGCGTCATCCGCTGCTTCCGCAACACCGGCCAGAGCTGCAACGCGCCGAGCCGGATGATGGTGGAACGCTCGCGCTACGATCAGGCGGTGGAGCAGGCGATCGCGGCGGCCGAAAGCGTGACGGTGGGACCCGCCGACGAGGAAGGCCGCCATATCGGCCCCGCGGTCAGCGAGGCGCAGTTCGACAAGATCCAGGCGCTGATCCAGACCGGCATCGACGAGGGCGCGCGGCTTGTCGCCGGCGGCACCGGGAGGCCCGGCCACCTCAATCGCGGGTTCTACATTCGGCCCACGGTCTTCGCCGACGTGACGCCCGAAATGACGATCTACCGCGAGGAGATCTTCGGGCCGGTTCTGGCGATCCTGCCATTCGAGGACGAGGAACACGCCATCGCCATGGCCAATGACACCGAGTACGGGCTGACGAACTACATCCAGACGAGCGACAAGGACAAATTGCGCCGCGTCGCGCGCCGCGTGCGCTCGGGAATGGTCGAGGGCAACGGAAAGGGCTTCGCGCAAGGCTCGCCCTTTGGCGGGTTCAAGCAGTCCGGAAACGGGCGAGAGGGCGGGGTGTTCGGCCTGCACGAGTTCCTCGAGATCAAGGCGGTGTCCGACTGGGAATAGGTGCGCGCGTCGTCGGGCCCCCTTCGGGAGCCGCTCCGTCGCGCGCGCGGGGGCTCTGCCCCCGCATGCCCGTTCCGGGCCCCCCGGAGTTTTTCGCCAGGATGAAGGAGCGGGTCAGAAGGGGACCGGCGCGCGGAAGAGCATGCCCTTGCCGCCGTCCGGGTGACGCAGCTTGAGGCTTTCGGCGTGCAGCATCAGGCGCTGGAAGTCGCGGGCCGGTCCTGTCGCGTAGAAAGGATCGCCCAGGATCGGGTGGCCGATCTCCTTCATGTGCACGCGGAGCTGGTGCGAACGGCCCGTGAACGGGTAGAGCCGCACGCGGGTGGTGCCATCCTCGATCCGGACCACGCGCCAGTCGGTTTTCGCGGGTTTCCCCGTCTCGAAGTTCACGTGTTGCAGCGGCCGGTTGGGCCAGTCGACAATGAGCGGCAGGTCGACCGTGCCGGTCTTTTCCGCCATCTCGCCCCAGACGCGGGCGTGGTAGGTCTTTTTCACGTGGCGGCGTTCGAATTGGAGGCCGAGATGGCGCTGGGCCGAGGGCGTGAGCGCGAAGACCATCACGCCGGAGGTGTCCATGTCGAGCCGGTGGACGAGAAGCGCCTCGGGAAAGGCCGCCTGAACGCGGGCCAGCAGGCAATCGGCCAGATGCTCCCCCTTGCCCGGAACCGACAGAAGGCCGGCGGGCTTGTCGACCAGCACGATCTCGTGGTCGGCGTGGATCACCGACAGCGGCGTGTCCGGGGGGCGGTAGTCGAGACGCTCCATCCGCGCGGTCTAGACGGGCGGCGCGTGGAGCGAAAGGGGTCAGACGGGCGGCAGGACGATCTGCATGAACAGCATCGCGGCCAGCACGAAGGTCAGGAACAGCAGCGTGTTGCGGTCGCGGCGATCCTCGGGGCTGCGGAACCAGCGGCCGATTTCCTCGCCGACGCCGCCGCGCGATTGCAGAAGCGTGATCGTCCGGACCAGAAGCCAGACCCAGGCCAGGAAAACCAGCGCGAATAGGGTGAGTTGGATGATGGTTGCGCCGCTCATGTGTCCGTTTCCTTCGTTTGCCAGAGGCGGCGGGCCGACCAGATCGCCGATCCGCCGAAAAACGCCGCGCCGATGATCCCGATCTCCAGCGACGCGATGCCGCCGATGCCGTTGAAGGCATAGGCGCCGGTCAGCAGGCCGAGGCCGAGAAGGCTGATGGCGAGCCGCAGTTTCAACTCTCCGCGTGTCGGGCCGAAGCGGGACATCGGGACCTCCGGTGTGGATGCGGCGCGAGCCTAGCGGAGGATGGCGGGCGGGTCGAAGGGCATTTCGCCGCTTCAGGTCCAGTCCAGCACGACCTTGCCCGACTTTCCCGACAACATCGCGGCGAAGCCTGCCTCGTAGTCGCTGGCGGTGAAGCGGTGGGTGATGACGCGACGCACGTCGAGACCGTTCTCGAGCATGGCGATCATCTTGTACCAGGTCTCGAAGATCTCGCGGCCGTAGACGCCCTTGATGGTGATCGCCTTGAAGACGATGCGCGACCAGTCGACGGGGCTTTTCCCGGGCGGAATGCCAAGGAGCGCGATGCGACCGCCCATGACGAGATGTTCGACCATCTGGTCGAGCGCGGCCTGGTTGCCGGACATTTCCAGCCCCACGTCGAAGCCCTGTTTCATGCCAAGTTCGGCCACCACGTCACGCAGGTCTTCTTCCACGACATTCACCGGGCGCACATCCGCGACCTGACCGGCAAGCCGCAGGCGGTCGGGGTTCACATCCGTGATGACGACATTGCGGGCACCCGCATGGCGCGCGACGGCGGCGGCCATGATCCCGATGGGACCGGCGCCCGTGATCAGGACGTCCTCGCCCAGCAAGTCGAAGCTGAGCGCGGTGTGCACGGCGTTGCCGAGCGGGTCGAGGATCGCGCCGATCTCGTCGTCGATACTGTCGGGCAGGGGCACCACGTTGAACGCGGGCAGGCGCAGGTACTCGGCGAAGGCGCCCTGTTCGTTCACGCCGATGCCCCGCGTCTCGGGATCGAGGTGGAACTTGCCCGCACGGCTTTGGCGGGAGGTCCTGCCGATCAGGTGCCCCTCGCCCGAGCAGCGCTGACCGAGGGAAAGGCCCTCTACATTGCGGCCGATCTCGACGATCTCGCCGGCGAATTCGTGGCCGGTCACGAGGGGGACGGGGACGGTGCGCGCGGCCCAGTCGTCCCATTGCCAGATGTGGATGTCGGTTCCGCAGATGCCGGTCTTGTTGACACGGATCAGCACGTCGTCAGCGCCGATCTCGGGCACGGGGCGGGTCTGCATCTGAAGGCCCGTGGTCGGGGCGGCCTTCACCAGCGCGCGCATCTCGTTGGTCATGGGATCACTCCGGTCGCCTTGCCTGCGGTCGCGAAGGCCTCCAGCGCGGCGTCGAGGTCGGCGCGGGTGAGGGCGGCGTTCATCTGGGTGCGGATACGGGCGCGGCCATGGGGGACGACCGGAAAGAAGAAGCCCGCGACATAGACGCCTTCCTCGTAGAGTTTTGCGGCCATCTCCTGTGCGAGGCGCGCGTCGCCCAGCATGACGGGGATGATCGGGTGCTCGCCGGGGAGGAGTTCGAAACCGAGATCCGCTAGGCCCGCACGCCAATGGGCTGCATTCTCGAACAGCGCGCGCCGCAGGTCGTCGCCTTGTTCTACAAGATCGAGCGCGGCGAGTCCGGCGGCACAGACTGCGGGCGGCAGCGCGTTGGAGAAAAGGTAAGGCCGCGCGCGCTGGCGCAACAGGTCGATGACAGGCTGCGGCCCGGCGATATAGCCACCGATGGCCCCGCCCAGCGCCTTGCCGAGCGTCCCGGTCAGAAGGTGCACGTCCTCCGCGACCCCGAAATGATGCGGCGTGCCGCGCCCCTCGGGGCCCATGAAGCCGGTGGCGTGGCAGTCGTCGACCATCACGATGGCGTCGTATCGCTTCGCCAGCGTCGTGATCTCGGGCAGGGGCGCAAGGTAGCCGTCCATGGAAAAGACGCCGTCTGTCGCGATCATGATCGTGCGCGCGCCGTCGTTGCGGGCGGCCTTCAGCTGCGTCTCGAGGTCGACCATGTCGGCATTGGCGTAGCGATAGCGTTTCGCCTTGCACAGCCGGATGCCGTCGATGATCGAGGCGTGGTTCAGCGCGTCCGAGATCACCGCGTCCTCGGGGCCGAGCAGGGGCTCGAACAGCCCGCCATTGGCGTCGAAACAGGCGGCGAAGAGGATCGCGTCGTCCGTGCCGAGGAACGCGGCCAGCCTCGTTTCCAGCGCGCGGTGCAGGTCCTGCGTGCCGCAGATGAAGCGCACGCTCGCCATGCCGTAGCCGTGGCTGTCCATCGCCTCCTTCGCGGCGGCGATGAGCGCGGGGTGATCGGCAAGCCCGAGATAGTTGTTGGCGCAGAGGTTCAGCATGTCGCGGCCATCGGGCGCGACCGCGATATGTCCGCCCTGGGCCGAGACGATGGGGCGCTCGGTCTTCCACAATCCGTCCGACCGGATGGTGTCGAGCGTCTCGGATACGCGGTTCAGGAACGCTTGGGACATTGCGCCTCTCCCTTCTTTCCGGGACAGTATAAACGCAAAAACGCCCGACAGTGGATGGCGGGCGACAGAAGCGGGCAAGGCGGCGTCGGTTTCCGGCGGACGCCTGTCAGATGCCTATGAAGGGTTGCGCGATGCGCGGCAGCAACCCCTTGAAGCGCAGACGCTGATCCGTTGCCACGAGGCAGATACAGTCCTCGCCGTCCTCGGCGATCGGGGTATGGTCCATGTCCTCGTCGGCGAATTCCACGTCGCCACGGGCGAAACGGTCGGTCTCGTCGCGATAGGCGCCCTTGAGGACGAGCGTCAGTTCCATCCCCCGGTGACCGTGTTCCGGCATGGCCTGTCCGGCGGGGATGTAGAGCAGACGCGCGCTTACGCCGTCTTCGATGTGCAGCAGGCTTTGCCTGGCGCCAGTGCCGAGGCTGCGCCATTTCACGGCGTCCTCGTCGCCGCCCACGATCTTGCGCAGCGGTTCGGGGAAGATGCCCCGCGAAGGCTCCACCCGCTTTTCGCGAACGGGCGTTCCGGCGATGCGGGCCAGTGTCCGTTCGAGGCTGTCCTCGGCGAGGTCGGCCTCTTCCATGTCGGAGAGCACCACGCCGCCAAGCTCTTCGAAGCCGGCTAACCGGGCGCGCGCGTCGTCGCTGAGAGATACGTGGGTCGCGACCACGAGGTCGAAGGCCTGCGGAAGCGCGCCTGCGGCATACCCCATGAGGAGGTCGTCGGAGATATGATGCTTGATTCCGTTCATACCATTCAATTCATTGCGTGGCGCAACCGTTCCAAAGCCAACCTAATCCGGGATTTGATCGTGCCAAGGGGCAATCCGGTTTCGGCCGCGATTTCGCTATGGGTCAGTTCGCCGAAATACGCCCTCTCGATGAGGATGCGCTGTTTTTCGGGAAGCTGGCGGATCGCGGCCGCCAGCCGTTCTATATCCTGCTGCAATGCCATGACATCGGCCTGGTCGGGCTCCCCCTCCGGGCCCCAGGGAAGAGCTTCCGGTTCGGGACGCGCGTAGCGGCGCAGGAGGTCGATCTTCCTGTTCCGGGCGATGGTGAAGATCCACGTCGCGACCGAGGCGCGCGACGCGTCGTAAAGATGCGCCTTCTGCCAGATCGTCGCCATGACGTCCTGCATGCATTCCTCCGCCAGGCTTTCGTCGGCACCCGACTTGATCAGAAATGCCTTTACCCTGGGCGCGAAGTGACGGAAGAGACGGGCGAAAGACGCCTTGTCTCCATCCTTCGCGATCGCCGTCACGCAGGCGACCCAATGCAGTTCGGTCTTTTCCGTTGGTGTCACAGTGCCATCATGTGCCGCACGACAGGGCCTAGGCCCGAGCGAAATCGGGACAAAGCCACCGGCCGCGGCCACCTGTTCAGCGTGGTCGTTGAACATCAACATATTGCTCTTACGCGGATTCCGTAAGTCTGGATCAAAAACTATTTCTTTGATCTGGCGGGGCTTGCCGCGCGTAAACCTGTCAAACAGAACGATAACGACGCCCGAGGAAGACCATAGTGCCATTTGAAACTTCGGCCGCCGCGCCGCGCCGCATTGCCGTAATCGGAGCAGGGATTTCGGGGATGGCGGCCGCCTATCACCTGTCCACCGCCCATGCCGTCACCCTGTTCGAGGCCGAGCCGCGTCTTGGCGGGCATGCGCGCACCATCGTCGCCGGCAAGCACGGGGACCAGCCGGTAGATACCGGGTTCATCGTGTTCAACCACGTGAACTACCCGCATCTGACGAAACTTTTCGCCGAGCTGGACGTTCCCGTTGCGAAATCGGACATGAGCTTTGCGGCCTCCGTCGATAACGGGCGCATCGAGTATGGGCTGCGCAGTCCGGCCGCGCTTTTCGCGCAGAAACGCAACCTCGCGCGCCCCGGATTCCTTCGGATGCTGCGCGATCTGGTCAAGTTCAACGGCGCGGCCGAACGTCTGGCGACCGACAGTACGATCACGCTGGGCGATTTCATGGACGATCTCGGGATGGGGTCGTGGTTCCGCGACTATTACCTCACGCCGATCTCCGGCGCGATCTGGTCCACCCCCAAGGAGGAGATCATGGATTTCCCGGCGCAGGCGCTGGTCCGGTTCTTCCGCAACCATCACCTGATGCAGGCCAGCGGACAGCACCAGTGGTGGACGGTGCAGGGCGGGTCCATCGAATACGTGACGCGTCTGGAAATGGCGATGCGGCGCCGCGGCGTGGATATCCGCCTCGCCGCGCCCATCGACGCCGTGCGGCGCACGCCCGGCGGGGTGGAGGTGATCCGCGAAGGTCATCCCGAGCCCTTCGACGAGGTCGTCTTCGCGACCCATTCCGACGACACGCTGCGCCTGCTGGCCGATCCGACGCCGGCGGAAACCGCCGCGCTGGGCGCCGTGCGCTACCAGCCCAACGAGGCGGTGCTGCATGCCGACGCCTCCGCGATGCCCAAGCGCCGGATCACGTGGTCGAGCTGGAACTACACCGAGCGGCAGGATCGCCAAGGCGGGCCCATCGACCTGACCTACTGGATGAACTGCCTGCAGCCGATCCCCGAGAGCGACCCGCTTTTCGTGACGCTGAACTCACGCGCGCCCATCGATGAGCGACTGATCTATGATGTGACCACCTTCCGCCACCCGGTCTACGATCTGGCCGCGCTTGCGGCACAGGGGACGATTCGAGCGATGAACGGCGACAACGCGACATGGTTCTGCGGGGCCTGGATGAAGAACGGCTTCCACGAGGATGGCTATGGCAGCGCCATGGACGTGGTGGAGGCCATCGCGGCCCGCGATGCGAAGGTCTCGGTCGCCGCATGAGCACAGGCGTCGATCATATCAGAGGCGAGACGTTTCACGGACGCCGGGGCGCGGTCGAGAACGCGTTCAAATACGGCATCGACTACGTGATGGTCGACGCCGAGACCGAACGCCCCCGCGCGCCGTGGATCTTCGGACGCAACCGCGCGGGGTTCCTGTCGCTTTGGGACAGGGACCATGGCGGTCAGCCCAAGCAGGGACGCGGCGCGCAATGGGCGCGCGAGGTGCTCAAGACCCATGGCCTCGAAGATGTGACCGACGGCAAGCTGATGCTGCTCGCGCAGCCGCGCACCATGGGGCATGTGTTCAATCCCGTCAGCTTCTGGCTGGCCCATGACCGCGACGGCGCGCTCCGCGCGGTCATCGCCGAGGTGTCGAACACGTTCGGCGACCGGCATTCCTATCTCTGTGCCCAAGACGATCACCGGCCGCTCACGCGCGAGGATACGCTGAGCGCGCAGAAGATCTTTCACGTCTCGCCCTTCCAGCCCATCGAAGGGGGCTACACGTTCCGTTTCGATATCCGCGCGGACCGCATCGGGGTCTGGATCGACTATGGCACCGGGAACGAGGGGCTTTACGCCACGCTCACGGGACGCCGCGCGCCCTTGACCACGGGCGGGATCCTGCGCGCGGCCCTGCGCCGGCCCTTCGGCGCGCGCCGGGTCTTCGCGCTGATCCACTGGCAGGCGCTGAAGCTTTGGTGGAAGGGCGCGCCCTACCGCGCCCGGCCCGAGCCGCCCGGACACGAGGTTTCCTGACATGGGGACCTCCGGCCCGTCCGACCGCGTCAGCCTCCCGGGCTACGCGGTGTTCGCCGCGATGCTGTCGGCGGCCGGTCTGCCGATCTACATCCACGCCCCGGCCTATTACGCGTCGTCCTACGGTGTCGGGCTGACGGCACTTGCCGGGGTGCTCTTCGCGCTGCGCCTGATCGACGTGGTGCAGGATCCGCTGCTGGGCTGGCTGTCGGCGCGGCTGCGGGCCCGGCGCGGGATCGCCGTGGGGATCGGCGTGGCGCTTCTGGCGCTGTCGATGCTGGGCCTCTTCGCCGTGGAGCCGCCCGTCGCCCCGCTCCTGTGGTTCGGGATCACGATGACGGGGCTCTTCTCGGCCTTCTCTTTCCTGACGATCTCGATGTATGCCGAGGGCGTGCAGGCGGCGGGCCAGCTGGGCGGGGCGGGGCACCTGAAACTTGCCGGCTGGCGCGAGACGGGGGCGCTGCTGGGCGTCTGCGCCGCGGCCGTGGCGCCGACGCTGCTGGAGGCGACGGGCCGGCCCTATGCAGGCTTTGCCGTCGCTTTCGCGATCCTGTGCCTCGTGGCGCTGCTGCTCATGCGAGGCCAATGGGGCCGTGGCGCGCAGAACGCGCCGACGGGATTCCGGACCATCCTGTCCGATGGCCTGACGCGGCGTCTTCTGCTGATCGCCCTGATGAACGCGGCGCCCGTGGCGGTGTCCTCGACCCTTTTCCTGTTCTTTGTCGGCAGCGTTCTGGATGCCGAGGGGTGGGAAGGCCCGCTTCTTATCCTTTTCTTCCTCGCGGCGGCGGCCTCGGCCCCGGTCTGGTCGCGGCTGGCCACGCGCTTCGGCGAACGGCCCATGCTGCTGGCGGCTATGGCGCTGGCCATCGCGAGCTTTTCCGTCGTCCTGACGCTGGAGGCCGGGGCCGTCGGGGCGTTCGCAATCGTGTGCCTCGTCTCGGGCGCGGCGCTGGGCGCGGATTTCGCGATCCTTCCGGCGCTCTTCGCGCGGCGCATGGAGGAGGTCGCGCCGGAGGCGGGCGCGGCGTTCGGCCTCTGGGCCTTCGTCCAGAAGGCGGCGCTTGCGCTGGCGGCGGCGTTGCTTTTGCCCGCGCTCGACGCCGTGGGCTATTCTGCCGCTGCGGGGGCCGCGAATTCGGCCGAGGCGCTGCAGCTTCTGACATGGCTCTATGCGCTGGTGCCCTGCATCCTTAAACTCGGGGCGATGGCGCTTTTGACGGTCACGCCGTTGCCCGCCCCGCAACCGGCCGCGGCGTGATGCCCGAGACCTGACTGACACGAGGAGGTTCCCATGCGAGACTGGAGCGGAAAACGATACTGGCTTGTCGGTGCCTCCGAGGGGCTCGGCCGCGCGCTGGCCCACAAGTTGAGCCGCGCGGGTGTCGAGGTGATCGTCTCCGCCCGTTCCGAGGACCGCCTGAAGGAGGTCGTGGCCGAGCTTCCGGGGCGGGCAAGCTACGTGACGGTGGACATCTCCGACAGCGAGAGTGTGGCCGCCGCGGTCGAGGAGGTCGGCGAGATCGACGGGCTGGTGTTCCTGGCCGGGCTTGCCACGCTTCTGAAGGCGCAGGACTGGGACACCGACCGCGTGGAGCAGATGTTCGACGTCAACCTGACGGGGGCCGCGCGGGTCATCGGCCGGGTGATCCGTCCGATGGTGGACCGCGACGCGGGGCATATCGTGATGATCGGATCGCTTTCGGCCTATCGCGGCTTGCCGGAATCGATCGGCTATTCCGCGTCGAAGGCGGGGTTGATGGCGCTGGCGGAATCGATGCACGGCGATCTGCGGGACACGGGCGTGACGGTCCAATTGGCCAATCCCGGCTACATCGATACCCGCATGCAGGACGACAACCCGCATTCGAAGCCCTTCATGATGTCGCCCGAGACGGCCGCTCGGGAGGTGTTCGACCAGATGAGCGGTGACAGTTTCCACAAGGCGTTTCCCTTCGGCTTCAGCCTCCTGTTCCGCTTCTCCCGGTTTCTGCCCACGGGGCTTTACGAGTGGATCTTCTTCCGCCGGTAGCTTGACATCGATCAAGGACGCAGGTGGCATGGCGCGCACACTGCCTCGATCCGCGAAGACAGGGAGACGCGTCGATGGAGATTTCCGTTCGCAAGGTGGCACAGGTGATCCTCATGGGGCACGAGCTTGATCGTGCGGAGGGGGAGCTCCGGGCGTTTCTCGACCGTCTGAACGAAGACGAGGCGACGGAGCTTGTCGCGCTGTTCTGGATCGGGCGTGGGTCCTTCGAGGCCGACGACTGGGACGAGGCGGTGGCGACCGCGCGGGCCGAGGCCACGGTGCCCACGGCCGACTACCTGCTGGGCAGTCCGCATTTCTCCGACCACCTCGAGGCGGGGGCGGAGGCGATGGGCCTCGATATTGCCGACGCGGAAGACGACCTGATGTGATGCTTCCGGGCATGGGAAGGGGGCTCTGCCCCCGGCCCTTGCGGGCCTCCCCCGGAGTTTTCCGGCCAGGATGAAGGGGCGGGTCAGAGCGCCTTCACATGGCGTTCGAACTCGGCTTCGGCGCGGGCCCAGACGCCGCCGTCCATCGCGTCGAGCGCCGCAAGCGTCGGCAGGAGCTGCGCCGCGTAATCCTCCGAACTTTCGCGTGGCAGAAGCGAGGGCAGGTTGTCGATGGCCATGACGTCGAGCGGTGGTGCGCCATGGACGCGCCGCGCGGGGCGGTTCCAGTCGGTGACGGCGTCGTAGACCTTCACGGGTGAGAAATCCGAGGTCGGATCGCAGGCGATATCGCCGATCACGCCAAGCGCGCGCGGCGCCGTTCTGGCGCTTTCCGGCACGAAAACGGGAACGCCCGGGGTCGCGAGGATGCAGTTGAGAAAGACCTCGTGCTCCAGCACTTCGGGAAACGGGCCGCCATGGGCGGTCTCCGCCATGTCCCATCGCGCCACGGGCAGGCCCATCGCGTCGCAGAGATCGCCCGCGCCGGTGCCGACGCGACCTTTCGCGCCGATGATCAGGACGCGGGGGCGGTCGTTGACGAGTGCTTCGGCGATCCGCTCACGCAGGGATGCGGCGTCGGTCACGTGTGCGACCGGTCCTGCGATCTCCCCCGCCTTTTGCGCCGTCCACGCCAGCAGCGACAGAGCCGCCCCGACATAGCCCGCCCAATAGCCGAAAGCGGCGACGCGGCGGCCGGTCTCGTCGGTGAGGTATTCCAGGTCGTAGAGCGTGCCGGCGCCATCCCGGAAACGGCGCAGAAGCACCTGCCCGGCGGGTTGCCCCTTGTAGGCATGGCCGAACATGATGTGCCGATGGATCAGCGGGGTGCCGTCCTCGTCCAGTTCCTTCAGGCCGAAGACGATGGTGTCGCGCGGTGCGTCCCGCCATGAGCCGGGCGGTGCGACACGGGCGCCCGCCGCGCGATACCCGTCGATGGGGATCGCCCGCGCAGGGCACTCCTCGACCGTGACGGAGAAGCCTTTGGCGATCAGGGCGGCGGCCCCGTCAGGGGTCAGGCCAACGCGGGCCTCGTTCGGGCGTTCCTCGGCGCGGACCCAGAAATGCGTCATCCGCTTGCCTCCGTCAGTATTCCGTCCGGGCATGGACCCGGTCCGGCATGTCCAGATGCGGCGTGGCGTTGAAGCCCGCGAGGATGTGTCCCTGTGCCAGCACCGCGACCCGGTGGATCGATGCGTTGCGGATCGGCACAAGAAGATGCGCCATGCGCGCGGGGTCGAGGTCGAGGATGTGGCGCACCATCATCCCGATCACGCCGCCCGAGGTGACACAGAGCACGCGCCGTCCGGGCCGCGCGGCGATGGTGAGGATCTCGGACACGCGCGCCTCGAAATCGGCGTAGCTTTCCTCGCCCTGAATCTCGGCACGCGCCCAGGCCTCCATCACGTCGCGGATGTGGCTGACGAATTCGTCGGGCGTGTGGGGCCGTGTGGCGCCGGTATGGGCGGCATGCGCGGCGGTCAGGTTGAAATAGTCGAGCTCGTTCAGCCGGGCATCGACCTCGCGCTCGGCGCCCATGTCGCCCATGGCCTCGGCGGTTTCGCGATGCCGGCGCAGGCTGCCCATCAGAACGCGGTCGAAAGGGGCCTCATGGGTGCGCAGCCAGTCGCCGAGCCAGCGCGCCTGCTGGTGGCCCAGCTCCGACAGCCGGTCATAGCCGGCCTCGTCATTGGCGGCGGAATTCGCCTGACCGTGGCGGATGAGAACGAGCTCGCCCATTGTGGCCTCCTGTTCCGGTTCGCGGGGGTGATGCGGCAGGCCGCACCGGAGCGCAAGGGGCGGCGCGCGGGCGCCATGGGGCTGGACGACCCCGCGCCGGTCTGCGATCACGTCGCCATGACACCAGATATCGACCGGTTCCTCGACGACCTGAAAACCCTGCGTAGCTTCGGCGGAGACGCGGACACCAAGGGCGTGCGCCGCCCCGCCTTTTCCGACCCGGACCTCGCGGCGCGCGCGTGGCTGGCCGAGCGGTTCGAGGCGGCGGGGCTCGAGGTGCGGATGGACCCGGTCGGCAATCTCTTCGGGCTGGCGCCGGGCGAGGGGCAGAGCCTCCTGATGGGGTCGCATTCCGACACGCAGCCCGAGGGCGGATGGCTCGACGGGGCCTATGGTGTGGTGGCGGCGCTGGAAGTCGCGCGGACGGCGCGCGAAAATGGCGGGCCGCCCGTGTCCGTGGTGAGTTTCCAGGACGAGGAAGGGCGGTTCGGGGCGCTGACCGGATCGGCCGTCTGGTCGGGCAAGCTTGCGCTGGACGACGCCGATACGCTGGTGGCCACCGACGGGACGGGCTTTGCGACGGCGCGGGCGCGTGTCGCGGATCGGGCCGGGGATTTCGTCGATGCGGATCGGTTCAGCGCCTTCATCGAGGCGCATATCGAACAGGGTCCCGTGCTCGACGCCGCCGGGGAGGCCGTGGGCGTGGTCACGGGTATCGTGGGCCTTCGCCAGCTTTCGGTGACGGTCACGGGGCAGCAGAACCACGCGGGCACGACACCCATGGGTCAGCGGGCGGATGCCTTTGCCGCCGCCGCGCGTGTCTCGGCCATGCTGCCCGAGCGTTTCGCCAATATCGTGACGCCGCAGAGCGTCTGGACCATCGGCCATATCCGCGTGCATCCCAACGCGTCCTCCATCGTACCGGGGCGGGCGGAGTTCACGCTGCAATGGCGGGATATAGACGCGGAGCGGCTCGACCGGATGGAGGCCGCGATCACGGCGCTTCTGGACGAGGTCGCGGCGATGAGCGGTTGCACGATTGACGCAGTGCGCCTGCGTCAGGACCTCACACCGGTTCCGATGGATCGGGGCCTGCACGATGTGCTGGCCGAGGCCGCGGAAGCGGTGGCGCCGGGGCGCTGGCGGTCGATGCCGTCGGGGGCCTTGCACGACGCCTCGAACCTGTCGCGCGTGCTGCCTGTCGCGATGCTTTTCGTGCCGTCCATCAAGGGGATCAGTCATGATTTCGCCGAGGACACCGCCGACGCGGATCTCGCCACCGGTGTCCGGGTCCTCTGCGATGCCGCGGCCCGGCTGGGCTAGCGTTCCGGCAAGCCTGCCCCGGCGATGTGCTGGCTGAGCGCGACGCCGCTTGTCCCGATCCGCCGCATCGTCCGGATCAGCGCCATGGCGCGGTCGGCGGCCGTTTCCACATCCATGCCGCCCTCGCGAATGTTCGACAGGCAGTTGCGCGCGCTGTCCGGTGTGCCGATGCGGGGCGCGCGGGTGATGTAGACGCCGAGACTGTCGGCCGCCGAAAGCCCCGGACGTTCGCCAAGCGCCACGACCACCGTCTGCGCCCCGAGCGCCATGGCGACGGGATCGCCCAATGCGACGCGGGCCTGCGCGGCGATGACGACGGGGCCATGGCTCAGGCCCGCCGCCGACAGGCGCGTGGCAAGGGCCGTAACGAAGGCCGGTCCCGCCAGGTTTGCGGCGATGCCGGACAGTCCGTCGCCCAGCACGATTGCGACGTCCACTGGACCCGCGCCGGCCAGACGCTCAGCCTCCGCCCCGGGCAGGGTTCGGCCCAGATCCGGGCGGCGGATGTAGGCGTCGCGCGTGGCGGCGGCGCTTGTGACGCTTCGATGCTCCAGCCCGGCCTCGGCGAGATGGCCGGCAATGCGCGCCATGTCGAGCTCCGCCATAACTGCCTCCCGCGCGCGGGCATGGTCGAGCGAAAAACGCAGCGCCGCCCTGGTGTCGAGCGCACGGCCCCTCTGCCCGAAGGTGAGCCGCGCCTCGGTGATGGCGGCGATGTCTCCGGGGACCGCGTTTCGGCTGGGCGGTTTCATGCGGCGGGCAGACGCAGCGCGCCGAGTGCGGCCTCGAGGCTCGGCAGGTCGGCGTCGGGCGTGCCGATGCCGCGCGCCTCCATCCAGGCCTCGAATTCTGGGGCCGGTGGGTGGCCGAGCGTCTCGCGGATGAACTGCGCGTCGTGGAAGGACAGCGACTGGTAGTTCAGCATGATGTCATCGGCGCCCGGCACCGTGATGACGAAGCTGACCCCGGCGGCGGCCAGCGCGGTCAGCAGCAGGTCCATGTCCTCCTGATCGGCGAAGGAATGGTTGGTGTAGCAGATGTCGACGCCCATCGGCAGGCCGAGAAGCTTGCCGCAGAAATGATCCTCCAGCCCCGCGCGGATGATCTGCTTGCCATCGGCAAGGTATTCGGGGCCGATGAAGCCCACGACGGTGTTGACCAGAAGCGGGGAATAGCGTCTTGCCACGGCATAGGCGCGCGCCTCCATCGTCTGCTGGTCCATGCCGTGATGGGCGTCGGCCGAAAGCGCGGCGCCCTGTCCAGTCTCGAAATACATCAGGTTGGCGCCGACGGGCGCGCGGCCGAGCGCGCGGATCGCCTCATGCGCTTCGTCCAGCATGGAAAGCGTCACGCCGAAGCCGTCGTTCGCCTTTGTCGATCCGGCGACGGACTGGAACACCAGATCGACCGGCGCGCGCGCCTCGATCGCCGAGATCGCGGTCGTCACATGCCCGAGGCAGCAATGCTGCGTGGGGATGTCGAGCTGCGTCCGGATGGCCTCCAGCACCTCGCAGATGCGGATGTAATCCTCCAGCGTGTCGGTGGCCGGGTTCACGCCGATCACCGCGTCGCCCGCGCCCATCAGCAGCCCGTCGAGCGCCGAGAGCGCGATGCCCCGGCTGTCGTCGGTCGGGTGGTTGGGCTGGTTGCGGGTCGAGATGCGGCCCGGCAGCCCGATGGTCGAGCGGAAGCGCGTGATGACGCGAACCTTGCGTGCCACGGCGATCAGGTCCTGCGCGCGCATGATCTTTGACACCGCCGCGACCATCTCGGGCGTCAGGCCGGGGGTCAGGGCCGCAAGCACATCGGCGTCGGTTTCCGGCGCAAGCAGCCAGTCGCGGAAGCCGCCGACGGTCAGGTGGGACACGGGCGCGAAGGCATCCCTGTCCCAGCCCTCGAGGATCAGCGCGGTCACGTCGTCGCCATCCACCTCCAGCACGTCCTGCGCCAGCTCCGACAGCGGCAGGTCGGCAAGGCGCAACTGCGCCGCCAGCCGTTCCACCGGTCCGTCGGCGGCGAGGCCCGCCAGCCGGTCGCCGCTGCGTTCCGGCGAGGCCTTGGCGAGAAGTGTCTTGAGCGACGGGAAGCCGAAGCGCGTCTCCTCGAGGTCGATGCTGTAGCCCATGGCGCCACTACAGCCGAGAGCGGCGGCCAAGACAACATGAACCCGTCAGCGCCACGTCACGTCCCCCAGAAAGATGTAGCCCGCGCCGTAGATCGTCTTGATCAGGCGCGGGTTCTTTGGGTCCTCGCCCAGTTTCGTCCTCAGCCGCGAGATGCGGACGTCCATGGCCCGGTCGAAGCTTTCGCCGGCCGCGCCACCAAGGCTTTCCTGCATCTGGCTACGGGAAATCAGCCGTTTCGGGCTTTGCAGGAACAGGCGCAGGACCTCGCCCTCGGCATGGGACATGGCCACTTCGGTGCCGTCCGCCGACACCAGAAGGTAGCGGTCGAAATGGGCAGTCCAGCCGTTGAACTCCGCCGTCTGATGCGTTTCCGGGCGGGCGCGCGACCCGCGCAGGCGGGCACGGATGCGGGCCACGACCTCGGCGGGGTCGAAGGGTTTGATGATGTAGTCGTCCGCGCCCAGTTCCAGCCCGGTGACCCGGTCCTGCACTTGCGCGCGGCCCGAGATGATGATGATCGCCGCCCCCGATTCCAGCGCCAGCCGGTGCACCAGCGCAAGCCCGTCACGGTCCGGCAGGCCCAGATCGACCAGACAGACATCCGGCGTCTGGCGTTTCAGCGCCGCCTCGAATTCGGTGGCGCGCGCGAAGGCGGCGGTGCGAAACCCGGCCTCCGTCAGCGCCTCGGACAGCATGGTCCGGATCTGCGGCTCGTCATCGAGGATCGCGACCAGAGGTTCGGTCATGCCGCCACGTCCTCCGCGAAGAGCCGAACGAGATGCACGCGATCCACGGGTTTTTGCAGCACCGGCCAGCGCGATGCGGCCTCGCGGCGCCTCGGGTCGCTGGCAGGTACGGACGTCATCAGGGCAAGCTGCAGCCCCGGCGCGCGCCGTGCAAGGCGCGTCAGCAGGCTCACCCCGTCCTCACCGCCGAGGCGCAGGTCGGATATGACCCAGTCGAGCCCGGGAATGTCGCTGAGCGCGAGCGCCTCCTCGACCGTGGCGGCCTCGATCACCTGATGGCCCATGTCGATCAGTGTCATGCGCACCGCGGCCCGCAATTCGGCCATGTCGTCGACCACCATGACAAGCCGTGGCCGCGCCTCCGCCTCGGCGGGTTTCAGGGGCAGGCGCAGCGTGACCATGGCGCCGCCACCCGGCAGGTTGGCGAGCCGCACATGCCCGCCGGCAAGCTTCGCCATGTCGTAGACCATCGACAGGCCGAGGCCCGAGCCGCCTTCGCCCTTTGTCGTGAAGAACGGATCGAGCGCATGTTCGAGCGCATCCGGCCCGAAACCGGGGCCGGTGTCCGACACGGCGATGTCGAGCCATGTGTTCTGAACCTCGCGGACCGTCAGCGCGATCTCTCCCGGCGAGGCGCCGATGGCGTCGCGGGCGTTCAGCACGAGGTTCAGCAGGCTGTCCTGAAGGCTGCCCGCATCCAGCAGCAGCGCCGCGTGCGAGATGTCGCAAGCATAGCCGAAGGAGATGCCCGGCGGCAGGGGCGCGCGGGCGAGCGGCGCGAAACTGTCGAGAAAATCGCGCAGGACCACCGGGACGGGCCGCATGTCGATCGGTCCCGATATCCGTGCGATCTTGTCCAACAGAAGCCCGCCGCGCCGTGCCGCCGTCTGCGTCGCGCCGATCAGTTCCTTGGCGCCCTCGGGCAGGTCCATCTTCTCGAGCCGGCCCTGAAGACCGAGGATGATCGTGAGCAGGTTGGCGAAGTCATGGGCGAGGCCACTGGTCAGTTGCGCCGCCAGTTCGCGCTTGTGGGTCTGCGCCAGCGCGGCGCGCGCCTGTGCCTCTTCGGTGACGTCGGTGGACAGGAGATACACGCCGTTGATCGGCTGACCCGCGTCGACCTGATCGGGTGTGAAGGCGGTGCGGATGCGCCGGCCCGAGGCCGGTTCGGTGAATTCCAGAACGCTGGCCTCCCCGGCAAGCGCGCGGTCGAGCGAGGGCCGCAGGCGATGCGCGACGGGACCCAGTGCGTCCTCGAAGCTCAGGCCCACGATGTCGCTGCCCCGGTCGGGCAAGAGCGTGGCGAGGCGACGGTTGGTGAAGGTGTAGACGCGCTCGCGGTCGACATGGCCGATATGGGCCGGCGTCATCTCGGTCGTCAGCCGGGTGCGCGCCTCCATCTCGGTGAGTTCGCGCTTTGCCTCCTCGAGCTGGGCAATCGTGGCCTCGAGCCGCCGGTTGGTGTGGGCGAGCTGTTCGGCATGTTCGAGAAGCTGGTCGCTCAGCACCTCCGAGCGGCCGCGCAATAGCTCCTCCTGCCGCTTGACCGCGGTGATATCGGTATAGACCGTCACCCAGCCCCCGCCCGGCAGCGGCGAGCCTTCGACCGAGATCGTCCGGCCATTGGCGCGGCGTCGTTCCATGTAATGGGGCACGAAGGCGCGCGCGGCCTCGACCCGATCGCGTATGAACGCCGCCGGGACGCCGACCTCGCCGTATTCGCCGGCCTCCACGAGGTAGCGGATCGTTTCCTCGAAACTGGCGCCGGGGGTCACGAGATGCTCGGGCAGCCCGAACATGGTCTGGAAGGGCCGGTTGCTGACCGCCAGCCGCAACTCCCTGTCATAGATCGACAGGGCCTGCTGGATCAGGTTCAGGCCCGCGCGTGTCAGATGATCCTTTTCCGCGCCCCGCGCCATCGCCTCCTCCCGCAGATCCTCGTCCCTTGCCGCAGTGTCCTGCGTGGGTCCGAGCCGTCAACCGTCTCCGGCGCGCTGTTACAATTCGTAAGGATTGAGAAAAAGTCAGGTAAAACTTGACGGACACAAAAGCTTCGCCACGATATCGGCATCGGCTGACCCGCGAATGACGGGACGTCGTGGGCGCGGCGCCTTGGGAGGGCGACGCGAAGGGAGGACAGACTTTGGCAGACGTTACCGCGCCTCCGGGCGCGCCTCAATCCGTGCCTGCGCTTCTTGCGCGAAACGCCGTGCAGTTCGGTTCCAAGCCGGCCTATCGCGAAAAAGAATACGGCATCTGGCAGAGCTGGACCTGGGCGGAAACCGCCGAGGAGATCGAGGCCATCGCCATGGGCCTGCTTGCGCTGGGCGTGGAGCGCGGCGACCACGTGGCTGTCATCGGACGCAACCGCCCCGCGCTCTACTGGTCGATGGTCGCGGCGCAAAAGGTGGGCGCGGTTCCCGTGCCGCTCTACCAGGACGCGGTGGCCGAGGAGATGGCTTACGTGCTGGAACACTCCGGCGCGCGCTTCGTGATCGCGGGCGATCAGGAGCAGGTCGACAAGGCCATCGAGGTGCAGGAGCGCCTTCACCAGATCGAGCACATCATCTACCAGGACCCGCGGGGCCTGAGGAAATACGACCACACGAGACTGCATTCGCTGGCGACCATACAGGCCGAGGGGCGCGCCGCCCGCGAGCGGTTCGAAAAGGAACTCGCCGCGCGGGAAGCGGAACTGGATTACGACAGTACCTGCGTGATGCTCTACACCAGCGGGACCACCGGCAAATCGAAGGGCGTGGTCCTGTCGAACCGCAACATCATCGAGGCGTCGAAGGCCTCGAGCGAGTTCGACCACCTGCGCGAAAGCGACGAGGTGCTCGCCTATCTGCCGATGGCCTGGGTGGGCGATTTCATCTTTTCGATCGGTCAGGCCTACTGGACGGGGTTCTGCGTGAACTGCCCGGAAAGCCCGGCCACGATGTACGAGAACCTGCACGAGATCGGGCCCACCTATTTCTTCGCCCCGCCGCGCTATTTCGAGGAGCGGATCACCATCCTGACGATCCGGATGGAGGATGCCAAGCCGCTCAAGCGCAACATGTTTCACTACTTCATGGATCACGCCCGCAAGGTCGGCCCCAAGCTGATGGACGGCGAACCCGTGGGCCTCTGGGACCGGCTGAAGTACCGGCTGGGCGATATCCTGGTATACGGCCCGGTGCGCAACCGCGCAGGCATGTCCAACGTGCGCGTGGCCTATACCGCGGGCGAGGCGATCGGGCCGGAAATCTTCGAGTTCTGGCGCTCGCTGGGGATCAACCTAAAGCAGCTCTACGGCCAGACCGAGGCCTCGGTCTTCATCACCCAGCAGCCCGACGGCGGTGTGCGCGCCGATACGGTCGGCGTGCCGACCCCGGGCGTCGAGGTCAGGATCGGCGAGAACGGCGAGGTCTATTACCGGTCTCCCGGCACCTTCGTGGAATACTACAAGAACCCCGAGGCGACCGCAGACACCAAGGACGCCGAGGGCTGGGTCGCCACGGGAGACGCGGGCTATTTCGAGGAGGAAAGCGGCCAGCTCAGGATCATCGACCGCGCCAAGGACGTGGGCAAGATGGCAGACGGGCGGCTCTTTGCGCCGAAATACGTCGAGAACAAGCTCAAGTTCTACCCCAACATCCTCGAGGCGGTGGTCTTCGGCAACGGCCGCGAGATGTGCTGCGCCTTCATCAATATCGACCTGACGGCGGTGGGCAACTGGGCCGAGCGCAACAACATCTCCTATGCCTCCTACCAGGAGCTTGCGGGCCATCCGCAGGTCATGGCGACGATCCAGTCCCATGTGGAGGAGGTGAACCGCAGCCTCGCCGATGACGAGATGCTGTCGGGATGCCAGATCCATCGCTTCCTCGTGCTGCACAAGGAACTCGACGCCGATGACGGCGAACTGACCCGCACCCGCAAGGTGCGCCGCCGGATCATCGAGGAGAAATACGGCGACCTGATCGAGGCGCTCTATTCCGGCAGGTCGGAGCAATACACGGAGACGGAAGTGACCTACGAGGACGGGCGCAAGGGCAAGATCCGCGCCACGCTCGAGATCCGCGACGCCGCGGTGGTTGGCGACACGTCCGGCGAGAAGGTGGCGGCGGAATGAGGGCAATGACTGCCGACGCGACTGCACTGGCGGCGGGCGCCGCGCTTGCGGTCCTGGGGCTGGCGCTTGCGGCCGTGATCGGGCGGGTGGCTCGGCGCTCCTGGGTACCGGGACTTTCCGGGGCGGTCACCGGGGGCTGTGGCATCGGCGCTGTCCATCTCGCGGGCTACGGCGACAGCGGACTGCTGCCCCTCGCGGTGGCGCTCGCGGTCTATGGGACGCTTGTCGGCGTCGTGACGCTTTTGGCGGGAGGGGGACGGGAATGAGCGATCCGGCAGCGAGCCGCGAAGTTCTGGACGCGGCGATCCACGAGAGCGGCCACACCGCGGACGCGGAGGATCACGTCACCGCCGATGGCCGCAAGATCGGCGGCGTGGTGATGGAGATGAAGAACATCACGCTCCGATTCGGAGGCGTCGAGGCGATCAAGGATATCTCCTTCGACATCCGCGAGGGTGAGATCCGGGCGATCATCGGGCCCAACGGCGCCGGCAAGTCATCGATGCTCAACGTTATTTCCGGCTTCTACCACCCGCAGGACGGAGAGGTCTGGTATCGCGGGGAGCGTCGGCCACCGATGAAGCCCTTCCAGATCGCGCGGCAGGGGATCGCGCGAACCTTTCAGAACATCGCGCTATTCGAGGGGATGACGGTGCTCGACAACGTGATGACGGGCCGTCTCAACCACATGAGCGCCAATTTCCTCGACCAGGCCTTCTGGTGGGGAAAGGCCCAGCGCGAAGAGGTCGCGAACCGCCAGAAGGCCGAGGAAGTCATCGATTTCCTCGAGATCCAGAACATTCGCAAGACGCCGGTCGGCCGTCTGCCCTACGGGTTGAAGAAGCGGGTCGAACTGGCCCGCGCGCTGGCCGCCGAGCCGCAGATCCTGCTTCTGGACGAGCCCATGGCGGGCATGAATGTCGAGGAGAAGGAGGACATGAGCCGCTTCGTCCTCGACGTGAACGACGAGTTCGGCACGACCATCGTGCTGATCGAACACGACATGGGGGTGGTCATGGACCTCTCCGACCGGGTCGTGGTGATGGATTACGGCAAGAAGATCGGCGACGGCACGCCCGACGAGGTGCGCACCAACCAGGAGGTCATCGACGCCTATCTGGGGGTCGCACATGACTGATCGCGCCCATCACATCCCGCACATTACCCGCACCGATACTCCGAGCGAGGGAGGCCGCGCATGCCCGACCAACTGATTTTCGCCATGGAGGTCACGTTCAACGGCCTTCTGAACGGGGTGATGTACGCGCTCGTGGCGCTGGGCTTCGTGCTCATCTTCAAGGCGTCGGGCATTTTCAACTACGCGCAAGGGGTCATGGCGCTGTTCGCGGCGATGACGCTGGTGGGCATCCAGCAGGGACGCGTGCCGTTCGGGCATCTGATCAACGAGATCTTCGGCACCGACGTCCATTATTTCGGCTGGGAGGTGCCAGCGCTGGCCGCCATCGCGCTGACCGTCGTTGTCATGATCGCTTTCGCCTATCTCGTGCAGAGGTTCGTCTTCCGGCACCTTGTCGGGCAGGAGCCTATCATCCTTTTCATGGCGACCATCGGGCTTGCCTATTTCCTCGAAGGTGTCTCGGACCTGATGTGGGGCTCGGAGATCCGCAACCTCGATGTCGGCCTGCCGCAGGGGATCAACGATGCCATCGACCTCGCGACCTTCGAGATCTTCGGCTACGGGTTCTTCATCGACAACCTGGACATCTCGGCGGCCATCATCGCAGCGGTGCTGGTGGGCGGGCTGATCGCCTTTGCCCAGTACACCAAGCAGGGCAGGGCCATGCGGGCGGTCGCCGACGACCATCAGGCGGCGCTCTCCGTGGGCATCAAGCTCAACTACGTCTGGGTGCTGGTCTGGTCGCTCGCCGGCATCGTGGCGCTGGTGGCGGGCATCATGTGGGGCGCGAAATCGGGCGTTCAGTTCTCACTGTCGCTGATCGCGCTCAAGGCGCTGCCGGTGCTGATGCTGGGGGGATTCACCTCGATCCCCGGCGCGATCGTCGGCGGCCTGATCATCGGAGTGGGCGAGGCGCTGTTCGAGTTCGCCATCGGCCCGATGATCGGGGGCGCGACCGAGAACTGGTTCGCCTATGTGCTGGCGCTCGTCTTCCTCGTCTTCAGGCCGCAGGGCCTGTTCGGCGAGAAGATCATCGAGAGGGTGTAGGGCGATGCCTGTCCCCCACTCGCATCACCCGTCGTCGCGCGACCCTAGATTGCCGAGAACCACGAGGCTCAGCAGCATCGCGTTCATGGCCAGAGCGACGGAGGTGATCGCGATATCGAGCGAAATGTCCGCGAAGACGACAAGGGCGAAAACGCCGAAGAATGCCGCCGTTGAAATGCCCAGAAGCGAGCCCATGAAGGCCCGGACGACGGTGACGACGATATCGACGATGGCGCCCGGAACCGATTGGGGCTTTGTGGGAGAAACATGGGGTGTGTCGGCATACGACATAATTGCGACCTCCAGAAAAAATACTGCCCAAAAGGTTAACGAAGATCATGGTCATAGTTTGTCCGGATTTGGACCGCTCCGGCCTGCGGCAGAAAAAGCTTACCTTTGCGAATTTTGGGTGCCATATTTCCGCTCGCGTCGAGACGACATGCGCCCGGGCGGCCGGGGAGCGTCCACCGTTCGCAGCAGGGGAAGGACACGGGGTCATGGCACTGGACGAGTTGCAGAAGCCGAATATCGGGAAGCCGGAGTTTGCGACCGGACGCAGCACCGGCGAGCGCAAGATGTGGGCCATCGTGACGACCGTGGCCTTCGCGATCTTCTGGTTCGCGGGCCTCTTCCTGGCGGCGGGGCTGTTCGGACAGCAGACCTTGAACTGGACCACGGCGGTGCTGGCCGCGATCGGGTTGGTCGTGGGCCTTTACGCGCGTCGCAAGGTCGACGCGGACTGATCATCCAACATGAACGGCGTGTCGCGTGGTGGGCTGACGTTCACCGCGCCATCGGCATGCGCGACGCAAGCGGGAGGGGCATCTGATGTTCTATCGTGAGGCCGGCGATTTCAAGACGACCTATGCCGAGGACAACCAGACCTTTCCGATCGCCTTCGACAGGTATCGCTACTATTTCGTGCTCATTGTCGGGCTGGCCATCGTGCCCTTCGTCATCGACGACTACTGGGCCAACGCGATCCTGATCCCGTTCCTGATCTACGCCATCGCGGCGATCGGGCTGAACATCCTCACCGGGTATTGCGGGCAGGTCAGCCTGGGGACCGGCGGGTTCATGGCGGTGGGCGCCTTCACCTCCTACAAGCTGATGACGGCGTTTCCATGGATGGACATGGTGACGATCACGCTCCTGTCGGGGGTGATGACCGCGATCGTCGGCGTGGCCTTTGGTCTGCCGTCGCTGAGGATCAAGGGTTTCTACCTCGCGGTGGCGACGCTTGCGGCGCAGTTCTTCCTCGTCTGGCTCTTCAACAAGGTGCCATGGTTCTACAACTACTCCGCCTCGGGCCAGATCAGCGCGCCCGAACGCTCGATGTTCGGCTTCGCCGTCACCGGCCCGAACGCCGAGGCCTGGGTGAAATACGTGTTCTGCTTCGTCTTCGTTTTCGTGCTGGCCTGGGTCGCGCGGAACCTGACGCGCGGTGCGCTCGGGCGGCAGTGGATGGCGATCCGCGACATGGATATCGCCGCCGAGATCATCGGGGTGAACCCGCTGCGCGCGAAGCTGTCGGCCTTCGCCGTGTCGTCCTTCTACGTGGGCATCGCCGGGGCGCTTCTGTTCACCGTCTATCTCGGCGCGGTCGAGGTCGGTGAGGCCTACGGCATCCTCAAGTCGTTCCTCGTGCTCTTCATGATCATCATCGGCGGGCTGGGAAGCATCTTCGGTTCCTTCGCCGGCGCGGCCTTCATGGTGCTTCTGCCGGTGGCGCTGAGGAACTTCTTCGCCGGCGGCCTGGGATGGGACCCGGCGTTGGCGACGCATTTCGAGTTCGTCATCGTCGGCGCCCTGATCATGTTCTTCCTCATCAAGGAGCCGCACGGGCTGGCGCGACTCTGGGCGCTTCTGAAGGAGAAACTGAGACTGTGGCCCTTTCCGCATTGAGCGGCGCGGTGGGCCACCCCGCCCACCCTGTTGTCGTGGTTCCCCGACCGGGGACCGCCAAGCGAGAAACCCGGAACCCAACCGGGACGAAAGAAAAAGTCGGATCAACCCATGGGAGGAAAAACCCGATGAAAAAACTAGCAACGATGGCCCTTGCCACCGCCATGGCCGCGGGCCCCGCGCTGGCGGACCTGGTCATTCCGGACCTGCACTACCGGACCGGGCCCTTCGCCGCGGGCGGCATCCCGTTCTCGGACGGCTACCAGGATTACTTCACGCTGCTCAACCAGCGGGACGGCGGCATCGGCGGCGTTCCCCTGCGCATCGTCAGCTGCGAGACGGCCTACAACACCGAGCGCGGCGTGGAGTGCTACGAATCGACCAAGGGCGAGGGCTCGCTGGTCTACCAGCCGCTATCGACGGGCATCACCTACCAGCTGATCCCGCGCGCGACGGCCGATGGCATCCCGCTGCATACGATGGGCTACGGCCGGACCTCTGCCGCCAATGGCGACGTGTTCAGTCACGTCTTCAACTATCCGGCGAACTACTGGGACGCGGCGAGCGTGATCGTGAACCAGCTTCTGGAGGAGAATGACGGCTCGCTCGAGGGCAAGAGCATCGCGTTGCTGTACCACAACTCGGCCTATGGCCGGGAGCCGATCCGCACGCTCGAGACGCTGTCGGAGATGCATGGGTTCGAGCTTAGCCAGATCGCGGTGGACAGCCCCGGTCAGGAGCAGGGCAACCAGTGGCTGCAGATCCGCCGCGAGCGTCCCGACTATGTCGTGATGTGGGGCTGGGGCGTGATGAACCAGGTCGCGGTGCAGGAAGCCATCAACACCCGTTTCCCGATGGAGAATTTCATCGGCAACTGGTGGGCGGGCGCCGAGCATGACGTGGCGCAGTCCGGTGAGGATGCGGCGGGCTACCGCGCGCTGAACATGAACCGCCTGGGCGACATGCCGGTCTTCGCCGAGATCCAGGAACATGTGCTGGATGCGGGCCTCGGGGCTGGCGACGGCACGAACCTCGGTTCGGTGCTCTATACCCGCGGCATGTACGCGGCGATCCTGGCCGCCGAGGCCATCCGCAAGGCGCAGGAGATCCACGATGTCGCCGATATCACACCCGCGATGATGCGTGACGGGATGGAAGCGCTGGAGATGACCAACGCGCGGATGGAAGAGCTGGGCGTTCCGATGATTGGCCCGGAATTCGCCGTCTCCTGCGAGGATCACGGCGGCACCGGCATGGCGATCATGACGCAGTGGAACGGGACCGAGTGGGTGACGCTCACCGACTTCGTGGCGCCCGACGACAGCGTCACGCAGCCGCTGGTGATGGAGGACTCGGCGCAGTTCGCGGCCGAGAACAACATCTCCAGCCAGTGTGGCGACAGCTGATCCGAACTCCCCGGCGGCGGCGCGTGTGTCGCCGCCGGGATTTGCGTATTTTCGGAAAGATGAAGGCAGGGGCGATGCGTGCCCCTTGCCCGACGCGACAGGAGAGCCGCGGACATGCTTGACCAACCCGCAGAGACCCATGGCGAGGGTGTCGCCCCGGAATTCCGGGAGGCCGAGACGCTTCTGGAGGTCAGCAATATCGAGGTGATCTACAATCACGTGATCCTCGTCTTGAAGGGCGTGTCCCTGAAGGTGCCCAAGGGCGGGATCACCGCGCTTCTGGGCGGCAACGGGGCGGGCAAGACGACGACGCTCAAGGCGATCTCCAGCCTGCTGCATTCCGAACGCGGCGAGGTGACCAAGGGCTCGATCCGCTATCGAGGGGAGCCGGTGGCAGATCTGAGCCCATCGGACCTCGTGGATCGCGGCGTGATCCAGGTGATGGAGGGGCGCCACTGTTTCGAACACCTGACGGTAGAGGAAAACCTCCTGACCGGCGCATACACGCGCAAGGAGGGCAAGGGGGCGATCGCCGAGGATCTGGAGCTCGTCTATTCCTATTTCCCGCGCCTGAAGGAACGGCGGAAGAGCCAGGCGGGATATACGTCTGGCGGTGAGCAGCAGATGACGGCCATCGGCCGTGCGCTGATGAGCCGGCCGGAGATGATCCTGCTCGACGAACCTTCGATGGGTCTCGCGCCGCAGCTCGTGGAACAGATCTTCGATATCGTGAAGCGGCTGAACGAGGAGCAGGGCGTCACCTTCCTGTTGGCCGAGCAGAATACCAACGTGGCGCTCAGGTTCGCCCATTACGGTTACATCCTCGAATCGGGTCGCGTGGTGATGGACGGACCCGCGGCGGATCTGCGGGAGAACCCGGACGTGAAGGAATTCTACCTCGGCATGTCCGAGGAGGGCCGCAAGAGCTTCCGCGATGTGCGGAGCTATCGGCGGCGGAAACGGTGGCTGAGCTGATGCTGGACAGAAACGACAAGCACTACGACGCACTGGAAACGCGCAGCGCCGATGAGCGCGCGGCGCAGCAACTGGTGCAGCTGAACGCGCAGCTGGCCTCGAACGGGATGGCGGCGGTGGCGTCGCTGGACGACCTTGCGGGCCTGCCCGTGCTGCGGAAATCCGACCTCGTGGCGCGACAGGCCGAGGCGCCGCCTTTCGGCGGTCTGCCGGTGCGCAACCTCGCCCATGTGTTCCAGAGCCCCGGCCCCATCTACGAGCCCGGCGGCGTCAGCCATGACTGGTGGCGCGTGGGCCGGTTCCTGCATGCGGCGGGCATTGGCGCAGGCGATATCGTGCAGAACTGCTTCGGCTATCACCTGACGCCGGCGGGAATGATCTTCGAGAACGGCGCGCGCGCGGTCGGCGCCGCGGTCCTGCCGGCAGGCGTGGGCCAGACGGAGTTGCAGGTGCGCGCGGCGAAGGATGTGGGCGCGACCGCCTATGCCGGAACGCCGGATTACCTGAAGGTGATCCTCGACGCGGCGGATGCGGCGGGCGTCACGCTGAAGATCACTCGGGCGGCGGTGGGGGGCGGTGCGCTCTTCCCAAGTTTGCGGGCCGAATACGCCGATCGCGGCATCGCCTGCCTGCAATGTTATGCCACCGCGGATCTGGGCAACATCGCCTACGAAAGCGAGGCGATGGAGGGCATGATCGTCGACGAGGGCGTGATCGTCGAGATCGTGCGCCCCGGCACCGGTGACCCGGTGCCCGAGGGCGAGGTGGGCGAGGTCGTGGTCACGACGCTCAACCCCGACTATCCGTTGATCCGGTTCGCCACGGGCGACCTGTCGGCGATCCTTCCGGGGCAGAGCCCTTGCGGGCGAACGAACATGCGGATCAAGGGCTGGATGGGCCGTGCGGACCAGACCACCAAGATCAAGGGCATGTTCGTGCGGCCCGAACAGGTGGCCGAGTTCGTGGCGCGCCATGACGAGGTGGCAAAGGCCCGCGTCATCGCCACGCGCGAAGGGGAAAAAGACGTGATGACCGTGCAGGTCGAAGCGCCCGGAGCCGATCGGGAGGTGCTGGCCGAGAGCGTGGCCGCGGTGCTGAAACTGCGCGGGCGGGTGGAAATCGTGGAGCCCGGGACCCTGCCCAACGACGGCAAGGTGATCGACGACCAGCGGAGCTACGAGACCACGTGAAGACCCCGCTATTGCCGGCGGACGCGCGTCGCGGCGGTCGCGTCGTGGCGGGCGGCGTAGGCCTCGATCCAGGCCTGGGCGGCGAGAAGTTCGTCCGGCGTGGCGAGACCGTCTCCATTGCGGTCCACCCGACCGAAGGCGATCCCGTAAAGGCCCGTGTGCTGCACATAGACCGCGATCCTGCGGCCGCTGCTTGCCATGTGCCCCACGAGCGTCACGAATTCCTGAAAGGTTAGGCTGCCGCTGCCATCGGCGTCGGAGGCATGAAAGGCGCCCGCGTCGGCATGGGCCGGGGGCGCGAGGCAGCATGCAAAGGCGAGTGCGGCGAGAAACGAGCGGGTCATGCGGGCCAATATGGCGCGCAGGGTTTTGCAAATGGTTACCGGAGGCCGGGATAGTTCGAATTGTCGGGAAATCCTGCCCTCGTTCCCGCGGTCCGTGCGATGACATGCCCTTCCATCTCGCGGAGGGGATGGCCGGCCAGGCCGGGACGCCGGGACGCCGGTTCGGCATGATCATGCGATACGCGGGTGAGACAGTCGGAGACAGTCATGGAGATGACACCGGAAGGACGTCTGGAGGAACCGGGGCTGGTCCTGCCGCCTCCGATCGCGGTGCCCGAGGGGCTGCACCTGCCGTTTTCCTTCATCAACCTGCGCGGGGACCGGGCGCTTGTCTCGGGGCATCCGAAACAGGACGCGGGGGACGGATCGCGGGGCCATTCGGTCAGCTGGGTCGCGACCTGAAGGCCGAGATCGGGGCGTTGTCGCGCGTCACCGGCTGGGTGCGGGTCTTCGGGATGGTGAACTCCGCACTGGGCCATGTCGAGCAGCACCTGGTGCTGAACGGGTTCAGCGACCTGATCCTGCGGGTCTTCGGGCGAAAGACGGGGCGGCACGCGCGCTCGGCCAACGGGAAGGCGGCCCTGCCCATGAATTTCGCGATAGAGGTGGAAGCGGAGCTTCTGGCCGCGCCGTGAGGGCCACGCGAAAAGGCCGCCCGGGGGCGGCCTGATCCGTGGTTCGTTCTCGGGTCGTGGCGTGGCTCAGCCCTGGCGGGCCTTGAACCGGCGTTGGGTCTTGTTGATCACGTAGACCCGGCCCTTGCGGCGCACGACGCGGCAATCGCGATGGCGCTGCTTGAGCGAGCGGAGCGAGTTCTTGACCTTCATCGGTCTTCTCCTTCGTCGCGGCGCGGCGATGCGCCCGAAATTCCGTCTGGTTCTTGCGAACCGGTGATCCGGACCTTCCTTCGGAAAGTCGGTTTGTCGCCTGACCTTCCTTCGGAAGGCAGATTGGTGGGCGGTACTGGGATCGAACCAGTGACCCCTACGATGTCAACGTAGTGCTCTACCGCTGAGCTAACCGCCCGATATCCACGTGGTTTCGGCTGGTCCGGTGCGCACAGGCCGATATGGCCAGACAGCTCCGCCGCGTCGTTCCGCATGAGTGAGCGGTCTATAAAAGGAGTCGGAAAGGGGTTCAAGGACTTTTGGCCCCGCAAAAAATGCCGCTATATAGGAGGTAACAGACTTCGTTGAGGCGCATCGATGCATCCGGCCTACCGCCTGTTGAGCCCGTCCGAACCGACGACATCCGTGGTCGTCGCCTCGCCTCATTCGGGGCGCCATTATCCCCGCAGTTTCCTGCGGTCCAGCATGCTCGACGAGCGCAGCATCCGGTCCTCGGAAGATGCCTTCATGGACATGCTGGTCGAGGCCGCGCCCGAGCTTGGCGCGCCCCTGCTCGCGGCGGAATACCCGCGCGCCTATATCGATCTCAACCGGAGTGCGGATGAGCTCGATCCCGGCGTGATCGACGGGGTGGGGCGCGTGGTGCAGACCCCGCGCATCAGCTCGGGGCTCGGCGTGATCCCGCGTGTCGTGGCCAATGGCCGCGCGATCTATCGCGGCAAGCTCGGCCGGGCGGAAGCCGATGAGCGGATCGAGCGGATATGGCATCCTTACCATCAGGAACTCGACCGTCTGATGCAGGGCGCCCATGACCGGTTCGGCGAGGCGGTGATCCTCGATTTCCATTCCATGCCGCACGAGGCGCTCGACAGCGTCGCCCGTCCGGGCGCCCGGCGGCCCGAGGTCGTGCTCGGCGACCGGTTCGGCGCTTCGGCCCGGGGCGATCTGGTGGACGCGCTGGAGACGGCGTTCCTTCAGGCCGGTCTCGTCGTGAGCCGCAATGCGCCCTTCGCCGGGGCCTATGTGACGCAGCGCTACGGTCGGCCCATGCGCGGCTGGCACGCGGTGCAGATCGAGATCGACCGGTCGCTTTACATGAACGAGCGGCTGATCCGGCCGAACGGGAATTTCGACAATGTCAGGCGGATCGTGACCTCGGTCATCGCACGGGCCATCGACGCGACGCCGGGCGCGATGCCTCTGGCCGCGGAATAAGCGGAGCGGCTTCGCCGCGTTCTCCCTGTCTCGGCCCGTTCTGGCCTCGGGGTTCGGGGGGCTCTGCCCCCGCCGCCTTCGGCGTCTCCCCCGGAGGTTTTCTGCCAGGATGAAGGGGCCGGGTGGCGCCTTATCTCAGTGCGCGTCCCTTGAGGATGGCGTCGGGGCCGAAGCGGGCGCGGATCCTGTCGGTGGCGTCTTCGGCGGCGCGGCGGGTCCGGGCCTGCGGGTCGAGCAGGTCGGTCTCGCGGTCAGCCTCTCCGGCGGGCATGAGATCGGAGATGCCCACGCCGATAAGGCGGTAGGGGCGGGGGTGGTCCATCCGGTCGTAGAGGGCGCGCGCCGTGCGGTAGATGCGGTCTGCCGTCTGCGTGCCGTCGGGCAGCGTGACGCGGCGGGTGAGCGTGCGGAAATCGTTGCGCTTGAGCTTGAGCGTCACGGTGCGACCGGCGAGTCCCTTGGCCTTGGCGCGGTCGGCGAGTTTTTCGGCGAGGCGCCAGATATGACCGTCGAGGATGTCGATCTCGGCGATGTCCTCGGCGAAGGTGGTCTCGTTGGAGATGCTCTTGACCGTGTGGTCACGGGCGACGCGGCGCGTGTCCTCCCCCCGGGCGAGGTGGTAGAGGCGCATCCCCTGGCTGCCGAAGCGGCGGATCAGATCGTCCCTGTCCCAGCGGCGCAGATCCGCGATGGTGCGGATGCCGACATCGGCGAGCGCGCGCTGCCCCGCCTCGCCCAGGCCCCAGATCACGCCGACGGGTTGGGGGGCGAGGATGTCGAGCGTCTCGGCCCGGCCGATCACGGAAAACCCCTGCGGCTTGTCCATGTCGGAGGCCATCTTGGCGAGGAACTTGTTGTGGGAAAGCCCGATGGACCCGGTGATGCCGATCTCGGTTTTCATGCGTTTCACCAGGCGGGCCAGCAGAACCGCCGGCGGCTCGCCGTGGAGCCGTGTCGTGCCGGCCAGGTCGAGGAAGGCCTCGTCCAGCGACAAGGGTTCTATCCTGGGGGTCAGATCCTCCATCATCGCGCGGATCTGGCGGCTGACCTCCACATAGACATCCATGCGGCCGCGGATGACCACCGCCTCGGGGCAGAGCCTGAGCGCCTGGAACATCGGCATGGCCGAGCGCACGCCCTTGATGCGCGCGATGTAGCAGGCGGTGGAAACCACGCCGCGCCGCCCGCCGCCGATGATCACGGGCTTGTCGCGAAGCGCGGGGTTGTCGCGCTTTTCAACCGAAGCGTAGAAGGCGTCGCAATCCATATGCGCGATGGAAAGGTCGAAGAGCTCAGGGTGCGCGGTCACGCGCGGACTGCCGCAGGCGGGGCAGCGGCGGTCGGTGTGCACCTGGGTCAGGCAATCTCGGCAGAGCGCTTGCATGGAGGGAGAATAGGGTGCGGAGAGAGGCGGCGGAAGAGTGGCTGTGCGACGTGGCGAGCCCGGCCACCGGGGACATCCGGGGGGGAAGCGCGGTCGGGAATTCCCCCGGTCCCTCGTCCGATTTCGGCCTAGCTTTGGCCTTTCTCGGCGCGCATAAACGCGCCCATGAAACCCGGTGACGCACCCGTGAGGTCAAGTATGGATCAGTTGCTTTCGGAGCTTTTGGGCGGGAACCTCGTGATCCTGCTCCTTGCGCTCTTCATCATTCTCTGCCTTTTCCTGGCGATCAGGATCGTGCCGCAGTCCGAGCAGCACGTGGTGGAGCGCTTCGGCCGCCTCAAGAGCGTGCTGGGTCCCGGCATCAACTTCATCGTGCCGTTTCTCGACCGCGTTGCGCACAAGGTGTCGATCCTCGAGCGGCAGCTGCCGAACGCCAGCCAGGACGCGATCACCGCCGACAACGTGCTGGTGCAGATCGACACGAGCGTCTTCTACCGCATCCTGCAGCCCGAGCGGACGGTCTACCGCATCCGCGATGTCGACGCGGCCATCGCGACGACCGTCGCCGGTATCGTGCGCGCGGAGATCGGCAAGATGGAGCTGGACGAGGTGCAGTCGAACCGGTCCACGCTGATCACCACGATCAAGGCGAGCGTCGAGGACGCCGTCGACAACTGGGGGATCGAGGTGACGCGGGCCGAACTGCTCGACGTCAATCTCGACCAGGCGACGCGCGAGGCGATGCTTCAGCAGCTCAATGCCGAGCGTGAGCGGCGTGCGGCGGTGACCCGGGCCGAAGGCCAGAAGCGCGCGGTCGAGCTGCAGGCAGATGGCGAGCTCTATGCCGCGCGCCAGCAGGCCGAAGCGCGCCGTGTCGAGGCGGATGCAGAGGCCTACGCCACGGGCGTCGTCGCGGAAGCCATCGCCAAGGGGGGGCTTGAGGCGGTGCAGTACAACATCGCGCTGGAACAGGTGAAGGCCATCGGGCAGGTCGCCCAGGGCCAGGGGTCACAGACCGTCATCGTGCCGGCCGATGCGGTGGATGCCTTCGGCAAGGCGTTCCAGATGCTCAAGGGCAGGTCATGAGAAGGGGATCGGGCTGATGTGGGGCGAATGGTGGGTCTGGGGCGTGGCGGCCATCGCGCTTGCGGTCGGTGAGGTGATCCTGCCCTCCTTCGTGCTGCTTGGCTTCGCCATCGGGGCGGGGGGGATCGCACTGATCCTGCTCGTGGGCGGACCTCTTGCGGTCTGGCTGGGCGGTTCTCTGCCCGTGCTTCTGCTGGTCTTCGCGGTGGTCTCGCTGGTCTCATGGCTGGCGCTCAGGCGCTGGCTGGGCGTCTACAAGGGGCAGGTGAAGACCTTCGACCGGGATATCAACAAGGACTGACGGCTTTGGCGGCGCCGCGTCGCGTCTGCCTCGCCCTGTGGCGTCAGGGCAGCGTCGCGACGATGTTTCGGGCGGCAGCGGCGGGATCGGCGGCCTGCCAGACGGGGCGGCCGACCACGATATGATCGGCGCCGTTCGAGATCGCCTGCCGAGGTGTGGCGATCCGTTTCTGGTCGTCGGCGCTGCTGCCCTCAGGCCGGACACCCGGCGTGATGATGAGCTTGCCCACGGCCTCGGGCAGCGCGCGGATCAGCGCGGCCTCGTGCGGCGAGGCGATGACGCCGTCGGCGCCTGCGGTGAAGGCGCGCGCTGCGCGTTTTGCCACCAGGTCGGGCAGGGCGCCCTCACGGATCAGGCCCGCGTCGAGGTCGCTGCGATCCGCAGAGGTCAGGAAGGTGACGGCGAGGATCTGGAGGCCACTGCCACCCGCGCCCGCCTTGGCCGCCGTGACGACGGAGGGGTCGCCATGGACCGTCAGGAAATCGAGCCCGAACTGCGCGAGGCCCCGCACCGCGTTCTCGATCGTGGCGGGGATGTCGAAGAGCTTCATGTCGAGGAAGATGCGCTTGCCGTGGTCCTGCTTGAGCTCATTGGCCAGCGCCAGCCCGCCGCCGGTCAGCATGCCCAGCCCGATCTTGTAGAAGGACACAGCATCGCCGATGCGCTCGGCCATTTGCAGGCCGCTGAGCGCGTCGGGAACGTCGAGCGCCACGATAAGGCGGTCGTCTGACATTGCGGGGTCTCCGGTCTCGGGACAACGGAGGCTGTGTCGCGCCGGGGCGCGGCCAAGTCAACCGTGCCGAATTCCGGCGCGATCGGGCATTGGCGAACATGTCTGCGGCCCCGGCGCGATCTGCCCGGGCCGCAGGGGTGGTTCAGTGCTTGGTCTGTGCGATGACCGGGTAGTCTCGGGCCTCGCCATCGGGGCTGGCCAGTGCGATGGCACCGGACATGCCAAGAAGGATGCTCGTCAGGATGATCGTATGCCTCATGGGGTATTCCCTCCGTTTTACCCGACGCCTCGTTGGACGCCGTGCCCGAGAGGATTGGTGTGGTTCGCGGCTGCCGGATGTTCGGAAACGGGCGAAAATGCGACAGGCGCCCGGATCGGCAGATTTTGGCCGAGGCGTGGGGCGGCATTTGGCAGATCGGCGCAGACTTGAAGCGGTGATGCACGATCGCCACATGTTTCGCGAGGCCCTGACATCCTCGTGCCGCATCGCGGGCGAGACCAAAGGGGCGCTTTTTGAGGAGACAGGATATGAACCTGGAGAAATTCACGGATCGCGCGCGCGGGTTCCTGCAGGCCGCGCAGACAATCGCGCAGAGAGAAGACCACCAGAAGCTTGTGCCGGAGCATGTGCTCAAGGCGCTTCTGGATGACGAACAGGGCATGGCGGCCAGCCTGATCGGCCGCGCGGGCGGTGCGCCCGAGCGGGTGCGCGAGCGCCTCGAGGCCGCGCTCGACAAGATGCCCAAGGTCACCGGCGATGCCGGGCAGATCTATCTTGATGGACAGACCGCCAAGGTGCTGGCCGAGGCCGAGAAGCTCGCGCAGAAGGCGGGCGACAGTTTCGTCGCCGTCGAGCGGCTGCTGACGGCGCTTGCCATGGTGAAATCGGGGGCCAAGGACGCGCTCGACGCGGGCGCGGTGAACGCGCAGGCGCTCAATGCCGCGATCAACGAGCTGCGCAAGGGCCGGACTGCGGACAGCGCCGGGGCCGAGGACAGCTATGACGCGCTGAACAAATACGCCCGCGACCTGACCGAGGCGGCGCGCGAGGGCAAGATCGACCCCATCATCGGCCGCGACGAGGAAATTCGCCGCGCGATGCAGGTGCTGAGCCGCCGGACCAAGAACAACCCGGTGCTGATCGGTGAGCCCGGCGTCGGCAAGACGGCGATCGCGGAAGGCCTCGCGCTCCGGATCGTCGATGGCGACGTGCCGGAATCCCTGCGCAACAAGAAGCTCATGGCGCTCGACATGGGCGCGCTGATCGCCGGCGCGAAGTATCGCGGCGAGTTCGAGGAACGGCTCAAGGCTATCCTGTCGGAGATCACCGCCGCGGCGGGCGAGATCATCCTCTTCATCGACGAGATGCACGTGCTGGTGGGCGCGGGCAAGACCGATGGCGCGATGGACGCCGCGAACCTCATCAAGCCGGCGCTGGCCCGTGGTGAACTGCACTGCGTGGGCGCCACGACGCTCGACGAGTACCGCAAGTATGTCGAGAAGGACGCGGCCCTTGCCCGGCGGTTCCAGCCGCTTGTGGTGGAGGAGCCGACGGTGGAAGACACGATCTCGATCCTGCGCGGCATCAAGGAGAAATACGAACTGCACCACGGTGTGCGGATCTCGGACGCCGCGCTGGTGGCTGCCGCGACGCTGTCGCATCGCTACATCACCGACCGCTTCCTGCCCGACAAGGCCATCGACCTGATGGACGAGGCGTCGAGCCGGCTGCGCATGGAGGTGGACAGCAAGCCCGAGGAACTGGACGCGCTCGACCGGCAGATCCTGCAGATGCAGATCGAGGCCGAGGCGCTGAAGAAGGAGGATGACCAGGCCTCCCGCGACCGGCTGGAGAAGCTGGAGAAGGAGCTGTCGGAACTGCAGCAGCAATCGGCCGAGATGACCGCCAAGTGGCAGTCGGAGCGGGACAAGCTGGAGGCTGCGCGGACATTGCAGGAGAAGCTCGACCACGCGCGCGCCGAGCTTGACCAAGCTAAGCGCGCGGGCGACCTCGCGAAGGCGGGTGAGCTCAGCTACGGCGTGATCCCGCAGCTGGAAAAGCAACTCGCCGAGGCCGAGGATCATGAGCACGACGTCATGGTCGACGAGGCCGTGCGGCCAGAGCAGATCGCCGAGGTGGTCGCGCGCTGGACCGGCGTGCCCGTGGCCAAGATGCTGGAGGGCGAGAAGGAAAAGCTTCTCCGCATGGAGGAGGAACTGGGCAAGCGCGTCATCGGACAGCGGCAGGCGGTGGATGCCGTCAGCCGTGCCGTGCGCCGGGCGCGTGCGGGGCTGCAGGACGAGAACCGTCCGCTGGGCTCCTTCCTGTTCCTGGGCCCCACCGGTGTCGGCAAGACGGAGCTGACCAAGGCCCTGGCCGAGTATCTCTTCGACGACGATCAGGCGATGGTGCGGATCGACATGAGCGAGTTCATGGAGAAACACTCCGTCGCCCGTCTGATCGGCGCGCCTCCGGGCTATGTCGGCTATGACGAGGGCGGCGTCCTGACCGAAGCGGTGCGGCGCAGGCCCTACCAGGTGATCCTGTTCGACGAGGTCGAGAAGGCGCATCCGGAGGTGTTCAACGTGCTTCTGCAGGTGCTGGACGACGGCCGCCTGACCGACGGGCAGGGGCGTACGGTCGACTTCAAGCAGACGCTGATCGTGCTGACCTCGAACCTCGGGAGCCAGGCCCTGAGCCAGTTGCCCGACGGGACCGATGCGGCCCAAGCCAAGCGGGATGTCATGGACGCCGTGCGCGCCCATTTCCGGCCGGAGTTCCTGAACCGTCTGGACGACCAGATCGTCTTCGACCGGCTGAGCCGTGGAGACATGGACGGGATCGTCAAGATCCAGCTGGCGCGTCTGCAGAAGCGTCTGGCCGATCGCAAGATCTCGCTGGAACTCGACGAAGCGGCGATGGCTTGGCTGGCCGACGAGGGCTACGACCCGGTGTTCGGCGCGAGGCCCTTGAAGCGGGTGATCCAGCGCGCGTTGCAGGACCCGCTGGCCGAGATGCTGCTGGCCGGCGAGGTCATGGACGGCGACACGGTGCACGTGACGGCCGGTGCCGATGGGCTGATCGTGGGAGACCGGGTCTCGGCAAGCAACCGGCCCACGCCGGACGATGCCGTGGTGCACTGAGGTCGGGTTGAGGAAGGCGGAAGGCCCGGGGCGTCAGCCCCGGGTCTTTTGTCGTCTAGGGCCGACCCCGGACAGCGCGGGCCAGCAGTTCCGGAAACCCAGAGCTTTTCCATGTGCCGAGGTGGTCGAGACCCGGCAGGATGACGGGCGCGAAATCCGGGCGGGCCTCCCGGATGCGTTCCATGTAGGGGCGATCGTCATCGAGTGCGCCGATGATGCCGGTCAGCGGCATGGGCAGGGCGGCCACGGTTTCGCGCGGAAGCCCCGTGACCTCCGGCATGCCATCGATCAGTGCCTTGAGCGCATCGGGCGTGTCGGAGGACGCGGCGAGAATGCCGAACCACTTGCGGTATTCGTCCATGATCTCCGGCGGCGACCAGCCGGAGCCGGCGAGCGTCAGGCCAAGCACGCGGTCGGGGTGAAACGCGGCCAGCGCGAGGCCGAGTTCCGCCCCCATGGAGAAGCCCGCGACATGGGTGCTGTCGTGGCCTTCGTGGTCGAGCAGACGGGTGAAATCCTCGATCAGCCGTCGCCCGTAGAAGGCCGCGTCGGTCGGCCTGCCGCTGTGCCCATGGCCGCGGATGTCGGGGGCGAGGATGGTGTGGGTCTCGGCCAACCGCTGTGCCGCGCCGATCTTCCACCAGCTTTTCGCGGAGGACACGAACCCGTGCAGAAGGAGGAGGGGTGGGCCACTGCCTTCGGTCAGGTAGCTGATCGTCGTTCCGTCGGGGGCGGTGAGGGTCTTGCGGGCGTCGGTCATGGTGCGACGCTAGCCGCTGCGGCGCGGGGGCCGCAACGCAATCCGCCCCGCGGTGGAGTGCGGGGCGGCTAGTGGTTGCTTGTCAGCTCAGTGCGGAAGCAGAACGCCGTCGATGATGTGCACGACGCCGTTGGAGGCGAAGACATCCGCGGTGGTGACAGCAGTGGAGCCGTTGATGTGCACGCCCGCGCCACGCGCGTCGATGCTCAGGAAGTCGCCCTGTACCGTGGGCACGCGGCCGCGCTGACCCAGCAGGGCCTCGGCGGGGTAGTAGTCGGCCGAGACGTGGTAGGTCAGGATATCGGTCAGCGCCGGGATGTCGGCGAGAAGCGCGTCGAGCGTGCCTGCGGGCAGCGCGGCGAAGGCCGCGTTCGTGGGTGCGAAGACGGTGAAGTTGCCTGGCCCCGACAGCGTGTCCACGAGGCCCGCGGCCTGAACGGCGGTCACGAGCGTGGACAGATCGGGCGTCGCGGCGGCCAGTTCGACGATGGTGCTGGAGCCGGTGCGCGCGATGGCGGGTGCCGAAAGCGCGAGCGGCGCGGTTGCGAAGGCTGCGGTGGCGGTGAGAAACTTGCGGCGGTCCATGTTGGTCCTCCCTTGTTTTGTCGTGTGGAAAGGAAAAGGCCCGGCAGTTGCTGCCGGGCCTTCGGTATCCGTGCCTTACATCGGCGGCAGGATCACGCTGTCGATGACGTGGATGACACCGTTGGATGCTTCGATGTCCGCGGTCGAGACGGTCGCGTCGTTGACCATCACCGTGCCCATGTCGATGGAGACCGTGATGTCCGCGCCATTGACGGTGGTGGCCGTCATGCCATCGGACAGGTCGCCCGACATGACCGCGCCGGGAACGACGTGGTAGGTAAGAACGGCCGCCAGTGCCTCGGGATCGGCCAGAAGACCTTCGACGGTGCCTTCGGGCAGGGCGGCGAAGGCTTCGTCGGTGGGTGCGAAGACGGTGAACGGCCCTTCGCCCGAGAGCGTCTCGACGAGACCCGCGGCTTCGACGGCGGCGACCAGCGTCGTGAAGTTGCCGGCGCCTGCGGCGGTTTCGACGATGTTCATGTCCTGAGCATAGGCGGGTGCGGCAAGTGCTGTGGTGGCCGCGAGGGTCATCATGAGCTTACGCATGGTATTGGTTCTCCTTAGTAGGTTTGCGCGGGGCATCGGGTGTGCCTCGTCGCTCCGGGAAGTGTCGGACATGCCGGAGAATTCAAGATAAGCGGATGGCCGCCATGGGTCTTGACGGAAAGCGATCCGCGCCTAAGCGGCGGCTTGTCCCGGTTTCCATTCAAATGCGCGTGAAATGAATTGAGTGTGCGTGAACGCCGCAGCCTGTCTGAAGGCGGACAGGGCGGCGAATGGAAGGAACATCCGCATGACACGGTATGTCGAGGCTATGGCTCTGGCCTTCTGGCTGGTGATCGGGGTCGCGGCTTTTGCTGCGGTCGTCATCTTCGCGGTCGACCGCAGCCAGAAGGCCGATACGATCCGGCGCAACTATCCCGTCATCGGCCGGTTCCGGGGCCTGTTCTCGACGCCGGGCGCGTTCTTCCGGCAGTATTTCTTCGCGATGGACCGGGAAGAACTGCCGTTCAACCGCGCGCAACGGGAATGGGTCAAGCACGCCTCGGATGGCGGGTCCAACACGCTGCTCTTCGGATCGACGCGCAACATCTCGGTGGTCGGCACGCCGATCTTCACGTCCGACCCGTTTCCGCCGCTCGATGACCAGTTCGCATCGTCCGAGCCTCTGGAGATCGAGCCCCATGCCGCGATCCCCGACAAGGCGCGGTCCGTCTTCAACATCTCGGGCATGAGCTATGGCGCGATCTCGAAGCCGGCGGTCCGCGCGGCTTCATGTTCGCGCCGGGCTGCATCCGACGCCGCAAGCGGGCCCCGCCACGGAACACGCGCCGCAAACAGTTCCGTGAGATAAGGTGTCAGGGGGTGGCGTTCGGCGAAAAAAGACTAATGTTCCTAATGACCGACCTAGCACGAGAGAGTGTCCCATGGCCAATCGCTACAAGTCCGACCTGACCCGGGATGAGGTTACCCCCAGGGACGTATACCTCAATCGCCGCCAGATCATGGCCGGAGCGGGGAGCTTGCTGGGTGCCGGACTGGTCGCCGGGCAGGCCCGCGCGGAGGATGCATGGGACCTGACGCCGACCGATTACGAGGACGCGACCAACTACAACAATTTCTACGAGTTCGGCACCGACAAGAGCGACCCGGCGCGCCATGCCGGCCAGATGACGACGGAGCCCTGGAGCATCGAGATCGACGGGATGGTCGACAACCCCGGCACCTATTCCTTCGAGGATGTCGTCGCGGGCATGACCATCGAGGAGCGCATCTATCGGCTGCGCTGCGTCGAACGGTGGTCGATGGTGATCCCGTGGAGCGGGTTCGAGCTTGCCGACCTGCTGGAGCGCGTCGGCGTGCAGGATGGCGCGCGCTACGTGGCGTTCGAGACGCTGGCGCGACCGGAGGAGATGCCGGGCCTGCGGGTGCCGATCATCGAGTGGCCCTATCGCGAGGGTCTGCGCCTCGACGAGGCGATGCATCCGCTGACGATCATGGCGACGGGCATGTATGACGAGCCGCTGCCGAACCAGAACGGCGCGCCGATCCGCCTCGTGGTGCCGTGGAAGTACGGGTACAAGTCGATCAAGTCGATCGTCCGCATCACACTGACCGACGAACAGCCGCCGACGGCGTGGAACACTTATTCCGCGCGCGAGTACGGGTTTTATTCCAACGTCAATCCAGAACGGTCTCACCCGCGCTGGAGCCAGCAGTTCGAGCGTCGCGTGGGTGGGGGTCTGTTCGCGAACAATATCCCGACCCTGATGTTCAACGGCTACGAGGAAGAGGTCGCGCATCTGTACGAAGGCATGGATCTGATCGAGTTCCACTGAGCATGGCGGGCGCTGACCGGATATCGACGCGGCCCGGCCCGGTCGCGGTCCTCAACGGCGCGCTGCGCCGCGTGCCGGCGTGGAGCCTCTACGTCGTAGGGGCTGCCTGGGCCGCATGGCTGTTCTGGCTGGGCCTGACCGGCGGACTGGGCGCCGAGCCGATCACGGAGCTGGAGCATCGCTACGGGGAGCTTGCGATCAACCTTCTGGTCGCCGGGCTCGCCGTCACGCCGCTGCGCCGGTTCACCGGGCTGAACCTGATGCCGTTCCGGCGCGCCATCGGGGTGTTGTGCTTCTTCTTCGTTCTCGCGCATCTCATGGTCTGGGCGGTGCTGGACGTGCAGACACCGGCGCGGGTCTGGGCCGATATCGTGGAGCGGCCCTACGTGACCATCGGCATGGCGGGTTTCCTGTTGCTGCTGCCGCTCGGGCTGACCTCGAACAACTGGTCCGTGCGCCGGATGGGACCACTTGCCTGGCGGCGATTGCACAGGCTGATCTACCCGGCGGCGGTGCTTGGGGCGCTGCATTATGTCTGGCTGGCGAAGGGATTCCAGTTCGAGCCGTTGCTGTACATGGCCGTTATCCTGGGGCTGCTGGCGCTCCGCCTGGGCCCGGTGAGTCGCCCGACTCGCGGCTGAGTCCCATTGAATCGGCGGCCCTGACCCCATATCTGGGGATAACCCTGTTGAGAACCACAAGGTCCGTGGATTTCGGCCGGTTTCAGCGCCTGCCGAAGAACCGACAGCGTTGATCGCGACGCGTACAGGCGCGTTTTTTGCGAAGATAAGTGTCTGAAAAGATTGTGTTTGCTGGGGCCCGCGCAAAAAATGTCATCTTTCTGCGAAAAAGCCCTTGCGGCCCCCGGTACCAAACCGTAGATAGCCCCTCACCGGCGGCGCTGAGGTGCCAACGGGACGCCAAACGGGCCGCAGCGAACGCGGTGGTGCGGGAGGCAAAAAAACAGAGACAGATGAGGCGGGCCGCGCTGATAAGATAGCGCAGTCGGTTTGATTTTGTCTCTCGCTCTTTGACATTGATGGTTACTGAAGAGATATGCGGGCGGTTTGGTTCGTTCGACGGATCGGATCGTGCATATCGGCTCTCTAGCAATCCAGGTTAAACCGGGGCGCGATTATGAGAGTGTCAGCTTCACTGTTTGGACGGCTTTCGGTTTCTCCTGAAACCTGAAGCACAACAAACAGATGACTTCCGGTACGTGTCCTACTCCTAGCCGGGTGGACATAGTGGCATGCCCCAAAGCAGCCATGAGTACCGGAGATGTGCAGAGGTTCGAACGTCAAGAACGTTGCGTGAGCAGCGTTTCAACTTGAGAGTTTGATCCTGGCTCAGAACGAACGCTGGCGGCAGGCCTAACACATGCAAGTCGAGCGAAGCCTTCGGGCTTAGCGGCGAACGGGTGAGTAACGCGTGGGAACGTGCCCTTCTCTACGGAATAGTCCCGGGAAACTGGGTTTAATACCGTATACGCCCTTCGGGGGAAAGATTTATCGGAGAAGGATCAGCCCGCGTCTGATTAGGTAGTTGGTGGGGTAATGGCCTACCAAGCCTACGATCAGTAGCTGGTTTGAGAGGATGATCAGCCACACTGGGACTGAGACACGGCCCAGACTCCTACGGGAGGCAGCAGTAGGGAATCTTAGACAATGGGGGAAACCCTGATCTAGCCATGCCGCGTGTGTGACGAAGGCCTTAGGGTCGTAAAGCACTTTCGCCAGGGATGATAATGACAGTACCTGGTAAAGAAACCCCGGCTAACTCCGTGCCAGCAGCCGCGGTAATACGGAGGGGGTTAGCGTTGTTCGGA
>LJSY01000087.1 GCA_001314805.1 Rhodobacteraceae bacterium HLUCCO18 | reverse complement strand
TGGGGCGCGACCTGCTGAACCGTCAGGCGCCGCGCGCGCTGCCGACGCTGGTGCTGGCCGCCCATGCCATGTTCGCCATCCTCGCGGTGGGGCTGGTCTGGTCGCTCGCCGGGCCGGGCCGGCTCCTGCCCGCCGATCCGCCCTGGGGCCCGATCGCCATGATGGTGCTCGTCGCCCCCGGCGCCTATTTCACGATCACCGCCTCGGTGCGGGCCGCGCCCGTCTCGGTCGTCGCGCCCTTCCGCTACACGCGCCTTCTGTTCCTTGCCGGGCTCGGTATCGTCGTGCTGGGCGAACGGGTGACTTTGCCGCTCGTCCTCGGCTCGACCCTGATCATCGGCTCGGGCCTCTACGCCCTTGCGCGGGAACGCCGCGCCGCCCCGGCCCTTCACAGCAACGATGCCGCCCCCTAGACAGGCGCCAAACAGCGAGGGACGCCCCATGAGCACAATCATCGACATCCACGGCCGCGAGATTCTCGACAGCCGCGGCAACCCGACCGTCGAGGTCGACGTCACGCTCGAGGACGGCAGCATGGGCCGCGCCGCCGTGCCCTCGGGCGCGTCCACCGGCGTCCACGAGGCCGTGGAAAAGCGCGACGGCGACAAGGGCCGGTACATGGGCAAGGGCGTGCGCGAGGCCGTGGCCGCGGTGAACGGGGAACTCGCCGAAAGCCTCCTGGGCTTCGACGCGACCGAGCAGGAGGCCATCGACGCCGTGATGATCGAGATCGACGGCACGGAAAACAAGGGCCGGCTGGGCGCCAATGCGATCCTCGGCGTCAGCCTCGCCGTGGCCAAGGCCGCCGCCGATTTCACCGCCCAGCCGCTCTACCGCTACGTGGGCGGCACGGCGGCGCGCGTTCTTCCCGTGCCGATGATGAACATCATCAACGGCGGCGAGCATGCCGACAACCCGATCGACATCCAGGAATTCATGATCATGCCGGTGGGCGCCGACAGCATCGCGGACGCCGTGCGCGTGGGCTCGGAGGTGTTTCACACGCTGAAGAAGGAGCTTTCGGCGGCGGGCCTGTCGACGGGCATCGGTGACGAGGGCGGCTTTGCCCCCGATATCTCGTCGACGCGCGACGCGCTCGATTTCATCCTGAAAAGCATCGAAAAGGCCGGCTACACCCCCGGCGACGACGTGATGCTCGCGCTCGACTGCGCGGCGACGGAGTACTTCAAGGACGGCGCCTATGTTCTTGCGGGTGAAGGAAAAACGCTCACCGCCGACGAGAACGTGGCCTATCTGCAGGCGCTGGTCGACGACTACCCGATCCTGTCGATCGAAGATGGTTGCGCCGAGGATGACTGGGACGGCTGGGCCACGCTGACGGAGGTTCTGGGCCACCGCGTGCAGCTGGTGGGCGACGATCTTTTCGTGACCAACCCCGCGCGATTGCAGCAAGGCATCGACCAAGGCTGCGGCAACTCCCTTCTGGTGAAGGTGAACCAGATCGGCACGCTCTCGGAGACGCTGGCCGCCGTGTCGCTGGCGCATCGCAACCGCATGACCTGCGTGATGTCCCACCGCTCGGGCGAGACCGAGGACGCCACCATCGCCGACCTCGCCGTGGCCACCAATTGCGGACAGATCAAGACCGGCTCGCTCGCGCGGTCCGACCGGCTGGCGAAATACAACCAGCTGATCCGGATCGAGGAAAATCTCGAGGACACAGCGGTTTACGCGGGGCGGTCGATCCTGCGGGGATGAGGGTTGGGCCGTGCGTGGTCAAGCCACGTTCCGAGGTCATGGTGATCCGTTTCGAGATGTCGCTCGACTGACCTTGCGCCCCGTGGAAGGTTCACCCCCATGCCCAAGGCCCTGATCTTCGACGTTTTCGGCACCTGCGTGGACTGGCGGACCTCCGTCGCGCGCGAAGTCGCGGCCGTGCTGCCGCAAGTCGACGCGACGGCCTTCGCGATGGCGTGGCGTGCGGAATACGACCCCGCCATGGCGCGCATCCGCGACGGGGGCCGTGGCTACGTGCCGCTGGACGATCTGCATCGGGAAAACCTGCACCGCGTGGCCGAGGCCTTCGGCGTCACGGCCCCCGACGACCTGAGTACAGCGTGGGAACGGCTGGACCCGTGGCCCGACGTCGTGCCGGGGCTGCGCTCGATGAAGGCGGACCACATCATCGCGCCCTGTTCCAACGGGTCCATCGCGCTGATGACGCGGCTGGCCAAATACGGCGGCATGCCTTGGGACTGCATCCTCGGCGCGGAGCTGGCCCGCGATTACAAGCCGAAACCGGCGGTCTATCTCGCCTGCTGCACCGCGCTGCGCCTTGACCCCGGCGAGGTGACGATGGTCGCCGCCCATAACGGAGACCTCGCCGCCGCGCGCGAAACGGGCCTGCAAACGGCCTTCATGCCGCGCGTCACCGAATACGGGCCCGAGCAAACACAGGACCTTGGCCCGACGGAGGATTGGGACGTGATCGCAAGCGATTTCAAAGATCTGGCGCGAAAGCTTCATCCATGACGGCAGATGGCATCATCGCGACGCTTGGGCTTCAGCCGCATCCCGAGGGCGGCCATTATCGCCAGACCTGGATGGCGGAGAATGACGGACGCCCGACCGGCACCTGCATCTATTTCCTGCTGAAGGCGGGCGAGCGGAGCCACTGGCATCGCGTCGACGCCACCGAGATCTGGCTCTACCACGCCGGCGCGCCGCTCGTCCTGTCACTGGCAGAGACCGAGGCCGGGCCGGCGGTCGACCACCTGCTAACCCCGGATCTGAGCGCAGGCCGCCCCCAGATCATCGTGCCGCGGGATCACTGGCAGGCGGCGCGCACGACGGGGGACTACACGCTCGTCTCCTGCACTGTGTCGCCCGGGTTCCGGTTCGTCGGCTTCACGCTCGCCCCCGACGGGTTCGATATTCCAAGAGGTTAGCGCCTGACGTTACGGCAACGACTTCCGCCCCCCGCCCACGGGCGCAGGCACGCCCGTCGTCCCCGGCGCGCTGGTCGGCAGCCCCGCGAGAACCCGCGCAGCCAGATAAGAGAAGGCCTGCGCCTCGATGTAATCGCCGTCCAGCCCCACCGCCTCGACCGCCTCCACCTCGCAACGCAACGCGGCGCGCAGCCCGGTCATCAGCGCCTCGTTCCGCCGCCCGCCACCGGTCAGCAGAACGCGCTCGGGCGGCGCGGGCATGTGCACCATCCCACGCGCCACCGCGGCGACGCAGACTGCGGCCAGAGTCGCCAGCGCATCGGTGTCCGACAGCTCCGCCACCACGTCGAGCAGGCCGGCGAAATCGTTCCGGTCCAGCGACTTGGGCGGCATCCTTGCGAAATGGCGGGCGCCCATCGCGGCGCGCACCACATCGCGCGACACCCGACCGCTCAGCGCCAGCGCACCCTCGTGGTCGAAGGCGCCAAGGCCCCGGACATGCATCAGGTCGTCCATCGGCGCGTTGGCGGGCCCGGTGTCGAAGGCCAGGCAGGCCCCCGGCGCGTCGGGCGCCCGCGCGCGCGGATCGGTCCAGGTGATGTTGCCCACGCCACCGAGGTTGAGGAAGGCCACCGGCCCCTCCGCCCCGACATGCCGCGCGCAGGCCCAGTGGTAGAACGGCGCCAGCGGCGCACCCTGCCCGCCCATCTCCATGTCCGTCGAGCGGAAATCCCAGATCACGGTTCGTCCCGTGGCCCGCGCCAGCCGCGCGCCGCAGCCCGCCTGATGGGTGCGACGGTTCTCCGGATCATGAGCCAGCGTCTGGCCGTGAAAGCCCAGCGCATCGACCGCGCCCAGATCCTCGCAGAGCTCTGCATGCGCGGCCTCCACCACCCGCGCGGCGGCCTCGGCGCGGTCGTCCCCGGGCCATGTGCCAAGCGCCGTGCGCAGCGTCTGGCGCTCCTCGTCCGAATAGGGCCGGTAGCCCGTCGGCCCCAGCGACAGGATATCGACGCCGTCGGTCTCCACGACCGCCATGTCGATCCCGTCCAGCGAGGTGCCCGACATGAAGCCCGCGATGGTCCAGCGCCCCGCCCGGTCCCCCTTTTCCTTCATCGCCCCGCCCGCTATAGCCCGCTCGGACGCAGAATGGACGCGACACGCATGACCTACCAGCCCAAATCCGACTTTATCCGGGTGATGATCGAACGCGGGTTCCTCGCCGATTGCACGGATATGCAAGGCTTCGACGAGGCCCTGATCGCGGGCGTCGTGCCGGGGTACATCGGCTTCGACGCCACCGCGAAATCGCTGCATGTGGGCAGCCTGATGCAGATCATGACGCTGCGCTGGCTGCAGAAGACCGGGCACCAGCCCATCACGCTGATGGGCGGCGGCACCACGAAGGTGGGCGACCCGTCCTTCCGCGCCGATGAACGTCCGCTTCTGACGCCCGAACAGATCGACGACAACATCGCCGGCATCAAGACCGTCTTCGCCAAGTATCTCGACTATGGCGACGCGCCCACGGGCGCGCTGATGCTCGACAATGCCGAATGGCTCGACGGCCTCAACTATCTCGAGTTCCTGCGCGATATCGGGCGGCATTTCTCGGTCAACCGCATGCTCAGCTTCGAAAGCGTGAAGTCGCGCCTCGACCGGGAGCAATCGCTCAGCTTCCTCGAGTTCAACTACATGATCCTGCAGGCCTACGATTTCCTCGAGCTCAACCGCCGCTACGGCTGCCGGGTGCAGTTCGGGGGCTCCGACCAGTGGGGCAACATCGTCAACGGGATCGACCTGACGCGCCGCGTACTCGACCACGAGATCTACGGGATGACCACGCCGCTTCTGACCACCTCGGACGGCAGGAAGATGGGCAAGACCGCCTCGGGCGCGATCTGGCTGAACGACGAGATGCTGAGCGCCTACGAGTTCTGGCAGTTCTGGCGCAACACGACGGATGCCGACGTGGGCCGGTTCCTCAAGCTTTACACCGAATTGCCGGTGGCGGAATGCGACCGTCTCGGCGCGCTGGCGGGGTCCGAGATCAACGAGGCCAAGATCGTGCTGGCGAACGAGGCGACCGCGCTCTGCCATGGCCGCGCGGCGGCCGAAGCGGCCGAGGCCACCGCGCGCGAGGTCTTCGAGAGGGGCGGCGCGGGCGAGGACCTGCCGACGTTGTCGCTCAGCGCGGCCGAGGTCGGCGAGGGCATTTCCGTGGCGCAGCTCATCACCCGCTCGGGCCTCGCGAAATCGGGCAAGGAGGCCAAGCGCCTCATCGCGGATGGCGGCGCGCGCATGAACGACGTGGAGATCACCGACGCGGGCCAGATGATCGCCGCCGCCGACATGGCCGCGCCGATCAAGCTGAGTGCCGGGAAAAAGCGGCACGCGCTGGTGGTACTGGAGGGCTGACCGCCCCTTCATCCTGGCAGACAAACTCCGGGGGAGGCCGCAGGCCGGGGGC
>LJSY01000086.1 GCA_001314805.1 Rhodobacteraceae bacterium HLUCCO18 | reverse complement strand
TCCGACGCGCCATAAAGGCCCCATAGTGTCCACTATCCCATGGTGGACACTATCGATCACCCTCTACGTGAGGCAGTGCAGCGACGCCGGACGCTTACGGATCTCTACGACGTCACGCTCCTCTACGAAAACGAGGGCCTGACGCAGGACCTGCTCCAGACCTTCCTGATCTATGTCGCCAGTTCACCGCGCCCGGCGCATGAGCTTCTCGATCCGAACCTGATCGATCTCGGGCAACCCTACGCGCGGGAATTCGAGGGCATGACCAGAACACCCGTTCCTCTCGATACGCTTCTGGCGACGCGCCTGAAGCTGATCGCCGATGTGCAATCGCGGCTCGACGACAAAGCGAGGCAGTTCCTGCTGACACTTCAAGACGGGGAGCCTGACTTTGCGGCCATCGACCGATCGCAGGCAGCTCACCTGCCGGCCGTGCAGTGGAAACTCCTCAATCTGAACAAGCTGAAGCGCGACAACCCTGCAAAGCACGCTGCGCAGCGCGACGCCTTGGTGAAGCTTCTGGGCTGAACCGTGCACCGCACCGTCGCGAGGCGGGTGAGGATTGGCCCCTTGAGTCGACTGTCTTGAATTTGCGTCCTGCCTCGGAATGGGCACCAGGCAAAGCGCTCAGGTGCACTGACGCCTCAGCCATGGACCATCTCTCCGATCAATCGTGCCAGCCAAGTCGGGAACTGCGGCGCGGCGGACATCAGTTCAATCCTTGCGATCTCCGTGAGCTTGGATCGCAGGATTTGCAGGGCCTTGGGAGCCTCATCTGGCCCAAGCCATGCCAGAGCGCGGACAACCTGGCCGGATGTCTTGCTCCCAAGGGCCAACTGCCAACGCGGCGCATGACGCAGTTCGACTGCCTGCCGGCCAAGGTTCAGCACGCGGCTTCGACCGGAGGTTAGGTAAACCGACTTGACCGGCACCTGTGCCGTGAGGCCCAGAGCGTTTGCTGCAACAGCCCCGCTCGGGACGATCGTTTCGCCCCGCTGCACAGCGAGCGCTTCAATCGCCTGTTCAGCGGACGGACTGCGGGGACCGAAGCGTGTCTGGACGGGGCGCATGTAGATGCCGCGTCCTGCTCGGATCAACTCGCCACGCGCGGCCAGACGCGACAGCGTCTGATCGACCGCCGCGCGCGAGCCAAGGTGCAGGAGCCCCTTCGCTGCCAAGGGCACCCCCTCCGGCAACGTCGTCGCGACATTCATAATGCTCTCGGCCATGCGCTCCATGATCGCTCCTTTGTCAGAAATGTACGCGGTTTTCTGACATCTCTCAACCTTGTGCCCTCACCCGAAGCGGCGCCCGGCTTCCGTGAAAGTGTATTCGTTCACGATGATCCCTTCCTCGATGGCCTCGTCCGAGGTGAGGTGGTCGTATTCGGCCTCAAGCTGGCGGTAGAGCCAGCGGGCCAGATCACGCAGCGCCTCGGTCACGGTATCTTCCGCATCCTCCGTGGGCGGCTGCCAGGTCGGGCTGTCGCGCGCAACGTCCACCGACATGGTGTATTCGTGGAAGTAGCGCCCGCGATGGCTGATCTCGGCGGCGAGCTGGTAGAAGTTCCGCCGCTGAATGGCCTGCAGCCGGTCGGCGATGCCGTGCAGCGTCGCGTCTGTGGGCGCGTAGTCCCGGATGCGCGTGGCCGCGCCCTTCGCGTGGGACCAATAGCCCTCGAAGCAAGCCCCGTCTCCTTGGCTGCAGAAGCCGGAAAACCAGATGCAGGGCTTGGCCCGCGTCCCGCCGCCCATCAGGCGGACGGTTGTGGTCTTCAGGCGAATGCCGAGGATTTCGCAGACCCGCTCGAAATCCTCGTAGACCGCGTCCCACCAGTCATCGTGGGGTCCAAGCTCGCGATACCAGCTGCGCGCCTTTTCCTTGGCGGCATCCGAGAGTTCGGGGAACTGGTAGACCGTGGTGCAGATGATCTCAGGCATCGACGTCCTCCCCGTTGAGAGCGCCGGCCAGCCATTCCTGCGTGCTCGTCCAGCCGATGGATTTGCGCGCGCCGAGGTCGATGACATGCGCGCCGCCGCCGAAGGCGTCGAGGCGGGGTCGGGAGCAGGTCAGGGCATACTGGAAGCCCCAGAGGCCGGTGAGGTCGAGGTCTTCGGCGAGACGCAGCACGAAACGGATGACCGCCTCGACATCGCCGTGCTCGTCGTCATGGATCCAGAGGGTGCTGCCCTCGGGCGCATCCTGGCGCACGAGATCGAAGCCAGCGACTTCTGGATCGTCGGCATCCTGATCAGCGGCACGCAGTTCCTGGAACAGCGCGATCGCGCGGGCGGCCTTGTCGGGGCTGCCGACGTCGAGCAGGCACGAGAAATGGGTGAAGTAATCCGCCATGGGGACCTCCTGAATGGGGAAGACCCGGCCGAAAGGCCGGGCGCTGGTTTGGGATGAAGGGGTGGTTGAGAGCGATCAGCCGGTGGGATTGTCGCCCGCCGCCTGTCGCGCGGCATGAGCACACAGCATCTGCCGGTAGAAGCGCTTGCGCGCCGCCCGGAAGCCGCGCACGGCGCGCGTGTCGGGGTGCAGCGCCCGGACCGCTGCCCGAAGGACGGCAAATGGCGAAGCCGTCGCGGGCATGCCGAGGCGCTGATAGGCTGGATCGGTCATCTCAGGTGACCTCGACCACGGGGGAGGCGAGATGCGGATCGACCAGCGCCTCGATCCGCGCGGTCCGGCCCATCCAGGGCTCGGGCCGGATGGCCTTCACCCAATCGGCGAAGCTCGGGATGAAGCCGAGGTCTTCCTTCACATGCTGTTCGCCCACCCAGCGGGTCGGGATGATGCGCCCGGTCGAGAGTGTGAGGGTGCGGCCGAAGATCGTCTCGGCCATGAATATGCCCTCGGCATGGTGGCGCAAAGCCCGGTGCCGGAAGTCGGTCGTGATCTCCTTGCGCGCACCTAACCAGGCATGCACCGCCATGAAATCGTCGACCGTGCCGCCCCACTTCTTCACCGAGGAGAGTGCGTGGTGATAGGGATGTGCCATCGCCGCCCCCTCAGAAATCGTGGGTGAAGAGTTCGGACGAGGTGAAGCGCTCGTTGAACTCGAGGTGGATGCAGCGGGCCGCGGCGTCGAAGCAAAATTCGCCCCACGCGCCGTCGTTGTTCTCCCAGCCGCCATGGGTGTCGGAGAGGAAGTCGTAGGCCAGCTGCCGACGACATCCTCTAACGACAGGCTGCGCATCTCGACCTCCGGGTTGTCCCAGGTCAGTGCCACATAGACGATCTCGGTCGCGGGAAACTCGACGGCGGTCTCGCCGGACCAAGCCCCGATGCTTTCGATCTGGCCGCTGTCGCCGGCTCCGTCGAAGGTCACGGTGACATGGGTGATGCCGGCGGCCATCAGGCCATCGAAGAGGCGATCCTTGTTGGCGGGGCGCAGCGCTTCGATGCGGGCCGCGCGTTCGGCATGCGCCGCGAAGATCTGGGCCATATCGATGGTCGGGGGCGCCATCGGCGGTGCGAGAGTGGGTTCGGTCAGTGTCATGGGGGTGTCTCCGGTAAAGGGAAGGGATCAGAGCCGGGCCGGGCGATCTCTCTCCCCCGGACAAGCTCCAAATTCCCCCCTTCCCTCCTCTGTCTCTGGGGCCTCACGCAGCGACCTGCAGCGCCCGGGCAGCGAAGGCGCGCCAGAGCGGATCGACGAGACGCGCATCGAGAAGATCGGCGCGGTGGCGCAGCCGCCTCGCCTGATCGGGCTCACCCCAGCCAGCCGCGCGGTCCGCCTGCGCGCGCAGCTGGCTTGCCTCGGTCACGACGCCCCGCGCCTCGGCCGCACTCGTCACCGGGTGGCACCAGGCGACGGCGTGGTCACTGGCGGCCCCGGCCAGAACAAGGCGCTCGCCGCGGTCGAAGATCGCCAGAAGCTGGGGCGCGGCATCCGGGGCGATGCCCTCGGCATGGTCGATCGCGCCCTGCATGGCCTCGGCCAGCGTCGCGAAGCGGGCGAGGATCAAAGGTGCGGCCCGGCCCGACATCAGATCAGCCGGTGCGCGGCGCGACAGGGTCAGGGCGAAGGGGTGACTGGGGTCAGCGTCGTCCGAGGGGAAATGCGGCGGGACGCCCCGCGCGTAGGCGGTCGGGTGGATCGGCAAAGGAAGGTGGAACATGGGAGTGTCTCCGACGGCGCGGGAAGCCTCTCTCCCCGCCTCATCCGTCAAAGACCAAACCGCCACCCTCTTCCTCGAAGGGGCAGCGGTGGAAGGTCGGAAAGACGCTTCAGAGCTTGCCGAGCGCCCGCAGGCTCAGCTCTGTCTCGGCCCCAACGATGATGTGGTCGTGCAGCGTCAGCCCGAGGTACTTGCACCCCTTCTGGATCTCCTTGGTCATGCTGAGATCGGCCTCCGACGGCGTGGGGTCGCCCGACGGGTGGTTGTGGATCAGGATAAGGGCGCTGGCGTTCAGCATCAGCGCCCGCTTGATCACCTCCCGCGGATAGACTGGGACATGATCGACCGTGCCCGTCGAGAGGAGTTCATCGGAGATGATGCGGTTCTTGCGGTCGAGGTAGAGGACGTGGAAGCGTTCGATCGGGCCGCGGACGGTCAGCGCGCAGTAGTCCATCAGCGCCTGCCAGCTGCCGATGACCGGGTTCTGGCTGAGGTAACGGCCGAGGATGTCGCGGGCCTCGAGGACGATGGTTTCTTCCTGGGGGGTCATGGGTGCCTCACTGAAATACGCAGGCCGAAGCCCCCTGTCCTCTCGGGGCGGGGCCAGTGGCATGCTTTTGGAAGGGGAAAGCGCGACCGCCGCGCGCGAGGGCGGTCGCGTTGTCGGGCCCGGCGTCAGCCGACTCGGTCGAGGAGCTTCTTGGCGCGCCCCTCCATGTCGAGGCGGGCGTCCTGCTGGGTCTTGTCGCGCGCAAGCCGCGTGATGCCCTGCACGAAGTCGAAGATGCTCTCGGGCGGGCGGCCTTCTTCCATCAGCACCTTCTCGATGATCTTGCCGGACTCCGCCTTCGAGAAGCCGCGCTTGCGCAAGAAGTCGTCCCGGTCCTCATCCGTCCGCGCCACGATCTGCTGCCGCGCCGCCTTGATGCCGTTCACGAACCCCTGCGGCGAGGAATTGGCGAACCGCGTCAGCGCCGGGGCCGCCTCATGGGCGAAGCGGGAGGCGGCGTATTTCGAGTGGCGGATCTTGATCTCCTGAAAATCCTCGACGCCCCAGAGGTTTCGGTTCTGGCACACCGCCCGCAGGTAGAAGCTCGCCATGCCGAGGGTCTTCGCGCCCACCTCGGAATTCCAGCAATAGAAGCCCCTGAAGTAGAGATCCGGCGAGCCGTCGGGCAGCCGGCCCGCCTCGATCGGGTTGTGATCGTCGACCAGGAACAGAAAGACGTCGCGGTCCGAGGCATAGAGCGTGGTCGTGTCGCGGCTGAT
>LJSY01000085.1 GCA_001314805.1 Rhodobacteraceae bacterium HLUCCO18 | reverse complement strand
GGCATCCTGCCAGCGCCCGGCCGCGATCCGCGCGATCGCCTCGGCAAGCGGCATGGCCGCGGGCAGGATGTCGAGGCCCGGCACCGTGTCGGCGGCGAGCGCCGCGCCCGACCCGGTCACGCGCGGCGTCGTCAGAACCTGCGGAAGATCGGCGCGGGCGAGAAGCAGCGGCGCGTCCGCGCCGGCCGCATCGAACGCCTGCACATAGACCTCGCCGCGCCGCGCGTCCTCCACCACGGCGAGCGGGCGCGGCAGGCCGAAGGCCAGCGCCTCGAGCCGCGAGACACCGACTGCCGGAATGCCGAGCGCAAGCGCGAGCCCACGCGCCGCCGCGACGGCGATGCGCACACCGGTGAAGTTGCCGGGACCGATGCCGACCCCGATCGCGTCGAGGGCGCCGGGCGCCGCGCCGCCCGACGCCAGCACTTCGGCGATCAAAGGCATCAGCCGCTCGGCCTGTCCCTTGGCCATGTCCTCCTGAGCGCTGGCCACCAGCCGGTCGCCCGACAGCAAAGCGGCCGCGCAATGCGCGGCCGATGTATCAAAGCCAAGAATGACCGGGTCAGACGTTGACAGGACGCACCTCGAGCACTTCGGGGATGTAGTGCCGGAGCAGGTTCTCGATACCCATCTTCAGCGTCAGCGTCGAAGACGGGCAGCCCGCGCAGGCGCCCTGCATGTGCAGGTAGACGACGCCGCGATCGAAGCCGTGGAAGGTGATGTCGCCACCATCCTGCGCCACCGCCGGACGCACGCGCGTGTCCAGAAGCGACTTGATCTGGACCACGATCTCGCCGTCCTCGCCGTGGTGTTCGGCATGGCCGCCTCCGGCCTGCGCCTCACCCTCCATCACGGGGGCTCCGGACTGGGAATGTTCCATGATGGCGCCGAGGATGGCGGGCTTCATGTGATCCCACTCCGCGTCTTCCGCCTTGGTGACGGTGACGAAATCGGTGCCGAAGAAGACGCCGGTGACGTTCTCGACCGCGAAGATGCGTCGGGCGAGGGGCGATTTCTCGGCCGCCTCCGCGGATGGGAAATCCGCTGTCCCCATCTCGAGTACGGACTGGCCCGGAAGGAACTTGAGGGTCGCGGGGTTCGGTGTGGATTCGGTCTGAATGAACATGGGTTGGTCGCCTCCATCTGCCCGCAACATATGCGGGCGGGACCGGCTCAAGTCAAGAATTGGAACGATTCTAAAAAATTCCCCGACACTCAGGTGATCTGTTCCAGCTGTTCCTTCGACAATTCGCCGGGCACGATCGTGATCGGCACGGGCAGCGTGCCGGCCTGCTTGACCATCGCCGTCACCAGAGGGCCCGGACCGCTCTTGCCGGACCCGGCGCCCAGCACGAGGACGCCGATCTCGGGCGTCTCACGGATATGCCCGAGGATCTGGTCGACCGGCTCGCCCTCGCGGATCACCAGCGACGGGTCGACCCCCTGCCGGTCCCGCATCCACTTGGCGAAGACATTGAAATGCGCCTCGATCCGTTCCCGCGCCTCGGCGCGCATGACCTCGCCCACGCCGATCCAGTGATTGAATTCGTCGGGCGGTATCACCGAAAGGATCTCGACCCCGCCCTTGGTGCTGGCCGCGCGCATGGCCGCGAAGCGCATGGCGTTGAGGCATTCGCGGGTGTCGTCAAGAACCACGAGAAATCTGCGCATGTACGGCTCCCTTCCGGGGGCGCAGTCTGCGCCAAGCCCGCGCATGACGCAATCGCCAAGCTGCAGCGGCGCCGCCTCAGGCCGCGTCGCTGCGGGCCCACTCCCAGTAGAGGTCCCGCGCCTTGGCGGCTACGGGGCCTTTCTGGTAGTGCGTGCCGTCGAATTCCACGACCGGCGTCACCTTGTTGAGGTTGCCGGTCATGAACACCTCGTCGGCGTGGCGGAAATCTTCGAAGGTCAGGACGGTTTCGACCACCTCCATCCCGACGGCGCGCAGGTTGTGCATGTGCCGGGTGCGCGTGATGCCGGCAAGGAAAGTGCCGTTCGGGATCGGAGTGAAGACGACGCCGTCGCGCACCATGAAGATGTTGGCCGAGGCCGTTTCGGCCACGTTGCCCAGCGCATCGGCCACCAGCGCGTTGTCGTAGCCCTTGCGGTGCGCCTCGGCCAGCATGCGCGCGTTGTTGGGATAAAGGCAGCCCGCCTTGGCGTTGCAGACGGCATCGGCCAGCACCGGGCGTCGGAACTGCGTGGTGGTCAGGCGAGAGGCCGCCCCCGCAGGCGGCATCGGCACTTCCTCGAGGCAGACGCAGAACCCGGCCGGCGCCTCGGCCGGCAGGATGCCCAGATGGCCGCCGTCGATCCCCCAGAACATCGGGCGGATGTAGACCGCTGCGTCCTTGGGATAGCGGCGCAGCCCGTCCCAGACGATGTCGAAGATCTCCTGCGGCGTTTGCACTGGCGTCAGCATCAGGGCCCGGGCCGAGGCGACGACGCGCTCGCAATGGGCCATCAGGTCGGGGGCGATTCCCTCGACGAAGCGCGCACCGTCGAACACGGTCGTACCCAGCCAAGCGCCGTGGTCGGCCGCCCGCATGATCGGCACGTTATCGTCATGCCACGCGCCGTCGTAATATGTCTTGATGTTGGTTCCGGTGGCCACGCCGATCCTCCGCCCGCTGATTGCAGGCGGAGGTTATGGCGGGTTCAGATCAATTGGAAGAGCCGGAGGCGAAGCCCATCTGATAGTCCATCGTCACGCCCTTGCGGGGCGTGGCGCTTGCCGCGACCTTGCGCAGCTCGCGTGACGGGGGAAGGGTCTGCGACACGGGCGCCGCCGGACGGGGATGTCCGGAACGCTCGGTGCGAAGTACGATACGGTCGGCGAGGCTATGCCCCTGGCCTTGCGTCTTGCGCATGGTGAGCTCCCTTCTGGTTCACGATTTGGATAGTATGGGGATCATATAACCTGCGTTTGTAAAAGTCCAATGAACTTGCGAGCGCTAACATATGCGCTGGCGCGCAGTGGCGTCACGCTTCTGCCAGCAATGCGTTCAGATCGAGAGGATCATTGACCATCTTAAGCTGCCCCGCGCCGTCCCTGGGCCAGTCGGCTTCGGGGCGATCGCGGTAGATCTCGATCCCGTTGTCATCGGGATCGCGGAAATAGATCGCCTCGGAGACGCCGTGATCCGCCGCGCCGTCGATGGCCACGCCGGCGGCCACGACTTGCGCAAGCGCGCGGGCAAGCGATGGCCGGTCCGGATAGAGGAACGCGACGTGGAACAGACCGGTCGCGCCCGGTGCCGGGGGCTGCCCGCCCCGGCTCTGCCACGTGTTCAGGCCGATATGGTGGTGATAGCCGCCCGCCGACAGGAACGCCGCCTGTGCGCCATGGCGCTGCACGAGGTCGAAACCCATCACGTCGCGGTAGAACGCGATGGCGCGGTCAAGGTCGGATACCTTGAGGTGGACATGCCCGACGCGTGTGCCCGGGTGTGCGGTATAGGTCATGGCACGGGTCTCCTTTCGGGGGAAGTATGACCGTGCCCGGCATGATGGTTAAGGCACACCCGCGCAGGCCGGGCGTGCGGAAACGGAGGGCCCGTCAGCTCCGCAGCATGCCCACGATATCGTAGGTCCGCTCCAGGATCGGCACGGTGATTTCCCGCGCGCGGACAGCGCCGCGATGCAGGATGCGGTCGATCTCGGCCGGGTCGTCCATCAGTCGCGACATTTCCGACGAGATCGGAGCGAGTTTCTCGACGGCGAGCTCGGAGAGTGCGACCTTGAAGTGGCCGAAAAGCGCGCCCGCATGCTGGTCCAGAACCGCCTGCTGCGTGGTCTCGGCGAGCGCCGCGTAGATGTTCACGAGATTGCGCGCGTCGGGACGGTTCTCGAGAGCCTTGACGCTATCGGGAAGGGGATCGGGGTCGGTCTTGGCCTTGCGGATCTTCTTGGCGATCGTGTCGGCGTCGTCGGTCATGTTGATGCGGGTCCGGTCCGAGGGATCGGACTTCGACATCTTCCTGGTGCCGTCCTGCAGGTTCATCACGCGGGTGGCCACGCCCTCGATCACCGGTTCGGTTATCGGGAAGAAGTCCACGCCGTAATCGTGGTTGAACTTCGCGGCGATGTCGCGGGTGAGTTCGAGGTGCTGTTTCTGGTCCTCGCCGACGGGGACGTGGGTTGCGTGGTAGATCAGGATGTCGGCAGCCATGAGCGCGGGGTAGGCCAGAAGGCCGAGCGACGCGGCCTCGGCATTTTCGCCGGCCTTGTCCTTCCACTGGGTCATGCGGCCCATCCAGCCCATCCGCGCGACGCAGTTGAAGATCCAGGCGAGTTGCGCGTGTTCGGGCACCTGGGACTGGTTGATGAGGATGGATTTTTCCGGGTCGATTCCGCTCGCGATGAAGCCCGCGCACAACTCGCGCGTATTGCGGCGGAGCATGTCGGGGTCCAGCAGCTTTGCCGTGATCGCGTGCAGATCGACCATGCAATAGACGGTCTCGAACCCGCCGGCATCCTGCATGTCGACCCACCGCTTCATCGCGCCGAGGTAGTTGCCGAGCGTCAGGCCGCCCGAGGGCTGCATGCCCGAAAAGACGCGGGGGGTGAATGTCGGCTCGCTCATGTCCTGCCTTCCGGTCGTTCCGCACCCGGCCCTCTGGCCAAGCGCCGCCGCATCGCTTACCCACGGGGCAAATCGGCGTCAACCGAAGGCCGCCCCCAGTCTGGAAACGCCATGGAAGATCACAACGTCTCTCCCTTCAACGTGCTGCCCCCCGTCGTCGTGGCGCTGACCGTCGTGATTGCCGGGCTCGAGGTGATGTTCCAGCTGGCCACCGCAGGCTTTCTTGGCGGGCAGGGCGGCGTTGGCTGGCGGCTTGCGGCGATGCAGGACTATGCCGTGCTGAACGAGGTCGCGGATTGGATGCTTGCAAACGGACGCTTCCCGCCCGACCAGCTTTTGCGGTTCCTGACCTATCCGCTGATCCATGGCGGGTTCGTGCACGCAGCCTTCGTCGTGGTCTTCATCCTCGCCATCGGCAAGATGGTGGCGGAGGTCTTTTCGCCGCTCGCCTTCGTCGCGATCTTCTGGGTCTCGGCGGTCTTCGGCGCGTTGGCCTATGTGCTCCTGCTCGACAGCCCCTTCCCGCTGGTGGGCGGCTATCCCGGTGTCTACGGGCTGATCGGGGCGTTCACCTTCCTGATGTGGGTCGATGCCGGGCGACGCGGCGAGAACCAGATGCGCGCCTTCGGCCTGATCGGGGCGCTCTTGGCGATCCAGATCGTCTTCGGCGTGATCCAGGGCGATTTCGGGAATGTCGTCGCGGACCTGTCGGGCTTCGTGGCCGGGTTCCTCATGTCCTTCATCGTCAGCCCCGGCGGCTGGCAGCGCGCGCTGAACCGACTGCGCCAGCGTTAGGACACCGACTCATAAACTCGCAACCAGATGCGTGTGGCTGCCATTTTGATGAGGGCGAGGAAGTTGGCGTCGTGCTTCTCGTATCTTGTGGC
>LJSY01000008.1 GCA_001314805.1 Rhodobacteraceae bacterium HLUCCO18 | reverse complement strand
AACTCGTAGCGACGTTGGGACATGCTGCTCTCCTCTTTCCAAAGAGTGAATCAGCAAAGCCAAAACGACGCTAGTCATTTATGAGTGCGTGACCTAGCCCCGGCTCTCGGCCACCGGCAGCACGTCGCGCATCACCATCGTCCTGAGCGAAAAGCTCGACCGCGTCGCGCGGATACCCGGGACATGGACGAGGTGATCCTCCAGAAACCGGTCGAAGGCCTTGAGGTCCGTCGCCACGACCTTCAGCAGGATATCCCGCGTGCCCGTCATCAGGTGGCATTCCACCACCTCGTCGAAGCGGCGGATCGCGGTCTCGAAATTGCGCAGGGTCTCGTGGCTCTGCCGCTCCAGTTCCACGAAGATGAAGACGGTCAGCGGATAGCCCAGCCGCGCGGCGTCCACGCGGGCGGTGTAGCCGGTGATGACGCCGTCGGCTTCCAGCTTCTGCACCCGGCGCGCGCAGGGGGTGGGGGTCAGCCCCACGCGCTCGGCCAGCTCGGTGATCGAGAGGCGCCCATCGGCCTGAAGCTGGGCGATGATCTGGGTGTCGATCCGGTCCATTGGTGGAATCCTCCATCAGCGGCCCAAGAATAGCGGAATTCGGTCAATCTGGCGAGGGTGCGCGCCGGAATTTGGCGAAACTCGCCATGCGGGACAGGCTAAGCTCGGGGCAACGCCACCCGGATCGAAAGGACCGCGCCCCATGCAGATCGAGACGCTGACCATCCCCACCCATGACACCGTCCTGCGCGTCACGGACGCCGCGGCGGGCCTCACCGGTTTCATCGCGATCCATTCCACGGCGCGCGGACCCGCGGCCGGTGGCCTGAGGATGCGCGCCTACGACAGCGAGGACGCCGCGCTGGCCGATGTGCTGGCGCTGTCGCGGGGCATGACGCTGAAAACCGCGGCGGCCGATCTGCCGCTTGGCGGCGGCAAGGCGGTGATCCTCGGACGCCCGGCGGAGAAGACGGAGGCCAAGCTCCGCGCGATGGGCCGCGCGGTCGAGACGCTGGGCGGGCGCTACTGGACCGCCGAGGACATGGGCATGTCTCCCGCCGACATGCAGGTCGTGCGGCGGGAAACGCGCTTCGTCGCGGGCCTTCCCGACGGGCCCTACGCGTCCGGCGATCCTTCGCCCCGCACGGCGCGCGGGGTCTTCTACGCCATGCGCGTCGCGGCCGAGCGGCGCTTCGGCAGCCGTGATCTGGCCGGGCGCAGGGTGGCGATCCAGGGTCTTGGCCATGTGGGCTGGCACCTCGCGAAGCTTGTTCGCGCGGCAGGCGCGGAGCTTCTGGTCAGTGATATCGACCCGGCACGCGCGGCGCAGGCCGCCGCGACCTTCGGGGCGGAGGCCGTCGCCCCGGACGCGATCCTCACCGCGCCCGCCGACATCCTCGCGCCCTGCGCCATCGGCGGCGTCATCACCGAGGAGGTCGCGTCGGCCCTCCCTGCGCGCGTCGTCTGCGGCGCCGCCAACAACCAGCTGACCGGCGACAGGGCCGGCGACATCCTGCACGAGCGCGGCATCCTTTATGCGCCGGATTACGTGGCCAATGGCGGCGGCATCGTCAACGTCGCGGCCGAGATCCTTCAGGTTCCCGACCGGATGCATTTCGTGACCGAGCGGCTCTCGGCGTTGGAGCGGATGATGGCCCATATCCTGGACAGCGCCGCGCGCGCCGGGACAGGGCCGCATCGCGTCGCCGACCGCATCGTGGCCGAGCGGCTGAGCGCGAATGACGCGGCCGCCTGAGGGCCCGTTTTTGTTGATCCGCGCGGCGGCTTCGGGCAAACTGTACATAATGCGGGCAAAAGACCCGCACCCAGGAAGCAGTTTTTGTCGAGGCACGAACTCATCATGCGCATATCCCTCGGAGCCGCGGCCATCGCCGCGATCTCGATGGCCGTTGTCTTCGGACCGGCCTCCGTATCCGCCAACCCCATCGAACGCGCCTGCGTTCAGTCCGACCGGTCTGTCGTCAGCCGCGAGATCTGCCGCTGCATCGGCAATGCCGCGGACATGACGCTGTCGCGGTCCGACATGCGCGAAGGCGCGCGGTTCTTTCAGAACCCGGGCCGGGCGGAAAAGGTGCAGCTTTCCGACACTCGCCGCGACGACGCGTTCTGGAGCCGCTGGCGCGGCTTCGCGGAAACGGCCGAGGCGCTCTGCAGCTAGGTGAACCGACCGGCCCAGGCCACTGCCGCGCGCTCGATCAGGTCGAGCGCGCCGTCGAAATCCCGGGTGAAATACGGATCGGGGACATCTCCGCCGCCCAAGGGTTCGAGGAAAAGGCACAGATGTGCGGCCTCCGGTGCCATGGCGCGGAGGTCGGCGAGGTTCTGACGATCCATCGCGAAGATCAGGTCGAAGCGGTCGAAATCGGCCGCAGTCACCTGCCGCGCACGCTGGGACGAAAGGTCGTAGCCGCGCCGCGAAGCGGCTTTCATGGCCGGTCCGTAGGGCGGCTTGCCGATATGCCATCCTCCGGTTCCCGCGCTGGCGATCTCGGCCCCCGGCAGATGCGCGCGCAGGACAGCTTCCGCCGTGGGAGAGCGGCAGATATTGCCGAGGCAGACGCAGAGGATACGATGGCGCGGACGGGTCATGGTTGCCCGTCTGGTGGCACGGACAAGGGAGACGCGCAATGGGCGGGATCGTCATACTGACCGGCGCGGGGGTGTCGGCCGAAAGCGGGCTTGGCACGTTTCGCGACAAGGGCGGGCTCTGGACGAGATACGACCTGACGGAGGTGGCAACGCCCGAGGGGTTCGCGCGCAACCCGCGGCTGGTACACGATTTCTACAACGCCCGGCGAGCCAATGCGCTCGATTCCTCGCCGAACGCGGCCCACCAGGCGCTGGCGCAACTGACCACCCGGTATACCGGCGAGGTCCTGCTGGTCACGCAGAACATCGACGACCTGCATGAACGCGCGGGCGCCACCGGTGTCGTCCACATGCATGGGGAAATCACCCGCGCGCTTTGTGCCGTCTGCGAGACCCGATGGGATGCGCCTCGGGTGATGGACCCGGATGACGCCTGCCCCTCCTGCGCGGCCCGCGCCACCCGGCCGGATATCGTCTGGTTCGGCGAGATGCCGTACCACATGGACCGGATCGTCACGGCGCTGGAGGCGGCGGATCTCTTCGTGGCCATCGGCACGTCGGGCGAGGTCTACCCGGCGGCGGGCTTCGTGGACATCGCCGCCGAGGCGGGGGCGGAGACGCTGGAGATCAACCTCGAACCGACGCCGGCGCCGGGGCGCTTCGACAGGGTGCTGACCGGACCCGCCGCGGTGGCGGTCCCTGCCTGGGTGGAGACTGTGCTGGCCGAGGCTTGATGCGCGCGGGCGCCGGGCAGGCCCCTGCGCGCATCGGGAAGGGCTCAGCCGTCGTGGCCGTGCCCGTGCTGCATGCCGTGCCCCGTTTCCGCCGGCATGCGTTCATTGTCCACGGGGATCGTGACGGTCATCTCGCCCGCCTCCTCGAAGGTGAGCGTCACCTCGATCTCGTCGCCCTGCTCCAGCACGCGGGTCAGGCCGAGGAACATCACGTGCATGCCGCCACGCTCGAGCGCGATGGTCTCACCGGCCGTCACGGCGAAGCCTTCCTCCACCTCGACCATGCGCATCACGTCGCCGTCCATGATGTGGGTATGCAGCTCCACCCGCTCGGCCACATCCGAGGCGGCGGCGACAAGGCGGTCGTCTGCGTCGCCGGTGTTGGTGATTTGCATGAAGGCGGCACCGGACCGGGCCATGGCACCGGCGGCGCGCGCGTAAGGATCGTCGACCATCATTTCGGCGATGGCCAGGCTCGGCAAAAGCGCGCAGGCGCCTGCCAGAAGGGCTGTTTTCAGGGACATGTCTCTCTCCGTCTGTCCTGAGGAAATCGGGAATGGCGTCGGGGCGTCAGGCCGCGTGGGGCGGACTGCGTCCCTTGCCACCCAGGCGCCAGAGGCGCGGAGACAGGGCAGGGGGAGTAAAGACGACAAGATCCGAGGACGCCATGGCGATCGCGTCGACATGCGCGCCCGGTGGTGACAGCGCGATCTGGCCGAAAATGCAGTCGAGGCAGGGCAGCGCCCCGCCCTCCACCGGATCGCCGCCCGGGTCGAAGAGCGGCAGGCCATCGGCGGCGAGGATGACAGCGTAGCTGCCGGTGCCGCAGACCACGCCATCGGCGGCCATCTGGCCACGCGCCAAAGCCGCACCGATGCCTGTCAGGGTCATCAGGCCGGTCAGAAGGACCAGGGAGACTGCGCGCAGCGTCATCATGGGGCCGGACTATATTGCCGCCCGCCGGCGGCCGCTCTGCGGCATATTCGATCAGCCCGAAACGTGCAAAACCCCGCTGGCCGCGCCAGCGGGGTTCACGGGTCGCGTTGCCATCCGGATCAGGCCTGCGCGGCCTGCACCTTGGCGATCTCGCGCTTGATCTTCAGCGCCTTGGGCGACAGCTCCACGTCCTTCGCCTTGGCGAGATACGCGTCGAGCCCGCCACGGTGATCCACCGAACGCAGAGCGGCGTTGGAGATGCGCAGCTTGAAGCGGCGGTCGAGCGCGTCGGAACCCAGCGTGACCTCGGTCAGGTTGGGCAGGAAGCGACGCTTCGTCTTGTTGTTGGCGTGGCTGACGTTGTTGCCAACCATGGGGCCCTTGCCGGTCAGTTCGCAGACACGCGACATAAGCTTATCCTCGTCTGTCATCGGGCGGCCACGGGGCGAAAGCGCGCCGCTGGCCGGAAACCAAAAGGGCGCGGAGAAAGGCCCCACGCCCTCTAAATCTGGGCGCGGCATACGGTCGGGACCGGGCGGTGTCAAGCCGGGAATCGGCGCGGGCGGCGCGTTTCGGCATTTGCCCGGGGCGGCGATTGGCGGCACATTGGCTGCAAAACCCGGCAAAAGGACACCGTGAAGGCGTCATGAGCAGCCAGATCAGCGAAACGGAGCTTTACGCGCCGATCAAGGCCTTCCTCGAGGCGCAGGGCTACGAGGTCAAGGCCGAGGTCGGGCCGGCGGACGTGGTCGCCCTGCGCGACGGCGCGCCGCCCGTGATCGTGGAGCTCAAGACCGGCTTCTCGCTGGCCCTGTTCCACCAGGGCATCGCGCGGCTGTCGGTCTGCGACGACGTCTATCTCGCCGTGCCTCGCGGGACGGGGCGACGCTTCCAGCGCGCGCTTGCCGAGAACACGCGGCTGGCGCGGCGTCTGGGGATGGGGCTGATGACCGTGCGCCTCGAGACAGCGCTGGTGGAGGTGCATTGCGATCCGGGGCCTTACGCGCCGCGCAAATCCGCCCGCCGGTCGCAGGCGCTTCTGGGCGAATTCGCGCGACGGCGCGGCGATCCCAACACCGGCGGCATGAGGGGCCGGCGCGTGACCGCCTACCGGCAGGACGCGCTGGCCTGTGTCGCGCATCTGGCCGCCGCCGGGGCGTCGAAGGGTGCTGCGGTGCGGGACGCCACCGGGGTTGCGCGGGCCACCGCCATCATGCGCGACAATCACTATGGCTGGTTCCGCCGGGTGGCGACCGGTATCTACGATCTTTCCGATGACGGAGCACTGGCGATCCATGCAGACGATGCTTGAGTTCGAGACACGAGGCCCCGGCCTCTACGAGATCACGCGCGACGTGGCGCGCGTCGTGGCGGGGCAGGGCGACGGGCTGCTGACGCTGTTGATCCAGCACACCTCGGCCTCGCTCCTGATCCAGGAGAACGCCGATCCGGATGTGCAGAGCGATCTCACAGGGTACCTTTCGCGCCTCGTGCCGCGGGCCGACGATCCGTCGATGCGCTGGCTCACGCACACGCAGGAAGGCGCCGACGACATGCCGGCCCATATCAAGGCCGCGCTTCTGCCCGTGTCGCTGCAGGTGCCCGTCCGCGACGGACGTCTCGTTCTCGGAACGTGGCAGGGGATCTACCTGGTCGAACACCGCGACCGGCCGCATGAGCGGCGGGTTGCCGCGCATTTCACGCCGGATCGTGCGGCGGGGTGAGTCCGTTTGGCCACCCTCCATCTGGTAGTCGGAAATCCCCACTACCCAAGCTTTATCCCCAACCCTATAGTCGCGGTGTTGAGGCGGCCGTGAGGCCCAAAAAGCACCAGACCAACGCCGCGCGGGATGCGGTACGGGGACAAAAAGGGGAAGGCCGATGCGCTGCCCGTTCTGCGGAAATGTCGATACCCAGGTGAAGGATTCGCGCCCGGCGGAAGATCACGTCGCGATCCGGCGGCGGCGTTTCTGCCCGGCCTGCGGCGGACGCTTCACAACCTATGAGCGCGTGCAGCTGCGCGATCTCGTGGTGATCAAGTCCAATGGAAAGCGCGAGGATTTCGACCGCGACAAGCTGGAACGCTCGGTGCGCATCTCGATGCAGAAGCGGCCGGTTGAACCCGAGAGGATCGACCAGATGATTTCCGGCATCGTGCGGCGACTGGAAAGCATGGGCGAGACGGATATCCCGTCCAAGCTGATCGGCGAGATCGTGATGGAACGTCTGGCCGCGATCGACACCGTAGCCTACGTCCGTTTCGCAAGCGTTTACAAGAACTTCCAGGCAACGGACGACTTCGAGGATTTCCTGGCGGAGCTCCGACCGCCGGTTCCGCCCGGCACCTAGACCATGGGGGCCGACACCGATCGGCGGTTCATGGCGCTCGCGCTGTCGCTGGGACGCCGCGGGATGGGCCGTGTCTGGCCGAACCCGGCGGTGGGCTGCGTCATCGTGAAGGAGGGCCGTGTCGTCGGGCGCGGCTGGACGCAGGATGGCGGACGGCCCCATGCCGAGCGCGTGGCGCTGGATCAGGCAGGTGCGGCGGCTGAGGGCGCCACGGCCTATGTGACGCTCGAGCCCTGCAATCACACCGGACAGACGCCGCCCTGCAGCGGCGCATTGGTCGAGGCGGGCGTTGCGCGCGTAGTCGTGGCGACGGGCGACCCCGATCCGCGCACGGCCGGTGCCGGGATCGCGACCCTGCGCGCGGCGGGGATCGCGGTCGAGATGGGCGTGCTGGAGGATGCGGCGCGGCGTGATCATGCGGGGTTCCTGACGCGTGTCGTCACCGGGCGGCCCGTGGTCAGCCTGAAACTTGCCGCGACGCTGGACGGGCGTATCGCAACGGCCACGGGCGAAAGCCGCTGGATCACGGGCCCGCGTGCACGGCACTGGGTCCACGCCGAGCGCGCCCGCCACGATGCCGTGATGATCGGTGCGGGCACCGCGCGCAGCGACGATCCGCAACTCACGGTGCGGGGCTTCGGCGCGGTGCCGCAGCCGGTGCGCGTCGTGCTCTCGCGCCGGCTGGACCTGCCGCGTGACGGCAATCTCGCCCGGACGGCGCGGGATGTGCCCGTCTGGCTGGTCCACGGGCGCGAGGCTCCGGAGGGCGCGCGCGGCGCGTGGCGGGACGCAGGTGCGACGCTCCTCGAGGTGGCGTCGGGTCCGGGCGGACAACTCGATGCGGAGGGCGCACTGGCGGCGCTGGGGGGGGCGGGCCTGACGCGCGTGTTCTGCGAGGGCGGCGGCACGCTGGCGGCGGCGCTGCTGGCGGCGGATCTGGTCGAAACGCTGTGGCTCGTGACCGCAGGCCGGGCCATCGGGGCGGAGGGCACGCCGGCGGTGGGCGCGATGGGCGTCGCCGCCTTGTCGGAGGCGCCGACCCTGCGTCTCGCGGGTGTGGAAGCGCTTGGCGATGATGTTCTGACGCGGTGGGAGCGGTAGATTGAACGCCATCGGCCGATCGCGCAAAATATCGGGAAACTACAAGAAATTTCTCGAAATCCCCGTGGATAACTCGAATTGTTGCAGGGAAATCACCGATTAGTGAAAGCGCGCGCGATCCTGCCGCGTAGCGATTGCAGCCTCGCGAGTATGCTTTTGCGCGGCACGAGTACTCCGTTGGCCAGCCGCTCAACGGCCACCTCGACCGGGCAGGGCAGGCCCGTGACAGGGTCATGGTAGCGCGGGTAGAGGATGAGGGCGGCATGGACGAAGGCTGCCAGCGATGGACGCGCCTTGCGTCGCGCGGGCACTGCGCCCAGGTCGGTGGTCAGGCCCCAGCCCGCGTAGAACGGTGCGCCAAGCGTCGTGACGGGGACCTTGCGTATCAGCGCTTCGAACCCTATCCCCGAGGTCATCGTCACGACGCGGTCCGCTGCCCGGATCAGCACCGTCGGGTCGGCATCCTTCGCCACATGATCGGCGAGGTCCACCAGGTCGCCGATAGGCACGGCGCCCTTGCGAAGGCCGGCCTCCACGTCGGGGTGGGGCTTGTAGATCAGGTACGCCGTCGGATGCAGCCGCCGCGCCGTCCTGAGCAGGTCGAGATTGCCGTCCACGTCGCCCGCGCCACGCAGGACGGAGGCGTCGTCCTCCACCTGCCCGGGCACGAGGATGATCTCGCGGTCGCCGGGGAGTTCCGGGAGCGCGGCGTCGCCGCCGAGATTGTATTTCGTGATCTTCTGTCGGGTGAGCGCCGTGATCAGCCGCTCCGCCCGCCGCAGGCGCGCCGCATCCAGCATTGCGGCCTCGGCGACGAGCCGCTCGAACCGGCTTTCGCGGGTGGGGTCGTAGTAGATGCCGAGGTCGTCCTGCACCAGTGACAGGGGCGGGATCAGCCGCGCGCCAAGCCCCCGCGAGCGCAGGAAACCGTCCTCCACCCGCAAGAGCGGCCGGTCGGCGCGCGCGCAGGCGGCGGCGAGCATGTCGTCCTCGCGGCTGGCCCAGACCTGAACGGGGCGGCCTTCGCCCATGGCGGGTCCTGTGTCCTTGTGGAACGCCACGCGCCCCCCGGCGGTTTCGAAAAAGGCGCGGTGATGGGCGTGTTTCCAGTCCCTTACCGCAAGGGCGGCGTACCCATGACGGTCCTCGCGCCAGGCCCGCGCCTGCGCCTCCAGCGCGGCGAGCGTGTCCTCCACCGGGCAAAGGCGGTCGCGATGGGGATCGTACCAGACGGGATAGAGGATCATCGCCGCGGCCACGAGCTGCGCCCGGGTCAGCGCACGGCCCCGGCGGGCGGGCACGGGGCGGCGGTCGTCGGTCAGCCCCCAACCTGCGTAGAAAGGCATGCCGAAGGTCACCGGGCGATGACCGGCGAGGATCGCCTCGAAGCCCAGCTGGCTCGAGACCGTGTAGACGGCGCGCGCATGCTCGAAGAGCCGCCAGGGCGAGATCGGGCGATCCTCGATGACCACGCCGGGCGGCAGTGCCTCGGGATCGAAATGCCCCTCCCGGTGGCCGGCCTGCGTTTCGGGATGGGTCTTGATGACCAGAGTCGCGTCCGGGTGATCCTGCCGCGCCCAAGTCAGCATCTCGGCGAAGCTGTCGGCATTCGCCTCCCCCAGCCGGATCGAGGCGTCTCCGCGCGTCTGGTCGACGATCAGCACGAAGCCCGGATCGGGCGGGTCGAGCGACGGATCGACGGCGCTGTACTTGCCCAGATGCGCCTCCGCCATGCGCGCGATGATATCGCGTGCGCGGTCGAGAAGGGCCGTGTTGTCAAGGGGATGGTGCGCGAGCAGGGTCTCGAGATCCGAAGGCCGCGTGGCGTCGAAATGCATGCCCCTCCGGTCGATGACCAGCCCCGACGGCGGCTCTCCCGACCGCCCCGGATGGAGCGAGCGCAAAAAGGCATCCTCCACCCGAACCAGCGCGGCTCCGGTCGCCTTCGCGGCCGCCTCCCCACGGGGCGCGTGGGGGGAATGGCCCCAGACCAGAACGTCGTCATCGGCCCCGGGCTTGCCGAGCCTCAGGTCATGGCCGGCCAGCGACAGGATGCGCCGGACCCGCGGCTGCGTCAGGAAGCCTGCGTTGAAGTGATAGGCCGCGCGCCGCGCGTGCGGCGCGGCGGCTTCGGCGAAGAACCCGTCGGGCCGGTCAGGGACCGCGGTGGCGCGGTCCTGCGGCGGACCCATTCGCGCCCTACTCGCCGAGGTTGGAGAGCTGATCGGCCAGACCGGCGGTGCTCGTCAGAGACCCTGTCAGCGCGCTGATGGCGTTGTTCCACTGGCTGATCGGCGCTGCGGTGACAAAGACCGTGTCACCGTCGCGGATGGTGAAATCACGCGCCTCGAACATGCCGGTGGGCGCCGTCAGGTCCAGCACGTAGACGAAACGCTGCGTGCCGACGAGGTCGTGACGTCCCAGCACGGCGTTGGCGATCTGTTCGGGTTCGTTGCGCAGAACGAAGACGCCGGACGGATCGGCCAGCTGTGGGTTGAGCCCGCCGACCGATGCGATCGCCTCGAGCGCGGAAATGCTCTGGCTCTCGAACTCGACGATGCTCTGCTGTCCGGTGGCGCCGAGCGCGGTGAAGGAGCGGCCGTCCTGCTCCACGAAGATGCGGTCGCCAGCGCGCAGCGAGATGTCGGCATGGCCGGCGCGGAAGATATCTTCGTACCAGATGGTCCCGGAATGCCCGCCGCGCAGGACCGTGACCTGCGCGATTTCGGGTTCGACGGCGACGCCTCCGGCGGCGGCCAGCATCCCCGACAGGGTCGCGGTGGGACGCTGGATCGGGTAGATGCCCTGGGACCCGACGGCACCCGAGACGGTGACCGTCGCACCGTCGCCGGCCTCCCGGCGCACGATGACCTGCGGATCGGGCGTCTGCTGGTCGAGATTGCGCGTGATCACCTCGCGCAGTTGTTCGGTGGTGTTGCCCGCGGCGCGGATGCGGCCCGCATAGGGAATGAAGATGAAGCCCGCGCTGTCGACCTGCACGGCTTCGATACCAGCGGCGGTGCCGCCCTCGCCGGCGAGCAGACCGTCGCTCACGTTCTCGTAGATCGTCAGCGCCAGACGATCGCCCGGTCGGATCACCTCCGTGTCGGACGTGCCGGCATTGAGGAGCGAGGCCGGGAAGCCAAGGACCGGAGCGGTCGACGCGACCGAGGTCACGCGGGAATTCACCTCGACGATGAACGCATCGCCCTGATTCTGGACGGAGCCTGCGAAAAGCTCGTTGCGGGTGGGGCCGGCGCTGGGAAGCAGCGCGCACGAAGATGCCGCGGATACGACGACGCAAAGCGCGGCCAGACGGCCCGCGCGGGAGACCAGCGATGTCACGGAGTTGGCTCCTTGTATGCCTGAAACTGCCTCGGGTATTTTATTTTGACGTCACGCTACCCAAAAAACCGTGTTGGCGAAAGCCCTTGGTTACTTCACGGCCGCAAGGTGTTGCTTGGATGCCTGTTTCAAGACCTGTGCCGGGTCGCTCAGGACCGCGTATCCGTCCTCGCGGCGCAGCATCCGGTCGACGACGACGCGCAGCACCTGCCGCCGACCGCGCGCGGCGTAGAAACTGCCCGGAAGTTGCGAGGTCTGCAGAAGATAGTGCCGGAATTTCCGGTAGGCGGCGCTGTCGGGCCGTCCCGGGTCGCGGAAGAACGCGGCGAGCGGCTGGTCTGAGACGAACTCGGGTTTGTCGTAGACGGCCGCGCCGAAACACTTGAGTGGAAGACCGCGCCAGAGCGCCTGCTGCGCGGCCGTGGAATTGACGGTGACGGCCGACCGCGCGGCGTCGAGCAGCGGCGCGAGCTTGCCGCCACGCACGAAGTGCACGCGCGGGGCGATGCCGTGTTGGTCGGCCGACCGGCGGATGGCCGCGCGTAGCGGCGTGCGCCCGTCCTCCAGAGGATGCGCCTTGAAGACGAGGTGATGATGCGGCGGCGCGCCCGATGCGAAGCCGTCGATGACGGTGTCGACGAAATCCGCTTGTGACGCGAAGGGGCCATGGTCGCGAAAGCTTGCGTCATGCTCCAGTTGCAGCAGCGCCAGATGATAGGGATAGCCGCCGCGCAGGATGCGCCGTGTCGCCGCCAGCCGGTCGAGCCAGTGCCAGCCCATGAGCGCGAGGCGCTTGAGATAGAGCCGGAACTCCTGCCGCACCGAGAGCGCGCGATGGGGCCGGACCGCTGCGTAGTGCCGGTTCGCCACGAGGACGATGCCGTGGTAAAGCGCCCCGTAGAAGACGTGCTCGCGCAGCGCGCCCCAGCGTGCGGGGGCGTCCGGCAGGTCCATGTCGACGCCCCCCAGCGCGCGGCGCATCTGGTCGACACTGGTCGCCATGACCGGAGAGTTGCCGTTGGCGCCGCCCCGTTCGTAGGTCACCCAGTAGGGGCGCAGATAGCCTTCCTCGAACACGTGCACGGTGATGCCGCGGCGGCGCGCCTGCGCGATCGCCGTGGCGTGGACGGGGCGGGTGTCGCCGTAGACCACGAGGTCGGTGACGCCGCGGGACGTCATGATCCCGCCCACGGTCTCCTCCCAGCCCGAAAGCGGCGCGGTCTGCGCGATGTAGCTCTGCCGGTCGGGCCAGAACGCGTCGTCGCCGCGGTTGAACCCCACACGCAGGGTTCGCGCCCCGCTTCGGCGCAATGCATGCGACAATTGCCAGAAGAACGGACCGTGAGGGCCCTGCAGAAACAGGAAGACGCGCGGGTCCGGTCGTGGCGTCACGGAGCGTGTCACAGGCTGTCCCTCGATAGGCGACTCCGGCCAATCCGGTGCGCGTCCAGAAGGTTAGGCGGGTTTCCCATCGATTGCATCCGGTTAGGCGGCCCGGCATGCGGTCTTCGTCACGGGTGTGGCACGTTGGCTTTTCCTTGCCCTCGGGTCTCCGCCGGCGCTAGGTGAGGGTCGCAGCAGTGACCCATTGGCGGAGACGGACATGTTCACCGGGATCATCACCGATGTGGGGCGGGTTCTGAGCCTCGACCATCGCGGCGATCTGCACGCGCGGATCGGCACCGCCTACGAGACGGCGGGCATCGATATCGGCGCGTCGATCGCCTGCAACGGCGTGTGCCTGACGGTGACCGAGACCGGACCGGACTGGTTCGGCGTCACCATCTCGTCCGAAACCCTGTCGAAATCGACGCTCGGCGGCTGGGCCGAAGGCACGCGCGTCAACCTCGAACGCGCGCTCAGGGTCGGCGACGAGCTGGGCGGCCATATCGTCTCGGGTCATGTGGACGGAGTGGCCGAGATCGTCGCCACCCGGGACGAGGGCGAATCGACGCGCTACACCTTCCGCGCGCCCGGCACACTTGCCCGTTTCATCGCGCCGAAAGGCTCCGTCGCGCTTGACGGCACGTCCCTGACCGTCAACGAGGTCGATGGCGCGGAATTCGGCGTCAACATCATCCCGCACACCAAGGAGGTGACGACCTGGGGGACGCTCAAGGCCGGGGACCGGGTGAACCTCGAGGTCGACACGATGGCCCGCTACGTGGCACGGCTGCAGGACTGGCAGGGCGGGTGATGCGCGGTGCCGTTCCGCGCGGTGCCCGCGCGGAGGCCTCCGGCGGGCGTATTTGGGGAAAGATGAAGGCGGGGCGCGGATGAACGACGTGGCGGCGACTGGCAAGGCCAGTGGATTGGACGCACAGCCGATGAGTGGCATCGGTCACAATGGCGGCCCGTCGATGGAGCCGGGCCACGGCTTTCGCAAGGTCGCGTGGACCAAGGCGCGCCAGTCACTTCTGCCGAGCCTGCCGCTGGAGATCGTGCGCGTCCGCGTGGCGCGGGCCAAGCGCCTCGGCCTGCCCTACAGGACCTACGCGACGATCCGGGCCAGTTCGGGTCGCGATATCGTGGCCTTCCTGTTTTCGGGCAACGCGCTTGCGCTCACGCCCGCACGCCCCTCGCCGCCGGTGAAACACTGCGCGCGGCTGGCCGATCTGGACGGCGCGGCGGAGCGGCTGGCCGCGATCTACGCCCCCCTGCGGCCGGCCGACGTGATCCGTGCCACGCCGGGGCTCGATGCGGCGGTGACCGCCCCCACGATCCTGACGCCCTGGGGCGAGGCGGGCGCGCGCCTGCGCGGCTTCGTGCGCGATCGCGGTCTGCCGCCAGACGGCGTGGTGCTGATCACGGCCACGGCCTTGGAGCGGGACTGGTGCGTCTCGGCGGGGCTGGCGGGGATGCTCGACGGCGAGGCGTTCTTTGCCCGGACCGAATAGGGCGCCCGAATGGCGCACCTGCCTTTTCACGGCCGGGGCGATGGTCTATCTGGCCCCTCGACAGACGCGCGAAAGGGCCCCCCATGACCGAGCAGTTCGAACATCCCGGCCCGGTGGAGCGGGATTGGTCCGACGCGATTTCCTCGGTGGAGGAGATCATCGAGGATGCCCGCAACGGCCGGATGTTCATCCTCGTCGACCACGAGGACCGCGAGAACGAGGGCGATCTCGTGATCCCCGCGCAATGGGCGACGCCGGATGCGATCAATTTCATGGCGACGCATGGGCGCGGGTTGATCTGCCTGTCGATGACGTCGGAGCGGATCGAACAGCTGGGCCTCACGCTGATGTCGACCAACAATTCCTCGCGTCACGAGACGGCTTTCACGACCTCAATCGAGGCGCGGGAGGGCGTGACCACGGGCATTTCCGCCGCCGATCGGGCGCGGACGATCCAGGTGGCCATAGACGCCTCCAAGGGGGCGCAGGATATCGCCACGCCGGGCCATGTCTTTCCGCTGCGCGCCCGCACGGGCGGCGTTCTGGTGCGCGCGGGCCATACGGAGGCGGCCGTGGACATCTCGCGGCTGGCGGGACTCAACCCCTCGGGCGTGATCTGCGAAATCATGAACGAGGACGGCTCGATGGCGCGGCTGCCCGACCTCGTGGCCTTCGCCCAGCGCCACAACCTCAAGATCGGCACGATCTCGGACCTGATTTCCTACCGGCGGCGTCACGACAACCTCGTGCGGGTGCGCGACGAACAGCAGGTCGAAAGCGAGTTCGGCGGCACCTGGACACTGCGCATCTACACCGATGAGACGCAGGGCGCGGAGCATATCGTTCTGGTGAAAGGCGATATCTCGGGGCCCGAGCCCGTGCTTGTTCGGATGCATGCGATGGACCCGCTTCTCGACGTGGTGGGCACCGGGCCGAAGGGCCGCGCAGGCGAGTTTGGCGACGCCATGAAGCTGATCGCCGCCGAGGGGCGCGGGGTGCTCGTGCTCTTGCGCGACCTGACGATGAAGCTGTCGCCGGGCGACGAGGTCTCGCCCCAGACGCTGAGGCAATACGGGCTCGGGGCGCAGATCCTGTCCTCCCTGGGGATCTCGGACATGATCCTTCTGACCAATTCGCCCAAGCCCAGGGTGGTGGGGCTGGATGCCTACGGGCTTTCCATCGTGGGCACGCGCAAGATATCGGAGCTTGGATAAATGGCCGGACATTCCGACAACGAGATGGGGCTGCCCACGTTCGACAAGCCGGCGAAGGTCGCCATCGTCATCGCGGCTTACTACACCTCGATCGCCGAGGCGCAGTTGTCTGCGGCGCGCGGCGTGCTGGACAAGGCGGGCGTGGGTCATGAGACCATCGAGGTTCCCGGCTCGCTCGAGATCCCCACGGCCATCGGTATAGCGCATCGTCTGTCGAATTTCGACGGCTACGTGGCGCTGGGCTGCGTGATCCGGGGGGCGACCTCGCATTACGACGTGGTGGTGAACGAAAGCGCGCGGGCCCTGACGCTCCTGGGCCTGCAGGGCGTGTGCATCGGCAACGGGATCATCACCGTGGAAAACCGCGACCAGGCGGAGGAGCGCGCGGATGCAAGCCGTCTCAACACCGCCGGGGGGGCCGCCGAGGCGGCGCTTCACCTGATCGCGTTGACGCGGCGCTTCGGACAGCCCAAGGGTGGCGTCGGTTTCAAGCCCCGTCCGGATGTGATCGAGCTGGCGGGCGGCACGGAAGGCCCGACCAGCGCATGAATGATCCCGCCAACCCGGTTCCCCGCCCCAAGGCCATGAGCCGCGAGGAAAAGCGCCAGATGAAATCCGCCGCGCGGCTTTACGCCGTGCAGGCGCTGTTCCAGATGGAGGCCTCGGGCCAGACGCTGGACGCGGTGCGGCAGGAGTTCGAAACCCATCGCTTTGGCGCGGTCTACGAGGGCGAGGAGATGGCCGAGGGTGACCCGGACCTCTTTCGCAAGACGCTCGAGGATGCGCTGAACTGGCAGGCGAAGATCGACCAGATGACCGACCGGGCGCTCGTCGCGAAATGGCCCATCGACCGGATCGACCCGACGCTCAGGGCGCTTTTCCGCGCGGCCGGCGCGGAGCTGATCGAGGGGGGCGCGCCGCCCAAGGTCGTGATCAACGAATATGTCGACGTGGCGCGTGCGTTCTTCCCCGAGGGGCGGGAGGCGAAATTCGTGAACGCGGTGCTCGACCACATGGCGCGCGAGGCCAAGCCCGAGGCGTTCTGAGCGCATTCCGGATTCCTGGAACCGGAACCCTCGAGATGCGTTTCCGCAAAAATCCCCTTGGGGAACCATGATATGTTGCGACGCATCCTGATCTGGATTGTGCTTGGCGTGCCACTGGGTCTGATGGCCGTGGTCGGCACAGTGACGCTCTTGAGCTATGTCGAACATCGGCGCCTCATGGAACAGGAAATCGCTGACTTTCCGCCGCCCGGGCGGCTCGTTCCCGTCTCCACCGATGACGTGGCGGAAACGGGACGTTTGCACGTCTATGCGGAAGGGGCGGGCCAACCGACCGTGGTTCTTCTGTCGGGATTGGGAACCAGCGCGCCCTATTTCGATTTTCTCCCGTTGCTGCGGCGGATTTCGCCCGGCTTTCGGACTATCGTTGTCGAGCGTGCGGGTTATGGTTGGAGCGATATCTCCGACCGGCCGCGCGACATCGACACCGTGCTGGCCGAGACCCGCGCGGCGCTGGCCGCTGCTGGCGAGCAGGGTCCCTTCGTGCTGATGCCGCATTCGATGGCCGGTCTGGAGGCCATTCGCTGGGCCCAGCTTCATCCGGAGGAAGTGGTCGCGATCGTCGGGCTCGATCCCCTGGTGCCGGGCTATGTCGAGGCGAACGGCGACGGGGCGAGGCTGTCCCCCTTGATCACGGCGCTGGCCAGGACCGGTCTGATCCGCGATGGTCCTGACGTGTTTTCGCAGAACTTTCCGGCGATGATCCACGGACGTCTTGACCCGGACGAGGCTACGGCGGCCGAGACGGTCTTCTTCCGGCGCACGAATACCCCTGACATGTGGGCCGAGGTGCGGGTGCTTTCGGCCAACGCCAAGCGGGTTGCCGAGGCCGGTCTGCCCGATGTGCCGGTTCACGCATTCGTCTCGGGAGAAGAAACCGAGGCTTGGCGGCACGCTGTTCGAAACTACGCACAAGACACCGGCGGCACGGTGACAGTGCTCGACACCGGACATTACGTGCATGTCGAAAAGCCGAACCGTATCGCACGGGAAATCCGGGAGATCATTGCGCAGGCGGGCGAATGAAGGCGCGACCGAAGCGAGCGCCGCATGGGGGCGGATCGTGTCCGAGCAGTAATCCGGGCCGTCTGTATGCGCTGTGTACTGCTCGGGGTGGGCGGAACACTTCGATAAGCATCTGGGCTTTTCCTGACGTCGAAACGCCGGCTGAGGCCGGTCGCTCGTCAAAAAGGCTGCCCGATATTGCGCGACGGGGCCTGTCTGCACATCTCTCGAGGACGGCGAGCGACATCGCCCGCGCGAACAGAGGTATGGGCCATGGATGCGATCATGATAACCGCGGGGCTCGTGCTCCTGCTCGGCGGGGGCGAGGCACTCGTGCGGGGCGGAGTGGCCTTCGCCACCCGCATGCGCCTTCCGATGGCGGTCGTGGGGGCGGTCGTTCTGGGCTTCGGCACGTCGCTGCCCGAGCTTCTGACCTCGCTTTCGGCGGCATGGTCGGGTGCGCCGGGTATCGCGGTCGGCAATGTCGTCGGCTCGAACATCGCCAATATCCTCCTGATCGTGGGCGTAGCGGCCATGATCGCCGTGGTTCCAGGCGACACCGCCACGGCGGAGGACCGGCTCTGGCTCATGGCGGCGACGGCGCTTGGCTTCGGGTTTCTCGTGCTCAGCGCCACGCTGGGCCGGGTCGAGGGGCTTGTCCTCTTAGCTGCGCTTGGCCTCTACATCTGGCGGTCGCTGTCGCGGGACAGCGTGATGGAACCCGTACCCGCGATCGAGGCCATGGCGGGCTGGCGGATCGTGGCGCTCCTGCTGTTGGGCCTCGCCGCACTTCTGGCGGGTGCGCAACTGCTGGTCACCGGGGCGACGGGCATCGCGCGGGGCCTTGGCGTCAGCGAAACCGTGATCGGCCTGACCGTGGTGGCCGTGGGCACGTCCCTGCCGGAGCTTGCCACCTCCGTGACGGCGGCGCGACGTGGCGAGGCGGGGCTGGCGCTGGGCAACATCCTGGGCTCGAACGTATTCAATATCTTCGCGATCCTTGGCCTGACCGCACTCATCGTTCCGATCCCCGTCCCGGAGGGTCTGACCTCCGTGGACCTCGCCCTGTTAGCGGCGTCGGCGCTGGCGCTGATCGGTTTTCTTTTCGTCGGGCGGATCGGGCGGGGCGGCGGTCTGGCCCTGCTGGCCAGTTACGCCGCCTATGTCGCATGGCTCGCGGTCAACTCCACCTGATTTTCCGGCAACCGCCCGCTGGTCAGGCGGACAGGATGCCGCGCGCCCTTGCGGAATGCCGGATCGATGTTACCTTCTGAATCAACCAAGGGAGATGCACGATGCCAGACCATATCAAGATGATCCTGCGCCATGGCTTTTTCGGTTTTCTCATCGCGCTGGCCTTCGTGGCGGGGCTGCTCGCCTTCAACGTGGCGAACCTCTGGCACCTCGTGACGCATACCTCCGAGGGCCCCATAGCGGTGCTGATGCTCGTGATGTTCTCCACGGTCACCTTCGGGTCCGTGCAGATCGGCTACAAGATCATGACCATGGGTGAAGAGGATGACGAACCGCGCGGTGGTACGCGCGACCCGGTCGCCAGTTTCGACGCGATCCCGATCCCCGTTCGCACGGACGATCGTCGCGCCTGATACGTCACGACGAACATGAAATGAAACCGGTGCTTCGGCGCCGGTTTTTTTGGTCGGTTCAGGGGGAGTGGGTGACGGGACCACACCAACCGTGGAGGCGTTCATTCCCGAGGACCTGTATATACAGGTGGGCGCCAGGTAACCGGACCACGATCCAGCCAGAGCCAGCTCCCTCGGAATTGCTTAAGGCCACCGGAATATTGCCACAGGCACGAGAAGGGCAGAACCCGTCACGCTCACATCTAGGGCGCGAGGGGCGGCGGAACAAGGGGGATGCCGCTCTCCGGCCGGTTGCAAATGTTCCGTTAATGTTCCATTCTGAGGCCCATGTCCGCGACCGATCCCGTCCCCCTTATGCCCGGCCAGCTTCTGGCGCGGGGCGTGTGCCGGCACCTTGCCGCCCATGGATTCGTCACGCTGGAGGAGTTCACGCCCGAGCGCGGCAAGCGCCTGGATGTCATGGCGCTGGGACCGAAGGGCGAACTCTGGATCGTGGAGTGCAAGTCCAGCCGGGCCGATTTCGCCTCGGACGGGAAATGGGGCGGCTACCTCGACTGGGGCGACCGCTATTTCTGGGCCGTCGACGCGGATTTCCCGGTGGAGCTTCTGCCCGAGGAAACCGGCCTGATCCTTGCCGACCCCTATGACGCCGAGATCGTGCGCATGGGGCCGGAGACGAAACTGGCGGGCGCCCGGCGCAAGGCGGTGACGCAGCGCTTCGCCCGGGCCGCGGCGCAGCGGCTTCAGGTCCTGCGCGATCCGGGCGCACCGTTCGGCGTCTATTTCTGATCCCGCACGCGGTTTGACGCCGTCACCGTCGCTGACAGGCCGATCGGCTCATGGACGACGGTGGTGGCGAAAGTCACGAGGATCAAACCGGGCCTCAGCGCTTTTTCTTGGCGATCTTGCGCGCGGCGGCGGCGGCGGCCCGAAGCTCCTCGGCGATCTCCTCCGCCTCTTCGGGCTCGAAATCCAGCGGCAGGTCGATCCCGTCCCCTTCGAGGTAGATGCGTACCATGCCCAGCGTCGTCGGCCCGATCTGGATGCTGGCGGCGGTGTCGCTTTCGCTGTCGATGCCCATCTGCGTGTTCCTCGCGGTGCTGCAGGGCTGCGATAGAGGCTTGTATTTGAGGCGACAAGAGGCAAATGCTTGCTGATAGCAAGGGAACCAAAGGCCAAGGCCGACTTCGCCTGCGTCCGGTCCGAGCCCGTGCACTCCTTCGGCATGGACCTCGTCGAGCAGGAATGGGTTCGCGATCTCTGATCGCGCGGAAAACACGTGTTTTCCGTCCCGTTTTGCGCAAGCAAAACGCCACGCGCCCCACATGGACCGGGCGCCACGGTGCCCCTTGCAATCGTCGCGCCCCGGCGCTATCCCGCCGGCCAGTGCCGCCTTAGCTCAGTTGGTTAGAGCGCTGGATTGTGGATCCAGAGGTCGCCCGTTCGAGCCGGGCAGGCGGTACCATTCACCTACTCGCCCAGATCGAAGGTTTGCAGCACCGCGCCCGAGGCCCGGTCATGGACGCGGATGACGCCATCGTCGCCGATGACGACCGCGCGCCCGTCGATGACGCTGAAGCCCACGATGCCCACGCCCGCGGGCGGAGCGTAATCGCCGGGCGCGATCATCAGAGGCTGCGGAGCGCTGTTCAGGCGGATGACAAGCAGCGCGGTGATCGTTATCACGCCTGCGATCATCGCCACGGTCAGGACCGTCACCAGTGTCTTGAGAAAGCGCAGGTCGCGGGGCAGAGCCGCGGCGTTTTCCTCCTCCGGAGCTTGCCCCATGTCGTCTGCCACGTTCCACACCCGCCTTGTCCGGTTCCGGATCGGTCCCGATCCGGCGCCCCGTCTTGATAAGGCACTCGGCCGCGACGTGCCAGAGGAGGAGAGCCTCAGCCGTTCGCGTCTCGTGCGGCTGATCGAGGCCGGCGCGGTCGCGGTGAACGGCGCGGTCGTCACCGATCTGCGGGCGAAGCTGGACGAGGGCGACAGCATCGTGATCACCGTGGAGGAGGCGACGGAGGTCGATACCGCGCCCGAGGCCATCCCCCTCGAGATCCTGCACGAAGATGCCGACCTGATCGTCGTGAACAAGCCCGCCGGCATGGTCGTGCATCCCGCCCCGGGCACGCCCCGCGGCACGCTGGTCAATGCGCTCTTGCACCATTTCGGCGGCAACCTGTCGGGGATCGGTGGCGAGAAACGGCCCGGCATCGTGCATCGCATCGACAAGGACACGTCCGGTCTGCTGGTCGTGGCCAAGTCCGACCGCGCCCATCACGGGCTGGCCGCGCAATTCGCCGATCACAGCATCACCCGCGAATACGAGGCGCTGTGCCATGGCGTGCCGGATGCCGCCGACCCGAGGCTGCGCGGCGTCCGGGGCGTCCACGTCGGTGCGGGCGGTACTGTCCGTATTTCGACGCATCTCGCGCGCCACAAGACCGACCGTCAGCGGCAGGCCGTCCTTTTCGAAGGCGGGCGCCATGCCGTCACGCATCTGCAGGTCGAAGAGAGCTTTGCCGGTATGGTAGCCCGCGTGTCCTGCCGGCTGGAGACCGGGCGGACGCACCAGATCCGCGTGCACATGGCCCATATCGGCCACGCGCTGATCGGCGATCCCGTCTATGGCGGGCGCCGGCGCGTGTCGGAAAAACTGCTGGGGCCGGTCGCCATCGAGCTGAACGCCTTCGTCCGGCAGGCGCTTCATGCCGCGACATTGGGGTTCCATCACCCCGTGAGCGGCGAAGTTTTGCAATTCAGTGCCGAACTTCCGCCGGATATGGCGCGTTTACTTCACGGGCTGCGCGAGGCGGTCCGGTGATCTGTGCACACATGCACGTGAGCGGACCAAAACGCGGATTGATGTTCGTCGCGGCATGATGCATAAAACTGAACCGAACGGTGCAGTTCTTCGTCTCTGCGCCTTGACGATAAGTTAATCAGGTTTACATAAACCCCAACTGCGCGCCAGAACGCGCGCCTGAACAACAGAGGGGGACAACGACATGGCCACCTACGCAAATCTTCCCGCGCCGTCGCCGGAGCAGGGCCTGAATCGGTATTTGCAGGAGATCCGCAAGTTCCCGATGCTGGAGCCCGAGCAGGAATACATGCTCGCCAAGCGCTGGGTCGAGGATCAGGACACCGACGCGGCGCATCAGCTGGTCACCAGCCACCTGCGGCTCGCCGCCAAGATCGCCATGGGCTATCGCGGCTACGGCTTGCCGCAGGCCGAGGTGATCTCGGAGGCGAATGTGGGCCTCATGCAGGCCGTGAAACGCTTCGACCCGGAGAAGGGCTTTCGCCTCGCGACCTACGCCATGTGGTGGATCCGCGCCGCGATCCAGGAATACATCCTGCGGTCGTGGAGCCTGGTGAAGCTTGGCACGACGTCTGCGCAGAAGAAGCTGTTTTTCAACCTGCGCAAGGCAAAGGCGCGCATCGGCGCGCTGGAGGAGGGCGATCTTCGCCCCGAGAACGTGGCGCGTATCGCCCATGATCTCGGCGTGACCGAGGACGAGGTGATCTCGATGAACCGGCGTCTGTCGGGGGGCGATGCGTCGCTCAACGCGACCGTGGGCTCCGAAGATGACAGCGCCACCCAATGGCAGGACTGGCTGGAGGACGAAGGCGCCAACCAGGCCGAGGACTACGCGGAAAAGGACGAATACACCCAGCGCATCGCGCTGATGGGCGAGGCGATGGATGTCCTTAACGAGCGGGAGCGCGACATCCTCACCCAGCGCCGCCTGCAGGACAGCCCCGTGACGCTGGAGGAGCTTTCGGGCGTCTACAATGTCAGCCGTGAACGCATCCGCCAGATCGAGGTGCGCGCCTTCGAGAAGCTGCAGAAGCGGATGCGCGAACTTGCAAAGGAACAGGGGATGCTGGCCTCGGCCTGAGGTCACGTCCGGGACAGAGCCAAAAGGCCCGCCTTCAACGGCGGGCTTTTTTCCTGCGGCTCGGTCTCGTCGTTTCCCATCGCGGCCAGGACGGTATCGAGCGCGGCATCGAGCCGGTCATGTTCGGCCCGCCAGATCGGCAGGACATCGATCAGAAGCGCGTGGCCCTCGCCGGTCAGCGCGGCACGCCGCCCGCGCGCATCGTCGGCATCCGTCGTGACCGCGACCAATCTCCGCCGGATCAGCGGCTTCAGCGCCAGCGACAGGGTCGCGCGGTCCATCCCGAGGAACTCCGCCAGCGGGGCAAGCCGCGCGGGCTCTGGCCGGTTCAGCGCAATCATCAGGGAAAACTGCCCGTTCGTGAGGCCATGAGGCTTCAGCACCGCATCGAAACGGCGCGCCAGCGCCCGCGCCGCGCGCTGTGTGCGGAAGCACAGGCATCGGTCGCGGACTTCGGTTGTCGCGATGTAGGGGAGGGTCGCCATATATTTAGTTTGATATCAAACTACCAATATGTCAAACTCCGACGTGTCGTTTTGCCAGGAAGGGAGAATCCCATGCCTTACGTCAGCGGTTTTGTCGGGGCGGTGCCCACGGCCAACAAGGAGGCCTACATCGCCCATGCCCGGCAGGCATGGACCTTGTTCGAAAAACACGGCGCGCTCGAAACATGCGAATGCTGGGGGGACGAGGTTCCGGATGGCGAAGTGACGTCTTTCCCGATGGCGGTGAAGGCGCAGCCCGACGAGACCGTGGTCTTCGCCTGGATCCTCTGGCCCGACAAGGCCACGGCGCAAGCCTGCATGGCCTCGATGGAAACCGATCCGGCATGGTCGGCGATGGCCGGGATGCCCTTCGACGGCAAACGCATGATCTTCGGCGATTTCGAACCCATCATGGTGGCCAGGCGTACCTAGGCGCTTGCAAGCTCCGAGGAGCGCCTTGGGACGAAGGGCTTCCCCGTGAAACGGCCGCGCACTATGTCCGTCGCATGACGAAACGCGCACTCTCCTGGGGCGTGCTTGGCGCGTCGAACTTCGCGCTCAAGACCATGGCCCCCGCCATCCACGCCGCCAAACGCGCGCGCCTTGCCGCGATTGCCACCCGCGACACGGAGAAGGCCGCGCCCTTCGCCGCCCTGGCGCCGGACCTTCGCATACACGAGACTTATGAGGCGCTCCTCGCTGACCCGGAAATCGACGCGGTCTACGTCCCGCTTCCCAACGCGCTGCACGTGGAATGGACCGAGCGCGCCGCGCGCGCGGGAAAGGCGGTGTTGTGCGAAAAGCCGATCGGCCTGACTGTTCGGATGTGGAACGGCTGATTGCGCTGCGCGACGAAACGGGCGGTTTCATCGCCGAGGCGTGGATGCCCGCGCATCATCCCCAATGGGTCTTGGCCCGCGAGATCGTGGCGCGCGGCGATCTGGGGCGGCTTCACACCGTCACCGGCGTTTTCACCTACGGGCTGAGCGATCCGGCGAATGTGCGCAACAGCGCCGCGCTTGCGGGCGGGGCGATGCGGGATATCGGCGTCTACCCTGTGGGAGCCTTCCGTTTCGCCACCGGGCGAGAGCCAGTCGTGACCCGTGCGGAGGCCGAGTGGGAAAATGGCGTGGACGCCTCCACTTGGGTCGACGCCCGCGCCGAAGACGTACGGTTCCGGTTCCACGTTTCCATGCGCACGACCAAGCGGCAGGAAATGGTGTTCGAGGGGGATGGCGGCTGGCTGAGCGTCCGCGCGCCCTTCAATGCAGGAGAGTATGGTCAGGCCGACATGATCCTGCGGCAGTCCGACGCATCCGACAGGGTGTTCCGTTTTCCGACCGCGCGGCAATACGTCAACCAGGTCGAGGCAGTGGCCGCGACCCTGCTGGACGGGGCCGCTTATCCAATGCCGCTCGAGACCTCTCTGGGTACGCAAAGGGTGCTCGACGCCGTGTTCGCCAGCCTCGGCACGCCGGGTTAGCAACGGGACCCATCAGCGGGCAAACTGGCGATTGCCGGGGACTGGGTCCAGGTCCTAGGATAAACTAGGCCAATTGCGGGAGAGGTGCGGCGGTGCCCCGGAATGACGATGACAATATCGACGGGCGGGTCCATGGCGAACAGCCCGGAGCGTCTGAAAAGGACCACATGGGATGGCGTCTTCTCCATGTGCTGCTGATCGCGTTCATGCTGTCGATCTCGCAGACCGTTTTGACGGTGCTGACGGTGGTGCAGTTCATCATCATGCTGGTCAACAATGGTGAGCGGAACGCGCGGCTCGCGGATTTCGGTACCGATCTGGGCATCTGGATGGCCAAGGCCGCGCGTTACCAGTCGGCCGCGTCGGACGTGAAGCCCTGGCCGTGGACCGATCTCGACTGACGGTCTGCCCGGGACCGGCGGGCGGGACCTGCGTCAGTTTGGCCGAGTGAATTGCTCAGGATTGACGAATCCGACCAAAGCACTCAGGTTAGACGCAGATCCTTCATTGCACAGGTTCCGATGACTTCGTCTTTCCCTGCCCAGTCCGATCCTGCCCTGCGGCCTCGCGGGGGGGTGGCACGATGATTATCTGCCACTGCACCAATATCAGCGATCACGAGATACGCTCCGCCATCGACTGGATGCGCGCAGCCGACCCCGACACGATCATCACCCCCGGAAAGGTCTACCGCGCGCTCGGCAAAAAAGCGGACTGTGGTGGATGTCTGACACTTTTCATGTCAACCATGGCTTCTAGTTCCAGCCTGAAGGTGCCGGCGGAACTGAGGGGCCTGAAGGCACGGAAATTGAAAGGATAAAATCAATGAAGGGTGATGAAAAAGTCATCGAATACCTCAACGCGGCCTTGCGGAGTGAGCTGACGGCGGTCAGCCAGTACTGGCTGCATTACCGGCTTCAGGAGGACTGGGGATTCGGCAGGATCGCCGCGAAATCGCGCGAGGAAAGCATCGAGGAGATGCATCATGCCGACAAGCTGATCGAACGGATCATCTTTCTGGGCGGCCACCCCAATCTTCAGAAGCTCGACGCGCTGCGCATCGGTCAGACCCTGAAGGAAACGCTGGAGGCCGACCTCGCCGCCGAGCATGAGGCGCGGACGCTTTACATCGAAGCGCGCGATCATTGCGAGTCCGTTAGGGACTATGTTTCCAAGACCCTGTTCGAAGAACTGATCGCTGACGAGGAAGGTCATATCGACTTCCTCGAGACGCAGCTGCAGCTTCAGGAGACCATCGGCGACGCGAATTACGGCATGCTTCAGGCGAAGCCCGCGGACGAAGCCGAGTAAACGGACCCTCCGGCCATCCATGAGGGCGCGGCGGAAGATCCCGCGGCGCCCTTTTTTACCTCAAGGTGATGCCCACGCGCTCCCTGTCCGTCGCGGTCAGGTCGCTTGGATCAATATATCCAAGAAGGACCAAGCTCGTAAGTGCGATGCCGATAAAGATCACTGTCAAGAGGACGAGGAGCTCGGAGACATTGGACGACCCTTTGGCGCTGCGGCCGCGACCGGGCTGCATCTGCGGGTCGTTCGACGGGGTGCCGCGTGGCTGGAGCCGCTGCGGTCGCGATGTTGCCGCCGGGGTCGCGGGGGGGCGAGGCCGTGGCGTTGGCTCAGAGATTGCGGGCGCAGGCGGGGCTCTGGTGACCGCCGCCTTTTCACGAGGTGCCTCGGCCGGCATGGGGGCATCGGCCGGTGTCCGGTCCATGTCGGGCGCCCGTGCCTCGGTCTCGGAGGCTGCGGTGCTGTTTTCGGACGTCACGGCCAGGGGCGCTGTACGCCGCAGCATCTGACGCGCGTCGTCGATGACCGGCCGATAGGCGTCCGGCAGGGCTTCGGCCGATTTCAGGATGTATTTCGCCGCGCCGATCTGAAATAGTCGTGCCTCGTCGACGTCATCGCAAAGTCCCAGCATCTTCGACATCACGAACAGCGTGAACTCTTCCGGGCCGAAATTGTCGCGCGTCTCCGACATCCGGTCGAAAGCCTCGTCGAGCAGGCCGATCATCGGCACGCAGGGTCCGGAGATCAGCGTGTCGCTGACATGTTCCGTCATCGCCCGCAGCGCTTCGCCGTAATACACGATACGGAAAAGCGCGTCCTCGCGCGCCAGCCCGCCGGGGACCGACGCCGAAGGTATGACGACCGATGATGATCCGTCCATGTTCCGTCCCCGTGCGCCCTGATCCGCGTTTCGCAACGCGACCCCGCGCGTGTCAGCCCAACTGTGCCAGTAAACGGCAAATGGCACCAAACGGCAACGGTGCAGTGGCTCCGCCTCGCCACCTTTACCCGCAACACGCGCGAAGTACCGTCTCCTTGCACAAGGTTTCGTCGCTAATGCAACGCCCGACGTGTCAGTCCTCCATCGCCTCGAGCTGGTCGATGAAGCCCTCGATCATGCCCAGTCCCTTGTCCCAGAAGGCCGGATCGCTGGCATCGAGGCCGAAGGGTGCCAGAAGCTCCTTGTGGTGCTTCGACCCGCCCGCCTTCAGCATCTCGAAATACTTCTCCTGGAAGCCCTCGCCGCCCTCTTCGTAGACGGCGTAAAGCGCGTTCACGAGCCCGTCGCCGAAGGCGTAGGCGTAGACGTAGAAGGGCGAGTGCACGAAATGCGGGATATAGGCCCAGAAGGTCTCGTAGCCCGGCATGAACTCGAAAACCGGCCCAAGGCTTTCGGCCTGCACGCTCATCCACAGCGCGTTGATGTCGTCCGGCGTCAGCTCCCCCTCGCGGCGGGCGGCGTGCAGCTTGCACTCGAAATCGTAGAAGGCGATCTGGCGGACGACCGTGTTGATCATGTCCTCGACCTTGCCCGCCAGCAGCACCTTGCGCGTCTTGTCGTCCTTGGCCTCCGACAGCATCTTGCGGAAGGTCAGCATCTCGCCGAAGACGCTGGCGGTCTCGGCCAGGGTCAGCGGCGTGCTCGACAGCATCTCGCCCTGTCGGGCGGCAAGACGCTGGTGCACGCCATGGCCCAGCTCATGGGCCAGCGTCATGACATCCCGCGGTTTGCCGAGGTAGTTCAGCATCACGTAGGGATGCACGTCGGTGACGGTGGGATGGGCGAAGGCACCGGGGGCCTTCCCCTCCTTGACGCCAGCGTCGATCCAGCCGCTGGTGAAGAAGGGCTCGGCCAGTTCCGCCATCCGCGGATCGAAGCCCGCATAGGCGTCGGTGACCATCTTGCGCGCCTCGTCCCAGGGCACGATGCGGGTCTCTTCCATCGGCAAAGGCGCGTTACGGTCCCAGACCTGCAGCGTGTCCAGTCCCAGCCACTTGGCCTTGAGCGCGTAATAGCGATGCGACAGGCGCGGATAGGCCGCGACGACGGCGTTGCGCAGGGCCTCGACGACCTCGGGCTCGACGTGGTTGGCGAGGTGGCGGGCGGCCTGCGGGGTCGGCAGCTTGCGCCAGCGATCCTCGATCTCCTTTTCCTTGGCCAATGTGTTGTGCACCCGCGCGAAGAGCGGCAGGCGCGCCCCGAACATGTCGGCCAGCGCCTGCGCCCCGGCCTCGCGTTTCGCGCGATCCTGTTCCGTCAGCAGGTTCAGCGTCGCCTCGATACCGAGCGCTTCGCCGTCGACATCGAACGTCAGGCCCGCGATCGTTTCGTCGAACAGCCTGTTCCATGCGCTTGCGCCCACGACGGAGGTGTCGTGGAGGAACCGCTCCAACTCGTCCGACAGCTGGTAGGGCTTCATCGCGCGCATCCGGTCGAGCACGGGCTTGTAGCGCGCGAGTTCGGCATTCTCGGCCATCAGCGCGTCATAGCGGTCGTCGTCGATGCGGTTGAACTCGAGGCTGAAGAACACGAGCGGCGTGGTGTAGCCCGTGATCCTGTCCTGCATGTCGGAAATGAACTTCGCGCGCTCCGGGTTCGTGGTCTGCTGGTAATAGCGCAGGCCCGCGTAGGACATGATGCGGCCCGCGATCATGTCGATCTTTTCGTGCCGTTCGATGCAGGTCAGCAGATCGGCGGCGGAAAGATCGGCCAGTTTGCCCTCGTAATCGGCGGCGAAGGTGGCGCACTCGGCCGCCAGCCAGTCGAGATCGTGCTCGATTTCCGGTGCGTCCGGAGAGGCATAGAGATCGCTCAGGTCCCAGTCCGGCAGATCGCCCAGGGGTGCGGCGCCGGCCTCGGCGGCGGCATCGGCGGGAAACGGGGCGATCGGGACGGGAAGGCGCAGGGGCATGGGGACCTCGGTTGGTTGCGTGTTGCAGCAGATATGCGCCGCCCGGCCACAGGTCTCAACCCTTGCGGGGGGTGTTCATGCGGGCGTCAGGCTGAAGAGGTCGGTCATCGTGCCTTCCGGGGCCCGGACGAGAAGGCGGTTTTGCCAGTGGGGCATGTCGCGATGAGTGAAGACGACGAACCGGCCGAAATCCGCGTGCCGGCTCGGACCGGGGAGGCACCCCAGGAATGCGCGGATTTCTCGACGCCCTCGGCAAGAAGATCTACAGAGGTGGGGGTCATGCTTGCTGTCATCGCGGTGGCGCGTTCCGGATTTGACCATACGCAAGTGTATTGAAGGATGCAGTCGTGTATGGTTATGTAAATCTCAATACGCAAATGTATGGAATATCCGATGGCGCGGCTTGAAAAGACGGACTGGCTCGATTTCGCACTCTCCGAACTGGCGGAAAAGGGCCATGACGCGCTCAAGGCGCAGACGCTGGCGGCGGGCCTCGGCGTCACGCGGGGCAGTTTCTACTGGCATTTCGAGGATCTCGAAGCGTTCAAGCGCGACCTGATCGCCCATTGGACCGATCGTACCACCGAAGAGCTTGTCCGCGCCGTCGTCCGGGAAGGCGATGCTCAGGCGCAGCTCGTGGGCCTGATGGCGCGGGCCTTCCGCTCGGGCGCGTCGATGGAACGCGCGGTGCGCGCCTGGGCCACGGCCGATGATCACGTGGCAAGTCTGGTGGCCGCCGTGGATTGGCGCCGCATCCGCTTCGCCGAGCAATTGCTGGCCGCACTTGGCGTCGCCGAGGCCGAGATCGGCCCCCGCGCGCGGATGCTTTACTGGGCCTCTATCGGCCGGCTGATGATGGCGCACCCGGAAGACCAAGGGTTGTCGGAGGCCGAGATTGTCAAACTCGCAGCCCTGATGCAGCGCTAGGTCACTTATCCGGACAGTTCTGTATGGATTGGGACCGAAGCCCTACAGCTCCACGTCCCCGCTTTCCCCGACCTCGGGTTCCTCCGGATCGGGCCAGGGGCGATCGGGGGAGCGGCGAATGATGATGTCGCCATTCGGCAGCCGCTCGGGCATCTCGTAGGCCGACAGGTCGTCGATCAGGCTGCCGAGCGATTCGAGAAAGGGCAGCATTTCCTCCTCGAAGAAGGGGCGCGCGTCTTCGATCATCGGGCGCATGTCGTCCATCAGCCCCTCCAGGATCATGCGAGACCCCTCCCGCAGGAGGTCAAAGCCACGTTCGGTGTCGCCGTTGTCCTGCGCGGCGACCGGACAGGCCGCGGCAAGGCCGAGGGCCAGGATGATCGGTGTCGGTTTCATGCCCCGAAAGATAGGTGATCCGGCGTCCGTCACAAAGCCCCTTCACGCAGGGTCGGTCAGATCCAGCGTGACCGGGAAGTGATCGGAGGCGTCGAGCAGCGCATCGCGCAACTCGGGATCCGACCAGCAGGCCGCGTCGTCGAACGGGTGCCAGATGCGCCAGCGCCGTGCCACGCGCCTGAGCGCGGGGCTGACCATCACGTAGTCCAGAAGCGCCGAAAGCCAGCGCCGTTCGCTGAGGATGTAGAAGCGTGCCGTGGTTGGCTGGGCGGAGATCCTGCTTTGCAGCGCCCGCTCGGCATGCGGATCGTAAAGCCTGGTCTCGCCGTCTCCGCCCATGACGATCTCCACCCCCGACCGGCCGAAAAGACGTTCGTACTGATCCAGCCCAGGGCCGTCGTTCAGGTCGCCAGCGACGATGACCTGTTCGCCGGCGGCAAGGTGGTCGTCGATGCGGCGCCTGAGCCAGATGCATTGCGCCAGTTGCTTGCGCCGGTTGGCAATGGCGAGGCTCATGGCCTCGTCCGGCGTTGTCGCCCCATGCGGCGCCTTCGACTTGACGTGCACCCCGATCAGCCGCACCGGACCGAGCGGCGTATCGAGCGCCGCCTCGAGCGGGGGTTTGGAAAAGGTCACCACGTCCTCGGTGGCGTCGATGTCCAGGTCGATGCGAAAGGATGTGTCGAAGCGCGGCGCCTCCGCGCGACCGTGCTTGCCAATCACCGGACCTTTCGGGTCATGGCGCGCCGTGATGACGTCCGGATCGTAGAGCAGCATCAGTTCCTGCTGCGTGTCATTGGCAAATCCGGTCAGAACCGACCGCGCCCTTATCCCGGCATGCTGCGCGAAGGTTCGCAGCGCGGCCTCACCGTCCTGCCGACGCGAGATGTCGGGGGCCTCCACCACCAGGATCGCGTCGGCATCGATGGCGCGAAACACGGTGACAAGCGCCTCGATCTGGCGGGCGCGACTGATGCCCTCGCGGCCGGACCGCACGCCGTCGTGCCGCAACTGACCTGCGCTGTCGAAAAGCTCGTGAAACCATTCGACGTTGTATGTCGCGATCCGCATCGCTCAGGCCGCGCCACGTCCGCTGCGGATCCGGTCCCACGCCGCATTGATCGCCGAAAGCCGGGCCTCGGCCAGCTTGACGGCCTCCTCCGGGATGCCGCGCGCGAGCATGCGGTCGGGGTGGGTCGCGCGTACCTCGGCCCGCCAGGCCTGCCGCACGGTTTCAAGGTCGGCGCCCGGATCGACGCCCAGAACGGCGTAGGGGTCGGACGGTCCTCCGGGGACGTGGCGCGCGCGCATCCGCTCGAAAAGCGCGCCGTCTAGGCCGAAGATCACCGCCACGCGTTCGAGAAACGCGTCCTCTTCGGGGTGAAAGGCGCCGTCGGCGGCGGCGATGTAGAACAGTCCCTCCATCAGGTCGCACAGCACGCTGTCCTGTCCGCAGGGCTTGTCGTTGCTGCGGAACATGGCGGCGATGCGCGCGGCGTAATCCTCGAACCCGGCCACGTCCTCACGCGCGAGGTTGAACACGCGTGCGGCAGCCCGTTCGTCGGAGGGAGGGATGTGGAACACCTCGCGAAAGGCGGTGACCTCGTCGCGGGTCACGCGCCCGTCGGCCTTGGCCATTTTCGCGCCCAAGGCGATGACGGCGATGGTGAAGGCGACCGAGCGTTCGGGCGGCGTGCGAAGCCGCTCGAAGACGGCGGCCAGCCCCTCGCCCTTGGCAAGCGACGCAAGCGCCTCGGATATGCGGGTCCAGATCGACATGGGCACAGGTTAGCGCAGTGTGCGCGCGCGGTGCAGGTGCAAGGCCCGGACAAATGGCCTCGGGGGGATGTCAGAGCAGTTTCTGCATCAGCACGAGGTCGTGCCAGCGTCCGGATTTCCACCCGACCTCCGGCAGGCGCGCGACCTCTGCGTAACCCAGCGCGGCGTGGAAGGTCACGCCCGCCACGTTCTCGCCCGACACACCGGCAAAAAGCGAATGGACGCCGCGCCTTCGCAGGTCGTCCTCCATCGTTGTCATGAGCGCCCGCCCGATCCCCCGGCCCTGCGCCCCGGGGATCAGGTGGATCGAGTGTTCGAACGTATGCGCATAGCCCGGCCCGCCGCGAAACTGGAACGCGGTCACGAAGCCAAGAACGCGGTCGCCCTCGGTCGCCACGTGATACGGCATCCCTTCGGCGATGGAGGCCGCGATCGCCTGCGGGTCCTTCTCGACCGTGGTGAAGGTGAAGACCGTGTCGCGGATGATCAGGTTCCAGATCTCCGCGATGGCGGGCGCGTCTGCGGGTCGTGCCGTCCGGATCACAGCGTAACCTCGCCCCTCGGCGTCTCGAGGATCGCGGCCATGCGCGGCGCGGCGGCGTCGAGCACGACGACCCTTGCGTCGTCGATCAGCGTCCCGAGTGCTGCGCCAAGGGCGCGGGCCTCGGGTGAGTAAAGCTCGAGCCGTTTCAGGCGTACGCCATGGTCGGGCAGCCGGGGGGCGGGGTGCGCCGTGCCCTGCCATTCGATCAGCGCGGGGAAAAGGCCGCCGAAGGGCAGTTTCCCGGTCTCGGGCACCGCCATGCGCCAGCGCAGGTCGCCGCGTTCCAGCGACCAGGGCACGCCGGTTCCGGGCGGGGCCGCCGCCAGCGCCGCGTCGAGGTCGTCGCAACGGCAGATCCACGTGGTCGCCCGAGTGGCACCCGCGAAATTGTCGAGGTCGAACCAGCGCGGCTGTGCGGGGCCGGGCGCGCCGGGCTCGATGGCGATCAGCTCGAAATATTCGTCGTCTCCCAGCGAGAGCAGCCGGTTCCACGTGCCCATCGCACCGTGCTGCCCGCCGGGGGCGAGGGCCACGCCGAGGGCCGCTTCCACCTCCGTCGTGCCGGTCCCAAGATCGGTCGTGGAAACGGCGATGTGATCGATGGTCAGCATGGGGGCCTCTTCTGTCGGACGGTGTTTTCCGCTTAGCCCGACAACGAGTGGCGGAAAAGGGCGTGTGACGGTCGCAGCCTGCCTTGCACGCACCGCCGGATCGGTTTCTTGCTGCGCCCATGAGTGACGCATCCGACCCGAAAGCCGCGCTTCGACGTATCGCCTTCGACGCCCGCAAGGCCGCCTTCACCGAGGCCGGAGCGCGGGGGGCGCGCGCGACCGAGCACCTGCTCGAGCGGATCGGACCGCCCGAGGGCCGCGTCGTTTCGGGCTACATGCCGATCCGGACCGAGATCGACCCGCGTCCCGCCATGGCCGCCCTTCACGCGGCGGGCGCACGGGTCTGCGTGCCGGTCATCGCCGGCGCGCGCCTGCCGCTCGACTTCCGGGAATGGTGGCCGGGCTGCGCGCTTGTCGAAGGCCCGTTCAAGGCGATGGTGCCCGAGGGGGGCGATTGGCTGACCCCCGATGCGCTGATCGTGCCGCTGGTGGGGTTCGACCGCTCCCTCAACCGGCTCGGCTATGGCGGCGGCTTCTATGACCGGACGCTTGCGCGGCTCAGGGCGGCGGGGCGGGTGGAGGCCATCGGCTTCGCCTTCGCCGCGCAGGAACTGCCCCAAGTGCCAGCGGATGACACCGATCAGCCGCTCGACGCGCTGGTGACCGAACAGGGCTGTCTGGAACGCATGCCCTAGACGCGCCCCGCGGCCTCGCCTAAGGGCAAAGACATGAGGCTGATGTTCCTTGGAGACGTGATGGGCCGGTCCGGACGGGCCGCGATCACGGCGCAGCTGCCGCGCCTTCGCAAGGAGTGGCGGATCGATTTCGTCGTCGTCAACGGCGAGAACGCCACGTCGGGCGCAGGGCTTTCGGCGGCCCATGCGCGCACGCTGCTGGAGGCGGGCGCCGATGTCATCACGCTGGGCGATCACGCCTTCGACCAGCGCGACATGCTGCAGTTCATCGGCACCGAGCCGCGCATCCTGCGCCCGCTCAACTACGCCAAGGACGCGCCGGGGCAGGGGGCGGGCCTGTTCGAGGACGGGCGAGGGCGCAAGGTCTTCGTCACGCAGGCGCTGGGGCAGGTTTTCATGAAGCGGCCCTTCGACGATCCGTTCTCTGCCCTCGACGCGGCGCTGAGGGTCTACCCGCGCGGCGGGCTGGCGCAGGCGATCGTGGTCGACATCCATGCCGAGGCCACGTCGGAAAAGATGGCCACCGGCCATTTCTGCGACGGCCGCGCGAGCCTTGTCGTTGGCACCCACACCCATGTGCCCACGGCCGACGCGATGATCCTGCCGCGCGGCACCGGCTACCTGACGGACGCCGGCATGTGTGGAGACTACAACTCCGTCATCGGCATGCAGAAGGACGAACCCTTGCGCCGTTTCGTCACCGGCATGTCGAAGGAGCGTTTCACGCCGGCGAGCGACGCGGCCACGCTTTCCGGCGTGGTGGTGGAAACCGACGACAGGACAGGTGCGGCGACACGGATCACGCCAGTGCGCGTCGGCGGCCTTCTGCAAGACGCCGCCCCATGACGCGGGAACGCGCGACCCTGATCGCGGCCCTGATCCTGATCGGCGCGGCCTGGGGCATCGGCCAGCCCTTCGCGAAGATCGCCGTCTCTGAGGGCTACCGCCATTTCGGCATCATCTTCTGGCAATTCGCGCTCGGTGGGGTTCTGCTGGCGGCGATCTGCGGCCTGCGGGGACGGGGCCTTCCCATGGGCGCGCAACATGTGGCGCTCTATGTCATCATCGCGCTGATCGGGACGCTCCTGCCGAACTCCGCCAGCTACACCGCCGCGATCCACCTGCCATCCGGCATCCTGTCGATCGTCCTGTCGCTGGTCCCTATGCTGTCTTTCCCCATCGCGCTGGCGCTGGGCATGGACCGGTTCTCGGCGCTGCGCCTGCTGGGCCTGTGCCTCGGCCTCTCCGCAATCCTCCTGATCGCCCTGCCGCAGACGAGCCTGCCCGATCCCGCCATGGTCTGGTGGCTGCCGGTGGCGCTGATCGCGCCGGCCTTCTACGCGATCGAGGGGAATTTCGTGGCCCGCTTCGGGACCGCCGGACTGGACCCGGTGCAGGTCCTGCTGGGTGCCTGCATCGTCGGCGCGGCCATGGCCCTGCCGCTTGCGATGATGACCGGACAGTGGATCTCGCCCTTGCCGCCATGGGGCGCGCCGGATCTCGCGATCGTGGGCTCCTCCATGGCGCATGCGCTGGCCTATGCGGGCTATGTCTGGATGGTCGGCCGCGCCGGGGCGGTCTTTGCCGCGCAGGTGTCCTACCTGGTCACCGCCTTCGGCATCCTCTGGGCCTGGGTGCTGCTGGGCGAGACCTATTCGGGCTGGGTCTGGGCCGCCGTCGCCCTGATGTTCGCGGGGCTCTTCCTCGTGCAGCCGCGCCCGGCGGCACAGGCCGCACAGGCGGCCTGAGCCGCGCTCCGACACCGGGGCAAGCGGCACAAGACATCGCTTGCGGGAGGCGCGGCACTCGGTGATGATGCCCGCCGGCGAAGGGGATGAGCCCTGCCTAAGCCGAGGGATGCGGATGTTGGATCTCAACCTGTCACAGACCGGCGAAGGCGTGCTCGCGCTCTGCCTCGTGGCGCTCATGTTCGCGCTTTTCCTGGCCGAACGCTGGCCCACCGAGGTCGTCGCCATCGCGACGGTAAGCCTGATGCTGGTCCTCGGTCTCCTGCCCTACGACGCGGCGCTCGACGTGCTGTCCAACCCCGCGCCATGGACCATCGCGGCGATGTTCATCGTGATGGGCGCGCTGGTGCGGACGGGCGCGCTCAACGGTCTGATCAAGCAGGCCGAGGCGGTGGCGAAGTCCAATCCCAGACGCGCCATGGCGATGTTGCTCGGCCTCGTGATCTTGGCCTCGGCCTTCATGAACAACACGCCGATCGTGGTCGTGATGATCCCGGTCTTCGTGCAGATCGCGCGCATCGTCGGCCGCCTGCCGTCGAAATACCTGATCCCGCTGAGCTACGCCGCGATCATGGGTGGCACGCTCACGCTGATCGGGACCTCCACCAATCTTCTCGTGGACGGTGTCGCGCGCACACGCGGTTTCGAGCCCTTCGGCATCTTCGAGATCACGCCCATCGGCCTGATCGTCGTGGCCTGGGGCATGACCTACCTCTATTTCTTCGGCCGACGCCTTCTGCCGGACCGGACCTCGATGGCGGCGATGCTGGGCGGCGGGCGGTCCCGGGCGAAATTCTTCACCGAGGTGGCGGTGCCCGAGGGCTCGACGCTCATCGGGCGCAACGTCAACGAGGTGGAGCTGTTCAAGCGCGACGGGGTGCGCCTGATCGACGTGCTGAGGGGCGACGCGTCGCTCCGCCGCGACATGACGGGGGTGGAGCTCGAACAGGGCGACCGGCTCGTGCTGCGCACCGAAATGGCCGAGGTTCTGGGCCTGCAGCAATCGAAGGAGCTCAAGACCGTCGACAAGCTCAGCCAGGTGCGCACCGCGACCGTCGAGGTGCTGATCACGCCGGGCGCGCGCATGGTCGGCCGCCGCCTTGGCGATCTGCGCCTCAGACGGCGCTACGGCGTCTACCCGCTGGCCGTGCATCGCCGGAGCCAGAATATCGGCCGCCAGCTCGATGACCTCGTGGTGCGCGTCGGCGACACGCTGCTCTTGGAGGGCGCGCCGGAGGATATCCAGCGGCTGGCGGCGGACATGGAACTGGTCGATGTTTCCGCCCCGTCCGAGCGCGCCTACCGCCGGGGCAAATCCCCCATCGCGATCGCGGCCATGGCGGGCATCGTGATCCTCGCCGCGTTCAACGTGGCCCCCATCCTGCCGCTTGGCATCGTCGCGGTCGCCGTGGTGCTGCTCACCGGCTGTATCGACGCGGACGAGGCGTTCTCCTTCGTCGACGGGCGCCTGCTCGCGCTGATCTTCGCGATGCTGGCAGTGGGCGCGGCGCTCGATCACACGGGCGCGGTCGCGCTGGTCGTGGGCACCATGGCGCCCACGCTCGAGGGCCTTCCCCCGGTGCTGCTGGTCTGGGCAGTCTATTTCATCACCTCGGTGATGACCGAGCTTGTATCCAACAACGCCATCGCGGTGATCATGGCGCCCATCACCATCGCGCTGGCCGAGGCCACCGGCGTCGATGTGCGGCCCCTCCTCGTGGCGGTGATGGTCGCGGCCTCGGCCTGCTTCGCCACGCCCATCGGCTACCAGACGAACATGCTGGTCTACGGGCCGGGCGGCTACAAGTTCACCGACTTCATGCGGGTGGGCATTCCGCTCAACATTTCGCTGGGGGTTGTGGTCTGCCTTGCGATCCCGCTTATCTTTCCCCTGTAGCCCGAGAAAGAAACCCCCCCGATGGCCCTCCGCCGCCTCCGAGACAAGCTTCCCGACGCCGTCATCATGCTGGCCGTCGTGACCGTGACGGGCTGCGTCGCCATCGGCCAGCCGCGCCCGGTGGAGGTCTCGCTGGACCGGTCGGAGCTTTCGGTGCGGCTTTCGGACAACACGCGCTGTACCGGGCCCGTGGCCGCGACGCGCGGCGCGAGTGGCCAGGTCCTCGTGTCCGGCTCGGGAGAACTCGGCGATTGTACGGTGCCGCTGGCCTACCGGGTCACGGCGGATGCGGGGCTGAACCCGCTTCGTCTGGTCTTCGAGGAGGTTTTCGGCGCCGTCGGTCTGGGGGACGCCATCGCACCCGCGGCAGAGGTCGAGATCAGCGCGCCCGACGGACGCCGCTGGCTTTTCGCGTCGCCCCCGGAACGCGACGACGACTGATCCCGCCACGCAGCCGGCGCCTGAAGTCAAGCGCCCGAGCCGTCCGATACGGAGGACCCGGGCGCCTTCCCCTGGTGCGGTCATCGGCTGCCCAGCCTGTACCGCGCCCAGACCTTGCGACATCATGATTAATGGCGCGTGAATGCCCCTTCCTCTGGTCTGAAATATCCCCGCCGGAGGCCCGCGGCGGTGCGGGGCTCGATGCCCCGGGCCGCCGCTCCACCTGCAGGCGTCACAGCGGCCAGAACACCAGAAGCGCCGGGACCGAGACCGCGATGATCAGGATCTCCAGCGGCAATCCCATGCGCCAGTAATCCCCGAATCTATAGCCGCCGGGTCCGAGCACCAGCGTGTTGTTCTTGTGACCGATGGGCGTCAGGAACGCCGCCGAGGCGGCGACGGCCACCGCCATCAGGAAAGTGTCGGGGTTGACCGACAGACGCTCGGAAATGATGATCGCCACCGGTGCCGCCACGATGGCCGTGGCGGTGTTCTCGAGGACGTCCGACAGGGTCATGGTCACCGCCATCAGCGCGGCGAGGACCGCCCAGGTCGGCCAGCCATGGGTCAGCGTCACGATCCCGTCGGCGATCAGCGCGGTGCCCCCCGACGCCTCCAGCGCCGCGCCCAACGGGATCATGGAGCCCAGAAGCACCACGACCGGCCACTCGATCCGGTCGTAAAACTCCGACAGCGGTACGACCCGCATGGCCACGAAGGCCAGCGCCACCACGCCCAGCGCCACCGTCAGCTCGAGCACGCCCAGCGCGGCGAGGGCAACGGCCCCGGCGAAGACCGCGATCGCCGCCCATATCTTGGTCTCCTTCGTCACCGACAGGCCCCGATCGGCCAGCGGCATTCCGCCGAGCCAGCCCACCACGTCCTCGGCCCGGTCCTCGGGGACCAGCAACAGCAGGATGTCGCCCGGTTCGATCACGGTCTTGCGCAGGGACCGGTCGATCCGCCGTCCCTTCCGCGCGATCCCCATCAGCGTCGTGTTCTGCCGCCAGGCGATGCCCACGGCCTCCACCGTCTTGCCGGCGATGCGTGCGCCTTCCGGCACGACGGCCTCGACCAGCGTGACGCCGTCATCCACCGCCTTGGCGCCGCTTTTGCCCGTGGGCGTCTCGAGGCCCTGGTCGACACGGAACTCGTCCAGCCCGGCCGGGGCGGCCTTGAGAACGAGGATGTCGCCTGCCGCAAGCTTCAGGTTCCGGCCGGTGCCGTAGCGCCGCCGCCCGTCGCGGATCACGCCGATCACGGCCACGTCCGCCTTGGCCGCGGCCGTCTCGAGCTCATGCAGCCGCGTGCCGACGAGCTTTCCGTCTTCGGGCACGCGCAATTCGGCGAGATAGGGCTCGAGCCCGGCCAATGGATCGACGCCCACGCCGGAATCGCGGGTCGGGATCAGCCGCCAGCCGATCAGCGCGACGAAGAGAAGGCCCGAGATTGCCGCCACCGCGCCGACCGGCGCGAAATCGAACATGGCGAAGGACTCTCCCAGCGCGTCGCCCCGGAAGGTGGCGATGATGATGTTCGGCGGCGTGCCGATCAGCGTGGCCATGCCGCCCAGTATGGTCGCGAAGCTGAGCGGCATGAGGCTGAGGCTGGGGCTGCGACCGGCCTTCCGCGCGATCTCGATATCGACGGGCATCAGAAGCGCCAGCGCCGCGACGTTGTTCATGAAGGCCGACATGACGCCGGCGATCCCGCCCATGATGGCGATATGCGTGCCCAGACTGCGCGAGGCATCGACCAGCGTCCGCGTGATCAGAAGCACAGCGCCCGACCGCACGAGCCCCGCCGAGATCACCAGCACCAGCGCCACGACCACGACCGCCGGGTGGCCGAAGCCCGCAAACGCGTCCCTGGCCGGCACGAGGCCCAGGATGACCGCGAGAAGCAGCGTCCCGAAGGCGACCATGTCGTAGCGGTACCGTCCCCAGAGAAGGAGCCCGAACAGACCGCCGTAAAGCGCGAAAAGGTGGATCTGATCCTGTGTCATGGGCCCCGACCCTAGTGCCCCCGTGCCCGATCCGAAAGCCGCGAAAACGCGGGGTTCGGCCTGCCGCCCGGCCGTCGTCGGATGGGTTTGCCGGACCGGGCGGCATCAGGCCGGCGGCCCGTATTGCCGCACCCCGCGGCCTGCTATAGACACGGCTCCAATCGGAGACATGAGACACGAGGCATCCCATGGCGGGCCATTCGAAATGGGCGAACATCCAGCACCGCAAGGGACGGCAGGACGCGGCGCGCTCCAAGCTGTTCTCGAAACTGGCCAAGGAAATCACCGTCGCCGCCAAGATGGGCGATCCCGACCCCGACAAGAACCCGCGCCTGCGCATGGCCGTCAAGGAGGCCAAGTCGAGTTCAGTGCCCAAGGACGTGATCGAGCGCGCGATCAAGAAGGCGATGGGCGGCGAGGGCGAGAATTACGAGGAAATCCGGTACGAGGGCTACGGGCCGAACGGGGTCGCGGTGATCGTCGAGGCGATGACCGACAACCGCAACCGCACCGCCTCGACCGTGCGCTCGACCTTCGGCAAGCATGGCGGAAACCTCGGGGAGACCGGCTCGGTCGCCTTCATGTTCGAACGCAAGGGGCAGGTGAGCTACCCGGCCGATGCGGGCGACGCCGATACCATGATGATGGCCGCCATCGAGGCGGGCGCGGAGGATGTGGAAAGCGGTGAGGACGGGCATGTGATCTGGTGTGCGGACACCGATCTGGGCGATGTGTCCACCGCGCTCGAGGCCACGCTCGGCGAAAGCGAGAGCACCAAGCTCGTCTGGCGCCCGACCACCACGACGGAGCTTGGCCTGGAGGATGCGCAGAAACTTCTGAAGCTCATCGACGCGCTGGAGGATGACGACGACATCCAGACGGTGACGGCGAATTTCGAGATTTCCGACGAGGTGATGGAACAGCTCTCGGCATGACGCGGGAGGCGCCGTCCCGGGGCCGGCAGCCCCGCGCCGGCGCCGGTGCGCTCCGCGCGGGGGATATTTTCGACCAGAGGAAGGGGCAGGCGGTTTTTTGCGCGCCTTTCGGTGGCATGGGATGCGCGCGCAGCGCCGATGACCGTCGGCTTCCCGCTTGGCATCGCGCGGCGGATCGCGGATTGAGGCGGCCCGACACCATCGGACGCTCGCAATGACCGCCGCCCTCGCCGCCGGGTTCGCCCTGTCGCTTTCGCTGATCCTCGCCATCGGGCCGCAGAACGCCTTCGTCCTGCGGCAGGGGCTCAGGCGGCTCCATGTGGGGCCGGTCGTTCTCGTGTGCTGCCTCTCGGAGGGCGTGCTGATCTTCGCCGGTGTCGCCGGTTTCGGGGCGATCGCCACCCGCGCGCCCTGGGCACTGGAGGCGATGCGCTGGGGCGGCGTGGCGTTCCTTGCGTATTATGGGCTGCGCAGCCTCCACGTCGCCCGGACCGCGACCGAGGCGCTCGACACCGGAGGTGCCGCCACGCAGAGCCTGCGCGCGGCGCTGGGGACGGTGCTCCTGTTCACCTGGGCCAATCCGCATGTCTATCTCGACACGGTGGGTCTGATCGGGGCCGTCGCCGCGACCTACGGCGCGGAGCGCTGGGCCTTCGGCGCGGGCGCATTGGTCGCGTCCTGCCTCTTCTTTCTGCTTCTGGGCTATGGCGCGCGGGGGCTCGCGCCGGTCTTTGCGCGGCCCTCGGCGTGGCGCGTGCTGGACGGGATCGTGGGCGTCACCATGCTGGCACTGGCGGCGAAACTGGCGATCTGGGGCTGACACTTGCCCTCGGGTGCGTCTTCCGGTCAGGTGCGGGCCATGTCCGGATCATCCGAGCCAACGTCACGGGCTGTGCCGCGCCCGGGAACGCAGACCATCGCAGGGGTGGTCTGGATGATCGTGACCGGCTTGTGCTTCGTCGCGGTCACGGCCAGCGTGAAGATGGTGGGCGACGACGTGCCCGCCGCGCAGGCCGCCTTCCTGCGCTACGCCCTGGGTGCGGTGTTCCTTCTGCCGATGATCCCGGCGCTGCGTGCGGCCCATTTCACGCCGCGCATCCTGAAGCTTTCGGGCCTGCGCGGGCTGGTTCATGCGCTGGGCGTGATCTGCTGGTTCTACGCCATGACCCGCATCCCCATCGCCGAAGTCACGGCGATGAACTATCTCAACCCGGTCTATGTGACAGTGCTGGCCGTCCTTGTCCTGGGAGAGCGCATCTCGGTCCGCAGGGCGATGGCGATCGTCTTCGCGCTGGCGGGGGCCATGGTGATCCTGCGCCCCGGCTTCCGCGACCTCGACCCCGGCCATATCGCGATGCTGTTCACGGCGGGCTTCTTCGCCGTTGGCTATATCGTGACCAAGATCCTCGCGGACGAGGTCCCGGCGGCGGTCGTCGTTTTCCTGCTGTCGGTCACCGTGCCCGTCCTTCTGTCGCCGATCGCGTTCGTCGTCTGGGTGCCGGTGGGCTGGGAGGACCTCGGCTGGCTTTTCGTCACGGCGGTTTTCGCCACGGCCGGGCACTTCACCATGACGCTCGCCTTCCGGGTCGCGCCGTTGACGGTCACGCAGCCCGTGACCTTTCTGCAACTAGTCTGGGCCACCCTCCTTGGCGCACTGGTCTTCGCCGAGCCGGTCGACCTTTTCGTCGTCATCGGCGGCGCGATGATCATCGCATCGGTCAGCTACATCGCGTTGCGGGAGGCGCGGCTGCGGCGCAGGGTCGCCGCGGCGGGATCGACACCGGGTTACGGGGCCGCCGGCGCCGCCCATGCCCGCGAACAGGGCGACGTGCGCGACACGCCCGGAAATTGAGCAGGGGCACGGGCAATCGCCCAGCCTGCGCCCAACGCGCCATGCTGCAGCGCGGAAACGGAACCCCGATCACTTGTGAGTCACAAACGTCTGCGTTGGCTTGGTCATGCGGAGGGATTTGATGACTTTGGAAGCGGTTATTTTCGGAGGAATGGGCAGTCTTGCCGAATGCGCGGAACTGGACCGCGCGGCGTGGAACGCGGCGTTCCGGATGCATGATGTGCCATGGGACTGGTCCTGGGACACCTATGCCGAGCTGATGCGCCCGGGCGGCGACAGGCAGCTTGCGGCGCGCTTCGCGGCGCATCTGGGCGAGGTGCTGGAGGCCGACGCGCTGGACGCCACGCACCAGCGTCTGTTCGCCGCGATGCTGGCCGAGGAGGTGCCGCTTCGCCCCGGCGTGGCGCGCGTGCTGGCGTGGGCGGCGCGTGGCGGCGTGAAGCTCGCCCTCGTCAGCCGCGCCGAGCTTCAGCCGGTATCGGCGCTTTTGCGCGCCACGGCGCGCGCGCGGGCCGGCATATCCTTCGACGTGGCGGTCCTGCGATCGGATGTCGCGCGCATGGCGCCCGATCCGGAGGCGATGCTGCTCGCGGTGGAAAAGCTGGGTGTCGGACCCGGGCGGTCGGTCGTGGTGGCCGACACGCCCGTGGCCGCCGATGCCGCCCGCGCCGCCGGCCTGCCGGTTCTCGCCTTCCCAGGGCGTCTGGGCGAGGTGGAGCCGGAACTGTTCGACGGTATCCCGATGACCCATGCGCTGGCGCCCGAAGCGCTGACCCGGGCCTGGCGGGATGGCAGGATCACGACGGCCGCCGAGTAGAGCGCGCTGTCATCGGCGGTGCCGCTTGATCTGGCTCAAGGCCGGGAGCCGTCGCCGCGTCCTAGGATCGGCCTCAAGGACAAACGGACACGCACAGGAGGCCCGCGCATGTCGCACACCCCGCACGAACTGGCTGACGATTTCCCGCAGGATGTCGAGAAGATCCACGAGCTGAAGGTCTCGAACCCGCATTTCGCGAAGCTCATGGACGAGTACCACGAGATCAACCGCGCGGTGCATCGTGCCGAGACCGGGGTGGAGCCTTGCGATCAACTCGCCGAAACGGCCATGCGCAAGGAGCGGATGCGCCTGAAGGACGAGATCGCCGGCATGCTGGCCAAGGCCTGAGGTCGCGACACGCCCCGTCTCGTGACACTGACATCGGCGGGCGCGTGCGCCTCTCCCATATCATCGCTTTTCGGGCCCGATCTCCGGGCCCGATGGTGGATCAGGAGGCGCTGTCGCTGTCACCGGCCTCTGCCGTCCGGCCCTCCACATGCGCCGCGAAGCGTTCGAAGAACTGGTCGGCCATCTTGCGCGCGAAGCTGTCGATCAGCCGTGAGCCAAGCTGCGCGATCTTGCCGCCGACCTTGGCCTCCACGTCGTAGTGCAGATCGGTACCGCCGCCCTCGGCATCGCTGAGGTTCACCTGGGCGCCGCCCTTGGCGAAGCCCGCCACGCCGCCCTTGCCCTCGCCCGAGATCGTGTAGCTTTCACCCTCGACCACGTCCGACAGGGTGACGTGGCCCTTGAAGGTGGCCTTGACCGGTCCGACCTTCTGCTTGACCACGGCTTCGAACCCCTCGTCCGGGCTGCCGGTCAGCTCTTCGCAACCCGGGATGCAGGCCTTGAGGACCTCGGCATCGTTGAGGGCCGCCCAGACCGCTGCGCGGTCGGCGGCGAGGGTGCGGGTTGCGTGCATTTCCATTTGGCCGGGTCCTCCTGTCCTGGTGGAGAAGGCGTAGTCGGCCAAGCCGACATCCGTCAACCTAATCCGCGATGTCGTAGGGCAGCGTGCCACGGTGGTCGGGATTGACCGTCAGCCGGCGTTCGAGCGGCGGCACGGCGCGTTGATGGCAATGGGCCCGCTCGCAGATCCGGCAGGAGATGCCGATCGGCTGGAACGATGCGTCGCGGTCGAGGTCGAGCCCGTCGGCATAGACGAGCTGCGGTGCATGGGTCACCTCGCAGCCCAGCGAGATCGCGAAGCGCCGCGTCGGAGTGCCCCAGGCTCCGCCGGTCTTGGACACGTCGCGGGCGAGGATCACGTAACGCGCGCCGTCCGGTGTTTCGGCCAGTTGCCGCAGGAAGCGGCCGGGCGTCTCGAAGGCGCTATGCACGTTCCAGAGCGGGCAGGCGCTGCCGTAGCGGGCGAATTGCAGCCGCGTGGCCGAATGCCGTTTGGTGACCGTTCCCGCCTGATCGACGCGCGCGAAGAAGAAGGGCACGCCCTTGGCGCCGGGGCGCTGCAGGGTGGAGAGGCGGTGGGCCACCTGCTCGATCGAGGCGCCGAAGAGGATCGACAGCTGTTCGAGATCGTGGCGCGTCTCGCGCGCGGCCTCGGCGAAGCGGGTATAGGGCATCAGGACCGCGCCCGCGAAGTAGTTCGCCATGCCGATCCGGGCGATCTCGCGCGCGGTGTCTGTCTGGAACCGCGCGAGGTCAAGCGTGGCGTCCAGAAGCTGCGCCTGCCCGAGAAGCGCGTATTGGTGCAGCAGCTGGAAGCGCTGCGTTTCGGGCGCGGCGCGTGGCGAGAGCATCAGGATGCGGGCCTCGCGGTCGTAATTGCGGACGCCCGCGCCGGCCGCCATCCTGAGCGTGATGCCCATGCGGCCCAGAACGGCCTCGGTATGGGCCACCAGATCGCCCTCGGCCTGGCTAGCGAAGCGTTCGGCGGCGCGGTCGACGGCGTCGATGTAGTTGTCGCAATAGTGGAAGAAGTCGCGCACCTCTTCCCACGGGCTCTGCAGCGCGCGGCCGTCCTGTCCCAGCGCCTCGTCGAGGGATGCGAGGCGTTCGTGGGTCTGCCGATAGGCGCGGTGCAGGTCGAGAAAGGCGCGGGCGAGCGCGGGCGCGTTGGAGGCGGCGAGGCGCAGGTCCGACAGCGGCGGCGCCGTCTCGGCGAAGATCGGGTCGGCGATGGCCTCGCGCATGTCGGAGACCAGCCGCTCGGTATCGCCCGAGCCCAGTTCGGTGACGTCGAGGCCGAATTCGCGGGCCAGCCCCAGCACCACGGAGGTGGAGACGGGCCTGTTGTTGTTCTCCATCTGGTTGAGATAGGGCAGGGAGACGCCCAGCTTGGCGGCGAAGTCCTTTTGTGTCAGGCCGATGCGCGTGCGCACCTCCCGCAGCTTGGCGCCGGCATAGAGTTTCTGGGCGGGCATGGCGGCTCCATCGGTTTGCAGACTTGGTATCAGGATTTGCAAAGCTCGCAAGGGGCGGCGGGGCTCAAGGGGGCTCTGCCCCCGGCCTGTGGCCCCCCCGGAGTTTTTCTGCCAGAATGAAGGGGCGGGTCAGGTGCCCGTCACCCGGCGCTCCCGCTGCATCGTGTAGAGTATGGCGCCCACCGCCAGCAGTGACGTGACCAGCATGATCAGGATCAGGGGATAGGCCCCGTTTCCTCCGGTCAGAAGCGCGCCCGCCAGCGCCGAGAGCGCGGCGCCGCCCCCGATGGTGATCGCGCCGCCAAGCCCGCTGGCGGTGCCGGCGAGATGGGGGCGGACCGACAGCATGCCCGAGGTCGCGTTGGGCAGCACCATGCCATTGCCGATCCCGACGATGGTCATCAGGCCGAAAAAGACCAGCGCGGTCTTGAAGCCCAGCAAGAACAGAAGGAGTGTCAGCAGCGGTCCCGTCGCCGAAAGGATCGAGCCCCACAGGACCATCCCGTTGATGCCCACGCGCATCGAGTAGCGGCCGGATACGTAGCTTCCGAAGAAGTAGCCGACGGCGGCAGTGCCGAAATACAGGCCGACCAGAGACGCCGAGAGGCCGAAGACCTCGGATCCCACGTAGGGCGCGCCGCCCAGAAAGGCGAAGAACGCGCCCGAGGCGAAGGCCGCCGTCAGGCAATAGCCCCAGAACCGGCGAGAGGCGAAAAGTTCGGGATACTGGGCGAACTGTTCGGTGAAACTCTCGGATCCGCGCGCGGCGGTTTCGCCGAGGTCGCGCCAGGTCAGCGCCATGACAAGCATGCCGAGGATGGCGAGCATCCAGAAATTCGCCTGCCAGCCGAGGGTTTCGTCCAACACCCCCCCGATGGCGGGCCCGATCATCGGGACGACCGCCATGCCCATGGTGACATACCCGATCTGGCTGGCGGCCTGATCCTGCGGGTACATGTCGCGCACCACGGCGCGGCCCAGCACGAGGCCCACCACGACCACCGCCTGCAGCATCCGGAACGCCAGGAAGACCTCGATCGTGGGTGCAAGGATGCAGCCCAGCGTCGCCACGAGAAAGATGCCGATCCCCCAGAGCAGCACCGGGCGGCGTCCGTAGCGGTCCGAGATCGGGCCGACCACGATCTGCAGGACTGCGCTTCCCGCAAGGTAGAGTGCCACCGAAAGCTGCATCACCCGGTAATCGGTGGAGAAATGCTCGCTCATCGCTGGCAGCGACGGCAGGAATATGTTCATCGACAACGCGCCAAGGCCTGTCAGGACGATCAGCGTGAAGATGTGCGGCGGTGTGCTGCGGTCCATGAACCGCACGGCAGGAGCGACTGGCATGGCATAGGGCTTAGGGCGCGGCCCGGGGCTTGTCCATGTGCCTTGGCGCACAGACGCGGCGCATGGTCGGGTGCCGTAGGGGGATTTGCGAATTTGCAATTATTTCAGAGAGGTCGCAAATAGATATGCAAATTTGCCAAAGAGGACTCGCCCTGAGCGCGACCCGCCCATAGGGTGGCCAAAACCGGTCTCGCGGGCGCGGCGTCTCTTCTGTCGTGCATGCAGAAGGCCGGACAAGACGACGGAACGGAAGGGACATGGACCATGAAGGACATCCTTGAGCAGCTGGAACAGCGGCGCGAGGAAGCGCGCCTCGGCGGCGGGCAGGCGCGGATCGAGGCGCAGCACGCCAAGGGCAAGCTGACCGCGCGCGAGCGGATCGAGCTGTTGCTCGACGAGGGCAGCTTCGAGGAGTACGACATGTTCGTCACCCATCGCTGCGTCGATTTCGGGATGGCAAAGTCCAAGCCCCGTGGCGACGGTGTCGTGACCGGCTGGGGCACGATCAACGGACGCATGGTCTACGTCTTTTCCCAGGATTTCACGGTTCTCGGCGGGTCGGTATCCGAGACCCATGCCGCGAAGATCTGCAAGATCATGGACATGGCGATGCAGAACGGCGCGCCGGTGATCGGGATCAACGACTCGGGCGGGGCGCGCATTCAGGAGGGCGTGGCGAGCCTTGCCGCCTATGGCGAGGTGTTCCAGCGCAATATCGAGGCCTCGGGTGTCGTGCCGCAGATCTCCGTCATCATGGGTCCATGTGCGGGCGGCGCGGTCTACAGCCCCGCCATGACCGACTTCATCTTCATGGTGAAGGACTCGTCCTACATGTTCGTCACCGGCCCCGACGTGGTGAAGACGGTGACGAACGAGCATGTCACGGCCGAGGAGCTGGGCGGTGCCACGACCCACACGCGCCGGTCCTCCGTCGCCGACGCGGCCTTCGAGAACGATGTCGAGGCACTGTCCGAGATCCGCCGGCTGGTCGATTTCCTGCCGCTGTCGAACCGGGACAAGCCGCCCACGCGGCCCTTCTACGACGATCCCGAGCGGGTGGAGGAAAGCCTCGACACGCTGATCCCCGACAACCCCAACCAGCCCTACGACATGAAGGAGCTGATCACCAAGGTTGCCGACGAGGGCGATTTCTACGAGATCCAGGAAGCGTTCGCGGGCAACATCATCACTGGGTTCATCCGGCTGGAGGGACAGACCGTGGGCGTGGTGGCGAACCAGCCCATGGTGCTGGCGGGCGTTCTGGACATCGACAGCGCGCGCAAGGCGGCCCGCTTCGTGCGGTTCTGCGACTGTTTCGAGATCCCGATCCTGACCTTCGTGGATGTGCCGGGCTTCCTGCCGGGGACGGGGCAGGAGTATAACGGCGTCATCAAGCACGGTGCGAAGCTTCTGTTCGCCTATGGCGAGGCGACGGTGCCGAAGGTGACGGTCATCACCCGAAAGGCCTATGGGGGCGCCTACGTGGTGATGTCGTCGAAGCACCTGCGCGGCGATATCTCCTACGCCTGGCCCACCTCGGAGATCGCGGTGATGGGAGCCAAGGGGGCGGTGGAGATCCTGCACCGCGCGGATCTGGGCGATGCTGAGAAGATCGCGGCGCACACGAAGGAATACGAGGACCGCTTCGCCAACCCGTTCGCGGCGGCAGAGCGCGGCTTCATCGACGAGGTGATCCAGCCCCGCTCGACCCGGAAACGGGTGTGCAAGGCCTTCGCGATGCTGCGGCGGAAGCAGAAGAAGATGCCTTGGAAAAAGCACGACAACATTCCGTTGTGAGGCGGGATCGATCCCGCCTTTGGAAGGGTGCGGCGGGACGGGTCCCGCCCTACGGAGCATTGCATGACTGATCCCATCTTCCACATGATCGCCCACGGGCCCCGCCCCGTCGCGCCCTTTTCCCATGCGGTGGAGGCCGATGGCTGGGTGCTGCTGACCGGACAGATGCCGACCGACCCCGAGGCGCCGGACGCGCCATTGCCGGAGGGGATCGCGGCGCAGACGACACGGGTTATGGAGAACCTCGCGCTGATCCTCGGGGGGATGGGGCTCGACCTGTCGCATGTGGTGCAGATGCGCGCCTACCTGACCGAGTTCGAGCGTGACTACGCCGCGTTTAACGACACCTACCAGGCCTATTTCCCCGAGGACCGGCGGCCGGCGCGCACGACCGTCGGCGTGACCGCGCTGGCCGTCGGTGCGCTGGTCGAGATCGATTGTATCGCGCGCCGTCCCGGGACCGGGTCGGGGCAGGGCGGGAATGGCTAGCCATGTTGCGAAGCATACCGCTTTCGCCCATGGGGTGGCTGGCGCTGCTGGCGGCGCTGGGTTCGGTCGCGCTCGCCGTGGTGGCCTTCACGCTGCCATCGGTGGAGGACGCGATCTGTCCCTTGGACGGCGATCACACGCTGCCCTCGGGGCGGGCGGCGGAGCTCTGCGATATCCTGCCGGAGACGCAGCCCTTCACTTCGGCGACCTGGCTGGTGGTGCGGATGGTGGTGCCCGAGCTTCCGGAGACAGGATCGGAAAGCGCCCACAACGATCACGACTGGGTCTGCGCCGAAATCGCGTTGCCGGTGGCGGATCCGCCGCCTGCGCGCATCGTCGTGCAACTGATGGCGGAGCCCTTCATCCGGGGCGAGCCCGCACCGGGGATAACCCAATCCATCGAGGCCTACACGATCCGGGATGGTGTCTGCATCTGGGAACTTTTGTGATGACGATACAATATTTTGCGGTTCGTTCTTCAAGCGCTGCCAAGTTTGAGGCTTCTGAGTCACAGGCGCGCCCGGACTGTGGAAAACCCTGTGGATTGAATTCGCGCTCAGGTATCATCAATATTGGCTGCGGAACCGCAGCTGTACCTCGGGTCGTGGCCGGGCAAGAGCGCCCGGTCACGCACCGAAGGGCAACAAGCGGGGGCAAACCCCGTGGACGGCAGGTCCTGAGCAGGACCCTTCCCCTTGCCGGGCGGGGCAACAGCCTCGCCCGGCGTTTCACCGGCCTGAAGGTGCGTGGGGGTGGACGATGCTGAAGCACAAGGGCTTCCCCTCACGTCTGCCGAGCACGGATTTCCAGTTCACGATCCGCCGCGCCAACAAGGACGGTGCGACGAAACTGATCGCGCGGGAACGCTATGCCGACCGCAGGCCCGCCGACCGTCGCGCCGACGCGGCCTTCGTCGAGGCGCTGTGGCTGTGTTTCGGGGACGAGCCTTTCGAGCGGGGCAATCTCGACGCCGGCCGGCTCAGCTGGCTGTTCGGGCGCGAGGTGATCCCGGCAGAGGATCCGTTCGATCCCGAAAGCTACGAGGCGTTGCTCAGGCTCGACGTGGCCCGCGCGCGCGCCTCTTTCCCCGAGGCCTTCGACGGCAGCGGCATCTGGGAGGACCGGTCGGCATGAATCTGCACAGACCTCCCCGAATTCAGCGGTTTGATGCCCAACACGCGCGGCTGTGCTCCGACCCCCTTTATCGCGCGGCGCGCCGTGGCATGCTGTGCTTGTCGGTCCGAGTCCCCGGCTGTTTCCGGGCCGACCGCGACAAGACGTGTTACCCTTCCCCTTCAATGCGGTCGGGCAGGCAACTGTCCCGATCGCATTTTTTTACCGAAATCCGCCGGTCAAGCGCCCGGCGCGCCAGTTTGACTAGGCGGGCAATCGCTTTCGTTGTATCACGGTCGCAACGAGGCGTATCGACAGGAGAACAGATCACATGCGTCAGCGAACCAAACTCATTGCCGTGCTTTTCGCGTCCACCATCGGCCTTGCCGGCTGCGTGGCAAGCGATCTCGAACGCGCCGGCGTCGGCGCGGCGGCGGGCGGTCTCACGGCCGCGGCGCTGGGCGGCAACGTGGCGACAGGTGTCGCCGTGGGTGCCGCGGGCGGCGCGCTGTGCGACGACGTCAACCTCTGCCGCTAACCGACTGATCCGCGGCGCGCGATACGCCGCATCGAATATCGGGGACCGCCCGGGCCGGAAGGCTCAGGCGGTCCTTTTGCGTTTCAGATATGCCGGGCGCGTGCGCCCCGTGGCCAAGAAAAAGGGACAGTGCCCATGTTCAAGAAGATCCTGATCGCCAACCGGGGCGAGATCGCCTGTCGCGTGATCAAGACGGCGCGCAAGATGGGGATCGCCACGGTCGCGGTCTATTCGGACGCGGACCGCAATGCGCTTCATGTGAGGATGGCGGACGAGGCGGTGCATATCGGACCGCCGCCGGCCTCCGAAAGCTATATCGTGATCGACAGGATCATGGAGGCGATCAAGGCGACGGGCGCCGAGGCGGTGCATCCAGGCTACGGGTTCCTGTCGGAGAACAGGAAATTCGCCGAGGCGCTGGAAAAGGCGGGCGTGGCCTTCATCGGCCCCCCGGCGGCGGCGATCGAGGCGATGGGCGACAAGATCACCTCCAAGAAGATCGCGCAGGACGCGGGGGTCAGCACGGTCCCCGGACATATGGGCCTGATCGAGGATGCCGACGAGGCGGTGAAGATCTCGGGGCAGATCGGCTATCCGGTGATGCTGAAGGCGTCGGCCGGCGGCGGCGGCAAGGGGATGCGGATCGCCTGGTCCGAGGACGAGGTGCGCGAGGGTTTCCAGGCCTCCAAGAACGAGGCGGCGTCGAGCTTCGGCGACGACCGCATGTTCATCGAGAAATTCGTCACCCAGCCCCGGCATATCGAGATCCAGGTGCTGGCCGACAGCCACGGCAACTGCATCTACCTGGGCGAGCGGGAATGCTCGATCCAGCGCCGCAACCAGAAGGTCATCGAGGAAGCGCCGTCGCCGTTTCTCGACGAGACCACCCGCAAGGCGATGGGCGAACAGGCCTGCGCGCTGGCACAAGCCGTGGGCTACACCAGCGCGGGCACCGTGGAGTTCATCGTCGACGGGGACCGGAACTTCTATTTCCTCGAGATGAACACGCGCCTTCAGGTGGAACACCCGGTGACCGAGCTGATCACCGGCGTCGATCTGGTGGAGCAGATGATCCGGGTCGCGGCAGGCGAGAAGCTGCCCATGACGCAGGATGACGTCGCGCTGACGGGCTGGGCCATGGAAAGCCGGCTCTATGCCGAGGATCCCTATCGCAACTTCCTGCCGTCCATCGGTCGGCTCACGCGCTACCGCCCGCCGCAGGAGGTGCAGGCCGGTCCGCTCAACGACAGTGGCAAGTGGCAAGGCGACGCCCCCCGTGGCGAGACGGCCGTCAGGAACGACACGGGCGTTTTCGAGGGTGGCGAGATCTCCATGTTCTACGACCCGATGATCGCCAAGCTCTGCACATGGGGGGCCGACCGGGCCGAGGCGCTCGAGGCGATGCGCGTGGCGCTCGACAGTTTCGAGGTGGAGGGGATCGGTCACAACCTGCCGTTCCTGTCGGCGGTGATGGACCATCCGCGGTTCGTCTCGGGCGAGATCACCACGGCTTTCATCGCCGAGGAATATCCCGAGGGTTTCGCGGGCGTGACCCTGCCCGATGACGATCTGCGGCGGGTGGCGGCGGCGTCGGCCGCGATGCACCGGGTGGCCGAGATCCGGCGCACCCGCGTGACCGGCCGGATGGACAATCACGAACGGCGCGTGGGCACCGACTGGGTGGTCAGGCTGCAGGAGCAGGACTTCGCCGTCACGATCTCGGCCGACCATGACGGGTCCACCGTCACCTTCGAGGATGGGCATGCCATGCGTGTGACCTCGGACTGGACGCCGGGCGATCAGCTTGCGCGGCTCGAGGTGGACGGCGCGCCGCTGGTTCTGAAGGTCGGCAAGATACCCGGTGGCTTCAGGGTGCGCACGCGCGGCGCCGATCTCAAGGTCCATGTCCGCAGTCCGCGCCACGCCCAGCTTGCCGAGATCATGCCCGAGAAATTGCCACCCGACACCTCGCGGATGCTGCTCTGCCCGATGCCGGGGCTGATCGTGAAGGTCGACGTGGAGGTCGGCGACGAGGTTCAGGACGGGCAGGCGCTGTGTACCGTCGAGGCGATGAAGATGGAGAACATCCTGCGCGCCGAACGCAAGGGGGTGGTGGTCAAGATCAACGCGGACCCCGGCGACAGCCTCGCCGTGGACGACGTGATCATGGAGTTCGAATAAGGCCGTGCGCGGGCGGACGGATATCCTTGCCCGGGGCTACTGCCCGCCCGAACGCAGTTCTTCCTGCCGTAACTGGAAGTTGTCGATGCCGCGCGTGATCTCGCGCACGTCGCGCGGCGAGGGGCGACGGAACCCGACGCTGCCGTCCTTCTGCATCACCACCAGCGAGAAGCCGCGTGGGCGAAGGTCCATCCGGATGGCCGAGCGCGCGGAGGGATCGGTATCGACGATGATGACCACGTCGCGTTCCAGAAGCGGCTCCGGCCGTTCGGCCAGAAGCTGCATCTGCTCGATGAAACGCGGATCGGCGGGGGCGTCGGCAAAGACGATGACGGGACGCGCGACCCAGAGGAACTCCTCCAGCGTCAGGTCTGCGGCGTCGCGCGGCGCCAACAAATCGACCTCCTCGGCTTCGGCCTCGGTTTCGGTTTCGCTCTCGCCCTCCGCCGCCGCGCGCTGGGTCATTGCGATATCGCCCGAACCGCCGTCCTGGGCGATGGCAGGCGGGGCAAGAAGCGCAAGAGCGGCAAGTGTTAAGATCAGGATTGGTCGCATTTCGTCTCCATTCTCCAAAGATATAGGCAGGTCGCCCGAGAAAGCGAAGGGGGACTTGGCGTCAGATGGGGCGGGAACGGATTTCTTCACGCGATGCTCACCATCCGCGCTGCCCGTGCGCACCCTCCGGGACAAGCGCCGCGGCGCGGACCTCGCTGGCCGTCCGGACAGTGCCGACGGCCGCGCCGATTTCATGGATACCGGACGGGGATGCGACATCCTTGCCGACAAGGGACAGGAAAAGGGGATGACCCGATGACGGAAAATTCCAGGATCAAGAGCGATACCACGGACGCCTGGCGTGAGCGCGCGGCGAAGGAACTGAAGGGACGCGATCCCGACAGTCTCGTCTGGGAGACGCTGGAAGGTATCCGCGTGAAGCCGCTTTATACCGAGGCCGATACCGAGGGCTTGCCGCATATGGGGACGGCGCCGGGGTTCGAGCCCTTCACCCGCGGCGTGAAGGCCACGATGTATGCCGGCCGGCCCTGGACCATCCGCCAATACGCGGGCTTCTCGACGGCGGAGGACTCGAACAACTTCTACCGCAAGGCGCTGGCCGCCGGTCAGCAGGGCGTTTCGGTCGCCTTCGATCTGGCGACCCATCGCGGCTATGACAGCGACCACCCCCGCGTGGTGGGCGATGTGGGCAAGGCGGGCGTGGCGATCGACAGCGTCGAGGACATGAAGATCCTCTTCGACGGCATCCCGCTCGATCAGGTCTCGGTCTCGATGACGATGAACGGGGCGGTCATCCCGATCCTCGCGAATTTCATCGTCACCGGCGAAGAGCAGGGGCATGACAGATCGGTGCTGTCGGGGACCATCCAGAACGACATTCTCAAGGAGTTCATGGTCCGCAACACCTATATCTACCCGCCCGAGCCCTCGATGCGGATCATCTCGGACATCATCGGCTACACGTCCGAGAACATGCCGAAATTCAACTCCATCTCGATCTCCGGCTACCACATGCAGGAGGCCGGGGCGAACCTCGTGCAGGAGCTTGCCTATACATTGGCCGACGGGCGGGAATACGTGCGTGCGGCGATCGATGCGGGCATGGACGTGGACAAGTTTGCCGGAAGGCTGTCCTTCTTCTTCGCCATCGGCATGAATTTCTTCATGGAAATCGCGAAGCTTCGCGCCGCGCGCACGCTCTGGCACCGGATCATGACGGAATTCGGGGCGAAGTCGGAACGCTCCAAGATGCTGCGCACCCATTGCCAGACCTCGGGCGTCTCCCTGCAGGAGCAGGACCCCTACAACAACGTGGTGCGCACGGCCTTCGAGGCGATGAGCGCCGTCCTTGGCGGCACGCAGTCGCTCCACACCAACAGCTTCGACGAGGCGATCGCGCTGCCGACTGAGTTCTCGTCGCGGATCGCGCGCAACACGCAGCTGATCCTGCAGGAGGAGACAGGTGTGACGAAGGTCGTCGATCCGCTTGCGGGCTCCTACTACGTCGAGAGCCTGACGAACGAGCTGATCGAAAAGGCCTGGGCGCTGATCGAGGAGGTCGAGGAGATGGGCGGCATGACCAAAGCCGTCGAAAGCGGCCTGCCGAAGCTGAGGATCGAGGAATCGGCCGCGCGGCGGCAGGCGATGATCGACCGCGGCCAGGAGGTCATCGTCGGCGTCAACAAGTATCGCAAGGATCACGAGGACCCGATCGACATCCTCGATATCGACAACGTCGCCGTGCGCGAAAGCCAGATCGCGCGGCTGGAGAGGATCAGGGCCGCCCGCGACGAGGCCGCCTGCACCGCGGCGCTCGCAGAGGTGGAACGGCGGGCGCGGGAGGGGGGCAACCTTCTCGACGCGGCGGTGGAAGCGGCCCGCGCGCGGGCCAGCGTGGGAGAGATCAGCATGGCCATGGAAAAGGTATTCGGACGGCATCGCGCCGAGGTGAAGACGCTTGCCGGTGTCTACGGCTCCGCCTACGAGGGCGACGAGGGCTTCGCGCAGATCCAGAAGGACGTGGACAGCTTCGCCGAGGCCGAGGGACGCAGGCCCCGGATGCTGGTGGTCAAGATGGGGCAGGATGGTCATGACCGGGGCGCCAAGGTGATCGCCACGGCCTTCGCCGATATCGGCTTCGACGTGGATGTGGGGCCCTTGTTCCAGACACCGGAAGAGGCCGCGCAGGACGCCATCGACAATGACGTGCACGTGGTGGGCATCTCCAGCCAGGCGGCGGGACACAAGACGCTGGCGCCCAAGCTCATCGAGGCGTTGAAGGCAGAGGGCGCGGGCGATATCATCGTGATCTGCGGCGGGGTGATCCCGCACCAGGATTACGAGTTCCTGCAAAAGGCCGGCGTGAAGGCGATCTTCGGGCCGGGGACGAACATCCCCTCGGCGGCGCGCGATATCCTCGAACTGATCCGGGCGGCGCGCGCCGCCTGATGCGGTACAGAAAAACGCGCGTTTTTCTGGCGGGAAAGCCTCGGTTTTCCCGCATGTAGAACGCGCGTTTTCCGGCTCCTGCGGGGAGGGGACCGGCTTTTCCCTTGCCCTGACCGGGCCCTTGTCGCATCCAGTGGGGGTGTTTCATCGATCAGAGGTTTTCGGTCATGTTTCGCCTTGCCTTGCCGCTCGCATGCGGTCTCGCGCTGTTTGGCGCCACACCCGGCCACGCGCAGGACGATGAACTGCGCGAGGCGGTGCAGCGCTATGTCGACAACCCGATCCAGCAGCGCATGATGGACGAGATGCTGTCGGCCGATGCCATGATCGCTCAAATGCGCGCGATGATGCCGCAACTGACCGAAGAGCAATTGCAGATCGTCGGGCGGATCGGTGCCGAGGAAATGACGGCCCTGCGCCCAGACCTCGAGGCGGCGATGGTCGCGTCGGCCGTCGATACGTTTTCGCTGGAGGAAATCGTGGCGCTCGAGGCGTTCTACAACACCCCCGAAGGGGCTGACGTCATGTCCAAGATGCAGCCCTTCATGGCCAACACCTTCGCGATGATCGGCCCGCAGATGCAGCAGGCGCAGATGCGCATCGGTCAGCGCGTGATGACCGAGCTGTCGTCGCAATAGACCGCGACGCACCACAGGAGACCCCATGGCCCTGCCTGTCCGCCAGCAAGTGACCTACTGGGGCATCGCCACCGCGGTGCTCCTGCTGACGCTGTGGGCGCTGGGGCAGGTGATCCTGCCCTTCATCGTGGGCGGGGCCATCGCCTATTTCCTCGATCCCGTCGCCGACCGGCTGGAACGCATGGGCTTGTCGCGGGTGCTGGCCGCCGTGGTGATCTTCGTGATCCTGCTGGCCGTGACCGCTCTGGCGCTCCTTGTGCTCATTCCGACCCTCGTGCAGCAGGCCAACGACCTGATCCAGTCCGTGCCCGAGCTCTTCAACCAGCTGCGCAGCTGGCTGACCGAGCGTTTTCCCGACGTGATCGACGACACCTCGCCTGTCCGCCAGTCGCTCGCCTCGATCGGCGAGACGATCCAGTCGCGCGGCGGCGAGTTGCTGCAGCAGGTGCTGAGCGGCGCCGCCAGCGTCGTCAACATGCTCGTCTTTCTGGTCGTCGCCCCGGTCGTGGCCTTCTACCTGCTGCTCGACTGGGACCGGATGATTGCCCGTATCGACGAGCTTCTGCCGCGCGACCATGCCCCGACGATCCGGCGGCTGGCCGGCGAGATCGACCGCACGCTTGCCAGTTTCGTGCGCGGGCAGGGAACCGTGTGCCTGATCCTCGGCACGTTCTATGCCGCTGCGCTGATGGTGATCGGCTTGCAATTCGGCCTGGTGGTCGGGCTGGTTGCGGGACTTCTGACCTTCATTCCCTATGTGGGCGCACTGGTCGGCGGCGCCCTGTCCATCGGCCTCGCGCTTTTCCAGTTCTGGGGCGAATGGTGGACGATCCTCGCTGTCGCGCTGGTGTTCCAGGCGGGCCAGCTGGTGGAGGGCAATATCCTCACGCCGAAGCTTGTCGGAAGCTCGGTCGGCCTGCACCCGGTCTGGCTCATCTTCGCGCTGTCGGCCTTTGGCACGCTGTTCGGCTTCGTCGGCATGCTTGTTGCCGTGCCCGTGGCCGCGGCCATCGGCGTGCTCGTCCGCTACGCGCTGGAGCGCTACCGCGAAAGCCGGCTCTATCGCGGGTTGGAAGCGCAGCCGGATGGGGGCCCGGACGACCGGGAGGCCTGATGGCGCAGCAACTCGTCTTCGACCTTCCCGTCCGTCCGGCGATGGGGCGCGGCGATTTCTTCGTGTCCGCCAGCAACGAGGTCGCCCTCGCCCGAGTGGACGCCTGGCCCGAGTGGTCCTTCGGCAAGCTCGTCCTCGCGGGCCCTGAAGGCTCGGGCAAGACCCATCTGGCCCATGTCTGGGCCGGACAGAGCGGGGCGCGGATCATCTCGGCCAGAGATGTGACGGAGGCGGATGTCGCGCAAGCGGGGGCATGGCCCGCGCTGGCGCTTGAGGACGTGGACCGCGTGGCCGGCGATGCGGCGGCCGAGGCGCGGCTCTTTCACCTGCACAACGCGCTTGCCGCCACGGGGGCGCCGCTCCTGCTGACCGCGCGCAGGCCGCCCGCGCGCTGGGGCCTCGGACTGCCCGACCTCGACAGCCGCATGCGCCAGGCAGAGCTTGCTCGGATCGACGCACCGGACGACACGCTTTTGTCGGCGCTCCTGCTGAAGCTGTCGCACGACCGCGGGCTCAGGCTGACCCCGGCGATCCTGTCCCATGTCCTGCCCCGGATCGAACGCTCCGCCGCGGCCCTGCATGGCTTTGTCGGACGGCTCGATGCCCGTGCGCTGGCCGTCAAGCGCCCGCCGCGCCTGTCGGACGCCAAGGCGGCCCTTGCCGAGGACATGGCGCCCGTGTCACCGTCGCGACACAATAGCTGACTACGGCAGCGGCATGAGTTTCGCAGATTTCCTGAACGCACCCCTTCCCGAGCCCACCGACCTGCCCGATGCGCAGACACGGGGGCCCCGGCGCTTCTTCAACCGGGAGCTCAGCTGGCTCGCCTTCAACTGGCGCGTGCTGGAGGAGGCCGAGAACCCGCGCGTGCCGCTGCTGGAGCGGGTCCGCTTCGTGTCGATCAGCGCCGGAAATCTCGACGAATTCTACACCGTCCGCGTGGCGGGCCTGCGCGAGCTGGCGCAGGAGGGCAACACCGGCACTTCGGACGATGGTCGCACGCCCGCCGAACAGCTCAAGCTGATCAACGCCGATGCCCGCCGGCTCATGCAGCACCAGCAGGCCGCCTGGGTCGCGCTGAGAAAGGAGCTGGAGCGGCAGGGCATCACCGTGGTCACGCGCGCGGCACTCAAGGCCGCCGACAAGAAGCACCTCGAAGAGGAGTTTCTTGCCCGCGTCTTCCCGGTGCTGTCGCCGCTGGCCATCGACCCGGCGCATCCCTTTCCGTTCATTACGAACGAGGGGCTTGCGCTTGCGCTTCAGATGCGCCGCGCGCGCGACGGGCGCGAATTGCAGGCGCTTCTGCCGATCCCCAGCCAGATCGACCGTTTCGTGCGCCTGCCCGCCACGGATGGCGAGGCGCGCTTCCTGCCGCTCGAGGAGCTTCTGCTGTTGAATGTCGGCGCGCTTTTCCCGGGCTACGAGCTGGCCGGGTCCTGCACGTTCCGGCTCTTGCGCGACAGCGACCTCGAGCTTGAGGAAGAGGCCGAGGACCTGGTGCGCGAGTTCGAGACCGCGCTCAAGCGGCGCCGCCGGGGCGAGGTCGTGCGCCTTCAGATCAGCGCGGGCGCGCCGCAGGACCTCAAGACCGAGATCATCGAACAGCTGCATGTCGCGGGCGACGAGATCGTCGACGTCAAGGGCATGATCGGGCTGGTGAGCCTCAAGGAACTGGTGCTGGACGACCGGCCGGACCTGCTGTGGAAGTCCTTCACGCCCCGTGTGCCCGAGCGGGTGCAGGACCATGACGGCGACATGTTCGCGGCGATCCGGCAAAAGGACATGCTGCTGCATCACCCCTACGAGACCTTCGACATGGTCATCCGCTTCCTCAGCCAGGCGGCGCGGGACCCGAACGTGGTGGCGATCAAGCAGACGCTCTACCGGACCTCGAACGAAAGCCCCATCGTGGACGCGCTCTGCGAGGCTGCGGAGAACGGCAAGTCCGTGACCGCGCTGGTGGAACTCAAGGCGCGCTTCGACGAGGCCGCCAATATCCGCCAGTCGCGCAAGCTGGAACGCGCGGGCGCCCATGTGATCTACGGCTTCATCACCTACAAGACGCACGCCAAGATTTCGACCGTCGTCCGGCGCGAGGGTGACCGGCTGGTGACCTACACCCATTTCGGCACCGGCAACTACCACCCGATCACCGCGCGAATCTATACCGATCTCAGCCTCTTCACCTGCGACGTCGCGCTGGGCCGGGACGCGACCAAGGTCTTCAACTACGTGGGCGGCTACGCCGAACCCGAGGGGCTGGAAAACCTCGCCATCTCGCCGCTCACGCTCAAGGCGCGCATCATAGAGGGGCTGAAGGCCGAGGCCGAGCATGCGCGGGCGGGCAAGCCCGCAATGGTCTGGGCCAAGATGAACAGCGTGATCGAGGCGGATGTGATCGACGCGCTCTACGAGGCCAGCCAGGCCGGCGTGCGGATCGACCTCGTCATCCGCGGCATCTGCGGCCTGCGTCCGGGTATCCGGGGGCTGAGCGAGAACATCCGCGTCAAATCCATCGTCGGCCGGTTCCTCGAGCATTCGCGCATCGTCTGTTTCGGCAACGGTTACGGGCTGCCGCACAAGAAGGCGAAGGTCTATATCAGCTCGGCCGACTGGATGGGTCGCAACCTGAACCGCCGGGTCGAGACGCTGGTCGAATGCACCAACCCGACCGTCAAGGCGCAGATCGTCGGCCAGATCATGGCCGCCAACCTTGCCGACGTGGCCCAGAGCTGGGTGTTGCAGCCCGACGGGTCCTTCCGCCGTGCGGAGCTGGAGACGGTGGACAATCCGTTCTCCTGCCATCGCTTCTTCATGGAGAACCCGTCGCTTTCGGGGCGCGGAACGGCGGGGGCAAAGGATGTGCCGGCGCTGACGCACAGCACCGACTGAGGCGCGACATAAGGGGAATTGACGGCCGCGAAGGGGCCATGTCATCAACCTGACACGCCGACGTCGATGACGACCACGGCGGCGGGGGCAACGGCGGCAAAGGCGGGAGACGGGCCCGGATGGACGATCATCACCCGGAATGGGGCCCCTTTGGCGTGCCCCTCTTCGACGGACCCGAGGCGCGCGCGCTCAGCCGCGTGGGCGTGATCGACATCGGCTCGAACTCTGTCCGTCTGGTCGTCTTCGACGGCGCCGCGCGCAGTCCCGCCTATTTCTTCAACGAAAAGATCCTCTGCGGCCTTGGTGCAGGCTTCTCGGAAACGGGGCGGCTGAACCCCGAGGGCCGCGTGCGCGCGATGGTTGCGCTGCGCCGGTTCGCGGCGCTGGCCAAGGGCATGGAGGTGTCGCCGCTTCTGACCGTGGCGACGGCGGCGGTGCGCGACGCCGAGGACGGGCCTGAGTTCCGCCAACAGGTGCTGGAGGAGACCGGCCTCGAGATCCGCATCGTCGAGGGCGACGAAGAGGCACGGCTGTCGGCGCAGGGCGTGCTGCTCGGCTGGCCCGGGGCGGAGGGACTGGTCTGCGATATCGGCGGCTCGTCCATGGAACTGGCCGAACTTCTGGGCGGCGGCGTGGTGGGGAAGCGCCGGACCTCGGATCTGGGGCCGCTCAAGCTGATGGGGCTGAAGGGCGGCAAGAAGGCCATGCGCGCCCATATCAAGGTCCGTGTCACCGAACTGGCCGAGGCGTTTTCGGAACGGCCCGAGCGCCTGTTTCTCGTCGGTGGCTCGTGGCGCGCCATCGCGCGGATCGACATGGAGCGGCGCGGCTATCCGCTGAAGGTGCTGCACGAATACCGGATGACGCCCAAGGCCATCCTCGACAGCATTGCGATGATCGAGCAGAGCGATATCTCGGAGCTGCGCGCGAAAACCGGCACCAGCGTGGAACGGATGCGTCTGGTGCCGCTGGCCGCCGAGGTGCTGAAGGCACTGGTCCGTCAGCTCAAGCCGCGCGAAATCGCGGTCTCCTCCTACGGGATCCGCGAGGGATTGCTTTATGAACAGATGTCCGAGGCGCTGCGCCACAGCGACCCGCTGATCGAGGCCGCGCGCCACGCGGAGGCGTCCTCGGCGCGGATGCCGGGCTTCGGTCGCGCGCTCTATCGTTTCGTGGAGCCGCTTTTCCCGCGCGCGGGGCACGACAAGAAACGCCTGATCCGCGCGGCCTGTCTGCTTCATGACGTCAGCTGGCGCGCGCATCCCGATTACCGCGCCGAGGTCTGCTTCGACAACGCCACCCGCGCCAATCTCGGCGGTCTGACCCATGGCGAGCGGGTCTATCTGGGGCTGGCGCTTCTGCATCGCTACAAATCGAACCGCGGTGGGACGAATTTCGACACCGGGCTTCTGGCGCTGCTCCCCGAGGCGGAGGTGCTCGAGGCCGAGATCCTGGGCCGGGCCATGCGCTTCGGCGCGATGTTCACCGTGGCGCGGCCGACGGACCACGGGACGCTGACATGGCACCCCAAGCGCAAGGAACTGATCCTGACCCTGGCCACGAGCGAAGGCCGCGCGCTCTTCGGCGAGGTGACGGAGGCGCGGTTCCGTGCGCTGGCAGGTGCGATGGGTGCGGAGGCGAAGGTGGTCGGCCAGGAAAAGAGGTGACGGCGCACACCGGCTTGTCGGCGGATAGGCGATGGCGTAACCCTCTCGCGACGTGCCTTTGCCCTACAGGATTTCGCCCATGCGCCTCAGCCGCTACTTCCTTCCCGTTCTCAAGGAAACGCCCTCCGAGGCGCAGATCGTCAGCCACCGGCTGATGCTCCGGGCGGGCATGATCAAGCAGGCCAGCGCCGGCATCTATTCGTGGTTGCCGCTGGGCTACAAGGTCCTGCAGAAGATCGAACGGATCGTCCATGAGGAACAGGCGCGCGCGGGCCATCTGGCGATGCTGATGCCCACGATCCAGTCTGCCGATCTCTGGCGCGAGAGCGGGCGCTACGACGCCTACGGGGCCGAGATGCTGCGCATCACCGACCGGCACGACCGCGACATGCTGTTCACGCCCACGGCGGAGGAGCTGATCACCGATATCTTCCGCGCCCATGTCACGAGCTACCGGGACCTGCCGCTGACGATGTACCAGATCCAGTGGAAGTTCCGCGACGAGATCCGCCCGCGTTTTGGCGTGATGCGCGGCCGCGAGTTCTACATGAAGGACGGCTACAATTTCGACCTGACCAAGGAGGACGCGCTCCACGCCTATAACCGGCATCTCGTCAGCTACCTGCGCACCTACGAGCGGATGGGCCTTCAGGCGATCCCGATGCGGGCGGATTCGGGGCCCATCGGCGGCGACGACACCCACGAATTCCTCGTGCTGGCCGACACGGGCGAGTCCAAGGTGTTCTACGACAGCGAGATCACCGACCTGCGCTTCGGCGACCGCGACATCGACTATGACAGCCATGAGCAGTGCCGCGCCGTTCTGGACGAGTTCACATCGCGTTACGCGCGCACGGACGAGACCCACGACCCGGAGCTATTCGGCAAGATCCCCGAGGAACGCCAGCGTATGGCGCGCGGGATCGAGGTCGGCCAGATCTTCTATTTCGGGACCAAGTATTCCGAGGCGATGGGCGCCTATGTGAACGACCATGACGGCAACCGCGTGCCGGTGCACATGGGGTCCCACGGGATCGGGGTAAGCCGCCTTGTGGGTGCGATCATCGAGGCCTGCCACGACGACAACGGCATCATCTGGCCCGAGGGCGTGACGCCCTTCCATGTGGGTATCGTGAACCTCAAGCAGGGCGATGCATCCTGCGACACGGCCTGCGAGGACCTCTACGAGGCGCTGGCGGCGGCGGGGCTGGAGCCGCTCTACGACGACCGCGAGGAACGGGCGGGCGCCAAATTCGCCACCATGGACCTGATCGGCCTGCCATGGCGGATCACGGTGGGCCCGCGCGGGCTGGCGAATGGCAAGGTGGAGCTGACGTCGCGCAGGAACGGCGAGAGCGAGGAGATGTCGCTCGAGGCCGCGGTGGCACGCGTCAGCGAGATCTACGGCGTCTGAGCCCTCGTCACTTGGTGGTCTGCGACGACGGCGCTCCTGTCTGACCGGCGGCGAGCGCGCGCATCTCGGCCATGATGGAGTCGGCATAGACCGCCACGTTCCGGTCATGGGGCTCGCGCGGCTGGGCCTCCGTGTGGCTTTCGATGGCGATGACCCGGTAACGCCCGTCCTCGCCCGCGATGAACAGCGGTGAGCCGCTGTCGCCCTGCAGCGTGTCGCATTCGTGGATCAGCGTGCTGTCGGGGCCGAGCGTGACGAAGGGGCAGTCGAGATTGCCGGTCATGACGCCCTGCCGGTCATAGCTGTAACCCGCCTGCAGGATGTCCGGCCCGTCGCCCGCGCGGTAGGCGGCAAGCTCTGCGTCGCTGAGACCGGTCACATCCATCCAGCCCAGTTGATCCCCGATCGGCTGGGCAAGGTAGACGAAGGCGAAATCGGTGCCCTCCTGCTCCCCCGCCAGCCAGCCCCCGGCACATGGTAGCCGATGGTGGCCGAGCGCGCGGCCGACCGGCCCTGATCGTAGCCTGCGAGGAACTCCACCGGCGGCGTCTCGATCACGCCGCCATTGGCGATGCAATGGGCCGCCGTCAGCACGGTCGCGGGTCCGATCAGGACGCCGGTACAGGAGGTTTCGTCGAGGTCGAGAAAGCCAATCATGGTCCATGGCGGCTGTAGCGTATCGACCTCGACGCGGTCGTCCTCGCCGAAAAACGCCCGGTCGAACGTGTCTGCGAAGGGCGCGGCCTCGGTCACGGCGAGGCGCGCGGGCGGGTAATCGCCGGTCACGGCCGAGAACGTGCCCACCCAGATGTCGTATTGCCCCTCCCGCGGTGCCTCGAATGTAATCGCAGGGTCGACGCCGGACGTGTCGTCATTGCAATGCCATTGGCCGTCGGGCGTGTTGATCAGAAGGACGGTGTCATCGCGCGCCTCGACGAAGAAGGACAGAGGCGCGCCGGAGCCGGGCGTGAAGAAGACACGGAAATCGGGGGCGTCGGCGAAGTAGCCCGCGCAGCGGACGCCGAGATCGTGGTCGGTATACTCGCCCCTGATGTCGCCACCCGCCAGAACGCTGATCCAGTTGGTGTCGGGCATGAAGCCGGACTGGACCGAGAAGACCCCGAAGGTGGGCGCGAGCGTGTAGTCCTGGGCGTGGACGGGCGGGGCGATCAGCGCCGTGGCGAAAGCGGCGAGAGCGAGTTGGCGGAGCATCCGGGCCTTTCTCCTGCACTGGGATCCCTGGGCGGAGGGTAGGCGGGCCGCGGGGCGATTAAAAGACTCCAACCAGGCCGTCCGCATGGCCACCGGCGAGCGCCGCGCTTCCAGTCAGCGAAATGGCGATGATCGGCAAATCGATCATGCCCGGAGCGAAGCGCTTGCAACAGTTGCATTTCGTGAGCAATCCGGGGCTCTATGCCGCCTCTTCATCCGGTTGGATGATCTCCACCCCGGTCACGAGGATGATCTCGCAGCCGCCGATGATCGTGTTGTCGTCGCGCCGCGTTGAGGAGCGCCACGGCGCGATGCCGTCACCGGTCACCACCACCAGATAGCCGCGAATGCGCACATGGTTTCCGACTTCGATGGCCATGAGTTGCTCGTTCACCGCCGCGTCCGCGGGGATCAGGTGGTTGTTGGTGACCTGCGCTTCCCAGTCCTCGGTCAGCACCGCGTGCGGCCCGGGGCGATACCAGACGGCGCGGGGCACGGCGCGGAACTCGATGGCCTCGGCGCGTCCGGGTTCGGCCAGATCGCCCCACACGATGCCCAGATCCAGCGGCGAGATCGCGCTTGTGGCGTCGTTGCGGAACTCGCGCCGGGTCACGACGCGCCCTTCGAGCACGTAGCCGTAAAGCAGCCGCGCATCGAAGCCCTGGCCCAGTTCCACCCGCATCGACGCGACACGTGTCTGTGCGGGCGAGCCGTCCGTCGAGGCCGAAAGCGGCAGGGGCGGCAGGCTATCGGTGTCGACGGCGGTCGCCAGATCGGTGCGCGGCGCCGCCCGGTCGAGCGTGGCGGTCATCAGGAACGCGGCCGCGCCAACGGCGAACAGGGTGTTCTTGGTGCCATCGTCGAACATCTACGCTGCCCTTCTACTCACTCCCGCGCGGCAGGAAGGGGAGGTAGCAGCGCAAAGTGGCAGGATTTGGTCGCGACTGCGAATGGGCCTTGCCCGTCCCGACGGCAGGATCAGCCCTGAAGACTGCGCACCCCGAGTTCCCCCTCGCGCGCGGCCTTCATCGCCTGCGCGGCGGCGTGGCTTGCGGCCAGCGTCGTGAAATAGGGGATCTTGTCGGCCAGCGTCACCGCCCGCATGGACCGTGAATCCTCCACCGCCTGCGCCCCCTCGGTCGTGTTCAGCACCAGCTGCACGCCGCCATCCTTGATGATGTCGACCACGGTGCGCCCGCCCTCATAGGCCTTGTTGACCGTGTCCGAGGCGATCCCGTGTTCGGCCAGGAACGACGCTGTCCCCCGTGTGGCCAGAAGCGACAGGCCGAGGTCGATCAGCATGCGCGCGGTTTCGAGCAGGATCGGACCCTTGTCGGCGTCCTTGATCGAGATGAAGACCGTACCCGCGTCGGGCAGGTGCGTGCCGGCGCCAAGCTGCGCCTTGAGGAACGCGCCGGGGAAGGTGCGGTCCCAGCCCATGACCTCGCCGGTCGAGCGCATCTCGGGGCCGAGCAGCGTGTCGACGCCGGGGAAGCGAGCGAAGGGCAGGACGGCCTCTTTCACCGAGAACCACGGCTGGCGGAAATCGGCGAGGCTCATCGGGTCGCCCGGAATGATGGGCGTGTTCTCGTCCACGGGTTCATGCTTTTTCGCGACCGGAAAATCGGAGAGCCTTTCGCCCGCCATCAGCCGGGCGGCAATGGAGGCGATGGCGCTGTCGGTCGCCTTGGCCACGAAAGGCACGGTGCGCGAGGCGCGGGGATTCACCTCGATCAGGTAGATCTCGTCCTCGCCGTTTTCATCGGGTTTCACCGCGAACTGAACGTTCATCAGGCCCACGACGTTCAGCGCGCGCGCCAGGGCCTCGGTCTGACGAATGATCTCGTCCTGGATCGCGGTCGAGAGGGTGTGGGGTGGCAGCGAACAGGCGCTGTCTCCGGAATGGACGCCCGCCTCCTCGATATGCTGCATGATGCCCGCGACGTGCACGGCCTCCCCGTCGCAGAGCGCATCGACATCGACCTCGGTCGCGCCGTCGAGATAGCTGTCGAGCAGCACGGGGCTGTCGCCCGAGACGACGACGGCATCGCGGATGTAGCGGTCGAGTTGCGCGGCGTCGCGGACGATCTCCATCGCGCGGCCGCCCAGCACGTAGGAGGGCCGGATCACCAGCGGGTAGCCCAGGGTTTCGGCCGCCGCCTTGGCCTGCGCATCCGTGGTGGCGATCGCGTTTCTGGGTTGTTTCAGGCCAAGGCGCTGCACAAGCTGCTGGAAACGCTCGCGGTCCTCGGCGAGGTCGATGGCGTCGGGCGTGGTGCCGAGGATCGGGATGCCCGCGTCGTGCAGCGCATTGGCAAGCTTGAGCGGGGTCTGGCCGCCGAACTGCACGATCACGCCGTGAAGCGTGCCGGCGTCCTGCTCCACCCGCAGGATCTCCATCACGTGCTCGAAGGTGAGCGGTTCGAAGTAGAGCCGGTCCGAGGTGTCGTAATCGGTCGACACGGTCTCGGGGTTGCAGTTGATCATGATGGTCTCGTAGCCCGCATCGCTCAGCGCGAAACAGGCATGGCAGCAGCAATAGTCGAACTCGATGCCCTGCCCGATCCGGTTGGGGCCGCCGCCGAGGATGACGACCTTCTTCGCCCCGCTGGGCCGCGCCTCGCATTCGGGCTCGCCCATCGTCGGGTGTTCATAGGTCGAGTACATGTAGGGCGTCTGCGCCTCGAACTCGGCGGCGCAGGTGTCGATGCGCTTGAACTGCGCGGTGACGCCGAGGTTGAGGCGGGCGCGGCGGATGTTGCTTTCCTCCCGCCCCGTGAGCCTTGCCAGGCGCGCATCGGTGAAGCCCATCATCTTGAGCGCGCGGATGCCGGCCTCGGTCATCGGCAGGCCGTCGCGACGCACGCGGTCCTCGGTCTCGACGATCTCGCGGATGCGGGCGAGGAACCAGGGGTCGAAGCGTGTGGCGGCGGCGATGTCGTCATCCGACAGACCATGGCGCATGGCCTGAGCGATCACGCGGATCCTGTCGGGGGTCTGCGCGCTGAGCGCCTTGGTGATCGCCGCAGTCTCGGGCGCGCCGGGAATGTCGATCTCGTCGAAGCCGGTCAGACCCGTCTCGAGCGAGGCCAGCGCCTTTTGCATCGACTCGTGGAAAGACCGGCCGATGGCCATGGCCTCGCCCACCGATTTCATCGCCGTGGTCAGGGTCGGCTCAGACCCGGGGAACTTTTCAAAAGCGAACCTCGGGATCTTCGTGACCACGTAATCTATGGTGGGTTCGAAAGAGGCGGGTGTCACTTTCGTGATATCGTTGTCCAATTCGTCCAGAGTGTATCCCACAGCCAATTTGGCCGCGATCTTGGCGATCGGGAAGCCCGTGGCCTTGGACGCGAGCGCCGAGGAGCGGCTGACGCGGGGGTTCATCTCGATCACCACCATGCGCCCGTCCTCTGGGTTCACGGCCCATTGCACGTTGGAGCCGCCCGTCTCCACGCCGATCTCGCGCAGGACGGCGATCGAGCCGTTGCGCATGATCTGGTATTCCTTGTCGGTGAGCGTCAGCGCGGGTGCGACGGTGATCGAATCGCCCGTGTGCACGCCCATCGGATCGACGTTCTCGATGGAGCAGACGATGATCGCGTTGTCCGCCTTGTCGCGGACGACCTCCATCTCGAACTCCTTCCAGCCCAGGAGCGACTCGTCCACGAGGATCTGCGCGACCGGCGAGGCCTCCATCCCGGTACGGCAATAGTATTCGTATTCCTCTCGGTTGTAGGCCACGCCGCCCCCCGTTCCGCCGAGGGTAAAGGCGGGGCGGATGATGGCGGGCAGACCGACATACTCGATTGCGTCGATGGCCTGCTGAACGCCGGCCTTGATGTCGTATTTCCCATTCGGCAGCTTGGGCGCGGAGACGATGGTGGCCTTGGGGTTTTCCAGCCCGATCCGGTCCATCGCCTCGCGGAAGAGCTTGCGGTCCTCGGCCATCTCGATGGCCTCGCGCTTGGCGCCGATCATCTCGACGCCGAATTTTTCCAGCACCCCCATTTCTTCCAGCGCCAGCGAGGTGTTGAGCCCGGTCTGTCCGCCCATGGTCGGCAAGAGCGCGTCGGGGCGTTCCTTCTCGATGATCTTGGCCACCACCTCGGGCGTGATCGGCTCGATATAGGTGGCGTCGGCCATCCCCGGGTCGGTCATGATCGTGGCGGGGTTGGAGTTGACGAGGATGACGCGATAGCCCTCCTCGCGCAGTGCCTTGCAGGCCTGTGCGCCGGAATAGTCGAACTCGCAGGCCTGTCCGATGACGATGGGCCCCGCTCCGATGATCATGATCGACGTGATGTCGGTTCTTTTCGGCATCGGGTCCCCCTGAAACTCGGATGGCGTGCGGCGCGCAAACTGTCGGCGTTATAGGCATGGGGCCATCGGGCGCAAGGGAGGAACGTGCGCACCTTTCGCCGCGCGTGTTGCCTTCGCCAAGGGGCGCGGCTAGGCGGGTCGCAGGTTACCGGAAAAGGTCTTCGCGATGCACTGGCTCCAACTCTTCCTCGCGGTCATGGCCGAGGTGATCGGCACGACCGCGCTCAAGGCGTCCGTGGGCTTCACCCGGCCCGGTGCCGTCGCCGTGGTGGTGCTGGCCTACGGGACGGCCTTCTACCTGCTGGCGCGCGTGCTGCTGGTATTGCCGCTGGGCGTGACCTACGCGATCTGGTCCGGCCTCGGCGTGGCCGCGGTGACGGTCATCGGCTGGACCGTCTACGGCCAGAAGCTCGACACGGCGGCCTGGGTCGGCATCGGCCTGATCGTGGCGGGCGTGATGGTGCTGAACCTCGTCTCCGACAGCACGTCGGTCTGAGCGCGCCATGCGAGCGGGGGGGGCAGACAGCTCACCCGCGACTGCGGCCGCTATTCGGCCGCCGACAGCTGCGCGTGCGGTGCGGGATAGAGGTAATCCCGGGTGAGCGGCACCGCCTCCTGTCGGCGGGCAAGCTGAACCTGGAAGACGCATTGCCGGTTGTGCCGGAACGTGACTTCCGACGCCTTCAGGTAATACCGCCACATCCGGCAGAAACGATCGTCGTAGAGCGCGCGGGCCTCCGCCTCGCGTGCCTCGAACCCGTCGTACCAGTTCTTGAGCGTTTCGGCATAGTGCAGCCGCCAGACCTCCAGGTCGCAGGGATAGAGACCTGCATCCTCCACGGCGCCTGCCACTTCCGAGAGCGCGGGCACGTAGCCGCCAGGGAAGATGTATTTCGCGATCCACGGGCTCGTGGCCCCCGGCGTCGAGGCGCGCCCGATCGTGTGGATGAGCGCGACCCCGTCTTCCTTCAGCCGCGCCTTCACCGTGTCGAAGTATTCGCGGTAATGGGGCACGCCCACATGCTCGAACATCCCGATCGAGACAATGCGGTCGAACTCGCCCTTGACGGCGCGGTAATCCTTCAACTCGAAGCGCACCCGGTCCGACAGTCCCGCCGCCTCGGCCCGTTTGGTCGCGACCTTGTGCTGCTCCTCGCTGAGCGTGACGCCCAGCACCCTGACCCCGTAATCCTGCGCCAGCGTCAGCGCCATGCCGCCCCAGCCGCAGCCGATCTCGAAGACCTCCATCCCGGGCTCGAGCAGCAGCTTGCCGGCGATGTGATGCTTCTTGGCGGCCTGTGCCTGCTCGAGCGACATGTCGGGATGGGCGAAATAGGCGCAGGAATACTGCCGGTCGGCATCCAGGAAGAGGTCGTAGAGCGCACCCGACAGGTCATAGTGATGGGCCACGTTCTGGCGCGCGCGAAACGCGGGGTTGTTCTGGTCGAACGTGCGGCGCGCACGGCGCAACAGATGCGTCAGGCGCCGCCACCAGATATCTTCCGACCGGGCCGCGTTGCGCGTGGCCAGGGCGAGAAAGCCCTCGAGGTCGTCGCCGTCGATGGTAAGCGTGCCGTCCATATAGGCCTCGCCCAGGGCGAGCTCGGTGTTCAGCACCAGACGTCGGGGCAGGGCAGGGTCATTCAGGTGCAGCGTCACGACGGGCTCTTCCCGGTTGCCGTACACCTCTGTTCGGCCGCCGGGAAATTCTACTGCCAACGCACCCGTTCGGATGAAATCGCGCAGCATCCTGTCAAGCATCCGGTCCCACATCGCGCGCGCCCCCGTCTTGGCCCCTGCTTTCTGGCCCTGACCGGACAACGCCACCGGGTGCGCACCGGTTCCAACTGGCTGCGACAATTTTGCACGAAATGCTCGATCCTTTTCAAGCCTGACGTCACCGAAATTTGACATGTGTCAATGTAAGTTGACATTCCGCGTGCTCGGTTGGGTTTACACAATTCAGGGAGCCAGCCCATGCGCATCTGCCTTATCCACCCCAATTACCACTCCGGGGGCGCCGAGATCGCGGGCAACTGGCCGCCGGCCTGGGTGGCCTATCTCGCAGGCTCTCTGAAGACCGCCGGCTTCGACGATATCCACTTCATCGACGCCATGACCAACGACCTGACGCCCGGACAATTGCGCGTCAAACTGGCCGAGCTGCAACCCGATGTTGTGGGCACGACCTCGATCACCCCCTCCATCTACGTGGCGGAGGAGACGCTGGCGCTGGCCAAGGAGGTGCTGCCCGATGCGGTCACGATCCTCGGCGGCATCCACGCCACCTTCATGTACCGGCAGGTCCTGAGCGAGGCGCCCCATATCGACCTGATCGTGCGCGGCGAGGGCGAGGAGATCATCGTCGAGGTCATGCGCGCCATCGCCGAAGGGCGCATCGCCGAGGACCGCCGCCGGATCAAGGGGCTCGCCTTTCTCGACGGCGAAGAGATCGTGGCCACCCCCGCCGCGGCCACCGTCAAGGACATCGATGGAATCACCCCCGACTGGTCGCTGCTGGAATGGTCGAAATACATCTACGTGCCGCTTGGCGTGCGTGTGGCGATTCCCAACATGGCGCGCGGCTGCCCCTTCACCTGCTCCTTCTGTTCGCAGTGGAAGTTCTGGCGCGACTACCGCGTACGCGACCCGATCGCCGTGGTGGACGAGATCGAGAACCTCGTGAACGAGCATGACGTGGGTTTCTTCATCCTCGCCGACGAGGAACCCACCATCAACCGGCGCAAGTTCATCAAGTTCTGCGAGGAGCTGATCGCCCGCGACCTGCCGCGCCGCGTGCAATGGGGCATCAACACCCGCGTCACCGACATCATGCGCGACAAGGAGCTGCTTGGCCTCTACCGCCGCGCCGGTCTGGTCCACGTGTCCCTCGGCACCGAGGCGGCGGCGCAGATGAAGCTCGACCAGTTCAACAAGGAGACCAAGGTCGCCGACAACAAGGAGGCGATCCGCCTCCTGCGCGAGGCCGACATCTTCGTCGAGGCGCAGTTCATCGTGGGTCTCGACAACGAGACGCCCGAGACGCTGGAGGAAACCTTCCAGATGGCGTGGGACTGGCAGCCTGACCTCGCCAACTGGGCCATGTACACGCCCTGGCCCTTCACGCCACTTTTTCAGGAGCTGGGTGACAAGGTCGAGATTTTCGATTTCTCGAAATACAACTTCGTCACTCCCATCATGCGGCCCGAGGCGATGGACCGTGCGACGCTGCTCGACCGTGTGATGCACAATTACCGGCGCTTCTATTCGCGCAAGGCGCTGTTTTACTATCCGTGGCGCGGCACGGGCTACCGGCGGCGCTACCTGCTGGGCTGCCTCAAGGCTTTCGCCAAGGCGGGCTTCCAGCGGTCCTTCTACGACTTGGGCAAGCACAATTACTGGGGCCCGCAGTCGAAGGAGGGCGTCAATTTCAACTTCGACCGGACGCGCAAGATCGCCAAGGCGCAGATGGACGACTGGCAGTCCACGCAGGACCTCGCGGCGCAGAAGCGCGCCCGAAAGGTGTCGCGCGACACGTCCTTCAAGTTGCCCAACGGCGCCGAGGTGAAGCCGGCGGCACAGGGTGTGAAAGCCTGCGGCGGCGGCACCGAGCAGATGGTCGAACCGGCGGAGTGAGCCCATGGCCACGGCCCTGAGACCGGCGGCGGAGGGGCGGATCGGCCCCAATGCCGTCCTCCAGCTCGTCCCCGTCCTGCGCGATGAAGCGGGCGAGGCGGTCACGGCGAAGCTTCTGGCGCGCGCAGGCGTCATCGAGCTGCCCGATCCCGAGGCCGGCCTCATGGAGGAGGCGCCCGCCGCCCGCCTTCACCAGGTGCTTCGGGCCGAACTGCCGGAGGCGGCCCCCCGTCTCGCGCGTGCTGCGGGCCTCGCCACGGGCGATTACATTCTCGCCCACCGGATACCGGAAAAGGCGCAAACCCTCCTGCGCCTCATGCCTGCCCGACTCGCGGCCCCGATCCTCGCCCGCGCGGTGGCGAAACACGCCTGGACCTTCTGCGGCTCGGGCGCGTTTCGCCTTGTCTCGACCTGGCCCGTGGTCTTCGAGATCGCCGACAACCCGGTGGTGCGCGGCGAACGCTCGGACACACCCCTATGCCATTGGCACGCGGCGGTGTTCGAGCGGCTCTTCTCCGAGCTCTGCGGCCACGACTGGCGCTGCACCGAGGTCGCCTGCTGCGCGCAAGACGCCTCCGCCTGCCGCTTCGAGATGACCCGCGACTGACGCGCCAGTTCGCCCCTTCATCTTTCCGAAAATACGCGAAACCGCCGAAGGCGGACGGCGCAAGGGGGCTCGATGCCCCCGCAGGCCGGGTCCCTCAGGGGAGAAAGCGATCCGGGTCGACGGCTTCGAAGCCGCGGCGCACCTCGAAATGCAGGAAGGACGGATCGCTCTCGCCGACCTCCGCCACCGGCTGGCCCCGGGTGACGCTCTGCCCGCGCGTGACCGAGATGTTGCGGATATTGGCATAGACCGTCAGCAGCCCGTCATCGTGGCGGATCACGAGGATCGGCACCCGGTCGGTGTCCTGGGTGATCGCGGCGACCTCGCCGTCGCCGGCGGCGCGCACGGTCGTGCCGGTCGCGGCCGAGATGTCGATGCCTTCATTTGCCGAGGAAAACGCCCGCAGGACGGGACCCTCGACGGGACGGGCGAAGCGCGAGCTGGGCTCGGCCTCAGCCTCTGCCTCTGCCTCGGGTTGCGGCTCCGGTTCCGGCTCCGGTGCGGGCGGCGTCGGTCCGCCGCCGGATGCGGGCGGCAGGGGGGCGGTCGCGATCGGATCGGGCAGGGGCTCGGCGGCCGACGGCGGGGGCGGGGCGATGCTCGTGCCCGGCGCCTGCGTGCCCTCCGAGGCGCTCTCCTCCAGCACGATCGGAATGAGCAGGTACTGGTTCTCGCGCACCGCGAGGTCCGGTCCCAGCCCGTTCCATTCCGCCAGCGCCCGCACCGACACGCCGTAGAGCCGCGCGATGGAATAGGCCGTCTCGCCACGCCCGACGCGGTGGCGCACGGGCTCTGTCCCCGGCTGAACCTCCGGGGCGGCCGCGGTGCGGCCGGGTTCGGCCTCGTCGATGGCGCCGCGCGCGATGGAGGCGATGTCGGTGCCGCCCCCGTCGCCAGCGGTCACCCGGCGCGGCAGGGCAAGCACCTCGCCGTCGCGCAGCACGTCGCTCGCGGCGCGGCCGTTGAAACTCGCCAGTTCCGCCGAGGTCAGGCCGACGCGTTCGGCCACCTCCGCCACCGTGTCGCCGCGGCGGGCGACGACGACCTGATAGCTCTCGTAGGAAATGAGCCCGCTGGCATCGGGTTCGGGCCGGGGAGCTGTTTCAACCCGTGCCCCCGAGATCGCGTTGCCGCGAAAGTCGAAATCGAGCTCCGGCAGCGCGCCCACGCATCCCGAGAGAAGGACCGTGGCAAGGCCGAAGGCGACTGGGCTGAAACGGCGGGGCATTCTGGCGTCCTGTTCCTGTCTCATCGGTAAGCTTCGTCTTGTCCGACGGCGGGCCTCGAGGGTTTGCCCCCCGTTTTAACCCCAAGCGAGACCGGCTGACCAGCCCCGCCGCTGGTCCCCCCGAGTCACTCCTCCGCGACACCCTCGACGAGCGGGACGAAGCGCACGGGCAGAAGCTCGTCGTAGTCGAGCCCATCCTCGGTCCGGGTCACGCGGATCAGGCTCTGGACGGTGTCCGACTGCCCCACCGGCACGACCATGACGCCGCCCGGCTTCAGCTGCGCAAGCAGCGGCCCCGGCGGGTCCTCCGCCGCGGCGGTGACGAGGATGCGGTCGAACGGTGCCTGATCGGGCAGGCCGAAACTCCCGTCGCCGGTCAGAACGGTGATGTTGTTCAGCCCCATGCCCGTGAACAGCACCTCGGCCGCGCGGGTGAGCGAGCGGTGCCGGTCGATGGTGTAGACCCGGCGCGCAAGCTGGCTGAGGACCGCGGCCTGATAGCCCGACCCCGTCCCGATCTCGAGAACCGTGTCGCGCGGCTGCACGTCGAGCGCCTGTGTCATCAGGCCCACCACCGAAGGCTGGCTGATCGTCTGCCCACAGGAGATCGGCAGCGGCATGTCCTCGTAGGCGCGGCCGGCGAAATGTCCGCGGACGAAGGCGCCCCGATCCACCTTTTCCATGGCCTGAAGCACGCGCGTGTCCGTCACGCCCTTCTGGCGCAACTGGAACAGGAATTGCATCTTGCGCGTGGCCTCGTGATCGTCGCCTGCCGTCATTCGAGCGCGGCCCTCAACCCGTCGAGCCGGTCATGCGCCGTCAGGTCCGCGCGCATCGGCGTGACCGAGATATAGCCCTCGAGATTGGCATGCGCGTCCGTCCCGGGTTCCGTCACCACGTTCTGCGGTCCGTTCGTGATCCAAAGGAAGCGACGTCCATTGGGCGCCATCTCGGCCTTCATGCCGAAGCCCGTGCCGCGGCGGAAGCCCTGCGCGGTCACGCGCGTGCCGCGCACGTCCGCGGCGGGGACGGGCGGGAAGTTCACGTTGTAGAAAACGCGGTAATCCGCGCGGTCCCAATGGCCCTGTTCCCAGAGCCTCGAGACAAGGGCCGCGCCATGGACCGCCGCCGCCTCGAAGCTGTTTTCCATCGCCACGTTACCGGGGCCGAAATACTGGCTGAGCGCGATGGCCGGCAGACCCTGGATCGCGGCCTCCATCGCGCCGCCCACGGTGCCGGAGTAAAGCACGTTCTCGGCGGCGTTGTTGCCACGGTTCACCCCGGACAGCACGAGGTCGGGGGGCGTCTCGGCCAGCACGTCGCTCAGCGCGGCAAGGACGCAGTCGGCCGGGCTTCCTTCGGCGGCGAAACGGCGGGGGCCCAGTTCCGCGATCATGGTGGGGTGCACATAGGAGATGCAGTGTCCGACGCCCGACTGCTCGAAGGCCGGCGCGACGGTCCAGACCTCGCCTTCGGGGCCCGCGACCTCGGTCGCGATGGCGTGCAGGATCTCGAGCCCCGGCGCGTTGATGCCGTCGTCATTGGTAATGAGAATGCGCATGAAACCCCGTGCCGTGTTGCGAAAGCCTGCTCACGCTGCGTGTAGCTTCTGCGTTTCGCGACAGCAAGGCGCGTGCCCTGTGCCGCTCAGGACGCCGGGCGAAGCGCCTTCACCATCAGCCACAGCATGACCAGGGCGCCGACGGCGGCAATCCCCGCGAAGACCGGTGCGGCGGGCAGGTTGGTGGCCACGATGCCCGCGAGCGCCCAGGCCACAGCCAGCGGGTAGGTAGGCACGCCGAAACGCTGGCTGACGGCGACCGCGATGAGGAGCGCAAGGACGAGGCCGACCCAGCTCAGCGTCGCGGCGCCTCCGATCCCGTATCCCGCCGCGACGGTGGCCAGCGCCACCGAGCTTGCCGCCGTCAGCCACCCGGCATAGAGGCCCAGCGGCAGCGCAAGCCATGGCCGGTCGTAGGCCGGAGCGCGGCCCAGCGCGATGAGGGCGCCGCCCAGCATCACCCAGATCAGCACGGTCGCCATGACCGGGGCGATCAGGGCCACCGAAATCCACGACGCTCCGATGGCGATGCTGACGAAAAGCGGCCAGCGCAGGCGGTCCCAGCCGGGATCGACATCGCGCTTGAAGAGACCATAGCCCGCCGAGCCCAGAAGCCAGATGTAGATCACGCCCCAGATGGAGAAGGCCCAGCCGGCGGGCTGCAGCGGCGGGTCGTCGACAGGCTCCGGGAACAGCGCGGGATCGAAGCCCGTAAAGGGATCGGCCAGGAAGGGCGTCACGACGAAGGCGATCGTCGCCACGGCCACCAGCACGGCCTTGAGGCGCGCAGTGTCCTTCGGGTCGTCGGGGCGTTCGAGCGTCGGATCCTCAGGCAAGCTGTCCCTCCGGCGTGATGCGGGTCTTTCCGCCCAGGTAGGGGTGCAACGCCTGCGGAAGGCCCACGGATCCATCCGCGCGCTGGCCGTTCTCCAGCACCGCGATCAGGCAGCGCCCGACGGCAAGGCCGGAGCCGTTGAGCGTGTGAAGGAACTCGGGTTTGCCGCCGCCTTCCGGCCGGAACCGCGCGTTCATCCGCCGGGCCTGGAAATCGCCGCAGGTCGAGACCGAGGATATCTCGCGATAGGTGTTCTGCCCCGGCAACCAGACCTCGATGTCGAAGGTCCGCCGCGCGCCGAAACCCATGTCGCCGGTGCACAGCACGACCGTCCGGTAGGGCAGGCCGAGCCGTTCGAGGATCCCCTCGGCGCAGCGCAACATGCGCTGCTGTTCGTCGTCGGAGGCGTCGGGATGGGTGATCGACACCATCTCGACCTTCTCGAACTGGTGCTGGCGGAGCATTCCGGCGGTATCGCGCCCTGCGCTGCCCGCCTCGGAGCGGAAGCAGAGCGAATGGGCGGTGTAGCGGCGGGGCAGGTCGGCCTCCTCCAGCATCTCGCCCGCAACGATGTTGGTGAGCGAGACCTCGGAGGTCGGGATCAGCCACCAGCCATTCGTCGTCTCGTAGCTGTCCTCGCCGAATTTCGGCAGCTGGCCCGTGCCATACATCGTCTCGGCGCGCACCAGGACGGGGCCGTTGACCTCGGTCAGACCGTTCTCGGTGGTGTGCACGTCGAGCATGAACTGCGAGAGCGCCCGGTGCAGGCGCGCGACCGCGCCCTGCATCAGGACGAAGCGGGAGCCCGAGAGCTTCGCGGCGGTGCCGAAATCCATCCCCGGGCCAACACCCGCGATCTCGAAGTGTTCCCTGGGCTTGAAGTCGAATTCGCGCGGCGTTCCCCATCGGCGGACCTCGACATTCCCCGTCTCGTCCGCGCCGTCGGGGATGTCGGCGGCGGGCAGGTTGGGGATGCCGGACAGCAGGTCGCGGAGGGCTGCGTCCTTTTCGCGGGCCTCTTCCTCCAGTGCGGCGATCTCGTCCTTCTTCTCGGCCACCAACGCGCGCAAGCGCTCGAACTCGGCCTCGTCGCCTTGCGCCTTCGCTTTACCGACCTCCTTTGAGGCGGCGTTGCGCTCGGCCAGCGCACTCTCGGAGCGCTGGATGCAGGCGCGGCGGGCCTCGTCGAGCGCAAGGATCTGACCCGACAGAGGGTCCAGCCCCCGGCGGGCGAGGGCTGCGTCGAAGGCCTCGGGGGCCTCGCGGATGGCGCGGATGTCATGCATGGCGGCGGTCTTTTCGTCGGTCCGTTTGGCCTGCGCTTATGGCGAAGTTTGCGGGGCGGCGGAAGGGGGCTCTTGGAGCGCGTAGGGACCCGAGAACGCGGGCCACGGGACCACATCGGCGATGAGCGCGCGATAGGGCTGGCCGAAGACGGTGGCGACCGCGATGCCCTCCACGCGCCAGTCGCCCGGCCCGCCCGACAGAAGCGGAGCGCCTGAAAAGCCCGACACGACGCGGCAGTCGCTGACCAGAAGCTGGGGACTTGCCGGTGCGATCTGGCATGAGAAATGTCCCCTGAGCGTCTCATCTGCGCCGTTCACGTACCCGTAGATCGCACCGCTCGCCGGTTCCTGCCCGGTCGCCAGCGGGATGGGCTGCGCCACCTCGGGGGGGACCGGCATGGCCAGCCGCAGAAGCGCGAGGTCGGCGTGGGCGGTCTCGGTGCTGAGGCCGTCGTTCCGCTGTTCGGCGTGGAAGGCCACTGCGCGTACGGTGACCGCGAAGGCGGGCGGAGTGGTGTCAGGCCGGAAGGTCAGCCGCATCGCATCGGGCCCCGAGACCGGGCCGCGCGCGCAATGGGCGGCGGTCAGTGCCACGTCGGGCGCGATCAGCACGGCGGTGCAGCCGCCCTCGATACTGTTGGCGCCGCGGATACGCGCGACAGCACCAAGGCTGGCCTCCGCCGACAGCGGCGCAAGCCCCGGATCGGCCGCGGGATCGGCCGAGGCGGGGGCGGCGAGGAGCGCGACAAGCGCGATGACCGGGCCTGCCATCTGCATGGGCGCAGCCTAGCGCCGCGCCCCTCGCCGGTCGAGGCCGTGTGTGGCCATTGGGCTACGGTTCCACCGCGAAACGCTTGCGCATTGCCGCGCCTGCGCCCATCTCCCCCTTCACGCGCCGGTGCCTTGCCATCGCCAGACCCCGAAAGTAGGGTGCCGCGACGTTGCGAACCGGGGTGGAGCCCGCCCGGACCGACCCTATGCAGGCCGACCGACGGCCCCCGATGACAGAGGACAAAGATGGAAGCCTTCGCCCAGTTCATTCCGCTGATCCTGATCTTCGCGATCATGTATTTCCTTCTGATCCGTCCCCAGCAGAAGAAGGTGAAGGACCATCAGGCCATGGTCGCGGCGCTGCGGCGGGGCGACGAGATCGTCACCCAGGGCGGGTTGATCGGCAAGATCACCAAGGTCAAGGACGACACCGAGGTCGAGGTCGAGCTGAGCCAGGGCGTCAAGGTCCGCGTGGTGCGCCCGACCATCGCGCAGGTGCGCTCCAAGACGGAACCGGCGGACGACTGAACCCCTGACGGTCCCGAGCAGTCCCGGGCCGGAATTGACGCCAACGCCGACCGAAGGTCTCGCGCGACATGTTGCAAATCCCCCTTTGGAACCGGATCCTGATCGTCCTCGTCGTTCTGTCCGGCCTGTCCTTCGCGATGCCCAACCTGTTCTACGAACGGGTCGAGCGGCACAATGATGCCGCAGCCGTGATCGAGGCGACGGGCGTCACGACGGAGGAAAACGCGGCGGCGCTGGCGGAGTGGCCGGAATTCCTGCCCTCGACGCTGGTGAATCTCGGCCTCGATCTGCGCGGCGGCGCGCATCTGCTGGCCGAGGTCGCGGTGGCGGATGTCTACGAGACGCGGATGGATTCGCTATGGCCCGAGGTCCGGGATGAATTGCGTGACCTGCGCGAGACGATCGGCACGATCCGCCGGATCGATGCCCCGCCCGGTGAGCTGCATGTCCGCGTGAGCCAACCCGAAGGCCTGCCCGAGGCTGTCTCGGCCGTGCGCGAACTGGCGCAGCCGGTCGTCAGCCTTACCGGAGTGGGCGCCTCCACACTGGACGTGCGCGGGCAGGGCGACACGTTGATCGTGGCGCTCAGCGAGGCGGAGCGGTCTGCCACCGACGACCGCACCATGCAGCAATCCGTCGAGATCGTGCGCCGCCGCGTCGACGAGGCCGGCACGCGGGAGCCGACGATCCAGCGGCAGGGCGCCGACCGCATTCTCATCCAGGTGCCCGGCATCGGCTCGGCTCAGGAACTCAAGGACCTGATCGGCACCACCGCCCGGCTGACCTTCCAGCCCGTGATCGGGCGTGCCGACAGCGCCGATGATGCGCCGGGCCCGCGCGAGGAGGTGCTGCCTTCGCTCGACGAGGAGGGTGTGTTCTACATCCTCGAGCAGACCCCGGTCGTCACCGGCGACGACCTTGTCGACAGCCAGCCCAGTTTCGACCAGCAAAGCGGGCAGCCCGTCGTGACCTTCCGCTTCAACTCCACCGGAGCGCGGGCTTTCGGCGAATATACCTCGGCCAACGTGGGCGCGCCCTTTGCCATCGTGCTCGACGGCGAAGTGATCTCGGCCCCCGTGATCCGGCAGGCGATCACCGGCGGGTCCGGCCAGATCTCGGGCAATTTCACCGTCGAAAGCTCCACCGAACTCGCGGTCCTGCTTCGCGCCGGCGCCCTGCCGGCCGAGATGACCTTCCTCGAGGAGCGTACGATCGGCCCGGAACTGGGCGCCGACAGCATCGCGGCAGGGGAACTGGCCGCGCTGGTGGCCTTCGCGGCCGTTCTGGTCTTCATGATCCTGAGCTACGGGCTTTTCGGGGTCTTCGCGAGCCTCGCGCTGATCCTGAACGTCGGGCTCATCTTTGGCGTGCTCAGCCTCATCGGCGCCACGCTGACGCTGCCGGGTATCGCCGGGATCGTGCTGACGATCGGCATGGCGGTCGACGCCAACGTGCTGGTCTTCGAGCGGATCCGCGAGGAGATGAAGAACGCCAAGGGTCCGGCGCGTGCAATCGAACTGGGCTATGAGCGTGCGCTCAGCGCCATCATCGACGCCAACATCACCACCTTCATCATTGCCGTGATCCTGTTCACCCTTGGCTCGGGTCCCGTGCGCGGGTTCTCCGTGACGCTGGGGATCGGCATCCTGACGTCGGTATTCACCGCGATCTACGTTACCCGCCTGTTCATCGTGACCTGGTTCGACCGGCGTCGCCCGAAGACGATCGAGGTCTGACATGCGCCTGAAACTGGTTCCGCAGGACACCAATATCGACTTCTTCAAATATGCGCGGCTGACGTTCGGCGCGTCCATCGTGGCGATGGTGCTGTCCATCGGCATCTGGCTGGCGATGGGGCTGAATTTCGGGATCGACTTCCTTGGCGGCACGACGATCCGGACCGAGTCGTCCCAACCCGTGGACGTGGGCGCCTATCGCGACGCGCTGACGCCGCTGAACCTCGGCGACGTCTCGATCACCGAGGTGTTCGACCCGACCTTCGACGACGATCGACATGTGGCGATGATCCGCATCCAGGCCCAGGAGGGCCAGGAAAGCGTGACGCCGGAAACCGTGGCCGCCGTGCAGGAGGCGCTCAGGACGGTCTACCCGGAGATGACCTTCCCGAGCGTGGAATCCGTGGGCCCCAAGGTCTCGGGCGAGCTGATCATCACCGCGCTTATCGCCGTGGGTGCGTCGCTCGTGGCGCTTCTGATCTACATTTGGCTGCGGTTCGAATGGCAGTTCTCCGTCGGTGCCGTGGTCGCGCTGATCCATGACATCGTGCTGACCATCGGGGTCTTCAGCCTGCTGCAGATCCGCTTCGACCTCGCGACCATCGCCGCGCTTCTGACGATCATCGGCTACTCGATCAACGACACGGTGGTGATCTTCGACCGGCTGCGCGAGAACCTGATCAAGTACAAGCAGCGCGATCTGCGCGAGGTGATGAACCTGAGCGCGAACGAGACGTTGAGCCGGACCTTGATGACGAGCGCAACCACGCTTCTGGCGCTGATCGCGCTTCTGGTTCTGGGCGGCGACGTGATCCGGGGCTTCGTCTTCGCCATCTTCTGGGGCGTGATCGTGGGCACGTATTCCTCGATCTACATGGCCCAGAACGTGGTTCTGATGATTGGCGTCAAGCGCGACTGGTCCAAGCCCTCGTCGGGCGGCGGCGGCGGCACGCAATTCGCCAATATCGATGCCTGAGGCCAGCCGTGCCTGAGGCCCTTGCGGCCGTCCTTTCAGATCCCGGCCTTCCCTTCGTCTGCGCCGTGTCGCTGGTGGCGGGGCTGGTCTATGGCTTCGCGGGCTTCGGCTCGGCCCTGATCTTCATGCCGCTGGCCACGCTCGTCCTGACCCCGCCGGTGGCTATGGCGGCGTTTTCCTTGTCGGCGCTGGCCTCGCTCGTCACGGTTCTGCCGGGCGCGTGGAAGGTCGCGGAGCGGCGCGCGGCGATGGGCATGGTGGCGGCCTGCGTTCTCTTCACGCCGCTGGGGGTGCTGGTCCTGCGGTTCGCGCCGCCAGAGGCGATCCGGGCAGCCATCGGCGCGCTGACGCTCCTGACGCTCGGGGCGCTTCTGGCCGGTTGGCGGGTGCCCGTGGGCGCGGGCCTGCGCGCGCGGCTCGGCATCGGCGCGCTGGCGGGGGTGACGGGCGGGTCCACGGGGCTGAACGGGCCGCCGGTGATCCTCTTCAACCTCGGCACCGAGGGGCAGCCGGTGCCGGTGACGCGCGGCAACCTCGCCGTGTTCCTGACGCTGAGTTCGCTCACCTTCCTGCCGCAACTCTGGCTTCAGGGTCTCGTGTCGGTCGAGGCGGTGTGGATGGGGCTGCTTCTTCTGGTGCCCTACGGGGTCGGGACAGGGATCGGCACGTGGCTTTTCCGGCCGGACCGGGCGGGGTTCTATCGCGGCTTCGCCTATGCTTTGATCGGAGCGGCGGGGCTTGCGGCCCTGCCGGTCTGGAGCTGACACGGGAGAGAACGATGCGGATCACCGAGGTGGAGTTCGATACCGGAACGCCCGTAGACGGGTACGGTCCCGGCTTCTTCCGCGTGGGCGGTGTCGTGATGACGGGGGCGGTCCTGATCCTGCCGGGATCGACCGCGGCATGGGGCGGCTACCAGGCCACCGCGCAGATCCTCGAGGCGGCCGACGAGATCGACATCGTGATCGTCGGCACGGGGCCCGGCATCGCGCATCCGCCCGCAGCCTTCCGGACAGCGCTGGAAGGCGCCGGCGTCGGCGTGGAGCCGATGGCGAGCCCCGCGGCCTGCCGGACCTACAACGTGCTTCTGTCCGAGGGCCGGCGCGTGGGTGCGGCGCTGTTGCCGGTGGACTGAGGCCCTACTGCTCCAAATCTCCCAGGATCACGACGCGCAGCTCGCGTTCCAGCTTGCGGCGCATGACCTCTTCGAAATCGTCGTGGTTGCGGGCGTATTCGACGAAGGCGCCGGGGCCGTGGATGACTTCGGCGAGATAGTAGTCCTCGATCCCGCGAGAGGCGCCACCTATGGCCAGCCCGTTCACTGTCACGCCGTCGAAGGGAAAGTGTTCGTAGGCGGCCGAGGGCGGGAAACCGTCGTTGTTCTGCCCGTCGCCCGAGATGTCGACGGTCCGGAACAGGCAGGGCGGCGCGCGCTCCAGATGCGTCGCGGCAAAGCCCAGCGCATAGCCGATCGCGGTGGGGAAATCCTCGTGGCTGCGGGTGGCGCGCAGGACCCGCTCGGCGATGGTGGTCAGGTCCGCTTCCGAATGAATCAGCGTCCAGTCGATCAGAACGTCCTGCTGGAACCGCCCCGACCATTCGTAGATCGAGAGCGCCACCGGCCCGTTGCCCGACAGCGCCGCCTCAACCACGGACGGGTGGATCAGCGATGCGGCGAGGCCTTCGACCTGCAGCCGGTATTCCGCCGCATCGACCGAGGCCGACACGTCGAGCCCGAGCACAAGGGCGAGGCGGCACTCCTCCTGCGCCTGGACCGGCGCGGCGAGGCCAAGCGCGGCCCCGAGAAGGAGTGCCGCCGTCCTCACCAGTGGCCCGTGTTCGGCATCGACGCCCAGGGTTCGGCGGGCGGCAGGGATTCGCCCTCCTGCAGGAGCTCGATCGAGATGTTGTCGGGCGAGCGCACGAAGGCCATGTGCCCGTCGCGCGGCGGCCGGTTGATCGTCACGCCGTTGTCCATCAGGTGCTGGCAGGTCTCGTAGATGTTGTCGACGCGATAGGCGAGGTGGCCGAAATGGCGGCTGTCGGACGGCAGTCCCTCGTCGCCGTCCCAGTTGTAGGTCAGCTCGATGGGGCATTCCTCCTGCCCGGCAGGCGCCATGAACACCAGCGTGAAACGCCCCTTCTCGTTCTCGTGGCGCCGCGTCTCGCGCAGGCCCAGAAGCTCGTAGAACGCCATCGAGGCCGCGAGGTCCTTCACCCGGACCATTGTGTGAAGATAGTGGATACCCATGTCTCGCTCCCGTTCTGGTGGTCTCTGCGCGCCACGTTAGCGCGTTGCGGGCACGGGAACAGCCCGTCGGGCGGGTAAATTTGCCGTGGTCACGCAAACGGCCCCGGCCGGCGCGGAATTTCCTGTGGACAGGCGCAATCCCGAGTGACGCGCGCCGCCTAGATGTGGTAGTCCAGTATCGAATTTCGTCCACATCTGTGGTGAGACCGGCATGAGCAGCGGCCCCGACAAGGAGAATGACATGAACACCCATGCGGATCGTCCTATGACCCCCGAGGAAGAGATCGCGGCCCTGCGCGCCAATCCCCAGCCGACGCTGCGGGCCGTCAGCCCGGGCATGGAGGCGCATCTCTACACGCCGAAAAAGGTGCTCGACCACGGGTTCGTGCGGGTCGTCGACTACATGGGCGACGACGCGGCCATCGTGCAGGCGGCGCGGGTGTCCTACGGGGCGGGCACGAAGAAGGCGCGGGACGATTCGGGGCTTATCCGCTATCTCATGCGGCACTGGCACTCGACGCCGTTCGAGATGTGCGAGATCAAGCTCCATGTGAAGCTGCCCGTCTTCGTCGCGCGCCAGTGGATCCGCCACCGGACCGCCAACGTGAACGAGTATTCCGCGCGCTACTCGATCCTCGACCGGGAGTTCTACATCCCCGAGCCCGACGCGCTGGCCGCCCAATCCACCGTCAACAACCAGGGCCGCGGCGCGGTGCTGGACGGGGCCGAGGCCGCGCGCGTGCTGGAGATGCTGAAGGCCGACGCGGGCCGCGCCTACGACCATTACCAGGAGATGCTGTCGCAGGACGGCCAGCAGGGGCTGGCGCGGGAACTCGCGCGGATGAACCTGCCCGCGAACATCTACACGCAATGGTACTGGAAGACGGACCTGCACAACCTCTTCCACTTCCTGCGGCTCCGGGCCGATGCCCATGCGCAATACGAGATCCGGGTCTATGCGGAGGCGATCGCGGAGATGGTGAAGGACTGGGTCCCGGCGGCCTATGGCGCGTTCGAGGACTACCGGATGGGCGGCGTGCAGCTGTCGGCGAAGGGGGTCGAGGTGTTGAAGCGTCGGCTCGCCGGGGAGGTGGTGACGCAGGAGAATTCGGGGATGAGCAAGGGGGAATGGCGGGAGTTCGAGGAGGTGTTTGGGTGAGTTGGCTTGAGTTCATTGCTGACATGGCTGGCCATGTCGCATGGCCGATTGCAATTGTTGTCCTTGCGCTCGCTTTCCGCTCGAAAGTTGATGAACTGCTACCGCGAATTACCAAGATTGGCTCGTCTGGTGTAGAGCTATCTCTTCCGAAGCAATCTACCGAAGCGTCTGGAGAACTTCAGTCAGAGGAGATTTCTGATACGAAGCTGGTGCCGTTGAGGGATGATGTTGCGTTGTCTATTGAGCGCCGAAACAAGGAGGCGCTCGACAAGTTCTCAAGTGACGCCAATGAGCGTGAGGAACTGCTTCTTAGGGCTTTGACCGCACAGCAAATGGAAAAGAACTTCTTGCTGGTTTACCAAGGAATCTTTGGCAGCCAAATTCGTGCGCTAAGGCTATTAAACGAACGGAACATCCCTCGCGCGGAAGCAGAAAACCTATTGAAGGTCCTCAAGGCAGAAGAGCCGGCGTTGGGTGACTGGACGCTTGACCAATATCTAAATTTCTTGCTGCGCTGGCGGCTTATCTCCGTTGACGCGGAACAGATTGTCATCACAGAAACCGGGCGCAACTTTCTGATATTCCTTGTTCAGCAAGGTTTGAGCGAGGACAGACCCCATTAGAACGGTAAACGTGGGACTATCCTAAATTTTGTGCGCTGACGTGGTAACTGCTCTGAGAGGAGACCCACGTATGAGCATCGACAAAGACCTTCTGGACCGCTTGATGGAA